>NZ_MQUR01000059.1 GCF_001953875.1 Streptomyces amritsarensis
GGCCGCGGTCGACCTGGGCCGCCAGTGCCCGGTAGCTGAGGCGGGTGGTGCCGTCGTCGAGGGCGGGTTCGTCGGGGTACGCCCGTACGGATGCCTCGAAGACGTCGAGGAGGGTGCGGGGCGGGGCGGCGGGGCCGGCGCGGAACCGTGCCGCCTTGCCGGGCTCCTCGTAGGGTGCCGTACCTCCGTCCGGGGTGCCGTGGGTGCTGCGGTCGTCGAGGAGAGCGAGTTCAGTGCGGTCGGGTGTGGCTGGCATCGGCCCTCGCGTGTCGTTCCGGCAATTGGTCCGGTTCATCGGCGGAGACCTGATTCACCCTGTTTGTTCCGGTCTGTCGCCGAACAACCCACCAGCCTAGTGCGGGGTCAAGAATTTTCTCGTCGAAGCTTCGGGTGTGGCCGGTTGCCGACGGTCGGCCGCTCGCCGGCGACCGGGAACTTTCACTTCTCGACCGTGTAGCGGACCCGCGCCCACAACGGCAGGGCGAACCAGCACAGCAGGTACCAGGCCACCACTCCGGCCACCAGCCACGGCACGACGGCATCGTGGGTGGCCACCCGCAGGACGAGGAAGAGCGCCGCCGTGCACGTGGCCAGCAGCAGGACGAGGCCGGCGAAGGTCAGGCGCGAGGCCCAGGCCACGGCCTCGGGCTTGATCCGGCGGCCCGAGACGACGCGGTGGAAGGCCACGGGGCCGATGAGCGCGCCCGTGGCGAGGGAGCCGAGGACGATGGTGACGATGTAGATCGTCTTGTCGGTCTGGGGAAGCTCGTGGAAGAGCGGGGTGAAAACGACGGTCAGGAGGAAGCCGAAGAGGATCTGTACGCCCGTCTGGGCGACGCGGATCTCCTGGATCAGTTCTTGCCACTGCCGGTCGGCGCGCTCCTTCTCGCTCTCGTCCCGTCCTTGGTCCCTCTGGTCGGTGGCGTCGGACATGCCGTCTCCCTGGGTTCGTGTGCGGCGGGCCGGGTGGCCCCTGACGCACGGGCCCGCGTACTGCTTCCGGCTTCCCCGGACCCGTCGGCGAAGGGACTGCCGTCGAGGCCGTCCAGGAGGTCGGCCGGATGCCGGTAGACGGCGCGGGCCCCCGCTTCCTCGAGGTCCCGCCGGGGGATCCCGCCGCTGAGCAGTCCCACCCCGACCACGCCGGCCCGCGTGGCGGCCGTCATGTCCCACACGCTGTCGCCGACGAAGACCGCGTCGGCCGCGTCCGCGCCGACGAGCCCGAGGGCGTGCACCACCGGATCGGGCGCGGGTTTGCCCTCGCTGACGTCGTCGGCGCTCGCGGTCGCCGTGATGGCGTCGTCGGCGCCGATGGCGCCCTTGAGCGCGGTCAGCTCACCGGCGCTCGCGGAGGTCACCAGGACGACCCGCCAGCCCCTGCGGTCGAGCTCGCGCAGCAGCTCGGCGGCCCGGTCGAGGCCGGGCAGCCGGTCGAAGTACGTGGCGTACAGCGTGTCGTGCCCCGCGGTGAGCCGCTCGTCCCCGCTCGTGTCGCGGCCCTCCCCCAGCAGGTGGCCGAGGAGGTCCTCGCCCGGCAGGCCGATGGCGCGGTGGATGGCGTGCATCGCCACGGTGTGGCCGCCCTGCCGCAGCGCCTCCCACCAGCAGACGACGTGCAGGTGGTTGGTGTCGGTGAGAGTCCCGTCGACGTCGAACAGTGCGGCTCGTGTCATCTTCCACCTCCATGCGGGACCGGTGCCCGGGTCCCTTTGCGGACCCCTCCAGGGCTGCGCCTCGTACGGGCGCCTACCCGCAACGCTCCCGCCCACTCGCTCCGCGTTCACCGGCCGCGGGGTTTCGGCGGCGCCGGACGGGTAAGGCGCCTGCCGTCCGGACGGGGACACCCGGCCGGGCGAGTCGGATCGAACGAGGGAGGTCCTCCCGTGAACCAGCCTGCTGTCGATACGGCCGGCGGGGCTCCTCCCCCGGAGGCCCTGAGCCCGCCCCCCATGCCCGGCGGCGCGCTCCCCAAGGACCACACCCAGGCGATCCTGGAGGTCACCAAACGCGTGGCGGCGCTGCTCAAGCAGTCCGGGCAGCCGTTCGCGCTCGCCGGCAGCGTGGCCGCGTTCGCCCACGGCGTCCCGGCCCGGTTCCAGCACGACACGGACTTCTGCATGCGGCGCGAGGATGCCGACGCGGCGATCAAGGCCCTGGAGGACGGCGGCATCGAGATGCGCGGGGCCGCCGAGGACTGGCTGGTCAAGGGCCGCACGGGAGGGGAGGAAATCGACCTGATCTTCGAACTCGCCCGCCGGCCCGTCGGGACGGAACTGCTGGAACGGGCCACCGTGAAATCGGTGGACTCCGTGTGGATGCCGGTCCTGTCCCCCACCGACCTGATGGACAGCCTGCTCGCCGCCCTGTCCGAGCACTACTGCGACTTCGGCGATCTGCTGCCGATGGCCCGGATGCTGCGCGAGCAGATCGACTGGGGCCGGCTGGACCGCGTACACCGCGACACCCCGCTGCCGGATGCCTTCCTCTACCTCCTCGATCGGTTGAACGTCATCGACCGGGGAAAGGGGACCCCATGACTTCCGTCGAGAACCTCGACTACCGCGTGGAGCACCTGCGCGACCGCCTGGCGCACGAGGACATCGCCGAGCTCGGCGTGCGGGTGGAGGCGCGCGGAGCGTGGGTGATGGTCTGGGGCGGCGTCGCCGACGCCCGGTCCCGGGCGGCCGTACTGCGGATCGCCGCGGAGGAACTGGAGGGCGTGCCCTGGCACGAGGACCTGACCGTGCAGCACGCGGGGCCTCCCGGGTCGGCGGAGGTGCTGTCGTGATCCGCATCGCCGCCGTCGGGGACATCCACCTCGGGCCGGGCAGTGCCGGCACCCTGCGGCCGGCCTTCGACACGCTGGGCGACTGCGCGGACGTGCTGCTGCTGGCGGGCGACCTCACCCGGCACGGCACCCGCGAGGAGGCCCGGGTGGTGGCCGCGGAAGTCGCCGGGCTGCCCGTGCCGGTCGTCGCCGTCCTCGGCAACCACGACTACCAGAGCGACCAGGCTGACCTCGTCACCCGCGAGCTGGCCGAGGAGGGCGTCCACGTCCTGGAGGGCGACGGCGTCACCCTCGACATCCGGGGCGTCACCGTGGGGATCGCCGGGACCAAGGGCTTCGGCGGGGGTTTCGCCGGCCGCAGCGCCGCGGAGTTCGGGGAGCCGGAGATGAAGGCCTTCATCCGCTACACCCGGGCGTGCGCGGACGGGCTCGGCCGCACCCTGAGCGAGCTGCGCACCCGGGGCAGCGGCCTGCGGGTGGCCCTCACCCACTTCTCTCCCGTCCCGGACACCCTGGCGGGCGAGCCCCTGGAGATCTATCCCTTCCTCGGCAGCTACCTGCTGGCGGAGGCCATCGACGGGGCCGGAGCCGATCTGGCGGTCCACGGGCACGCTCACCTGGGCACCGAGCACGGGATGACGGGCGGCGGGGTCCGGGTGCGCAACGTCGCCATGCCCGTCATCGACCGCGCCTTCGCCGTCTACCACCTGGCCCCGCCGCCCGGATGAGGGCCCGCGCCCACGACGTGCGGGCCGCGGGAAGGGTCAGACCGCCGCGATCGGGTATATAACCGAACGGGAAACCCACGACGGCCCTGCCGCGCCCCGCGCGGCCCCCCGACCCGTCGGAGGACACTCATGACCCCCCTTCGCGACACCCTGGACCCCGCCCATACGGGGTATCCGGTGGACACCACGGACGACACCCTCGAGATTCCCGAGAACCCCCTCGCCGTCAGCACGGACGACGCCCGGAGCCTTTCCGTGGCGCTCTTCCACCGGCTGCGCTCCCTGGCCGAGGGCACCGCGGAATACTCCTACGTCCGCAACACGCTGGTCGAGCTGAACCTCAGCCTGGTGAAGTACGCCGCCCGGCGCTTCCGCAACCGCAGCGAACCCTTCGAGGACATCGTCCAGGTGGGCACCATCGGCCTGATCAAGGCCATCAACCGGTACGACGTCGAGCGCGGGGTCGAGTTCGCCACCTTCGCCGTGCCGACCATCACGGGCGAGATGAAGCGCTTCTTCCGGGACACCAGCTGGTCCGTGAAGGTCCCCAGGCGCCTGCAGGAGCTGCGCCTGGACATGGCGAAGTGCTGCGACGCGATGGAACAGGACCTGGGCCGCCGCCCGACCGACCACGAGCTCGCGGAGCATCTGGGCGTCAGCGACGACGCCCTGGCCGAGGGCCGGCAGGCCGCCAACTGCTACGTCGCCGAATCCCTCAGCACCTCCGTCGGCCAGGACGCGGACGGCGGCGCGCTGCCGCGTTCGCTGGGCTCGGAGGAGGAGGCGTACGAGCGGATCGAGGACCTGGAGACGCTCAAGCCCCTCCTGAACGCGCTCGGTGAGCGCGACCGGCTGGTGCTGCAGCTGCGCTTCGGCGAGGAGCTCACCCAGTCGCAGATCGGCGAGCGCCTGGGCATCTCCCAGATGCACGTGTCCCGGCTGCTGAGCCGGATCATGGCCAGGCTGCGCACCGGAATGCTGGAGGACCCCCTGGAAGGCCCCGGCGACGGTGAGGGACACGAGGACGCCGGCGCTTCCTGACGGCCCCGGCGCCGGCCGGGAGCCGGCGTCACCACGACACGGACTGCGGTCCCCGGACATCCGGGGACCGCAGCGGCGAGTCGATCTCCGCCCACACGCACTTGCCGTCCGCGAGGGGCAGCGTGCCCCAGCGGCGGGCGATCCGTTCGACGATGAGCAGCCCGTACCCGCCCGGCCGGGCCGGATCCGGACGTGAGCGCGGCGTCGGGGCGACGGGGTTGCCGTCCGTGACCTCGACGCGCAGCACCTCGTCCGTGCACTCCAGGAGCAGGGCTCGGGGCCCGCCCGCGTGCAGGCAGGCGTTGGCCACGACCTCGGACACCAGCAGCAGGACGTCCTCCGCGTCGTCGCGGGCGCCCGGCATCCACTTCCAGTCGATCAGGGCATCGCGGGTGAAGTCACGGCAACGGGTGACGACGTCCGTCATCCCGGTCAGCAAGAGGCTCCGGCTCCGCCTCCGGTCGGGGGAGCGAGGCTCCATGGCGCGCTCCTCCCTCACGCGTGTCGCGGCTCGGCCAGAGCGTGCGCCACGTCGGGGTGTACGGCGAAGATCCCGTCCGCGCCCGTGATGCGGAACATGCGCGCCACGGCTGGGCTCAGCCCGGCCAGCGCGATGCTGCCGCCTTCCTCCCGGAGCGAAAGCCGGCTGTGCAGGAGTACGTTCAGGCCGGTGGAGTCGCAGAACCGGACCCCGGAGAAGTCCACGAGGAGCCTGCGCGCACCGCCCTCGACGGCGGCGGTGAGTGCGGCGCGCAAGGGTTCCGCCGTGTCGTGGTCCAGCTCACCGGTGAGCGTGAAGACCAGTACGTCGCCCTCGGTCCGCACGTCCACGGCGAATCTGTCACCGTCGGCCGGCGGGGCCATGGGGAACCACCTTCTTCCCACGTGCGCAGGTTCGTGCTGTGCCATCGTCCTGCCGACTGCCGCGCGATGCGACCGGCCGGTTCTGCACGGCACCTACCCGGGCGCGCGCACATCATTCGACGGGGCGGCCGGTGGTCCGGGGCGGGCGCAGGCCGGGCACAGGCCCCGGTAGGTGATCTCGACCGCGGAGACCGCGAATCCGAAGCGTTCCGCCGCCGGCAGCACCGCCAGCGGGTCCCCGTCGGGGCGGACGTCGCGGATGAGCCCGCAGCCGGAGCACACCAGGTGCTGGTGCGGGTGGTGCGCGTTGGGGTCGTAGCGTTTGGCGCGGCCGTCGGTGCTGACCTCGGCGACCTCGCCGAGGGCCACCAGCTCGCCCAGGGCGTTGTAGACGGTGGCCCGGGAGATCTCCGGCAGCCGCCGTGCCGCGCGGGCGTGCACCTCGTCCGCCGTCAGGTGCACGTGGTCGCCGTCGAGGACCTCGGCGACGACCCGCCGCTGGGACGTGAGGCGCCAACCGCGCCCCCGCAGCCGTTCCAGCAGGTCACTCATCTCGGCTCCCCCCGTCAGGTTCGGTGCGTGCCCGCCGTGCGCCGATCGGCTTTCCGGAATCCGATCGGATATGGGCTTGGTACTCATCTTGACTTGGATTGCGTCCATCGTAGGATCGGTTCCGTTGACAGCCAAGAGGCAGGAAGACTCCCGAGCGGCGGGAGTACGGGACGGCGACCACTCGGCGTCGAGCGACCGACGAGGCCGAGGCCCGTGCACAGGGACCCCGTGTCCCGCCTGTTCGACCGCATTCGGTCCTGAGCACCGCGATCCCCCTGGTACGGAAGGATTCCCATGTCCGAGAACCACGATGCAATCGTCACGGACGACAAGGCGCAGGGCGGGGGCGGCTGTCCCGTCGCGCACGAGCGCGCCGCGCACCCCACCCAGGGCGGTGGAAACCGCCAGTGGTGGCCCGAGCGGCTGAACCTGAAGATCCTCGCCAAGAACCCGGCGGTGGCCAATCCGCTGGGCGAGGACTTCGACTACGCCACGGCGTTCCAGAGCCTCGACCTGCCCGCGGTGAAGCGGGACATCGCGGAGGTCCTGACGACCTCCCAGGACTGGTGGCCCGCCGACTTCGGCCACTACGGCCCCTTCATGGTCCGGATGGCCTGGCACAGCGCCGGCACCTACCGCATCAGTGACGGACGCGGCGGCGCCGGCGCCGGGCAGCAGCGCTTCGCGCCCCTCAACAGCTGGCCGGACAACGGCAACCTCGACAAGGCCCGCCGACTGCTGTGGCCCGTCAAGAAGAAGTACGGCCAGAGCCTGTCGTGGGCCGACCTGATGATCCTCACCGGCAACGTCGCGCTGGAGCAGATGGGCTTCGAGACCTTCGGCTTCGGCGGCGGCCGCGCCGACGTCTGGGAGCCGGACGAGGACGTGTACTGGGGTCCCGAGACCACGTGGCTCGACGACCGGCGCTACACCGGCGACCGCGAGCTGGAGAGTCCGCTCGGCGCCGTCCAGATGGGCCTGATCTACGTCAATCCGGAGGGCCCGAACGGCAACCCGGACCCCGTCGCCGCGGCCCGCGACATCCGCGAGACGTTCCGCCGGATGGCGATGAACGACGAGGAGACGGTGGCGCTGATCGCGGGCGGCCACACCTTCGGCAAGACCCACGGCGCCGGGCCGGCCGAGAGCGTGGGCGCCGACCCCGAGGCCGCCCCGATCGAGGCGCAGGGCCTGGGCTGGGCCAACTCCTTCGGCACCGGCAAGGGCGGGGACGCCATCACCAGCGGTCTGGAGGGCATCTGGACCAACACCCCGACCACGTGGGACAACAGCTTCTTCGAGATCCTCTTCGGCTACGAGTGGGAGCAGTTCAAGAGCCCCGCCGGAGCCCACCAGTGGCGGCCCAAGGACGGCGGCGGCGCGGGCACCGTGCCCGACGCCCACGACCCGTCGAAGACGCACGCCCCGACGATGCTGACGACCGACCTGGCGCTGCGCTTCGACCCGGCCTACGAGCAGATCTCGCGGCGGTTCCTTCAGGACCCGGCCGCGTTCGCGGACGCCTTCGCCCGCGCCTGGTTCAAGCTGACCCACCGCGACATGGGCCCCGTCGTGCGCTACCTCGGCCCCGAGGTGCCGTCCGAGGAGCTGCTGTGGCAGGACCCGCTGCCCGCGGTGGACCACGAGCTCGTCGACGCCGCGGACGTCGCCTCCCTCAAGGAGCAGGTCCTCGCCTCGGACCTGTCGGTGTCGCAGCTGGTGTCCACGGCGTGGGCGTCGGCCTCGTCCTTCCGCGGCAGCGACAAGCGCGGCGGCGCCAACGGTGCCCGCGTCCGCCTGCAGCCGCAGAGCGGCTGGGAGGTCAACGAGCCGGACCAGCTGGCGGGTGTGCTGCGCGTGCTGACGGGGATCCAGGAGGCGTTCAACTCCTCCCAGGCCGGAGGCAAGCGGATCTCGCTCGCCGACCTGATCGTGCTGGCGGGCGCGGCCGCGGTCGAGCAGGGGGCCAGGGACGCCGGGTTCGACCTCCGGGTGCCGTTCACGCCGGGCCGGGTGGACGCCTCGCAGGAGCAGACGGACGTGGAGTCGTTCGCGGCCCTGGAGCCGACCGCCGACGGTTTCCGCAACTACCTCGGCAAGGGCAACCGGCTGCCGGCCGAGTACCTGCTGCTGGACCGGGCCAACCTGCTGAACCTGAGCGCGCCCGAGCTGACGGTCCTCGTCGGCGGCCTGCGCGTGCTGGGCGCCAACCACCAGCAGTCCCAGCACGGCGTGTTCACCAGGACGCCCGGTTCGCTGACCAACGACTTCTTCGTCAACCTCCTCGACCTGGGGACGGTGTGGACGGCGACGTCCCAGGACGCGAACACCTTCGAGGGCCGTGACACCGCCACCGGCGAGGTCAAGTGGACCGGCACCAGGGCCGACCTGGTCTTCGGCTCCAACTCCGAGCTCCGGGCGCTGGCGGAGGTCTACGCGAGCGACGACGCCAAGGAGAAGTTCGCCAAGGACTTCGTCGCCGCGTGGGACAAGGTGATGAACCTCGACCGGTTCGACCTCTCCTGATCACCGGTCACCGATCACCGATCAAGCGTCCGGGCCGGTCGGCACCCCACGGTGCCGGCCGGCCCGGCGCCGGTCACAGGCGTACGGCGCGCGCCAGACGGCCCAGGTCGACGAACTTGAAGTCGGTGTCGGTACGGGCTTCCCCGTCCGGGCCGGTGGTCTGCGGGGTGTTGGCCCCGTCCTGGACGACGAGGAGGCCGTTGGGGAACCTCCGCCCCAGCGGGGCGCTCATGACGGCGGCGCCGTCGCACTCCTGGGAGCCGTCGGGCGCTCCGGGCCGGTCGCCGGCGGTGATGCGGAAGCCCCGGACGTAACGGTCGCCGCGCTCGCGGTCGAAGACGGCGAAGGTGTCGTCGCCCTGGCTGGAGGCGAGCAGGTAGCCGGCGCGGCGCGGGTGCCGGGCGTCGCGCCAGATGGTCAGGCCCTCCACGTCGGCGGAGAGATGGCGGCCCCCGAAGCCGGGGTCGGCGCCCGCGTCGCACTCCTCGGTCTGCGGGTTCCAGGTGCCGGGCACCCCGAAGGAGCGGACCTTCTCGATCAGCCGGGCGGGCGAGCGCAGGTCGGCGTCCAGCTTCCAGATGCCGACGTCCTCCTGGCCCGCGTACAGGTCGCCCGTGTCCGGGTCGACGACCATGCCCTCGACCTGGGGCAGTTCGCCCGGTTCGTTGCAGGGCGTCCAGGTCCTGCCGTCGGGCAGGGGGAAGGAGGCGGGCAGCGAGGTGGTGCGGACCGTGCGGTAGCCGACCTTTCCCTGGGGGGTGGGCAGGAGTTCGGCCAGTGCGAGAGCGGTGGCGTGGCGCCGGCTGGCGACCGCGAAGGAGCGGCCGCTGCGGCGGTCGGTGTAGGCGGCCAGCCCGTAGGCGGTCCGCTGGTCGGCGACCTCGTCCGGATCTGCCGAGAAGACGAGCGGGGCGGCCGCCTCGTCGGTGACGTCGACCAGGGGGGCGCCCGTCCGCCCGGCGTCGATCCGGTAGACGCGCAGCTGGTCGCGGCCCCGGTCGGAGACGACGGCCACGTCGTGGCGGCCGTCGGGGAAGCGGAGGCCGGAGATCAGGTCGACGTTGTTGAACCGGCCGGCGGCGTCCCCTTCCCGGGGCGGCGGCGGGGCCGGCACGGACTGCACCTGGCGCCCGTCCAGGTCGTACACGCGCAGGCCGCCCTCCTTGGCGGTGGCGATGACCAGGCTGCGGTCGGGGTCCTTGGCGTTGCGCCAGATGGCGGGGTCGTCCGCGTTGGCGTTGCCGCCGGCCTCGTCGTCGAAGAGGGAGGGCGTCTCGACGGAGGCGGGCACCTGGGCCAGTGGCGGCGGGGCGCCGCGGTCCCCGTGGGCGTGCGCCGGTACGGCGATCACGCCCAGGGTTACCACGGCGGCCATGCCGACGGCCGTCGTCCGCCTTCTCGGGATCGCGCTCATCTTGCCTCCTGGTCACGGGGTCGGGGTGCGGCCGGCCGCGCAGTCGGGTCCCACGGGTGCTCCGCGGCCGGGCCGCCCCCACCGTGGGCCACCCGCGGGTGGCCGCCATGGAGCAGACATGACGTGAGCATGACTTCGCTGTGAAATCCCGTGCCGGGCCGCTTCCTTAGCGGAACGTTAGATCTGCGCGGCGGAGCTTGTCCGGGTGCGACGCGGGCCGCATGCTCTGGACACTCCCCCGCCTCCGGGGCCGTTCTCCCCTCTCCCCTCAGGGACTTCCCTCTGGAGCCGCCATGTCCCCGTCCGCCGTCGCGCCCGGATCCCGGCCCGGGTCCCAGCCCGGACGCACCCCCGGCCCGCCCGCCGCTCCGCCGGCCGGCGACGAGCGCAACAAGCGCCGCCTCGCACTGATCGGCGGTTCGCTCGGCAACCTCGTCGAGTGGTACGACTGGTTCGTCTACGCCAGTTTCGCGATCTACTTCGCCGACTCCTTCTTCCCCGGCGACAATCCGACCACCCAGCTGATGAACACCGCGGGGATCTTCGCGGTCGGCTTCCTGATGCGGCCCGTCGGCGGCTGGATCCTCGGCCGCGCCGCCGACCGGCACGGACGCAAGAGCGCGCTCACGCTCACCGTCACCATGATGTCCGTCGCCGCGCTGCTCATCGCCGTCGCCCCGACCTACGGCCAGGCCGGCTACTTCGGCGCGCTGGTGCTGCTGCTGGCCCGCCTCCTGCAGGGCATGAGCATCGGCGGAGAGTACGCCGCCAGCGCCACCTACCTGACCGAGGCCTCGGCCCGCAACCGCCGCGGCCTCGGCTCCTCCTTCCAGTACGTGTCGATGACCTGCGGCCAACTCCTGGGCCTGGGCATCCTGATCACGATGCAGCACACGCTCACCACGAACCAGTTGGAGAGCTGGGGCTGGCGGATCCCCTTCGTCCTCGGGGCGTTGTTCGCGGTGGTCGTCTTCTGGCTGCGGCGCAGGCTCCAGGAGACCGATGCCTTCCGGGAGGAGGCCGCGGCCGGCGAGGACGGGCACGACGACAGCACGCGCGGCACGCTGCGGGCCCTGTGGCAGTACCGGCGGCAGGCCGGCCTGGTCATGGCCCTGACCCTCGGCGGCACCGTGGCCTACTACACCTACACCACCTACCTGACCAAGTACCTGGTCGGCAGCGCGGGCATGGAGAAGACCACCGCCACCCTGGTCAGCTTCACCGCCCTGACCGTCTTCGCCGTGCTCCAGCCCTTCGCCGGCATGCTGTCGGACCGGATCGGCCGCCGCCCCCTGCTGATCACGTTCGCGGTGGGCTGCACCGTCGGCACGTACCCGATCATGACCGCCCTGGGGTCGGCGTCCTCGTACTGGTCCGCTCTCGGCCTCTCGCTCCTCGCCTTGGTGATCATCACCGGTTACACGTCCATCAACGCGGCGGTCAAGGCCGAACTGTTCCCCACCCGGGTGCGCGCCCTGGGCGTGGCCCTGCCGTACGCCGTCGCCAACGCGCTCTTCGGCGGCACCGCGGAGTACGTGGCGCTCTGGTTCAAGAACAGCGGTCACGAGACCATGTTCTTCTGGTACGTCTCCGGGTGCGCGCTGATCTCCCTCGTGACGTACGTGCTCATGCCGGACACGCGCGACGCGGCCCTCAGCCGCGCCGAGGCCGATGCCGACGCCGACCGGGGGGATTCGGCCGCGGCGCCGGCCGAAGCCGTGCGCTGAACGGCGCCGGTAGCCTGGGGCGGCGGCAGCGCGCGCCGCGCACCCCGCCGTGATGGAGGCCTTGCATGCACGCGCTCCTCGTCGAGGACGACGACAGGATGGCGCAGGCCCTCGGCACCGCCCTCGCCCAGCGCGGGCACACCGTCCGCCGCGTCGCACGGGCCCAGGACGCGCTGCGCCACACCCGCGAGGCCGAGTTCGTCCTGCTCGACCTGGGGCTGCCCGACCTGGACGGGATCGAGCTGCTGCGGCGGCTGCGGACCGTGTGCGGCGTCCCGCTGATCGTGGTCACCGCCCGCTGCGAGGAACGCGACGTCGTGCAGGGCCTGCGGGCCGGCGCCGACGACTACGTCGTCAAACCGTTCCGGATGGCCGAGCTGATGGCCCGGATCGACACCGTCCGGCGCCGTACGGACGCACGCGCCGACCGCGACGCCCCGGCCGCGGCCGCGGTACGCCGCGGGGACGTGGAGGTGGACCTGGCGGGGCGCACCGTCACCGTCGCGGGCGACCGGGTGCGGCTGACGCGGCGCGAGTTCGACGTCCTCGCCCTCCTGGCGGCCCGGCCCGACGAGGTGCACTCCCGCGCGGAGATCCTGGACCGGATCTGGGGCGACGCCTTCCTCGCCGCCTCACGCTCGCTGGACGTCCACGTGGCCGGGATCCGCGCCAAGACCGGCCGTTCCGGGATCGTGCGCACCGTCCGCGGCTACGGCTACCAGCTCGGCGGGGAACGGTGAGGCGCAGGCTCCTCGCCGTGCTGACGGTGCTCATGGGGGTCGCGGCGCTGCTCCTGTGCCTGCCCCTGGCCGAGGGGTACGCGCGCGGGCGGACCGAGCACCTGCTGCTCCAGCGGCGCTCGGAGGCCGTACGCTTCGCCGATCTCGCGGAGCGGATGCGCACCGAGGCCGACCGGGCCGAGCTGTCGGCCGAGATCGGCCGCTACGCCGACCTGTACGGAGCGGGCGTCGTGGTCGTCGACACGGCGGGTTCGACCCTGATGCGGGCCGGAGCCGCGCCCGGCGCCGGGGCGCGGGAGGCGCGCGGACGCGCCCTGACCGGCCGTTCCACCGATCTGCTGCCGACCCTGCGCCCCTGGGGCCCGGGCGAGGTCGTACTCGCCGAGCCCGTGGGCCGCGACGAGCGGGTCAGCGGAGCGGTGCTGCTGGCGGTCCCCACCGATGCCGCCCGCCGGGACGTCACGGTCCGCTGGTCGCTCATCGCCGCCGGGGCGCTCGCCTCGTTCGCGGCGGCCGCCCTGGTCGCCGCGGGGATCGCCCGCTGGCTGATGCGTCCGGTCATGGACCTGGACCGGGCGGTGGAGCGGCTGGCGGCCGGCAGCCTCCAGGCCCGGGCGGGCTCGGACAGCGGGCCTCCCGAACTGCGCCGGCTGCGGCAGCATTTCAACACCATGGCCGAGGCCGTCTCCGACTCGATCGGCCGTCAGCGCGACTTCGTCGCCGACGCCTCCCACCAGCTGCGCAATCCGCTGGCCACGCTGGTGCTGCGACTGGAGAACGTCGAGCCGCACGTCACCCCCGGACCGGGCCTCGCCGAGCACGCCCGCGCCCTGGACGAGGCGGAGCGCCTGGAGGAACTGCTCGACGGCCTGCTGGCCCTGGCACGTGTCGAATCCGGCGCGGCCGAGCTGACCGGGCAGGACGTGTCGCGGGCGGTACGGGACCGGGTCGCGGCCTGGCTCCCGGTGTTCCGCGCGGCGGGGCTGGAGCTCACGGCCGTCGGCGTCCCGGACGGCCTGCGGGCCCACGCTTTGCCCGACGCGGCGGGCCGGATCCTGGACGCGCTCCTGGACAACGCGGTCAAGTTCGTACCGCGCGGCGGACGCGTCCAGGTCGCAGCCGCGCGCCAGGCGGACGGAAGCACGGTCGTCCGGGTCGCGGACGACGGCCCGGGCGTGCCGGAGGACGAGGTGGAGCTGCTGCTGCGGCGGTTCACCCGCTCGCCCGCGCACCAGAACGTCCCCGGCAGCGGGCTGGGGCTGGCCATCGCCGACGAGATCGCCCGCATCAGCGGCGGCACCCTCGGCCTCACCGCGAACACGCCGCACGGCCTGGCGGCGCACCTCCTCCTCCCGCCGGCACGGCCCTGACGGCAGCGGCTGGGCGGCCGCTGCGCCGTGGAGCGGGCCGCGCACGCCGCCCTGCGCGGCCGAACAGGATCGACCACGTGCGCCGGCATGCCGCGGGACCTCGGTCGCCGGCGTCCGGGACGGCCTTCAGCCGTACACGGAGCGGTAGTGGGCGACCGCGCCCGGGTGGAGGGGGACCCGGCCGGTGGAGATGGCGAAGCGCGGCTCCAGGCGGGCGCCCGCCGTCACCTCCCGCAGGAGGTCGCGCCACCGGTCGAAGACCACCCGCAGCAGGTCCCGTACAACCCCGTCTGCCACGTCCTCGCGGGCCAGGAGGTAGTTGCCGACGCCGATGGTGCCCACCGGTTCCGTCAGTCCGTACACCCCGGCCGGCAGGGTGACCGCCGTGTAGACGGGGGCGTGGCGCGCCCGCAGCGGGCCCGCGTAGGCGTCCAGCGGCAGGAACCGCAGGGGCAGCTCGCGCGCCAGCGCGGCCAGGGCCGGTGTGGGCACGCCCCCGGACCAGAACAGCGCGTCGACCGAGCCGTCGCGCAGCGCCGCCACCGACGCGGCGAGGCCCAGCGGGCGTTCGCCGGCCGGGGCGCGGGCACCGGCCGGGTCGGCCGCCCGCAGGATGCGCCGGGCGACCACGCGTACCCCGGATCCCGTCGCACCGGCGGCCACCGGGCGGCCGGCGAGGTCCGCCACCGCGCCCACCGGCCCGTCGGCCGGGACGACGAGGTGCGTGTAGTTGACGTAGACGCGGGCCAGTGCCGCCACCGCGGCCGGCCGGGGGAAGGAGTCGCGGCCCAGTACGGCGTCCTCGGCGGCGTCCGCCATGGCCAGGGCCAGCTCCGCGGAGCCCTCGTCCAGGCGGCGCAGGTTGTCCACGCTCGCGGCGGTGCTCACGGGGATGATCTCCAGCGGCAGATCGCTCGCGCCGACGGCCAGTGCCAGGGCTTTGCCGAAGGCGTTGTACGGGCCACCTTCGGGGCCCGTCGCGAGCCGCAGCCGGCGTACGGGGCCGGAGCCCGCCGAGCATCCGCCGAGCGATGCCGTGGCGGCGGCGAACCCGGCGCCCAGTACGGCGCGGCGCGACGGTCCGTCCAACTGTCGGCCTCCGCAAGTGTCGTCGGGTGAGCGGGGTGGCCCACCATGATGCGGCACGCGTGTCGGCGCCGACACGCGCGGCCGTCCGCCCGATCACGCTCCGGTCCTCGCCGCGCTCGATCGTGAAGACCTGATGAACGCTCACCATACGGAGTCCGACGGCGGCAGCGGGAGGGGCCGGGACGGACAAGTGCCAGGTCGGCGCGGCCGCGGCAACCTCCCCGCCGGGGAAAGATGCCCAGGTCAACTGGTCTGTCCGACAGGTGAGTTACTACCCAGAAGACATGGAAGGTCGCTCAGAGTTCGGGTACCTTCCATCACGTCGCCGCCACACCCGGGGCACAGGGCCCCACGGGACTTGCGGCGCAAAGGACCCGACCCCTGTTGACGACAGCAACCGAAGTCTTCACAGTCCGGCCATACACCCCGCACTGCCAGGTGATCAACGATGAGGGCGATCACGCCGTCATCGGCATCTCGCCGGGCAACAGCTATTTCTCGGCCCAACGCGTTCTCGACCTCGCCCAGTGGGGCATGCGCAACTTCGCACAGGTCGACCTCATTTACACCGACATGCACGTCGCGGAGATGTACGAGGCCCTCGGATACGGCGAGGACGAAGCTCGCCGCAAGGCGGTGAAGAACCTGCGCGGAGTCCGCGCCAAGGTCAACAACGCCGCTGCCGAAGCCGACCCCACCGGCGTCCGCCTCCGGGCCCGTCCGATGTCGTCCCTCACCGACATCCCGGCCTACCGGACCCTCCACAACCACCTGAACAACCTGCTCGACATCGATCCGGAGTTCCGCGAGACCTGCAACTCCCTTGTCGACGCGTTCCTTTCCTCGAAGGTGCTGAACGGGAAGGCCGCCACCACCCGGCAGCGCGAGGTCTGCCTGGAGTACGTCTGCGCCGAGGCGCCGCTGTTCCTGGACACGCCCGCCATCCTGGGCGTGCCGTCCTCCCTCAACTGCTACCACCAGCTCCTGCCCATGGCGGAACTGCTCTACTCGCGCGGCTCGGGGCTTCGCGCCTCACGCAACCAGGGCCACGCCATCATCACCCCCGCCGAAGGAGACTCCGATGACCGCTGACACCCTCCTCGACTTCCCGTTCTCCGCACGTGGCGACCAACTCCCGCCCGAGGTTGAGCAGTTGCGCGACGAGCCGGTCAAGCGCGTCCGTACGATAGCCGGTGACGAGGCCTGGCTCGTCTCGTCCTATGCGCTCTGCAAGCAGGTCCTCGAAGACCCGAGGTTCAGCCTGAAGGACACCTCGGCCCCCGGCGTGCCCCGGCAGTACGCGCTGACGATCCCGCCCGAGGTCGTCAACAACATGGGCAACATCACCGGTGCCGGCCTGCGCAAGGCCGTCCTCAAGGCGATCAACCCGAAGACCGGCAACCTCACCGGCTGGATGCGCGACCAGGCCGACAGCCTCGTCGACGGCCTCCTGCGCAGCGGTGCGCCGGTCGACCTGCGCGGCGCGTTCACCAACCCGTACGCGGAGAACCTCCACTGCCGCATCCTCGGCATCCCCGAGGCCGACGCCCCGCGACTGGCCGCCAGCCTCGACATCGCGTTCATGAACTCGGCCTGCCCCGTCACCGGCGCCAAGCTCAACTGGGACCGCGACATGGCCTACATGGTGGAGCGGCTCGACGACCCGGCCACGGTCGGCCTGATGGCCGAGCTCGCCGCACTGCGCAAGGACCCCGACTACGCGCACCTGACGGACGAGATGCTGGCTGTCGTCGGCGTCACGCTGTTCGGCGCCGGCGTCATCTCGACCATGGGCTTCCTGACCATGGCGATCGTCTCGCTCCTGCAGAACCCCGACGTGTGGGAGCAGCTGCGCAAGGCCCCGGAGAAGATCCCGGCCGCCGTGGACGAGCTCCTGCGCGTCAACCTGTCGATCGCCGACGGCCTGCCGCGGCTCGCACTGGAGGACGTCACCCTCGGCGACGTCGAGGTCAAGAAGGGCGAGCTGCTGCTCGTCCTGGTCGAGGCCGCCAACACCGACCCGGCCGTGTACACCGACCCCCACGTCTTCGACATCGACCGCGCGAACGCCGCCACGCACCTGTCGTTCGGCGGCGGGCCGCACTACTGCCCGGCCACCGCGCTCGGCAAGCGGCACACGGAGATCGCCATCGAGGTGCTGCTGGAGAAGATGCCCAACCTCCAGCTGGCCGTGCCCTTCGACCAGCTCGTCTGGCGCACCCGTTTCATGAAGCGCCTGCCGGAGCGGCTCCCCGTCCTCTGGTAGCGGTGTCGGCGCGCGGCGGCGCGTCCGCACGGTGAAGGCGGCCCCGGCCGGGGGGAATCCGGCCGGGGCCGCCGCTCGTGCACGGCGACCGGGTCCGTGCCAACGGTGCGGTCGGGGTCACCCCAGGAACGCCGCGGCGGCCGACACGAACCGGTCGGGGTCGTCCAGCCAGGGGTAGTGGCCCGCTCCCCGCTGGACGACGAGCGCGGCGTCGGGGAACAGCTCCGCGCATGCGGCGACCGACCCGGGCGGGCTGTTCAGGTCGAACTCCCCGGCGAGCATCAGCACCGGGGCCCGGAGGGCGGCGAGTCCCGCGCGGGTGGCTTCCGGGTCGAAGGCGCCCTCGGCCCCGAAGAGCGCGACGGCCTCCGGGTTGTCCGGGCGGCACGCCGAGTCGTGGCGCTGCGCGTCGGCGTCCCAACGACCGTGGAAGAAGGGCGCGATGGCGTCGCGGTCGGCGCCGCTGCCCTCGATGAGGGCCTCCAGCGCGGCGAAGGCCGCCGGGAACCACGGTTCGTCCGCCCGCAGCCGGGCGAGCTCCCGCCGGGTGTCCCCCGTGATCTCCGTGCCGACGGCCCGCATGCCCGGGGTGATCAGGGCGAGCCTGCCGATGCGGTCGGGGTGCCGGGCCGCGTACTGCATCGCGGGGTTCGCCCCGGCGGAGTGGGCGAGCAGGTCGATCCGGTCGAGGCCGAGGTGCTCGCGCAGGGCCTCGATGTCGTCGACGAGACGGTCGCTGCGGTAGGACGAGGTGTCCCGCGGAACGGCGGAGCGGCCGGTGCCGCGCAGGTCCAGGACGATCAGGCGGCGGTGGGCGGACAGGCCCCCGAGGTCGCCGAGGTAGGCGGAGTCCGCCGGGCCGCCGGGGACACAGACGAGCGGTTCGCCGCCGCCGTGGGTGCGGTAGGCGAGACGGGTCCCGTCGGGCGCGGTGAACGCGGACGCGTCGGAGGTGGAGGCGGATGGGGGCACAGGTGCGGGTGTGAGTGCGGCCATGCGGCGGATCCTGACAGCTATAACCACGTTGTACAACCTGGTTATGACGTGGAGGTCCCCCGGGTGTATAACCGAGTCGTGGAAGGAGACGCAGTGCGGCAGGAACCGGGGGCGCTGAGCGAGGAACAGGCGGCGCGGATGCTCGCCGGCATGAACGAGGTCATCCGTGCGGGCGAGGAGATGCGCAGGCTGCGCACCGAGATGATCAGGCTGTTCGCCGGTTTCGGCTGGACGCAGGACAAGATCGCCCGGATCACGCAGATGAGCCAGCCCGCCGTGTCCAAGCAGATGACGCGGTTCGCGGCCGACGAGCCGCTGCCGCGGCTGGGAGTCGCTCTGCAGCAGCACGACGTGGCATGGCTCGAAGGGCGCCTGTGGGCGCTGGCGGAGGAGGTCGCCGAGACCCTGGACGCCGCGCGCTGCGCACGCTTCGTCGCCGCGCTCGCCAGGGGGCGCAGGCGCTTCACCCCGCAGAGCACCGACGAGTTGCGACGGCTGCTCGAAGCGGACCTGCGGCTCGGCGCCGCCGAACTGCCCGCCGCCTTCCGGACCGCCTACGACGAGATCAGCCGCGGCCTCGACACCGGTGCCGAGCCGGCCGGCCCCGCGTCGGCCGCGGCGTCGGTACGCCGGACCGTCGCCCGGCAGCTCCAGCGCGACCGGCTCAGGGGCGACGCCTGAGCGGGAGCGGCCAACCGCCGGGCGGTCAGGGCTCGTCGTACCAGGAGAACGCCGCGATGCGCCAGCCCTGCGGGGTGCGGACGAACTGGATGGTCTTGGTGCCGCCGCCCTCGAACGGTTCGCCGTCCAGGATCCCCGATTTGCGGTACCCACCGAACCGCGACGCGATGTCGCCCGCGATCTCGGTCCGTTCGGACGTCTCCCACTCGGCGAACTCCACCAGCCGGCCGCCGGCCAGCAGCTCCTCGCGGGGCGCGATGAACTCGTCCACGGTGTAGGCCGTGAACCGCGGGCCGGTCATGACGATGACGGCGCCCGGCAGTGCGAGCCGGCGGATCCGTGCCACGTCGGCGGGCTTGCCGCCCCGGTTGTCGAAGGAGCCGAAGAACTCGGCGGTCACCATGTCGATCTCGGCCTTGGACATGCACGCGACATTAATTCGCCGGAGCCGCCGTCCGCAATCGCCCAGGGTCCCCCGACGGTGCGCCGCGGCCGTTTCCCGGCGCGCACATCCGCGCCTGCCTGGAGACGGGCCCTCGCGCCCCCGATGGCCGCGGACCGGCTCGCGGTGCTCCTCCTGCGGCGGCCGCGCCCGCAGGCGGGGCGGTCAGGCCGCGACGGCCGTGGTGACCACCAGGGGCGGCCTGGCCCGCTCCGCCGACCACGGGCGGGCGGCGACGAGGTCCGGGGCGGCGACGGTGAGCACCTCCTGCACCGACGGGCGGTGCTGGACGACGTCGCGGAAGCGGGCACGCTCCAGCAGCACCGGGTAGAGGCCGACGGGCCACGCGTGGTTGCGCATCCGCTGCCAGGTCCCGTCGGTGCGCCGCAGCCGGACCGTCACCTCCTCGCCCGGCGCGTACGCCTCGCCCGGCTCGCCGATCCGCAGCGAGGCGTACTCGGTGCCGCTGCAGGCGGGATCGGTGGTCAGCAGGACGAACGGGGCGTGCGGCCGCAGCAGCCGGCGGATCTCGGTGAACACGCCGAGCAGGGCGTCCTGGGTGGGCAGGGACGCCAGTACGTGGTTGCACATCACCGCGTCCGCGCAGCCGTCGGGCAGGCCCGTCACCCGCCCGTTCTCGACCAGGTGGAAGCCCGCCACCGCGGTCGCCGAGGCGCGGGCCAGCTCCAGCATCTGCGGGGAGGTGTCGGCGCCCAGCACCCGGGCCCCCAGCACGCGGGCCGCGTGGTCGGCCACCCGGCCCGGCCCGCACCCGTAGTCCACCAGGACCTGACCGGCGCCGATGCGGCCGGCCAGTTCCCGCAGGACGAACGGGTAGCCGAGGAGCCAGTCCGTGGCGGCTTCGACCGCCGCGAACGCCTGCGCCCCTTCTCGGCCGGACCAGGCGGGGCCCTCTGGGGTGCCGCCGCTCGGCCCGGGTTGCTGCGACCTGTCGCTCACAGCCCCACTATCGGCCCGCGACGACCCTACGGCACCCGCACGACACGGCCGCGGGCATGCCTCAGAGGGTGATCCAGTAGCGGCGCTTGGGGCCGATCAGGGTTTCGCGTACGTCCTCCAGGACGCCGCCGCACCGCTCGATGGTGCGCACGGAGCCTTCGTTTCCAGGGTCGCAGGTGAGCAGGACCCGGTCCATCCCGAGCACGCGCGCCTCGTGGAGGACGGCGGACAGGGCCCAGCCGGCCAGGCCCCGCCGGCGGGCCGAGGGCCGGATGCCGTAGCCGATGTGGCCGCCGGCGTCGAGGAGGAAGCCGTTGAGGTAGTGGCGCAGGTCGATGGCGCCGAGGTAGGTGTCTCCCTCGGTGATCCACCAGTACGTCGCGTGGACGCGCCCGTGGTCGACCGGCACCGTGCGGTCCGCGTACCGGCGCAGCTTCTGCGTCCAGGCGGTGAAGCCCTCCGTGCTGTCGACGTCGTCGTCGAAGCCGAGCCCCGCGCCGTCCATGGGGGCGTCGGGCCCCCACTCCTGCTGTGCGGCGGTCCAGGATCCGTGCAGGTGGGGGGTGGGGGCGATGAGCTGGGGCATGCCTGGGACCCTAACAGTCGGATCATCCGACGTGTTCTGCCCGGCAGGGGGCGCGGGTCCGTCAGCCGGATTTCGGCTCGGACGGCTTGTGGCCGGGGTAGACGTTGTCGGGGCTGACGATGCTGGTGATCGCCTCACCGAAGAGCGTGCTGGGTTCCTGGCCGTCGTGGAGGATGTCGGTGTTGAGGATGACGACCAGGGTCGCCTGCGCCTGCGGCAGGTACACGCCGAGGCTCTCGTAGCCCGGGAGCGAGCCGTTGTGGCCGATCCACCCCTGGACGTCGAAGAGGCCCAGGCCGTAGCCGGCGCCGGGGATGCCGACGGAGGTGGTCTTCAGGCGCTGGGCCTGCGTCGCGGGCGTCAGGAGGGTGCCGGTGGCGAGGGTGCGCGCCCAGCTGCGCAGGTTCTGCAGGTCGGAGATCATCGCGCCGGCCGCCCAGGCCCAGGAAGGGTTCCAGTCGGTGGACACTTCCACCTTCCCGGACGCGGTCTGGTCGGTGTAGCCCTGCGCGTGCGGTGCGGGGAACTCGGGGCCGGTCGGGAAGAAGGTGCGGCGCAGTCCGGCCGCCGCCACGACGTCCTTGTCGATGACCTCGGCGAGCGGGCGGCCGGTGACCTTCTCGATCACCAGGCCGAGCAGGATCAGGTTGGTGTTCGAGTACTGGAACTTCGCGTCCGGAGCGAACTGCACCGGGTGCTTGAAGGAGTAGTCGAGCAACTCCTGCGGTGTGAACGGGCGGTCGGGGTCGGTGGTGAACGCCTTGTCGAAGTCCGGGTCCTCGCTGTAGTTGAACAGCCCGCTGCGCATCCCGGCCAGTTCGCGCAGGGTGATGAGGTCGCCGTTGGGGACCCCGGAGATGTAGTCGCCGATGGGGTCGTCGAGACCGACCCTGCCCTGGTCGACCAGCTGGAGGAGGGCCGTGACCGTGAACGTCTTGGTCTGGCTGCCGATGCGGGTGTTGAAGTCGGTCCGCATGGGCGCGCCGGTCGCCTTGTCCGCCACGCCGAAGGCCTTCACGTAGCTGCCCTTGCCGGGTGCCCACAGCCCCACGATCACGCCGGGCACCTGGGCCTCGCGCATGACCTGCCGTACGGCGGCGTCGAGTTGGAGCGCGACGGCCGGGGTGATCTGTTTGAACTCCCCGCCCGCGTCCGGGGACGGGGTGGCGGAAACGGACGGCCCGGGGGTGGGCGCCCCGTAGGCGGGGGCCGTGACGGCCCCGGTGAGGAGCAGGCCCGCCGCGGCGGTGGCCGCGCAGGCCCGGCGAAGCCGTATGTGCGTCGTTTTCACCAATGCCTCCTGCGGTACGGGGACCAGGGCACGGCATACACGGTCAGGCTAGGCCCGTACGGCCGCGGCCGCGAGGCGAGCCCGCCGGCGCTCCTGGGAACTGCCCGGCGGGACGCGGCCTGATCCGCAGGAGACGGCCTCAGGCGAGGGACCGGGCGCGGGCGATGACGAGGGCCACGTCGTCGTGGTCGTCGTGGCGGCGCAGGGAGTCCAGGAGGCGGTCGCAGGTCTCCTCCAGAGGGCGCCCGGTGTCGGCGAGCAGGTCCAGGAGGAGGTCGAGCCGTTCGTCGATGGGCTGGTCGCGCGTCTCGACCAGGCCGTCCGTGTAGAGGACCAGTTGGTCGCCGGGCGCCATGGCGACGGTGGTGGCCTCGAAGGGGATGCCGCCCACGCCCAGGGGCGCTCCGGTGGGCAGGTCGAGCAGTCGGGGCGCCTGGCCTGCGCGGATGAGCACGGGCGGGAGGTGTCCGGCGACGGCGATGCGGCATTGCGCACGGTGCGGGTCGTGGACGACGTAGACGCAGGTGGCGATGGTCTCCTCGAGGGCGGCCGTGGTGCGGTCCAGCTGTTGGAGGACCTGTGGCGGGTCGAGGGCGAGTTCGGCGAGGGTGCGGGTCGCGGTGCGCAACTGCCCCATGCTGGCGGCGGCGTTGATGCCGCTGCCCATGACGTCGCCGATGACGAGGACGGTGGTGTCGTCCGGTCCGGCGATCGCGTCGAACCAGTCGCCGCCGATCTCGCTGCTGGCTGCGGCGGGCCGGTAGCGGGAGGCGACCTCCAGGCCGGGCGTGGGCGGCGGGTGGTGGGGCAGGAGGTGGTGCTGGAGTGCGAGGGCGGTGTGGTGCGCGTTGCGGTACCAGCGGGCGTTGTCGATGCACACGGCGGCGCGCGCGGCCAGTTCGCCGGCCAGCACGATGTCGTCGTCGTTGAACGGCAGCGGGTTGCGGGTGCGTTTGAGGTCGAGGGCGCCGAGGACCTCGCCGCGCGCGATCAGGGGCACGGCCAGGTAGGAGCGCAGGCCGGCGCGGGTCAGGAGGGAGGCGGCGTTGCTGTCTCGGGCGATCCGGGAGATGTCCCTGGCCTGCACGTGGGCGACGAGGACCGGGTGGCCGGTGGTCACGGACTGGGTGACGAGCCGGTCGGCGGCGTAGCGGGCGATGTCCCCCGGGGGGTCAGCGGCGCGGACGGCCTCGCTGGGGTAGGCGGCCGCGACTGCGAGGGCGCGGAACACGGCCGGCTCGTGGGCGGACGACCTGAGGGTGGGCCGGCCTTCGAGGACCGAGTCGAGGATGTCGACGGCTGCGATGTCGGCGAGCTCGGGCACGACGACGTCCGCGAGCTCGCGCGCGGTCTGGTCGAGGTCGAGGGTGGTGCCGATGCGGACGGTGGCGTCGGCGATCAGGGCGAGGCGGCGGCGGCTGCGGGCGATCTCGAGGGCCGCCTGGTGACTCTGGGTGACGTCGACCACGGAGGTGGCCAGTCCGAGGACCCGCCCGGTGGCGTCCTCCAGCCGGTAGTAGGACACCGACCAGGCGTGTTCGGCGCGGTGCCCGCCGTGGGTGCGGCCGGCCGTGAACTGCTCCAGCAGCGGCGTGCCGGTCGCCAGGACCTGGCGCATCGCCGACTCGGCGGCCTCCGTGTCGTCGAGGAAGGACAGTGCCTCCCGCACGCCGCGGCCGATGTGCTCGGAGGCGGGCAGCCCGTTGATCCGCTCCAGCGTGGGGTTGACCAGGACGTAGCGCAGTTCGGTGTCCAGGACCGCGAGTCCGATCGGGGACTGGGCCACCAGGCGGGCGGACAGGGCGAGGTCCCGCTCCAGCTGCCGCAGTGTCGTGCGGTCGGTCGCGATGCCCAGGGCGTACAGGTCGCCGTGCTCGTCCTGCAGCCGCATGTTGCGGAACTCCACCAGGCGGGTGCTGCCGTCCTTGTGCCGTACCGGGAAGGCGCCCGCCCAGTCGCCGGCGCCGCCCATGACCCGGGCGAACAGCTCCGAGACCAGACCCACGTGCTGGGTGTCGGCCAGCAGCCGGGCGGCGGGCTGGCCCAGCGCCTCGGCCGCCGTCCAGCCGAACAGCTGCTCGGCCTGCGGGCTCCACAGGGCGACCCGGCCTTCGGCGTCGAGGACGACGGCCGCCACGTTGAGGACGTCGAGCAGCCCGCTGGGCGGGGCGATCCCGGCCGCGGCAGGCTGCCTCCCACTGGCCCCCGACCCGTCGATCGCACCCATCGGCGTTGCTCCCTTCCGCCGCCGTCGGCCCGGCGGCCACCTGCGGCGGCCCGCCCGGGCCCGGTCCGGGCGGGCCGGGGCGCACGGTTACCTCTCATCGTCCCCCCGAAACCGCCGGGAAGCGTCCGGAGCGACCGTGGGGCGCCCGGCCCGCGCCACCGGACGCGGGCCGCCGCCACCGCCGGAGCCGCCGGCGCCGTCGGGCCGCGGGAGCTGTCGGAGGGCGCGCCGGCGACCGCGTAGGCTCGGCGGATGGCGAAATACTTCGACGTGCACCCCGAGAATCCCCAGCGGCGCACCATCGACAACGTGGTCGACATGATCCGCTCGGGCAGGCTCGTCGCGTACCCGACGGACTCCTGCTTCGCGCTGGGATGCCAGCTGGGCAACCGGGACGGCATCAACCGGATCCGCTCCATCCGCAACCTCGACGACCGTCACCACTTCACCCTGGTGTGCCAGAACTTCGCCCAGCTGGGGCAGTTCGTGCACATCGACAACAACGTGTTCCGTGCCATCAAGGCGGCCACGCCCGGCAGTTACACCTTCATCCTCCCGGCGACCTCGGAGGTGCCGCGCCAGCTGCTGCACCCGAAGAAGAAGACCGTCGGCGTCCGGATCCCCGACCACGTGGTCACCCAGGCCCTGCTCGCCGAGCTCGGCGAGCCGCTGCTGTCCAGCACGCTGCTGCTGCCGGACGAGACCGAGCCGATGACGCAGGGCTGGGAGATCAAGGAGCGGCTCGACCACGAGGTGGACGCCGTCCTGGATTCGGGTGACTGCGGCACCGAGCCGACGACGGTCATCGACTTCTCCTCCGGTGATGCCGAGATCGTCCGCCGGGGGGCCGGGGACACCTCACGCTTCGAGTAGCCCGCCCACGCCGCCGCTCAGGGGTCGGTACGCACGTCCGTGTACCGGCCGAGGTACCGGAACCGGCCCGATTCGGCCCGGTAGAGGTGGGCGAGGGGGTCGCCGGTGAGGGCGCGCGTCCCGGGGTCGAAACCGACCGTCTTGGCGAGGCCCTCGTACGCCGTGCGGAAGATCCTGCGGGACAGGCCCGCCCGGTCGCGTCCCTCCCCCTCCAGCCCGGCCAGGGCGGCGGCCACCAGCCCCACCGCGTCGTACGCCTCGGTGGCCCAGCGCGCGGGCGGTTCGCCGTAGGCGCTGCGGTGGGCCGCGACGAACCCGGCGGCGGCGGGCACGGCCGGCGGGTCGGTGTACAGGCTGCTGAACACCCAGCCTTCCGCGGCCTGGCCGGCCGAGTCGAGGAAGGCCGGTTCCATGGCGTGCTGGAGTCCCACGCGCGGGCCCGGGAACCGGGCGTCGGCCAGTGCGCGGGCCAGCTCGCCCGCCCGCTGCGGCGAGGTGCCCGCGTACACGACGCCCTCGGCGCCGGCTTCGGTCAGGGCGCGTACGGTGCCCGAGAAGTCGGAACCGTCTCCGGGGACGCGGTGGACGCTGACGCTGCCCTGCGCCGGCGGGCTCTGCTGGAGCGCTCGTGTGACCAGCCACGCCGGTGATCCGTTCGCCGCGTCCTCGACGACCGCCGTACGCCGCGAGATCCGCACCTTGGACAGGTAGTGCAGGACCGGGAGGCCGAGGCCCTCGTCGTTCGGGCGGGTGACGCAGGCCGTGCGCCACAGCGTGGTGGCGTTGGTCGGGGTGTCCGCCGACACCACCAGCAGGGTGAGGTCCGCGGCGAGGCAGGCGTCGGCGAGCACCGGCACGGCCGCGTCCCAGGTGGGGCCGGTCACGGCGAGCACCGCCGGGTCGGCGATCAGCTCCTTGACGGCCTGCGCGGCGCGCTGCGGGTCCCCGGCGTCGTCGGCGACGCGCAGGGCCAGCCGGAAGGCGGCGTCGGACCGGGCGTTGTGCCGGTCCAGGGCGAGCCGCATGCCGCGCTCGTGGGCCTGGCCGGTCGCACGGCCGGGCCCGGTGAGGTCGGCCTGCAGGCCGAGGGTCAGGACCGGGAGGTTCCGGTCGCGGCCGGATGTCCCGCGGCCGCCCCCGGGTCCGCGGGTGGTGTACCAGGCGACGGGCGCGGCGGCGGCGACGAGGGCTCCGCCGGCCGCGAGCAGCCGTCTGCGGGTGAGCTGCCGGGCGGGTTCGGGGGCGTCGATCCGGGTGGGTTCGGGGGCGGGCAGGTCCAGGGCGCGGGTGGAGCGTTCGGCGATGATCCGGGGCAGCGGGGCGGGCAGCCAGTCCGCGGCCGCCGCGGGGCCCGCGCCGCCCGGGTCGGGTCCGAGGAGGGCGGTGAGCTCACCGAGCGTGGGCCGGTCCGCCGGTTCCTTCAGCAGGCATCCGCCGACGGACTCCCGCAACTCCCCCGGCAGTGAGCCGAGTTCCGGTTCCTCGTGGACGGTGCGGAAGACCACCGCGGCGGCGTGCCCGCCTCCGAAGGGGCCGGTGCCGGTCGCCGCGTACGCCAGGACGCAGCCGAGGGAGAAGACGTCGCTCGCCGGTCCCGCGACGGGGCCCGCGGCGCGGGCCAGCTCCGGCGCCAGATAGCCGGGGGTGCCGACGACCGCGTCCACGGCGGTGAGGGTGGTCGCCCCGGCCGCCCGCGCGATCCCGAAGTCGATCAGGCGGGGTCCGTCGGGGGCCAGCAGGACGTTGCCCGGCTTGACGTCGCGGTGGATCAGCCCGGCCGCGTGCACCTCGGACAGTGCCTCGGCGAGGCGGACGCCGAGGATCCGTACGGTCCGGACGGGCAGGGGTCCGTAGCCGCCCACGGCCTCGGCCAGCGAGGGACCGGGGACGAACGGGGTGGCCAGCCAGGGTTCACGGGCCTCGGGGTCTGCGGCGACGACCGGCACGACCCAGCGTCCGGTCAGCCCGCCGGCGGCCTCGGCCTCGCGGCGGAACCGGGCGCGGAAGGCGGGGTCCGCGCCGTGGTCGGCACGGATCACCTTGACGGCGACGAGCACGCCTTCGGGGGAACGCCCCAGGTAGACGGTGCCCATGCCGCCCGAGCCGAGGCGGCCCAGCAGCCGGTTCCCGCCGATCGCGGCCGGATCGGCGGGCAGGAGGGGTCGCATTCGGCGCTATCCGGCCGGGGCTTCGGGGACCGGGCCCATGTAGCGGATCCGGCCGCCTTCCACCTGGTGGAGAAAGTAGGTGTTGCCCTTCACCGTCCGGTCCTCGCCGAAGGAGTACTCCTTGGTCAGTCCGCGGAAGGAGCCCTTCGCGAGGGCCGTCAGCAGTTCGGCGCGGGCCGGGCGGCCCCCGCCGCGGGCCGCCGCGACGAGCCGGTCGATGACCAGGCCGGCCGCGTCGTAGGCCTCCGCCGTCCACACGTCGGGCGCGGCGCCGCCGTACGCGGCCTTGTGCGCGCGGGCCAGTTCGGCGGTCTCGGGAGCCTCGGGGCCCGTGTACGGGGCGACGAACTGCCAGCCTTCGGCGGCCGGGCCCGCGGCGGCGAGGAACTCCGGCCCCATGACGGTGTAGTCGGCGGCCCGGTGCCCCCGGTAGCCGGCGCCGGCCAGCAGGGTGGCGGTCCTGGCCGCCCCCTCGGGGGTGCCGGCGTAGAAGAAGGCGTCGATGCCGTGCGCGAGCATGTCGGTGACGACCGGGGACAGGTCCCGTGTGCCGCGCGGGACCACCCGCGGGTGGACGGCGGCTCCCCGGATGTGGCCGGGGAGGGTGCGGGTGGCGTGCAGCACCGCCTGCCAGCCCTCCACGTCGCCGTCCCGGTCGCACAGGACACCGAGCCTGCTCACCCCCTGCTGCCGGGCCAGTTGGCGGCCCAGGGCCGAGCCCTGGATGAAGGAGATGGGGCTGACCTGGAAGAAGCTGCGACGGTCGGCGACGCTGAAGGCGCTCGCCAGGGCGGAGACGGTCAGCAGGGGCAGTGCGGCCTCCCCGTACAGCTCCAGGCACGGGGTGACCGAGGCGTTCGTGGTCGGGCCGATCACGGCGAGCACGTCCGGGTTGGAGATGAGGCTGCCGGCGGCGGCCGGGGAGCGGTCGGCGCCGCCCGCGTCGTCGGCGGTGGCGACGGTGAGGGTGAAGGGTTTGTCCTTGCGGGAGTTGAAGGTGTCGACGGCGAGCCGTACGCCGCGTTCCTGTGCGAGTCCGGCGGCCTTCTGCGGGCCGGAGAGGTCGGCCTGTACGCCGATCACCCAGGGGCGGGGGGCCGCCCCGGGCGTGCCCTGCGGCTTGTCGTCGTCGCGCAGTGCCAGCCAGGCGGCCGTGCCGCCGCCGACCGCGAGCACGGCGCCGGCGGCCAGGCCGAGGAAGCGCCTGCGGGAGGACACCGGGCCGGTGGCGCCGGGCACGGGGGCCGCCTCCGGGTCGGCGGCGGTCTCCTCGATGCCGGGCAGGGCGAGCAGGGCGGCGGCTCGTTCGGCGATGGTGGCGACGACCGGGTCGGGCAGCCAGTCGGTGCCCTCGCCCGGGGTGTCCTCGGTGAGGGCGTCGTCGAGTCCGGCCGCGGTGGGGCGGATGTCGGGGTGTTTGGCGAGGCAGGTCCGCAGCAGGGCCGTCAGTTCGGGGTCGGCGAGGAGCTCCGGGCCGAAGTCGGGCTCGTCGTGGACGGTGCGGTAGAGCACGGCCTCCGCGGTGCCGGTGCCGAAGGGCAGGCGGCCGGTGGCGGCGTACACGAGGAGGCAGCCGAGGGAGAAGACGTCGCCGGCCGGTTCGGCGGGGCGGCCCTCGGCCTGCTCGGGCGCGATGAAGCCGGGGGTGCCGAGCACGGCGTCGGCCGAGGTCAGGGCGGTGTGCTCGCCGCCGCGGGCGATGCCGAAGTCGATGAGCCGGGGCCGGTCCATGCCGAGCAGTACGTTGCCGGGCTTGACGTCGCGGTGGACGAGGCCCTGCGCGTGCATCACGCCGAGGCCCTTGGCCAGGGCCTTGCCGAGGATCCGGACGGCACGCAGCGGGAGCGGGCCGTGGGCGGATACGGCCTCGGCCAGGGAGGGGCCGGCGACGAAGGAGGTGGCCAGCCACGGCTCCCGTGCGTCGGGGTCGGCGCCGGTGATCCGGACCGCCCACGGGCTGTCGACCTCGGCGGCGATCTCGGCCTCGCGGCGGAACCGGGCCCGGAAGTCGGACTCTTCGGCGTACTCGGCGCGGATGACCTTGACGGCGGCGAGCGCGCCGTCGTCGGTGCGGCCGAGGTAGACGACGCCCATGCCGCCGGCGCCGAGCCGTCCGAGGAGTCGGTGGCCGCCGATGCGGGACGGGTCGGAGGGGTGCAGCTGCTCCATCAGCCGGCCGCCTTTCCGAGGGCCTGCTTGGCGTGCGCGATCATGCGGCTGTTGCCCTGCACGACAAGCTGGGTGAGGGTCTCGTCCTTGAAGCCCTCGGCGCCCTTGCCGGCGATGGCCACGGTGACCGGGCCGAACTGCGCCTGGTACCAGAAGTACCGGTGGGGTCCGCCGTCCGCCTCGCTGACGTAGGTGCCGATCTCGCTGAAGGCGTCCTCGCTCCAGTTGTTCATCTGCTCGCCCTGGTACATCGCGTTGCCCAGCAGGCCTTTGATGTCCTCGCCCTCGCGCAGCTTCTGGTCGGGGCAGCGCAGGACCTCCTCCATGGCGCGGGCGGTCTCCCAGCCCGATTCCCCGCGGTCGCGGTGGACGGTCACCGTGGCGTTGAGCCGGACGCGGCCGTGGCCGTCGGCGGCCGGGATCTGGAAGTAGCGGGTGTTCGTGGCGAGCACGTCCGGCGGCAGGCCGGTGGTCTGCCACACGCACCGCTCGTCGAGGACGGGCCAGCGGCCGGAGTCGCTCTCGAACGGTGTGGCGCGTACGACGCCCGGGCCGAAGGCGTCCTCGGTGATGAGGATCCGGGCGAGGAGGTCGCGGGCCTCGGCGGCCGTCTTCGGCTGCTTGGACTCGTCCAGCGCCGGCACGAGGGAGACCGCCGAGGGCGCGGTGGTGGACGTCGACGGCGCGGGTGACGCGGCCGGGGCGCGGCTCGTCGCCCCGTCCTTCGCCGTCCCGTCGGCCGTGCACCCCACCAGTGCGGCCGTGAAGAGCAAACCTGCCGCCGCGCAGCCGTAGGCGCGCGGCACACCATGGCGTCGTGTCACATTACCCCCCAACGGCAGGGATGGTACCCCGCCGCCGCGGTGCGCAACTCACCTATGCGCAACCGTTGTTGCGGTGTCGGAGCACACCGGGGCGGAGGCGGTCCGCCGTCCAGGCGGCCGGCATGCGGGCGAACGGGTCGGCGCCGCGCAGTCCAGCGGGCCGAATACAAACCGGTGGACCGGTATGTATGGGCCGGGAGGCGGGCATGCTGCAAGGGCTCGCGTTCTCGGGAAGGAGCGATGTGCTCACTCAGATTCTCGACCGACTCCGACGGCTCCTCGGACGCCCCACCTCCACCCACCCCGAACGTGACGGCGTCAGCCCGGCGAGCGCCCGGGCCCCGGTCTTCACGGCGGACTTCGGCTCGACCCGCCAGTGGGTCGCCGGCCGTTCCTGGGCCTATCCGAACGGCGGCCCCACCAACCCCGGCGACAACAAACTGGACTACCTGGTACCGGACCCCTCCTACAGCCGCACCGGCACCTTCCGCGCGGTCCGCCGCCCGGACGGCAAATGGAACACGGGCCTGCTGACCACCGAGGGCAGCGAAGAAGGGTTCATGGTGCGGACCGGCGACATCCTGGAGTCCCGGGTGCGGCTGCCCTCCGAGCTCGGGGCCTGGCCCGCGATCTGGACCTGGCTGGACGGCGACAACGAGATCGACGTCTTCGAGTACCACCCGGACAACCCCGACCTCCTGGAGCTGTCCAACCACGTCAGGGGCGGCTCCCGCTACCACCGGGACCCGGCGGTCGGCCACGGCCGCTGGGTGGACCTCAAGGTCGAATTCGGATCCCGCTCGGTGGTGTGGTGGGTCAACGGCAAGCAGGTCTTCGCGGACCGGCGCGGGGTGGGGCGGCGCTGGCGCGCCTACCTCATCGTCAACCTCTCGGTGTGCGCGGGCCGCTACCACCCGGCGCCGGAGGCGGGCGTGTCCGAGATGGCCTACGAGGTGGCCTACCTCCGGGTGATCCGCCCGTAGGCCCTCTCTTCCGTATCCTGCCGGCCCGGCAGGATACGGAAGGCCGCCCCCCCCCGGGCACGCGCCCCTACGAGGCTCCGTCGGCGGCTGCGGTCGCGCAGCTCTCGTGGCCCCAGCGGCTGCCGTTCTTGGCGATCATGTCGCCGACGGCGTACGGCTTCCCGCAGGGGCAGCTGCCGGGGAACTTCGCCTTGATGGCCCGGCTCCCGCGGCCCGCCGCGGACCCGCCGGCCGATCGCTTCCTCGCCCCGGCGGACGTGGGGCGCGCGGGCGCGGCGGGGGCCGGTACGGGCATGTCCGCGTCCCCCAGGGCCGTGCCCGCGGGCTCCTGCCTGAGCGCCGCGTCGCTGGCGGCCTGGTCGGCGATCGCGTTCAGGTGGTCGCCGTCCTCGCGGTGCGCGGGAACGTATCGGAACGTCACGTCCCGGTCGGTCAGCAGCCGGTCGATCTCCTCGACGAGCTCACGGTTCGCGACGGGCCCGCCCGAGGACGTCTTCCATCCGTTGCGCTTCCAGCCGGGCAGCCACTGCGTGACCGCCTTCATTGCGTACTGCGAATCCATCCGCACCTCGACGGCCGTCCCGGGCGCCAGCGCCTCCAGCAGCCGCCGGAGCGCGGTCAGCTCCCCGATGTTGTTGGTGGCCCGCCCCAGCGGACCGGCCTCCCAGCGCTCGGGGCGCCCCTCGGCGTCGGCGATGACCCAGCCCCAGCCGGCGGGCCCGGGGTTACCCTTCGCCGCTCCGTCACAGGCGGCAATGATGCGATCAGACATCCCCCGATCATGCCTCATCCCCGGAAGCGGTACGGCCCACGGCCGGTCAGGCGCCCGGTCCCCCCTCGGCGAGCAGCCCGCACCGGTCGAAGTTCACGCATCCGCAGGCGAGGCAGTCGGCGACCGGGGCCTGCTGCTGGGGGCCGCGCTCGCCGCGTACGGGCTTCCCGGGGGGGTGCTGGCGGCGTCCGGCATCGCGACGGTCCTGCTCGCCGCCGTCGGGGCGGTGGTCCGGTTCCGGAGGCCCGGGCGGCCGGACTCGCGGCCGGCGCGGGACACGCCGGCCCTCAGGAGTCGGCGGACCTCACCTCGTCCGCCGGCAGCCGGGCGGTGGGGTGAACGGATCAGGGCCGTGCGGCGCTGCCGCACGGCCCTGATGGCCCCTCCCCCGGTTCACACCGGCGGAGGAAACGGTTCTCCGGAGCCCGGGCCCAGCCCGGGCCGGCCGCGGATCAGGCGGGGGTGATGTTCTCCGCCTGCGGGCCCTTCTGGCCCTGCGTGATGTCGAAGGTCACGGCCTGACCCTCCTGGAGCTCACGGTAGCCCGTGGCGTTGATCGCGGAGTAGTGGGCGAAGACGTCCGGGCCGCCACCGTCCTGCGCGATGAAGCCGAAGCCCTTTTCGGAGTTGAACCACTTCACGGTTCCCGTAGCCATGTTCATGCCTTCCCGTTGACGTACGTCCCCCACACGGCGTGGAGGACGGAGGTGATCGCCCTGGTCCTACGGCACAACACAGCAAAACTGCCCACACCTGAAGGCGTGGGCAAGGCACTTGGAACCACGACAGCTACCGGAGAAGGTACACGCCTGCACGCACTGTCACCAGGGGGGAATGATCACGCCTGCGCGGCCGGAATTCGCCCTTGTACGGACTTGCCGGGCGGCCTGCGGGAAAAATGCGTCGGGCGCAGTCCCCCGAATGCCGTAGGGTGAGGTCCATCGACGCGGGGTGGAGCAGCTCGGTAGCTCGCTGGGCTCATAACCCAGAGGTCGCAGGTTCAAATCCTGTCCCCGCTACTGCTCGGAAGGGCCCGGATCCTTGTGGATCCGGGCCCTTCCGCCGTTCCGGGCGGGCGCCGCGCCGCGGGCCGGGGGCTCCCGGCCGCCTCACCCGCCGGACCCTGTCCGCACTCGTGGCGCCGCCGTCCCCGCCTCCGCCGACGCGACGATGGGCGAGCCGGACGCCATGTGACCGCAGTCACACACATTCCTGTCGTTCCTTGTCGACCGGATGCGGTGCGCCGGGCGTATGCCCGGTGAGAGGGATACATGGATTCGGGAGCGATTTTTGACCGTCGAGGAGTTCGAAGCGTTCTACGCACAAGCGGCGGGAAGGCTCACAGGACAGCTGTACGTGATGCTCGGTGATCATCACGAGGCGCAGGACGTGGTGCAGGAGGCCTTCGTCCGGGGCTGGGGGCGCCGGCGCCAGCTGGACCGCGACGGCCGGCCGGAGGCGTGGATCCGCACCGTCGCCTGGCGGCTCGCGGTCAGCCGCTGGCGGGTGCGCCGGCGTTCCGCCGACGCCTGGCGGCGCAGCGCTCCCGCACCGCATGTCGAGGGCCCCGGGCCCGAGGCGGTGGCTCTCGTGGAGGCCCTGCGGCAGCTGCCGCTGAAGCAGCGCCGCACGATGGCGCTGCACTACCTGTGCGACCTGACGGTCGAGCAGATCGCCGTCGAGACCTCGCTGTCCGCGAGCACGGTCAAGACGCACCTCTCCCGCGGCCGGGCCGCGCTCTCACGCCAGCTGCAGGATCCGCGCACCGAGGAGGCCCCCGATGCCTGAGTCCCACGACCCGCTGCGGTCGGCCTTCCGCGCCGCGGCCTCGGCCGGGCAGTCGGCGGCCGCGCTCCCGCCCGTCTCCGTCATCGAGCAGCACGGCGAACGGGTCCGGCGGCGCCGGATCGTGGGCATCGCCGCCGCCTGCTGTCTGCTGCTCGGCGGATCCGGAGCGGCAGTGGCCGCGTTCCTGCCCCAGGACTCCGGCCGCCCGACGCTTCCGGCGACCACCCCCTCTCCCGCGCCGCCGTCCGATCCGCCGACCTCCCTGCCGACCTCCCTGCCGACGTCCGCGCCTCCCTCCGCGCTGAGCACCACCTCGCTGCCGACCCCGCCCACCGCGACCGCCGGGACGGGCGACCCCGACCCCACCCGGACGATGAGCCCCCGCCCGCCCCAGGGGTCGAGGTTCCCCGGCGCGACCACCGCGACCGCTCAGCCGCCCCGGTAGCGGGGCGTCCCGCGGATCGGGCCTGATCCGCGGGACGCCTCGCGGCCGGCGCCCGGCGCCTCCCGCGCACCTCCCTCGCGCCCGCCCCGCGTCCACCACAGCCCACACCGCCGCCTGCCGACACCGGCCCGGAAACCCGGTCCGGCGGTTCCGCACACCCTCAGACGGCCAGGAGATCCTTCATGCCCGTTTCAGCCCCGCTCCGCGTGTCCGAGGCTGCCCGCTCGCGTCCCGCTCCGGCGAGCCGTCCCGCGACCCGCCGTCCCCGCCGTCCCGTCCGGCCCCGTTCGCTGCGGGCCCCGCGGTGGTTCGGGCCGGCCGACCGGGAGGTGCTGTGGCTCTACCTGCTGACCCGCGCCGGCATCTGGGCCACCGCCGGCGCCGTCGGCTGGCTGTTCCCCTCCGACGGTGAGAGCCGCCGGCCCGCCGCGCTGCTCGCGCCCTGGGAGCGGTGGGACTGGGCGTTCTACTTCCGCATAGCCAAGGACGGCTACTTCCCCGACGCGACGGGCCCCTGGACGGTCGGCTGGGACAACAGGGAGGCCTTCCTGCCCGGTTTCCCCCTCGCCCTGCGCGCCGTGCACACGATCGTCCCCTCCTGGGCCGCGTCCGGAGCGCTGATCTCCTTCGTCGCGGGAGGCGTCGCCGTCCTGGCCCTGGCCCGCATCGCCCGCGGCCGGCTGGGCGACGCCGAGGCCGGCCGGCGTGCCGCGGCCTTCCTCCTGGTGTCCCCCTGCGCGGTGTTCCTCGCCGCCGGCTACACCGAGTCGCTCTTCCTCGCGCTGGCCCTGCCCGCCTGGCTGGCCGCGCAGCGCCGGAGCTGGGCCGCCGCGTCCGTCCTGACCTGCCTGGCCTGCTCGGTGCGGGTCACGGGGCTGTTCCTCGCGGCCGCGCTCGTCCTGCACTTCCTCCTGACCGCGCGGACCCGCGCCGCCTGGCGGTCGGCCCCCTGGCTGTTCCTGCCGGCCCTGCCCCCGCTGCTCCACAGCTGGTACCTGCATGCGTGGACGGGCGACTGGATGGCGTGGAAGCACTCCCAGGAGCGGGGCTGGTACCGGGAGTTCCACCTGCCGTGGGAGGCATGGTCCAACACCTGGACGGCGGCCTTCGAACACACCCAGCCCACGGGCTACGCGTTCATGTGGCAGGCGGAGCTCCTGGCCATGGCGACCGGCGCCGTCCTCCTGGCCGTGCTGGTACGGGGCCGCCGCTGGCCGGAGGCCCTCTACATCGCCCTCACCCTGTGGGCCCTGGGCACCTCCTACTGGTACACCTCCGTGCCGCGCTCGACGCTGCTGTGGTGGCCGCTGTGGATCGCCCTGGCCGGTTGGAGCCTGCGCCGCCCGTGGGTGCGGAGCGCCTACCTGTACGTCGCCGGACCGCTGTGCACCACGGTGGCCATCACCTTCCTCACCGGGCGCTGGGCCGGATAGTGCGTGCCCCGGCGGGCCGAACGGGCCCCCGGCCGGCCGCCGGGCGCGCATACTCGGAGAATGGCCGACACCACCACCGTCGAGGTCGACACCGACGTGCACGACCGGCTCGCCGCTCTCGCCGCCGACCGCGGACTGAGCCTGCGCGCGTACCTCGCCGAACTCACCACCGCCCAGGAGAACGCGACCGCGCTCGCACGTGCCAGCCGGGCCTTCGAGGACGCGCTGGAACGCCCCGGCTTCCGCGAAGGCTTCGCGCGCGACTTCGGCGGCCTCACAGCCCGCGACTGACGGACCCGGCGCGGACGTACACCCGGGTGGCTCCGCCGACGGGTCGGTCCGACGGAACGTCCCTAGGCTCGGGGAAGGACCGCTTCGAGCGCTGGAGGACGGCTGTCATGACCGATGCGAGCGAGGCGCGGCAGGCCGACCGCAGCCTGAAGGCCAAGCACCGTGCGATGTGGGCCATGGGCGACTACCCGTCCGTGGCGTCCCACGTGGTCTCCCGGCTGGGGCCCCTGCTGGTGAAGGAGTGCGGGATCCAGATCGGCGACCGGGTCCTCGACATCGCGGCGGGCTCCGGCAACGCCGCCATTCCGGCCGCGCTGGCCGGGGCGGACGTCGTGGCATCCGATCTGACCCCCGAACTGCTGGAGGTCGGGCGGCACCTGGCGGCCGTGCAGGGCGCGAAGCTGGAGTGGCGGGAGGCCGACGCCGAGGACCTGCCCTTCGCGGACGGCGAGTTCGACGTCGTCATGTCCTGCATCGGCATCATGTTCGCGCCGCACCACCGGACCGCCGCCGACGAGATGCTGCGCGTGTGCCGGGCCGGCGGGACGGTCGGTCTGCTCAGCTGGACCCCCGAGGGGTTCGTCGGCCGGCTGTTCGCCACGATGAAGCCGTACGCCCCGCCGCCCCCGCCCGGTGTTCAGCCGCCGCCGCTGTGGGGGAACGAGGAGTACGTCCACGAGCTGCTCGGCGACGCGGTCACCGACGTCGTCGCCCGCCGCCGGACGGTCCCCGTGACCCTCTTCAAGAACCCTCCGGACTTCCGGGAGTTCTTCAAGGCCTGCTACGGGCCGACCATCGCCGTGTACCGCGCGGTGGGCGACGATCCGCAGAAGGTCGCGGCCCTGGACGCGGCGCTGGACGCCCTCGCGGCCGAGCACACCACGGACGGCGTGATGGAGTGGGAGTACCTGCTGCTGACCGCCCACCGCTGGGGCTGACGCCCCACCAGCCGCCCCCTCCCGTCACGGGCGGCGGCAGCCGGCAAGGCCTGGCTCGACGCGTACGGCTCCACCCGCACCGGCACCCTCCCGGTGGGCCGGGCCACGGGCTGAGCCCCACCGGCCCACCGGCCCGCCGAAGCCTGGCCCGGGCCCGCCCGCACGACAGGCCGGGCCCTCGCGCCTCACACCGGGCGGTCGCCGGCGAACTCGGCTTCGAGGACCTGCGTGAAGATGCCGATCGGGTCGTCCCAGTCGCCGTTGACGCTCTGGGCGACGAGGTGCTCGCCGTCGCGGGTGCCGTAGGTGTAGCAGAACGAGCCGTTGATGGCGCCGCCCATGCCCCATACCGTCGCGCCTGAGGACACCGTCATCGACGACATGCCCAGGCCGTAGGCGGCGCCGGGGATCCATTTCCCCTCGGGGGCCGGGCGGGCCGCGAACATCTCCTCCTGCTGGGCGGGCGGCAGCAGCCGGCCGCCGAGCAGCTCCGCGAAGAAGCGGTTCAGGTCCCGGGCGGTGGAGACCATCCCGCCGGCCGACCAGGCGAAGCTGGTGTCCAGCTCGGTCACGTCGTGGATCTCGGCGTCGGGCGTGTTGAGGAAGTTCTTGCTGTAGAGGCGGGCGTGCGGGCCGCGCAGCCCGTGCTCGTCACCCCCCGGAAGGTATGTTCCGGCCAGCTCCAGCGGGCGGGCGATGCGCCGCTCCAGCTGCTGGGCGAAGGTCCGCCCGGTCGCCTTCTCGATGATCAGGCCGACGAGGACGTAGCCGGTGTTGCTGTACGTCCAGCCCTCACCCGGTGCGAAGTCCGGGGCGTGGGTGGTCGCGATCTCCACGAGCTGCTCGGGGCTGAAGCGGTCGTAGCGGTGCTCCAGGAAGGCCGGACCGTAGTGCCGGGAGAGCAGCGACTCGTCGACGGCGTAGTTGAAGACCCCGCTGGTCATGCCCAGCAGGTGCCTGACGGTGATCGCGTCGGCGTCGTATCCGTTGCCCCTGACCAGGCCGGGCAGCCACTGCTCGACGGTGTCGTCGAGGGACAGCTTGCGTTCGGCGGCGAGCTGGAGGGCCAGGGTGGCCGTGAAGGTCTTGGTGGTGCTCCCGATGCGGTACTGCTCCTCGGGCAGCCGCCCGCGGCCGGTCGCCGTGTCGGCCACCCCCGCAGCCGCGAACCACCGGCCCCGGCGGTCCTGGACCTCGGCGACCATGCCGGGGAGGCCGGCGCCGCTCACCGCCCGGTCCAGGACCTCCTGCACGGCGGCTCGCGAACTCCTCTGCTGGGGAACGGGCTTGGTCATCCGTTGGCTCCTCGATGCGCGCCAGTCACGTTCTTCCCGATGGGGAAGACGCTACGGCGCGGCACCGCGGCCGCGCTGGCCCGCTCCCGGCCAACATCAATACGACCGAAACGCCCCGGTTCACCCGTCGGTGCGCCCCTCCTTGCGGCGGGCGCCGCCCCGGCCCCTGCCCTCGGGGGCGATCATGGCGATCAGTCCGTAGTCCAGCTCGGCGCCGTCGACGAGCAGGGCTTCGATGGTGCGGGTGGCGGGGTCGATGTCGGCCTCCACGCCTTCTCCCCGGTAGCGGGGGTAACCGGAAGCCCCCTGCTCGCCGGTCGCCTCGACCACGGCCGACCTCAGGGCGCGGTCCGCCGGGGAGGCGCCACGGAGGTTCTCGATGTGTTCGGGCACCACCAGGATCTCGAAGCTCTGCGGCTCAGTGGTCATGGAACCGAAGCTACCGGATAGTGCGCCGCACAGCCGGTCTCACACGTCGCGGCGTCCCACCGCGATCACGTGACAGAGCCTCCGGCCCGGTCGGGGGCGGGAGGCTCTGTGGTGTGACGTCCGGTGCCCACGTCGCCGGCCGTCCGGGCCGGCGCGCGCCGTTCGAAGCGTCGGATCGTCGGATCCGGACGGACCAAGCCGGGGCCCCGTGGGCACTCGCGCGGGCGTCGGAGGCCCCGGCTCGTACAAGGGGACTGCGTCAGCTGCCGGCCGAGAGGTTGCCCGACAGGACCGGGATGTTGTCCAGGATGTGGGAGAGCGACTCGTCGCCCTTGGCCTGGGTGGAGTTCTCGGTGCACTGCTGGTTCTGCGGGTTGGACAGGACGTTGATGTCCTGGACGCCGACGTTGGCGATGAGCGCCAGCACGGACTGGGCGTTGACCTTGACCGGCAGGCCGATGCAGGGCTTGTTCAGGGTGCCCTGGACCAGGCCGAGCTGCGGGCTCTGGTCGCCGTGGGTCTTCTGGTTGCCGTAGATCTGCTGGGCGCCGTTGCCGTTGACGGTGTTGATCCCGTTGTCGTTGCCGACGGCCATGGCCGGGGCGGCGACGGCGGCGCCCGCGCCGACGATGGAGGCGGTGGCAGCGGCGGTGGCCATAATCTTCTTGAGCATCAGGGGTCCTTGTGTCACACGAGTGCGTGGGGGTGAGCGCCTTGATCAACGGATGGGGCGGCGGCGGGTTCCGGCGCTTCACCCGATTGGCGGCACCCCGTGTCACCCTCCCCTGACGGCCACATTCAGCTCGACCACGTAGTGCTCCTCCACCCACCCGTCGGGGAAACGGCCCAGGAGGAGGGCGCGTTCGTCGCCCAGGAAGGCTTCGGTTCCCGGCTCGCCGACGAGGAAGAGGGAATGGGTGGACAGTTTGGCCAGGTGCGTGTCGACCGAGACCCGCCGCGACCACGACAGGTGACGGGCGGTGAACCGCAGCCCGTCCTGGGAGCGGGCGCGTTCGTTGATGTACCAGCCGGGGCCGAACCGGGCCTCGATGCGGGACTGCTGCTCCGCGATCCAATCGACCGTGGTGTCGGGGTCGTTGTGCCAGATCGCCAGCGCCCCGCCGGGCCGCAGCACCCGCAGCGCCTCGGGGACGGCGCGGTCCGGATCGGTCCAGTGCCAGGACTGCGCGTACGTGAGCAGGTCCAGGCATCCGCAGGACAGCGGCAGCCTGTTGCCGTCCGCGCGCACCAGAGGGGTGCCGGGGTTGCGGCGCCGGAACTCGGCGGCCATGCCCTCGCCGGGCTCCACCCCGACCACCCGCGCGCCGCGCGCCTCCAGCAGGGACGTGGCGATTCCCGTACCCGCGCCCACGTCGGCGACGCGGGCGCCGGCCAGGGGGAAGCCGGCCAGTTCCGCGAGCGCGTCGAAGAGCTCGGGCGGATACGAGGGGCGGTTCGCGGCGTAGCGCGCCGCCGCGGAGCTGAATGAACGAGCACGGGATTCGGTCGTCATGACGCCCATGATGCCGCTGGGCCGGCCTTCCGTGGAGTGTGCCGCCGGTGTGGTGGAGGCGGGCGCGGCAGGAGTGACCGTACGATCACCCTCGGTAGGCGGGAAGGGGGGTCGCACATGGTGGCCGCGCGATATGTCACGGAGCTGGTCGCGGCGTTCGAGCGGCACGCGGGGCGGCCCGCGCTCGGGACCGGGCCGGTCGTGCTGGAGTTCCAGGAGGTGCTCGACGCAGCTGGCCGGCTGGCGGGAGTCCTGGCGGAGTCGGGGATCGGGCGGGGCTCGGGGCTGGCGTGCGTGGCGGGCACGAACCGCCCCGAGGTGCTGCTGGTGCGGATCGCCGCGCACCTGCTGGGTGCGCGGCTGACGCAGGTCGTCACCGGACCGGCCCTGTACGGGCTGGAGTTCATCCTCCGGGACTGCCGGCCGGACCTGGTGGTGCACGACGTGCCGGTGCCCGGTACGGGGGCGCGCCGGCTGGGCCTGGACGAGGCGGTCCGGCAGTCCGGCCGGAGTGCGGCCGGGCCGGTGTCGGTACGGGCGCGGGACGACGACGTGGCGCGCGTGACCTACACGGGCGGGACGACGGGACGGCCCAAGGGGGTCGCCTCGACCTTCGGGGCGATGGCCGCCCGCAACTCCGTACGGCCGGCGGGCTGGGCGAAGACGGACTACCTGTCGGTCACCTCGCTGGCGCAGCGGTCCGGGGGGCGGTGCCTGGAGCAGTTCCGGGCCGGCGGCCGGGTGGAGATCCTCGAGCCGTTCGGGACGCGGGAGTTCGCCGCGGCCTGCCGGAGGCTGGCGCCGGTGTCCACCTACCTGACGACGTCGATGGTGTACCGGCTGCTGGACGATCCGGTGACGGCCCGCGGCGTGCCGGGGCTGGAGGTGGTCTCCTACGGGGACTCCCCCGTCCATCCGGAACGGTTGCGGGAGGCGGTGACGCGGTGGGGCGGGCGGTGGCGGCAGGGCTACGGCACGAACGAGGCGGGGGTGGTCTGCCGGCTGTCCCCCGCCGACCACGATGCGGGGGTGGGCGCGCGGCCGGAGCTGCTGGCGTCGGTGGGCAGGCCCGTCGACGGGGTGGAGGCCGAGGTCCGCGACGAGCGGGGCGCGGTGGTGGCGGCCGGGCTCACGGGCGAGGTGTGGACCCGGTCGGCGGCGATGATGTCCGGCTACTGGGGCCGGCCAGGGATGACGGCCGAGGTGCTGCGGGAGGGCTGGCTGCGGACCGGGGACCTCGGTCACTTCGACGGGGACGGCTACCTGTACCTCGACGACCGGGCCGTGGACGTGGTGATGGTCGACGGGGACAACGTGTACTGCGTGCCGGTGGAGGCGGCGCTCGCCCGGCACCCCGCCGTCGCGCAGGCGGTGGTGGTGGGCCGGCACAGCGACCTCACCGGGGAGGAGGTGTGCGCCTTCCTGGTGCCGGCGGTCGGCTGCGGGCCGAGCCCCGAGGTGGCCGGCGAAGCCTGTGACCTGGTGGAACGGGCGCTGGCTCGGGCCCACCGGCCCACCGCCGTGTTCTGGGTGGCGGAGGTGCCGCTGACCGTGCGCGGCAAGCCGGACAAGCGACGGCTGCGTGAACGCGCGGCGGCGGCCGCGGAGGCAGGCGGCGGGCGGGCGTAGCGGTGGCCGCCGCGACCCGCCGGGGGCGTGCCGCCGCCGGTAGCGCGCGCCCGGGGCGCCTCGCCCCGGGAGCCTCGCCCCGGCCGGTGCCGGTCCCGCGCGCCATGCGGTCCCTCGGCCGCCACGCCTACCACGCCTTCGGGCAACGCCGTCGGGGGCGCGGGCTCGTGGCCCGTGCACGGTGGACCGCAGTGGCCGGCCGGCCACCCCCGGGACGGGTGCGGGTGGTTGACTGGGTGTATGGATCTCGCGCGCGACGGGCTCGGCCCCGACTCCGTGGCGGGGTGTGCGCCCCCGCTCGATCCCGAACTGGCCTTGGCGGTGCAGGCTTTGGGGGGCGGGGTGGTCGCGGAGCCGTTCACTCCGGAGAATCTTGCCGCCCGGCAGGCGCGGGACGTCGCCGTGCGGCCGCGGCCGACCGTGCGGGAGCTTCGGGACGGCGGCCGCTTCGACGTCGACGAGCTGTGCGTGCCGGGGCCGCCCGGCGGGCCCGACGTGACGCTGGTCAGTGCGCGGCCCGCGGGCCTCGACGGGCCGCTGCCGCTGCTCTACTACATGCACGGCGGCGGCATGATCCTGGGCAACGCCCCGGTCGTGCTGCCGCAGTTGCTCCGCGAATGGGCCCTGCCCCTGGAGATGGCCGTCGTCTCCGTCGAGTACCGGCTGGCGCCCCGGGTGCGCCATCCCGGCCCGGTGGAGGACTGCTACGCCGGCCTCGTCTGGGCGGCCGCCCATGCGGCGGAGCTGCGCATCGACCCCGAGCGCATCGTCATCGGCGGGAAGAGCGCCGGCGGCGGCCTCGCCGCGGCGCTCGCCCTGCTCACCCGCGACCGGGGCGGCCCCACGCCGATCGGGCAACTCCTGCTGTGCCCGATGCTCGACGACCGCGGCGACACCTTCTCCGGACGCCAGATGGCCGGTGTCGACGTCTGGGACCGGACCTCCAACGCGACGGCGTGGCAGGCGCTGCTCGGCGATCTGTACGGCACCCCGGACGTGCCGCCGTACGCCGCCCCCGCGCGGGCCACGGATCTGACCGGGCTGCCCCCGGCCTACATCGACGTCGGGTCGGCCGAGACGTTCCGGGACGAGGACGTGGCCTACGCGAACGCGATCTGGCAGGCGGGCGGCCAGGCCGAACTCCACGTGTGGCCGGGGGCCTTCCACGGCTTCGACACCTTCGCGCCGGACGCCGCCCTCAGCCGGGAGGCCCGCGCCGCCCGCACCCGCTGGCTCCGGCGCGTCCTCAGCCGGTCCGCGGCCGCCTGAACGGCCGGCCGTCGCACGGCCACGCGGGCCGGGACGGCCGGGCCGCCGCGGCGGACGGTGCGGGGCGGGTGCCGCGGCTGCGGCTCGGGCCGGAGCGCCCCGCCGCGGGCAGTACGCCGACGGGCGGCCCGGTCGTCCGGCCCGGTCAGGAACTCGGCGCCGGCCCCGGCCCACGGGAAAACGCCCCCACCGGTCCGGACCCGCGAGGCGCCGGGCCCCGGTTCGGTCCGTACCCGCCGTGCCGACGCGCTGTCAGCCCCACCCCTCGCCGCCGGCCGGCCTGCGCCGGATCCAGTCTGCGAACCCGGCGGGCTCGCCGTCGGGGGCGGGGCTGGCGCCGACGTCGGCGACCAGCCAGACCCGGCCGCGCTGCGGTCCCGTGGTGACGAGGAGCCAGAACGACCGGGTGTCCTGCGCGCAGAGCACGATCGAGCCGTGGGAGAACACCGCGTCGATCCGGGCGTCCTCGTCGTCCCCGACGGACTCGTCGTCCTCCCAGATCCACTCGTCCTCGAGCGGGAACAGCGCGTCCGGCCGCCGCTGCTTCCCACCGGCCCAGCACGCGGGCAGTTGCCCGAGGGGTTGCAGCCCGCCGTCGCGCGGCCCCGGGGCGGACCCGTTGCCGACTTCGGCGACGAACGACCGGTAGGGCTCCGGCAGGGTCACCCCGTGCTCCGCCTCCCACGCCTCGACGGCCGCGTACCCGAGGGCCGGCTCGCGCAGCGCGGCGGGTACCGCGGCGCGCAGTCCCGCGAGGGTGGCTTCGTCGGGGCGCGGATCAGGTGTTCTCGTCACGCCGCCATGATCGCAGGAGCCGGGCGGGACGTAGCCTGGGCTTCGCTTCGAGGGAGGCGACAGGTTCGAAGTCCATGTGCGCGATCGACAGGTTCGCGTGGACGCCGTGGACGCCGGCGGGGACGGTCCGGAACCCACGTGGCGCGGCCGGGAGTCGACGAGCTCCTGGTAGTGCTCGGGGCGAGGTCCTGGAGCTCGGGCACGAGGCACTCGCCGACCCCGGGGGCGTGTTGCGGCCCTGCTCAGCCGCGGCGGGTCACCACGCGTCGCACGGCCCCTCCCCGGGACAGCACAGTCCGATCTGCGGCTCACCCCCCTGCGACCTGGGGAAACGGGTGTGACGCGGTCGTAGGGATGCCGTAGGTTCCTGCCTGGCCCGCCCTCTTCGGCGCGCGCCTTCCTGTTTTCCGTACCCGTGGGGGTTCTTCAGCATGTCCGCGTCCCCGGCCGGTCCGCCGGTCCCGTCCCCGAATCCCCTGCCGGCCGTCACGCGCGTACGGCTGCGCCCGGTCGTGGGCCTGGCCATCGCGCTGACCGTACTGTGCGTGGTGCTCGCCGGGTGCAGCGCGTACGCCGTGCACGCGGACTGGACCAGGTGGGCGCTCATGGACCGGCTTGTCTCGGACCCCGGTGCGGTCGGCGATGCCGAACTGGGCCGCGCCGAGAGCCTGATCGGCCTGGCCGGCTCCGTCCAGTCCAGGGCCTTGATCGTCACGTGCGCCGTGTTCGTCGTCTGGTTCCACCTGGTGCGCACGAATGCCAGGGTCTTCGCGTCGGGCTCGGACGAGCCCACAGCCGGTGTGGCGGTCGGGGCCCGGTTCGTGCCGCGGGGCAAACTCTGGCTGCCGTACCGGATCGCGGCGACCGCCTGGGTGTCGAGCAGGCCTCTCGGGGCGGAGGACGGCTCGCGGCGGTTCCCGTCGACCCTGGTCAACGTCGGGTGGGGCGCCTTCCTGGCGGCCCGGGTCCTGGGGTGGTGCGGGGGCATGGCCTCCAGCCTCGCCGAGAGCCCCGACGCCGTTCGCCACGCGGCCGCGGCCATGCTGGTGGGGGACGTCCTCGACGTCGTGGCTGCCGTCCTCGCGGTGCTTTTCGTCGTCAGGCTGACGGCCATGCAGTGGAGCAGGTCCGCCCAGGAGCCCGCCGTCGCGGCGGTGCGGCTGTAGCTGTTCGCTCAGGCGGCCGGGACGACCGAGGCGCGGACGGCTGCGGCCCACTCCTGGAGCAGGGCGGCGTGACGGATGCGCTCCGCGTCGGAGAGGCGGCCTTCGGCGCGTGCGAAGAGACAGCGGATGTCGGCGTTGATCTCGGCGAGGGTGCGTTCGGGCGTCGGGCGGTCTTCAGGGGTCGGGCTCACGTGATCAAGAGTAGGGCCGGGGTCCGACAACGGTGGGCCGTGTCCGGCATGCGGACGCCGGGTTCCGCCGTGGCGGACCCGGCGGACTTGGCCTGGGATCCGGGCGGCCGGTACCGGACAGTTCAAGGGTGCTGAGCCCGTGTCGGGGCCGTGGCGGCTCCTGGCCTCGCCGTACGGACCGTCGGAGACGACGGGTGCCATGTCGGCGCAGGCGGTCACCGGCTCGGCCCGGCGGCATTCGGTGAGGCCTTGTCGGTCGTGCCCGTCGCCACCGGCGTGTACCGCACGGGGTGCCCCTGCTTCGGGTCGCGCGCCCCGATCGGGAGCCGCTCACCCGTCGGCCACGGCGGCGCGAGATCACCGTCGCGTCGCCGCTTCACCTGCCGCTCGCCCGCCGTGTCACGGCCGTTACGCTGCCGCCATGAAGATCATCGACCTGGAGCCCGGTGACGGCCGGCTCACCGCCGACCTGCTTCCCGTGCTGCTCGAACTGCGCCCCCACCTCACCGAGGAGCTTTTCCTCTCGGTCCTCGCCGAGGGGCGGGACCAGGGGCTGCGCTTCACCGCCGCCTACGACGCGGACGGTGCGTGCGTGGGGGCGGCGGGCTGGCGGATCGTCGCCACCACGTCCATGGTGCGCAAGCTGTACGTCGACGATCTGGTCACCGCGGCCGCCGCCCGTTCCGGCGGTGTGGGACACGCGCTGCTGGCGCACCTGGAGCAGCACGCACGGGCCGCCCGGTGCACCGCCCTCACCTTGGATTCCGGGACCCAGCGGACCGACGCGCACCGCTTCTACTTCCGCGAGCGGATGGCCGTGACGGCCTTCAGCTTCGAGAAGCCGCTCCTCTGATCCGAGGAGGGTGAGGGGGCGAGCCCGCCGCGCGGCGGTGTCGGCCGCGCCCCGCGGTCCGGTCCGCAGAACGGGGTCCCGGTTTGCCAGCGCGCAGCCGCAAGCCCTGCCGCTGTACACGGGCGTCGGGCCACCGGCTGGGCGCGCCCGTCGGCACGGACACCGACCCGCCCATCGGCCGCCTCGGGCACAGCGCCTGTTGGGCCGTCATACGGCCGCGCAGGCCTCCCCGGCGGCGGTGGCGGCGGTGCGCCAGGCGGCGGTGACGGCCTCGCGGGCCCGGTCCGTCGCCTCCGGCACCCGGTCGGGGAGGTGCACCGGCGACCCGATGTGCACGTGGAGGCAGGGCCGGCGCAGCGGCGCCGTGAAGACCCCGGCGAGTTGCTTGGCGCCGCTGCCGGAGCACAGGCGGCGGGAGCCGGCCTGACCGACGGGTACGACGGGCGCCCCGGTGGCGGCGGCGAGCCGGGCCAGGCCGCTGCGGAAGGGGCCCGGGGCCGACTCTCCCGCGTCGCGGCGCGCCGGCAGCCCGCCCTCGCCGTAGAGCAGCACGCTCCGGCCCGAGGCGAGGGCCACGGCGGCGGCGTCCAGCGAGTCCGCGGCCCGGGCGGTGCCGCGGTGGACGGCGATGTGGCCCTCGCGGCGCAGCGCCGGACCGAGCAGCGGTACGCGCCACAGTCCGGCCGTGGCCAGGATCACCGGCTCGATGCCGTGCCGGCGCAGCGCGGCGACCACCACGGCGGGGTCGGCGAGCGAGGTGTGGTTGGCCACGAGGATGGAACCGGTGGCGGGTCGGGCACCGGGGTCGGCGGTGACGGTCAGCCGCCCGAAGGCGGGGACCAGGGCGGCGGCGATTCGGCTGAGCATGGACGGCCCCGTTCGGTGGTGCGGTGGTGTTGCGGTCCATCGTCGGCGGGGGCGAACACGCGGTCATGAGTAGCCGTACTCACCGAATATGACCGAACGGTCACAAGATCGGGCTCGGGGAACGTGTACTGCGCGCCCTGCATCTAGCAGTGTGGCGGGGCCCTCTCGGGTGCCGCCGAACGGTATCTGCACAGTGTGAGCGGCAAGGCGGGGCTGGGATGAAGGCGGTTACGGTGACGGACGGTTCCTCGGACGACCCGAAGGGCGAGGGAACCACCGTCGCGGGGGCGGAACCCGAGAAGGCGGCGTCCGCGTCGGCGGACGCGACCGCGGAAGCGGAGTCCTCGCGGCCCGCCGCCGCGTCGGACGGTGAGCCGGAGGCCACGGCGGAAGCGGACCCCGAGACGGAGGCCGACGCGAACGGGGACGTCGCCCACCGGCCGGCCCGTGGTGCCGCGGCCGGGGCCGGAGCGGCCTCCGGGGTTGAGGCCGAGGAGAGCCAGGCGGAACCGCCTGCCGAGGCCGGCTCCGGCTCCAGCTCCGGCTCCGAGGACTCCCGCACGCAGATCCTGCGTGTACCCCCCGCCACCGCCCCGGACGACAAGCCCGAGCCCGAGGCGCCCACGGCCAAGGCGAAGCCTCGCGCGGACACCCCGGCAGCCCCCGACCCCGACAACGGGACCGACGCGCCCGACGCGGCGGCCAAGCCCGCGCCCGGCGACCCGCGCGCGCAGATCCTGCGTGCGCCCCGCACCGCCGCACCCGACGACAAGCACGCAGAGCGGACCGCCGACGAGGCCGCCACCGGGACCGAAGGCCCCCGGGCGGACACCGAGTCGAAGGCCGCGCCGAAGCAGACGCCCGAGGCCGGCGCGGGATCCCGCTCCGGCTCCGGCTCCGAATCCGAGGACTCCCGCACGCAGATCCTGCGTGTACCCCCCACCACCGCCCCGGACGACAAGCCCGAGCCCGAGGCGCCCACGGCCAAGGCGAAGCCCCGGGCGGACACCCCGGCAGCACCCGACCCCGACAACGGGACCGACACGCCCGACACCGCCCCCGAGCCCGACGCGGCGGCCAAGCCCGAGCCCGATGACTCCCGCACGCAGGTCCTGCGCGTACCCGGCACCACCACCCCCGACCGCAAGGCCGAGGACAAGCCCGAGCCCGACGACTCCCGCACGCAGGTCCTGCGCGTACCCGGCTCCACCACTCCCGACCGCAAGGCCGAGGACAAGCCCGAGCCCGAGTCTTCCGGGAAGAAGGGTGCCGAGAGCGCTCCGAAGGTGCCGTCCTGGGCGGCGGCGCGGCAGGAGAAGCCGGAATCCGCATCGGAGTCCGCATCGGAGTCTGAGTCGGCGTCCGACTCGGAGTCGGAGTCCGAACCGAGGTCGGGGTCGGAGTCCGAGCGGACGAGTCGGTTCGTCGCGCTCAAGGACCTCGATTCCCCGCCGCCCGTCGCGGCGCGCCCCCGGCCCACCACCCAGCCCCACCCCCGGCCGGAGGCCGCCGCGCCGACGGCCGTGCCGCAGCCCCTGCCGCCGCTGGACCTGCTGGCCGAACTCACCAACACCCCGGCCGCGCCGGAGACCCCCCGCCGCACCGTGCTCCGCCGCGTCAAGGTGTGGACGCCGATCCTGCTGCTGCTGGTCGGTGCCTGCATCGGCGGCCAGATGCTGCGGCCCCTGCCCGACTCCCGGCTCGTGGCCGCCGAGACCGACCACACCGTCGACGGGCAGCTGTCGATACCGTGGCCCGCCAAGGGCCAGGGCGCCGTCCGCGTCGTGGGCTCCGGCGACATCGGGACCTTCGGGGAGCAGAAGGCCGTCCCGACCGCCAGCGTCGCCAAGATCATGACGGCCTACGTGGTTCTCAAGGGCCACCCGCTGCGCAAGACCGAGCCCGGACCGGAGATCACGGTCGACGCGAAGGCCGTGGCGGACGGCAACTCCGGGAACGAGTCCCGGATCACGGGCCTCACCGTCGGCTCCAAGTTCAGCCAGCAGGACATGCTGAAGATGCTCATGATCCCCTCGGGCAACAACGTCGCCCGTCTGCTGGCGCGCTGGGACACGGGCACCGATTCCGAGGCCGCGTTCGTGGAGAAGATGAACGCCGCCGCCCGGGAACTCGGGATGAAGGACACCGTGTACACCGATCCGAGCGGGCTGGACGCGGGGACCGTCAGCACCGCCACCGATCAGCTGAAGCTCGCCGAGGCGGTGATGAAGGACGAGGCGTTCCGCGCGATCGTCGCGCTGCCCGAGGCCCCCATCAAGGGCCTGGGTGAGAAGCTCGTCAACAACAACGACCTGCTCACGGTGCAGGGCCTGAGCATCCGCGGCATCAAGACCGGCTCCAGCACCCCCGCCGGCGGAACCTTCGTGTGGGCGGCCTACAAGTCGGTCGGTGACGAGACCCCGCTGATCGTGGGCTCGTTGATGGAGCAGCGCGCGCCCGCGCCCGACGAGAACGCCCTCAAGAGCCTGGAGCTGGTGAAGGCGAACAGCAGGAAGATCATCGAAGCGGTACGGGCGGCCCTGGCCTCCACCCCGCTCGTCCGCAAGGGCGACGTCGTCGGGTACGTGGACGACGGGCTCGGCGGCCGTACTCCGCTCGTGGCCGTCAAGGACCTGAACGTGATCAGCGTGCCCGGTCAGCGGTTCAAGCTGTCCCTGAAGGCCGGCGCCTCGCCGCTGCCGCGCACCGCGAAGGACGGGACGGAGGTCGGTGTGCTGACGGCTGGCGAGGGCGAGGGGGCCAAGAGCGTCCCGGTGGCCGTCAAGGGAGCCCTGGCCGAGCCCTCGTTCGGCACCCGGCTCACCCGTCTCGGCTGAGCAACGGGGCGACCGGGCAGCTGAGCGGCTGCGGCACAGCGGGGATCCGGGTCCCGGCCGCCGGTCCGGGTCCGGACCGGCGG
>NZ_MQUR01000103.1 GCF_001953875.1 Streptomyces amritsarensis
ATCTTCGGCGTCTACGCCAGGCACTGACCGCTGTCGCCGCGGAGCCCGGCGCGCCGAGTGGGCGCGCCGGGCTCCGCCCATCCGACCATCCAACGGCCCGACCAGGGGTGACGGCCCGGGGACGCGTCAGGCGAGGGTGAGGAACAGCTTCTCGAGTTCCTGTTCGGTCATCGGGGGTGCGCCTTCCTCGCTTTCGGCGAGGCACTGGCGCATGCCACTGGCGACGATCTTGAAGCCGGCCCGGTCGAGGGCACGGGAGACGGCCGCGAGCTGGGTGACGACGTCCTTGCAGTCCCGGCCCGCCTCGATCATGGCGATGACGCCCGCGAGCTGGCCCTGGGCGCGCCTGAGCCGGTTGAGGACCGCGGTCGCCGCCTCGTCTTCCACCTTCACCGGGGTTCCTCCTCTTCACCGGCCGACTTACCCCCAGGGTACCCCGTGGGGTATGCGGTCAGGGGAGGGCTCTCGACGCGTGCGGGCTCGCCGGGTGCGCGTCCCGGCCGGGCCGCGGGCGCCGCGCCCGTACCCGTCCCCAGGCCACGGCCGCCACCCCCGCGAGTCCGGCTCCGGTCCAGGTCAGGGGGGCGGTCCAGGCGGCGGCGGGGATCTGCCGGCCGAGGACGAAGACGCCCATGACGACGACGAACCAGCCGAACGCCTTACGCAAGGCGCCCTGGGGGATGCGTCCGGCGAAGCGGCTGCCGATCAGGCTGCCGCCGACGGCCGCTGCGGTCACCATCAGAGTCAGACTCCAGTCGATCTGTACCCCTGCCAGGTGGCCGGCGAGTCCGGAGAACGACTTCATGGCGATGACCAGGAGCGAGGTGCCGACGGCGACGCTCATGGGCAGGCCGCCGAGCAGCGCGAGCGCCGGGACGACCAGGAACCCGCCGCCGGAGCCGACCAGCCCGGTGACCGCACCGACGACGAGCCCTTCCACGATCACCTGCCTGGCGGGGCGTTCGCCACCGGCGGCCTCGCCGCGGGCCGGTCCGCCCGCGTCGTGGTGGCGGGGCCTGCGCAGCATGGCGACGGCGGTGGCGAGCATCATCAGGGCGAACGCGATGAGCAGGGCGGTGCCGGGGATGTGCTCGGCGAGGCGTCCGCCGCCGTACGCGCCGACCATGCCGACCGCGCCGAAGAGCAGGCCGGTACGCCAGCGGACGCGGCCCGCGCGGGCGTGCGGGACAAGTCCGATCGCGCTGGTCGCGCCGACCACGAACAGCGAGGTGGCGATGGCCTCCTTGGTGTCCATGCCCGCGAGGTACACCAGGATCGGCACGGTCAGGATGGAGCCGCCCCCGCCGAGGACGCCCAGGCTGATGCCGATCAGGACGGAGGCAGCGAGGACGAGCGTGATCACGAACGGCCCCGCAGGGCGGCGATGACGGTGCGGACGTCGGCGCGCGGACCGCGGTTGTACGGCAGCTTGGACAGCAGCATTCCCATCGCGCAGGTGTTGCTGAGCGCGGCGAAGGTCAGGCCGGCGCCGACGGCCGTGCCGATCAGGTGCGCGCCCGGCAGGAACAGGCCGGCGATGCCGGTGAGGAGTACGACGGATCCTGCGACCAGGCGGACCTGGCGCTCCAGGTCCCAGCGCGCCTCCCCCCGCAGTACGGGGGCTCCGGCGGCTTCCCAGGCGGTCATGCCGCCGTCCAGGACGCGCAGGTTCGCAAGGCCGGCCTCGGCGAGTGCCTGTTCGGCCTGCGCGGCTCGGCCGCCGGAACGGCAGACGAGGACGACGTCCTCGTCCAGGTGCCCGAGGAGCTCGGCGCGGTGCTCGCGCAGGGTGCTCAGCGGGACGTTGAGGGCGCCGGGGATGTGGCTCGTCCGGAACTCGCCGGGGGTGCGTACGTCCAGCACGCGGGGAGCGTGCGTGTTCGCGTCCGCGTCCGCGTTCTCGAGCAGCCGCAGCAGGGCGGCGGTGGTCAGGCTCGCGGTGCGGGAGGCCTGGATCGTCATGAAAACTCCTTGCGGGGCCCGTCCTGAAATACGGGGTGGGGTATATGTGGGGGCAGGCTCGGGTAGCGGCCATACGCGTGCGCGAGAGCCGGGCGGGGGTGCGCCGTCGTCACGGCAGGGTGCGTGCCGTCGCCGGTCGGCGCGGTACGACGAAGGGTCAGACGGCGGCCGGGACGTCGGCGGGCGCGCTCAGCAGCGCCCAAGCCGCATAGCCGCCGAGGATGTCGGACACGTCCGTGAATCCGTGCCGGCGCAGCAGGCTCGCGCCGATCGAGGAGCGGTGGCCTCCTGCGCAGTGCAGTACCAGGGGCCGGTCGCGCGGCAGTTCGTCGAGGCGCCGGGGCAGCTCGCCCAGTGGGATGTGGAGGGCGCCGTCGATGAAGCCGTGCTCGCCGCGCTCGCCGCAGCTGCGCAGGTCGACGACGACGGGCGGATTGTCCCCCTGCAACGCGGCGCGTACGCGTGCGGCCGTGAGACGGCCGGCCGAGGTGACGTGCTCGGCGACGGCGGTCAGGGCGTCGTCGGGTGAGCGCAGGTAGCCGGCCACCCGGTCGAAGCCGATGCGGGCGAGGCGCGTGACGACCTCCTCCTCGCGGTTCTGGGGGGCGACGACGAGCAGGTCCGTGTCGGCGGGCAGGACCGTTCCGGCCTGCTCGGCGAACCGTCCGTCCGCCGGGACGTTGACCGACCCGAGCAGGTGCCCGGCGGCGAACTCCTGTGGTCCGCGGGCGTCGACGACGACGGCGCCGGCCGCGCGGCGGTCGATGAACTCCGCGGGTGCCAGGGGTCGGGGCGCGCCGGCCGGGTCGAACAGTGCGCGGTCCTTGCGGTTGAGGACCGCGTCGTAGGCGAAGTAGCCGGGCGCCGCGGGCTGGCCGGCGGTCACGATGGCCACGAACTCGGCCTCGCTCATCGGCGCGCAGGCGTAGTTGGTGGCCCGCTCGGCACCGATGGTGGACTGCTTCTCGGTGGACAGGTTCTTGCCGCACGCGGATCCGGCGCCGTGCGCGGGGAAGACCCGCACCTCGTCGGGCAGCGCCATCAGCTTGTTCTGCACGCTGTCGTACATGCATGGCGCCGAGCTCCTGGGCGGTCACACCGGTGGAGGCGAGCAGGTCGGGCCGTCCCACATCGCCGATGAACAGGGCGTCGCCGGTGAGCACGCCGTACGGGACGGTGTCGCGTCCGCGGACGCGGCGGTCGTGGTGTTTGTGGTGCTCGTGCACCAGCACGCTGATCGACTCGGGGGTGTGGCCCGGGGTCTCCATGATCTCCAGGGCGACGTCACCGAGGCGGATGATCTCGCCGTCGGCCAGCTTTCGGATGGGGTATTCGGTCTCGGCCCGACGGCCGTAGCCGATCCAGGCGCCGGTACGGGCGGCCATCTCCAGGTGACCGGCGACGAAGTCGGCGTGGAAGTGGGTGTTGATCACGCCGACGACGCTGAACCCGCGGGCTTCCGCGTCGGCCAGGTACTCGGCCACGTCCCGGCGCGGGTCCACGACCACGGCCTGTCCGGTGCCCTCGTCGGCGATCATGTACGACGCCTGCGAGAGGCAGTCGAGGTAGTACTGCGCGAAGAACACGATCAGAACCTCCAAAATACGATCTTTATACCCCGGGGGGTATATACGAGGTCGGGCGAAGCCCCTCCCTGGACCCGAGCCCGTACGCGGGGGGCGTGCCGAGCCGTGCGGGCCGACAGGTCGCCCACCACCACCCGCGAATACCCCGTGGGGTATCTCCTTCACGACGGTAAGGGTGTCGAGTCCGGCCTGTCAAATACCCCCTGGGGTATCGGGGGGGGCGGTTCTGAGCACCTCCCGGAGGCGATCAGGCAGCCTCCGCATACCCGCGCCCTGAAGCGTGACCGTGCGTGAGGGGGACCGGAAGCGCTTGTTACGGACCCTTGACCCCATTCGGCGCACAGCACCCGGCATGGGGCGAATGAGCTGCTTATCCGGCCCGAACGCTCTCACTTCGACGTCTCGCGGACGGCATCCTCGGCCGGGTCCACCGTCGTCAACCGGCGAGTGACGCCTGCCTCTTACAAGCGAGGGTTACGGACATGTCCGCATTGAGAAACACACATCACAAGTTGTGGCGGTTGGCGGGGGTACGGGCCAGAGTGTGGCTCCCCGGCAGGACGCCGGGGACCGCACGGAGCTCGCCCGGCCCGCACAGGACCGGGCTGGGCCTTCTGCTGAAGGAGCCACCGCATGTCTGCTTCTCCCGCCACTCACCGCGTTCTCGCCGCGGTCCTGGCGGCCGGCGCCCTGGTCAGCGTCGCCGCCGTCCCGGCCGCCGCCCACGACGACGACCGGCACGGCCACCGCGGCCGGCACTCCGCCATCGTCATCGGCGACGTCCAGCACGACGGCCACGGCCGCGACAACCGCGCACTGAACCGCGAATGGATCGAGGTGAGGAACACCGGCCGCCACCCGGTGAACCTGCACGGCTTCACCCTCTCCGACCGGGACGGCAACCGCTACCGCTTCGACCGCCTCCGCCTGGACGGACGTTCCTCTGTCAGGGTCCACACCGGCAGCGGACGCGACACCCGCAGCGACGTCTACCAGGACCGCCGCCGCCCGATCTGGGACGAGCGCGACACCGCCACCCTGCGCGACGACCGGGGCAACATCGTCGACACCGAGACCTGGGGACGCCGCGGACACCACGACACCCACCGCCGCTGACCCGGGCCGGCAGCCACACCGTCGGGGACCGTGAGCTGCCGGCCGCAGGAAACCGTGTGCCGCGGCAGCCGGCCGCGGCACACGGCCCGACCCCCGCATCACCCGTATCACCATCGCCCGCCCGACGCCGTCGGGCCCGCCTCCCCCTCCGGAGGCGGGGTCCTCGATCTTTTCGCCGACAACAGCGCATCCGACCCCGGGAGGTACATGTGGAGTCCTGGCAGTGTTCCCCGTCAGCGGTGACGGCCCCTCAACTGGCCCTCGACCCCTACCGATTCCCGGGCGCCGAGCATGCGGAGTCCATGTCCCGCGATGCCGCGCCGCAGGCGCAGCCCGACAGGAGCGGGCGGCCTCCCGTCGGCTCTCCGGGTCCGCGGACGGACCGGCAGCCGTCCGACCCGTACCTCGCCCCGTCCCTGAAAGCCTGGGACCGGCGGCGCCTGGACCTCCATGCGGCGCTGACCTCCGTCGGCATCCCACCGCGCGCGGGTGACATGGCCGTCATCCGCACCCTGTCCGCGCTCGACGACGCGGTCAACGCGGCCCTGGTGCGATGGATCACCGCCGGCCACTGACCGGCTGTCGACCCGGCTGAGCCACCCTGCCCCTCCCCACCCCGTCACCTGTCACCCGTCACTCCTCCTCGCCGCTCTCCTCCTGCACCTTCTTCTGTGTCTGCGCACGCTTCGTGACCACGCCCGCCGCTGCCAGGGCACTCGCGGCAAAGGCCAGACCGAGCATCCACCGCTGGTCGAAGGTGTGGCCGGTGGCGTGGTCGAGGGAGTAGCGGCCCGCCCCGGCGAGGCCGATGGTGGCGGCGGTGAACCCGAGGAAGGCCGGGTACTCGAAGCCGCCGCCCTGGGCGAAGAAACCCGCGGGGGCATGGACGGCGACGGCGCCCGCCATGGCACCTGCGGCCGCGGCGCCGGCCGCCGGCGTGGCCAGGCCCAGTACGAGCAGCGCCCCTCCCCCGGTCTCCCCGAGTCCCGCGGCCAGGGCACTCTGCCGGCCGGGTACGTAGCCCATGTGCTCCATCGCGGCCGCCGTCTTGTCGAGACCGGCACCGCCGAACCACCCGAACAGCTTCTGCGTGCCGTGCGCCATGAGCACCGCTCCGGTCCCGGCCCGCAGGGCCAGCAGAGCGAGGTCGCGTCGGTTGATGCAGCTCATCGAAGTCTCCCTGGAAGCGGCGGCCGGGTCGTGGTGCGGCGAGGACATCCGTATCCCGTCGAAGCAGCGTCGACCCCGGTCCGGCCCGCAAGTCCGCCGAACGGACCGTCGACCGGCCCATCCCGCGCAGGGCCGGCCCGGGGGTGGCGCGGCCCATGCCCTCGGGCGGCGGTGAGCGGGGCGAGGGCGTGGACGTCGCGCGTGCGTTCGCCTTCGGTCACCGGAAGGCACTGCGGCCGGCGCTGGAGCTCTCTGTGCAGGGAGGCCGCGCAAACGGGTGGCGCAAGGGGCGGGATCCGTACCGAGGAGGAGGGCGGGCAGGCGCCGACGCGCGGTGTCGCAGCTGTCCGTAATCAACGTGCGGTGCGGACAGGTGCCGGGGTGGGACGAGGCGCCGGATCGCGCCGACCGGGCCGGCGACGGCAAACGGGCGACGGCGACCGATCCACCCGCGGTCGACAGCCCCACGAAGCTCCCGGCTCCCGTGCCGCTGTCGGCGGCGGGGGCCGGGAGCGTTCTTGCGTCCGCCTGCGGCTTGGCGTTGCCGTTCGGGGCGAGGGCCGTCGCCGGACGCGGCGCGGGCCGGCCGGCACAGCGGCATCGGGGCCAGCGGCCGGCCGGGGCGCTCCTTGACATCCGCACCACCCTCGATCCACTATTCACTACTCAAATAGTGAAAGGGTGTTTGCCGGGATGATCGAATACCGGATCGACCGGCGCAGCGGGGTTGCCACCTACGTACAGATCGTCCAGCAGACCAAGCAGGCCCTGCGCCTGGGGCTGCTGGAGCCGGGCGACAAGCTTCCGGCTGCCCGAGAGGTCGTGGAGGCCACGGCAGTCAACCCGAACACGGTGCTCAAGGCCTACCGGGAACTGGAACGCGAAGGCCTGGTCGAGGCCCGGCGGGGCCTCGGCACCTTCGTGCGCAGGTCGCTCGGTGCCGCACCAGGTGACTCTCCGCTGCGAGGCGAGCTCTCCGAGTGGGCGTCGCGCGCTCGGGCGGCCGGCCTGGAGCGGGAAGACGTGGCGGCACTCTTCGCTGTCGTGCTGGACGAGCACTTCGATACCACCGAGAAGGAACAGGATCACCGATGACGAGCAGTGCCATAGAGGCGACAGGGCTGGGGAAGGTGTTCCGGCGGCGCGGCGGGTGGGCCCTACGTGACTGCACGTTTCAGCTGCCGGCCGGACGTGTCAGTGCGCTGGTGGGGCCCAACGGCGCGGGCAAGTCGACGCTGCTCGCCCTGGCGGCGGGGCTGATCGCCCCCAGCGAGGGTACGGTCACGGTGCTCGGCGGGCACCCGGCCGACGTGCGGCCGCGGATCGGCTTCGTCTCCCAGGACAAGCCGCTGTACCCGCAGCTCACCATCGCCGAAACGCTCCGCATGGGAGCCGATCTCAACCCCGACCGCTGGGACGCGGACACCGCGGAGCGGGTCGCGGCGGGCGGTGGCCTGGACCTCGGAGCCCGTGTCCGCTCGCTGTCCGGCGGCCAGCGCACCCGCGTGGCGCTCGCCCTCGCCCTCGCCAAGCGGCCGGACCTGCTGCTGCTGGACGAGCCGGTGGCCGACCTCGACCCGCTGGCCCGGCACGAGCTGATGGGCACGCTCATGGCCACGGCCGCGCAGTACGGCACCACCATCGTGATGTCCTCGCACGTCATCGCCGAACTGGAGGAGTCCTGCGACCACTTGCTGCTGATCGGCGACGGCCGGGTGCGTCTGGCGGGTGACATCGACGACCTCCTCGCCGTGCACTCCTTGATCACCGGGCCCGCACGGGAGACCGCCACCGGCGCCGACTTCGACCTGGCCCCGCACACCACGGTGGAATCCCGTATCACCGGTCGCCAGGTCACCGCCCTCGTCCGCCCCGCAGGGCCGCTGCCCGCCGGCTGGCAGACCAACGACCTCTCCCTGGAAGCGCTGCTCCTCGCCCACCTGCGCAACCCGGCGGCACCCCCGCTCGCTCTCGGCCCCGCTTCCGCTTCCGCCTCCCCCACGTCCCAGGAAGCGACTTCCGCCTCCGCCATACCCCAGGAGGAGCCCGCATGACCGCCGTTGCCCCCACCGTTCCCTCCGCCACCCGGCATCCATCCCCCGCGCCCCGGCTGAGCCGGTGGCTGCTGCGTCTGCACCGGCCGGCACTGTGCGCCTGGGCCGGCCTCGTGGTCCTGCTCTCGGCAGCGCTGCTGTGGCTGGGCGGCCCGCTCACCGACGCCTCCGCGGCGGCGTGGGAGCAGTACAACGCGTGTGACGGGGCGTCGAGGTGTGCCTACGACCAGCCCTCGATCATCCGTTACAAGGAGGTCTACTCCGCCACCACCTTCGCCGTCCTCGCCCTCCCCTTCCTCGTAGCCGCCTGGGCCGGGGCCACGCTGACCAGCAGGGAACTGGAGACGGGCACCGCTCAGCTGACCTGGGCCCAGTCCGTTTCCCCGGTGCACTGGCTCACCGCCACACTCGCCCTGCCGGCCACCCTCGTCGTCGCCGGCACCGGACTGGTGGTCACGCTGCACCACCTGGCCTGGTCGGCCGGGGAGGGCCGCATCGACACCGCGAAGTCCTGGTCCGACTTCCAGACCTTCTACGCGGGCGGGCCGCTCACGGTCGCCCTGGCCCTTCTGGGCCTCGTCGTCGGAGTCCTGGTCGGCCTGCTCTTGCGCCGCTCACTGCCCGCCCTCGCCACCTCCGTCGTCGCCACGGGCGGTGTGTTCGCCATCGTCCACACGGCGCTGCCCTACCTGTGGCCCAGCGTGACCCAGGTACGCAACCGGGTGCAGGACGCCCCGTCAGGCGCGGGGATCCTGGTCGACGAGGGCATCCTCACCTCCACCGGCGCCCGGCTGCCCAACCCCTACTGCGGCAGCGACGTCTTCCCTGACTGCCGCGCCATGTACGACAAGCTCGACGCCGTCGGCTACTACCGCGACTTCCACCCCCTCGCCCACTACTGGCCCCTCCAGCTCGTGGCGACCGCCCTCACCTGTGCCATCGTCGCCGTACTGGTCTTCGCCGCGTACCGGGTGCTGAAGAGCCGTACGGGCGGCGCTCCGCGCGGCGCGAGCACCACGGTGTGAGCGCCGCCCTGCGGCTCGTAGGCGCTGCCTTGTAAGCACCTTTCGCAACTACTGCGGGAGTGCCGCCGCGTGAGGGCCTGTCCACGCCGACCCCGAGCCGGCCCGGCGAACCGGCGAGCGGTACGAAGACGCGGGTCAGGCCGGGGTACGGTCGCCGGGCACCGTCTCCGCGCCCCGCCTGCCCCGGCGTCGGCCGTCGCGCCGTCGAGACCCGCGCGGCATGGGTCCGGCGCCGACGCCCCGTACGAGGCCGCGGCGATGGCGTCCCGACCCCCGGCCAACAGCGGTGCCGCCACAGCCTGTGGCGTGCGCGGTGTCGGCTCTCGTGGTGGGGCTGGCGTCCCCCGACCACACCTCGCAGAAGGTGTGGGGCCTGGTCGGCGCGGCGGGATACGCCTGCGCGGCCCTGGTCGCGGCGCGGTCCTCCACGCCGTGGGCCCGCGCTCCCGCCATGGTCGCCGTCGCCGGTGCGGCGGCCGTACCGCTGCTGTACCTGTCGGTGATCGGCAGGGCGCAGATGGAAGTCGGCGTCGTGGAGCGGGCGGCCGACCTGCTGTTCTCACACAGCGGGGTCATGCCGGGCGCGCGGGCCTGGTCGTCGGGGTGGCCGCCGTGCTGAAGTGGACCGCCTGGCCGGCCGTCCCGGTGATCGTCGCCGTACTCGCGGTACGGAGGGGGAAGCGCGCCGCGTTCCGGTGCGCGGCACCGGCCGCCGGGCTGGCCGCGCTGACCCTGACGCCCGCGGTGCTGGTGGATGCCGGCGCCTTCTGCCAGAACGTCGTCCTGTACCCGCTGGGCCTCGGCCCCACGGCGTCCTCCGCCCGGAGTCCCCTGCTCGGGCACCTGATCGTCCTGCTGCGGCCTCACGGCAGGGCAGTGACCACGGCGCTGATCGCGTTGAGCGCGGTGGGTGTGGGGGCGTCGCTGCTGGTCCGCCCGCCGCGCAGCACCGTCGCCGCCGCCGACAGGCCGGCCCATGGGGCTGCTCCTGGCGATAGCGCTGTCCCCGGCCGGCCGCGGATGTCCGCCGCCGACCGCACCGGGAGCACCTCGAAACCGGCGCGCCACTCAGAGGCCGCATCCCTTCCGAGAGCAGCAGCGCATGACGCTCTCTCAGAAATGAGGGAAAAAGGGAGGTTTGAGGAGGAGGCGTGGGGTCAGACGCGTAGGTGTCGGAGGCCTCACCCTGGGGGTGGGCTTCCGGAGCGGGCCCCGCCCCCATGGCGCTCCTTCCCCCCGGCGTCATGGGGCAGGCCCGCAGGCACGACGGGCTGCCGCCCGGATCCGTACGGCACCCGGACGCCCCGCACCCAGGCCTCCTCCCCGGCCAGGGAGCTCGGCCGTTCGGCGAACCCCCGGCGCCGGCGCTCGGACCGCCGCCCCCGGGCCACGGATCCGACGGCAGCAGCCCGGCGCCTGATCCATCGCCCGGCACGGACGAAGTCGCCCGCAGGCGCCGCCGACCGCGGGGACGCCGCAGCGGCTCCGGTCAGGGCGTCACGACCCGGCGGGTTCGTCCGTACGCGCAGGACGGGCCGCTGAACGGGCCGGTGTGGCAGAAAACGTGCTGCCGGACGTCATTCGGTCGACGGCGCGGGGCGGATGCCTTCCAGCAGGGTGCCGAGGTAGCGGTGGGCGGTTTCGCTCCTGTCGGTGCGTGTGCCGCCGTGGACGTTCACGGCATGGGCGATGCCGCACACGAGCGGGACCAGGTCGCGGGCGGTGAGCTCGCGGCGGACGGCTCCGGCAGCGCGGGCCCGGTCGAGAAGCGTGGTGCCGGCCGATGCGAGTGACTCTTTGAGTTCCGTGGTCCGCGGCAGGGCGTCCACGGCGGCGGCGACGACCTGGGGCAGGGCTGCATCGGTGAGTTGTGCTTGCAGGATGCGGGACAGGAAGCCCTCCAGTGCCCGCCCGGGATCGGCGTCGGTCAAGGCCTGCTCGCCGTGGGCGGCGAGGGCTTCGAGACAGGGGGCGGCGACGGTCTCCAGCAGCGCCTCGGGGGTGGGGAAGTGCCGGTAGACGGTGGCGACCCCGAGACCGGCCCGGCGTGCGATGTCGTTGAGCTGCAGGGGGGTGCCCTGGTCGACCAGGTCGCGGGCGATCGCGACGATCCGCTCCCAGTTGCGGGCGGCGTCCTTGCGCAGCGGTGTGGTCGTCATGGGGAAAGTGTCCAGGTTGCTCGTCTTGGTGCGCGGGCTGGTCAGCTGATCCTATGCGGGCCTTCCGGACGGGTTGTGGCTCGGGCCGGTGGGTGGGCTGTCCGGCCCACCCACCGGAGGGGCCGGCGGGCGTCGTTCCGCTCGGCGAGGACCCGGTGAGGGCCTCAAGCCATTGCGTCGGCCGTTCCGGGAACGGCAGGTACCCGGTGGCACGTCCTGCGGTCCACCCGGCCCGAGGGGGCCGGCACCCTCCTGCGGAAGGGGTGAACACGCTGCCGTGGCGTTGGCTCGGCGCCGGTTCTACGGTCAGCACCGAGCCGTGGCTCCTCTGCGCTGCTCACGTCCTCGCGCGGAGAGCCAGTGGTGCGTGGGTCTCACTGAGCAGGCGAACGGCGTCGGCGACGCGTGGGTCGGTCGCGGCGCGGAACGGGGCCACCGGATCGACCTTGGGGCCTATGACGAGGCCGGTACGGCCGGTCAGCGCGGGGTCCGTGGCGGCCATGATCGAGGGCCGGGCGGCCACGGACGCGGGGCCGGACGTGGAGCGTTCGAACCGGCGGCGCACCAGCGGCCACAACAGCCGCAACGGCGGGGAGACGATCTTCGGGTCGGCCAGGGTGCCGTTGGTCATGGCCGTCGCGGCACCACCGGGATCGGCGGCGAAGACCGATACGCCCGTCCCCTCCAGCCGCCTCGCCAGGTCGAGCGTGTAGGCGAGGTTGGCGAGTTTGGCACGCCCGTACCAGTGGAAGCCGTAGTAGCCGCCCGGCGGCTCGACAGCGTCGAACTCGCGCCGGGCGACGCCGACGGCGGCCGAGGTGACGTTCACGACCCGGCTGGGCGCCCCTGCCGTGAGCGTGGGCAGCAGCAGCTCGGTCAGCAGGTACGGCGACAGGTGATTGACGACGAACGACGCCTCGACGCCATCGATGTGCTGCCGCCGGGCGAACATCGCCCCGACGTTGTTGACCAGCACGGTCAACGGCTCGCCCGCCGCGGCGCGCTCGGCGGCGATCGTACCGGCCAGCGCGCGGACCTGGTCGAGCGAGGCCAGGTCGGCGGAGAGGAACCGGCCGGGATGCGCGGGCTGCTGCGCGTTGATCTGCTCGACCGCCCTGGCTCCACGGTCGGCGTCGCGTCCGACCACGGTGACGGCGAATCCCGCGGCGGCCAGTCCCAGAGCCGTCTCCAGGCCGATACCGCCTGTGCCGGCCGTAATCACGGCTGTCTTCGTCATGAACCCTCCACTCACTAAACGGATACCCCATCCGCTTGAGTGGACGATAGCACAAACGGATAGCTCATCCGATTAAGGGTTCGCGTAGCCCTCCGCCGGAGGTCGACATGTTCATCGGGACGGCTTGGCGGCCCTGGCCAGCTGGGGCGCGGTGGGCGATAGGAGCCGGACCGCGTCCACCGCGTCCACGGCTCGCGGCCGCCGCCCCCGGCGCCGGCCCCGCCGCCTCCGCGGCCGCCGGCGCCGGAGTTCCGCCCGCACCCCCAGGCGACACAGCGCGTCAACCGCCGTGACCGGGAAGGCCGGGCCGGCAGGTGTACCAGTGCCCCCCTACTGGTGGGGTTTGCCGCCCGGCTGCCGGATGCCCGCCGGCGTGGTCCGTGAGGCGCGGGCCAGGTTGCCGGGCCACCAGCTGCGCGGGCCGATGTCGATGACCAGTGCCGGAACGAGCAGGGAGCGCACCACGAGGGTGTCGAGGAGGACGCCGAAAGCGACGATGAAGGCGATCTGGACGAGGAAGGCGAGCGGGATGACCATGAGCGCGGCGAAGGTCGCGGCGAGTACCACGCCGGCCGAGGTGATGACGCCGCCCGTCGCTGTCAGGCCGCGCAGGACCCCCTGCCGTACACCGTGGACGAGGGACTCCTCCCGGACGCGGGACATCAGGAAGATGTTGTAGTCGACGCCGAGCGCCACGAGGAAGACGAAGCCGTAGAGAGGGACGGAGGCGTCCGTACCGCTGAACCCGAGCAGGTGCTCGAAGACGAGTGCGGATACCCCCAGGGTGGCCAGGAAGTTCAGGGCGACGGTCGCGACGAGCAGGACCGGGGCCAGGAAGGAGCGCAGGAGCAGGACGAGGATGAGCAGGATGATGCCGAGGACGACCGGGACGATGACGCTACGGTCGCGGGCCGCGGTCTGTTCGGTGTCGTACCGCTGGGCGGTGTAGCCCCCGACGATGGCGTCCGCCTCCGGCACGGCGTGCAGCCGGGTGCGCAGGTCGGCGATGGTCCGCTTGGCGTCGTCGCTGTCGGCGGCCGCCTCGAGGGTGGCGTCGATGCGGATGCGGCCGTCGACGGCGAGGGGCTCGCCGTCGCCGGGCCGCCCGGAGGCCGTTCTGGGCACCGCCGAAGCGACGCCTTCGGTTGTGCGTACAGCAGCCTGCACGTCGGCGGCCCGGGAGGCGTCCGCGATGATCACTGCCGGCTGGCCCGATCCGCCGGGGAAGTGCCGGCCGAGCGCCTTCTGCGCGGAGACGGAGGGTGCGTCCTTGACGAAGATCTCGTCCAGGGGGACGCCGCCCGAGGACAGGGACGGGGAGAAGGCAGCCAGGACGAGCAGGAGCAGGGTCGTCGACGCCCAGACGCGGCGGGGCGTGCGGTCGATGACGGCCGCGATGCGGTGCCACACCTTGTGCCCTTCCGCGGCGGCGTCGCCGGGCTGGGGGGTGGCCGGCCAGAACGCGGCCCGGCCGAGCAGGGCCAGGACGGCGGGCAGGAAGGTGAGGGTGGCCAGGACGGAGCAGACGATGCCAATGGCGCCGACCGGCCCCAAGGCGCGGTTGTTGGTCAGGTCGCTGGCCAACAGGGCGAGCAGGCCCAGGGCCACGGTGGCGGCGCTGGCGGTGATCGCGCCTGCCGAGCGCCGTACGGCGGCCAGCGCCGCGGCCGCCCGGTCGCCCCGCGCGGCGAGCTCCTCCCGGAACCGTGCGGCCAGCAGCAGCGCGTAGTCGGTCGCGGCGCCGATGACCAGGATGGACAGGATCCCCTGCACCTGGCCGTCCACCCGCACGATGCCACGGTCGGCCAGCACGTAGACGACGGCGCAGGCCAGGCCGAGGGCGAACACCGAACTCATGATGATCACGAGCGGGAGCAGCAGGCTGCGGTAGACGAGCAGCAGGATCAGGAGCACGGCCCCGAGCGCCACGCCGAGCAGGAGGCCGTCGATGCCGGAGAAGGCGTCTGCGAGGTCGGCCTGCGTGGCCGCCGGTCCGGCGATCCGTGCGCTGAGACCGGGTACGGAATCCGCCGCCGCGCGTACCTCGTCCAGGGCGGCGGGCAATTCGTCGCCCAAGTCCGGGGCGAGCGGCACGACCGCCTGCAGGGCCTGGCCGTCCCGCGAGCGCAGGGCGGGCGACGGTTGCCCCGCGACCCCGGGCTCCCCGGCCAGGGAGGCGACGGCTCGGGTGGCGTCCTGCTGCTGGGCATCGGTGACGCTGCCGCTGTCGGGCGTCTGCCAGACGATGATCGCGGGGACGGACTCGGACTGTTCGAAGGCCCTGCGCTCCTCGAGCACCCTGGTGGACTCCGCGCTCCGGGGCAGGAAAGCCGCTTGGTCGTTGGTGGCGACCTCACCGAGCTTCCCCGCGTAGGGACCGAGCGTTCCACCGATTGCCAGCCAGGCCACCACCAGGACCGCGGGCACCAGCCATCGGACCCATCTCGACGAACTCCTCATGGACACGCCCACCCAATCACTCGACGATAAAGTATCTCAACCATCGAGAGATCATATGCTGAGGAGATGCGCAGCGCCGACACGCCCCCCGAACTTCCGTCCGACGACCCGATCGGGTTGCAGTCCTTCGCCGTGCTGCTGCGCGCGATGAACGCCGAGTTCAACCGGATCGCCCAGGAGTTCGCGCACTCCCAGGGCCTGCACCTGACGGACGTGCAGGCCCTGATCGCCGTGCTGGACGCCGATCGCGACCAGGAGGCCGGCCCCATGACCCCCGGGCGGCTGAGCACCCACATGAACCTCACCTCGGGTGCGACGACGGCCTGCCTGGACCGGCTGGAGAAGGCCGGACACATCCACCGGGTCCGGGCTGCCGACGATCGGCGCGTGGTGCACATCCACTACGCCCAGGCCGGCCGCGAGGCCGCACGCGAGTACTTCCGGCCGCTGGCCAAATCCACCGACGCCGCGCGCGCCCGCTTCAGCCCGGACGAACTGCACACGATCGTCCGGTTCCTGAGCGAGATGAACGACCAGCTCTCCCGCGTGCGGCGCTGAGCCCGCGCCCTGATACCACTGCGCCCTGATACCACCGCGCCCGGAACCACACGCCCCGCAGGCCGTGCGGGCCGCTTCCCGACAGAAGGAAGACGATGCACGAGGTCGAGTTCCCTCTCAGCGCTCGGGTGCGCCGGGCCCGGCGCCTGCTCGTGATCACGGGCACCGTGGGGGCTGTGGTGGCGGGAGCCGCCGTGGCATCCGTGGTGGCGGGCGCTTCCGGCCGCATACCGGTGTCGGACGCTTCAGGTCGGCCTGGTCCTGGTGACGCTGTTCCTACTGCCCGTCGCGTGGGTGGCGGTGCGCGCCGTCTGGGTGGTGCGCGGGCGTGCCGAGCTGTTCGCCGCCGCCGATGAGCATCGCAAGCGGCGCCCCACCGACCGGCAGCTGGTCGACCATCTGCGCGACGAGCACCCCCTCACCCCTCTGTGGTGGATGCTGGCCGTCCTCGGCGGCCTCGGCACGCTCTGCCTCGGGTTCGCCCTTCCGTTCGCCCTGGCAGACGGGGCCGTACTCGCCGGTGCACTCCTCGGCGCCGGGCTTGCCGCTTCACTGACCGCACTGGCCCTCGCCGTCCCGGGGATCCGCCGTGCCGCCCGCCAGGGCGCGCTGGACCGGAGGCGGCGCGACGAACTGTGGCCTCTGCCGAGCGCCGTCGAACGCCGGCTCGCCGTCCCCCTCCTCGGCACCGGCGACGGAGCACACTCCGGCACTTGAGCCGGCAACCTGACCACGACCGGTCACGGTGCCCGGCATCCGGCAAACCTGAGGTGCGTCGCCGTGATCGGCCCGGAGCCCGCCGGGGCCTCTCCGTGCACCGTCGCTGTCGACCCCACGCTCAACCGGGCTCACCAGCACACCGCCGGTACCCCCGCAAAGGGGTGGCAGACGGGGACGGAGGAAGATCCAGGCTCCCCGCAGACGCGCCAGGCCCTCGGCCGGTACCGGGCCGGGCCGACCACCAAGGTCGGCGTGCCGACAGAACTGTCCCACGCTGTCCGGTCCGCCGCCCCGGGCCGGCACGGCGGGGTGAGCCGCCGTCACGCCGGTGATGTGCGGAAATTCGAAGGCATCACCACCCGTGCGCCTCATACCCTCGGCCCACACCGACCCGTCGACATCACCAGGGACTTTGTGAATCACTCCGATCTCCTCGCCAAGGCCCCCTCGCTCGCGGCCGGCATGGCCGCCGCCGATCACAGCCCGGACAGCCAGCTGTCCCAGACCCGCCACCGCGCCGCGCTCGTGGCGAGCTGGCACATCGCACCCGGCTCAACCGTTCTCGAGCTGGGCTGCGGCCAAGGCGACATGACCGCCGTCCTTGCAGAGGCGGTCGGGCCCAAGGGGCGCGTGGTGGCCGTTGACGTGGCCGCACCCTCCTACGGGGAGCCGGTCACGCTCGGGGAATCGGCGGCCCGCCTCGCGGCGGGCCCTCTCGGGCCACGCATCGACTTCCGCTTCGGCACCGACGTCCTCGACCCGTCGGTCGACTTTCCCGACAGCACCTTCGACCATGTGGTGCTCGCACACTGCTCCTGGTACTTCGCATCGCTCGGACAACTGCGCGACACGCTGGCCCGGGTACGGCCGTGGGCGCGGCGACTGTGGTTCACCGAGTGGGACCTGACGCCTGCCTCTGACGACCAGTTGGCGCACCTGCTCGCCGTGCTGATCCAGGGGCAGACCGAGGCCGCTGGCTCGCAGGGCCAGGGCAACGTCCGCACGCCTTTCTCCCGCGAGGGCCTGCTGCGCCTCCTGCCCGAGAGCGGCTGGACGGCCGACGGCAGCGAGCCGGTCGACACCGAAGAACTCCAGGACGGCGACTGGGAAATCGCAGCCTGCCTCGACCTGGTGAGCGAGGGACGTCTGGCGGCGCTGCCTGAGCCGGTGCGACAGCTCGTCCTGAGCCAGGTCGACGTTCTCCGGGCCCTTGCCAAGCCGCGCGGCAACCGCGCGCTCCCCGCGTATTCAGTCACCGCGCGCTGAACACGGCCCCCGGAATCCAGGCGCTGTTCTACGATCACGGTTCGGCGAATCATGCGGGGCGCCGTACGACGACTGGACGACTGGACGGACGGGGGACGCAGTGGCGATCGACAGGCCTGGCCGGCCGGAGGACCTGCCGGCGGCCGAAGTGTTGTGGGCGCGCTGGGCTCTTGCCGCCGTACTGGAGGCCACGGCGAAGGCGGAGGCCCAGAGCGTCCGTCGCGGCGGCACGTGGATCGACGGCCAGGGCCTGCACCTCGACGACCGCGGCTGCACCTGGTGGACGCTCCAGCAGAGGGGAGAGGGCCGCTACCTGCTGTACGGCGAGGACGAGTCCAGTGCCGTGAAATGGCACGAACCGGCGATCGACATGCTGGCGCAGGCGCCGGACTGGCTGCCGTACGAGCACCTGCGGAAGCTGTTGGAAGGCTGGGAGCTGGGCTGCGTGTACTGGTACGAGAACGGTGCCTGGGGCCGCGCGCCCTACCCGGACGAGCTGGACGACGATGGCCTCGACTGCGGAATGAGCCGCTTCGCGGTGCGCGAGGAAGCGCTGCACGACCTGATCGCCTCGGAACGCGGCCTGCCCCGAGAGCGCGCGGACGGCCTGCTGGCCGCGGCCGAGGCGCGCAGCCTCACGGCCTCGCAGATCGGGGAGGTGCTGGACGCTGCCGCCGCAGCGGAGGAGTACGTGCCGGCGGACCGGGAAGCGATGTTGAGGTCCCTGGAACTCGCGGCCCTGGCGGCCCCCGCTGCCGTCCCTCCGGGCCCGTCGAACCACCCCGGCTGACGACCGGGAGTCCACCTGCCGGCCCTGCCACCGCAAGGGGCGGGCGGGAGCACGGGGATGCCGGTCGAGGGACCCGCGTCCGCGGCCTTGCCGTCAGCGGGCCAGCGAGACCGCGAAGGGCGCGAAGCCGTGTCGGCGCAGGATGTGGGGAACGATCAGGATCATGGCCTCGGTGGCGCGGGCTGTGGTGATGTCGCCGAGGTCCTCGATCTGTTCGGGTCGCCAACCCAGGTCGCCGAGCAGGCCGGTGACGGTCTTCTTCGCGTCGTCGTCGTTGCCCGACAGGTAGGCGGTCGGGGGGACGGCGAGGGTTTCGGGGGTGGTCATGACCGTGAACAGCATGGTGTTGAGGGTCTTGACCACGTGGGTGTCGGGCAGCGCGGCCTGGAGCTTCTCGGCGAGGCTGCTGCCGGGGTGGCACAGGTCTCCGGGCAGGCCGTCAGGGGCGTCGCGGGTGGCGTTGGAGACGTCGATGAGGATCTTGCCGGCCAGTTCGGTGCGCAGGTCGGTGAGTCGCTCCAGAGAGCTGTCCCCGGGCGTCGCATTGATCACGATGTCCGTGCTGCGGGCCGTGGTGCGCAGGTCGGCGAAGGCGATTCGCGGCGTCGACCCGAACCCGGTGGTGCGGGCGGCGGCTTCTTCCGGCCTCCGCCCGCCGAGAGTGACGGGGTGTCCGGCTGCGGAGAGCTTGCCGGCGAGGTTGGTTCCTACGCGGCCGGTGCCCAGGATGCCGATGTCGGTCATGTGGCGATGCTCCTTGCGGTATCGGGGTGGGAGGGGCGGGGCTGAGCGGAGGCGTCCGCTCAGGCGATGGGTGAGAGGACCTCAAGGGCGGAGGTGTGGATGCCGGGGGCGGCGGCCAGGAAGTCACGGCTGGCGGTGGTCCAGGGCTCGCCCGCCAGATCGGTGACGGTGCCTCCGGCCTCGGAGACCAGCAGGGCGCCGGCGACGAGGCCGGAGCGGACGTCGGAGAACTGCCAGAACGCGTCCATGCGCCCGGCGGCGACGTGGATGAGCTGCATCGTGGCGGGCACGGACACGCGCACGACCAGGCCGTTGACGAGCATCGCGGTGACGGAGTCGCCGATCTGCCGGAAGGTGCGCTCGTCCTCGCCGGGCCTGGCCTGGCCGGTGCCGGTGAGCGCTGCGCCCAGGTCGGTCTTCGCGGACACCTTCAGGGGCCGGTCGTCGAGGCGGGCACCGCCGCCGGCGACCGCGGTGTACGTGTCACCGGTCAGCGGCAGGTGGACGACGGTGAGCACCGGCTGGTTGTCGCGGACCAGGGTGGCGGTGACGGCCCAGTCCTGCGTGCCGTGGACGTGGTTGATGTTGCCTTCGGCGGGGTCGACGACCCACCACTCCCCGGGCGGGAGCGCGCCGCCGGCCAGCTCGTCCTCGGCCCACCGCGACCCCGGCCGGGCCCTCAGCAGGGGTTCGCGCAGCACGGCCAGTACCGCGTGGTCGTTGGCGTGGATCTCGGCGACGACCTCGTCCAGGCTCACGCCCCGGGCGTACGGGGTGTAGCGGGCGCGCAGCGTGTCGCCGGCGGCCTTCACGGCGGCGGTCGCGTCGGACAGCAGCGTCGTACCGGCGTCGAAGGGCATGGCTGTGCTCATGGCGGGCTCCCTGGGGATCGGTCGTAGAGGGTGAAGCGGGGCGGTGGTCGGCCCCGCCGCACTTCGAAGTTAAGCCGCCCGATCATTAACAACAAGTGCATGCTTGGCACTTGTAGAGTTACTGCCATGCAATTGGATCTGAATCTGCTCACGGCCCTGGACGCCCTGCTGGAAGAAGGCAGCGTCGCCGGTGCCGCGGCCCGGCTTCACGTCACCCCGCCGGCGATGAGCCGCTCCCTGGGGCGCATCCGCAGGGCCACCGGCGACCAGATACTGGTCCGCACAGGCCGCACCATGGTCCCCACCACCCGGGCGCTGGCCATGCGCGGCCAGGTGCACGCCCTTGTCGAGCAGGCCCGCCACCTCCTGTCCGCGCAGCAGGAACTCGACCTGCCCGCTCTGCAGCGGGTCTTCACCGTGCGCTGGCACGACGCCCTGACCGCGGCCTGCGGTAGCGCCCTGATCTCCGCCGTTCACCGGCAGGCCCCCGGCGTCCGGCTGCGCCTGCCCGCCGAACCCGGGACGGACGACGCCGAGCTGCGCCGGGGCGAGGTCGACCTCGAATCGAGCACCAGCGCCCCGACGCTCCCCGACATCCGCCACCGGCTGGTCGGCACGGACCGGCTGGTCATCGCCGTCCGGCCGGGCCACCCACTCGTGGAAGGCCCACTGAGCCTGGAGCGCTACGCGGACGCCGACCATGTCACCGTGTCCCGGCGCGGGCGCCTGCACGATCGGATCGACGACGCCCTGACCGCACGAGGCCTCGAACGACGCGTCGCCGCCGCCGGACCCACCACCGCCTTCGCACTGCAACTCGCCCTCGACACCGACCTGGTCGTCACCCTCCCCGACGCCGTCACCCGCACCGCCCGCGACCGACTCGGCCTGGTCACACTGCAGCCGCCGCTCCCGCTCCCCCACGTCCCCCTGCACCTGCTGTGGCACCAGCGCCACGACGACGACCGCGCCCACACCTGGCTGCGCGAGACGGCCGCCGAGACCGTACGGGCACTCTTCACCTCCCCGACCACCCCTGAACAGCACCCCACGTGCCGGACCGGAAACTGACCGGTCATCGGCGACGTGGTGAGAGCCCTCGCGGCAGAATGCACACTCACGCCCACGGAAGCGCCGGACGGTGACGGGGACGGGGACGGGGACGGTTCGGTGGGACCTCACGCGCGGCGGCACCAGTGGTCAGCTGCTCGCGGAGAGGTCCCCGTAGAGGAGCTGTGCCGTGAGCTCCATGCACCGAGTCCGGGCCGGGGAGAAGCCGTAGGGCATCTTGGTCACCGCTTCGAAGGCACTCGTCCGGGCGTCGTCCTCGCCGCTCGCCTCGGCGTCGTAGATCTCGAACAGCTTCTCCTCGGCCGCGTCCAGTCCGGCCGCTTCCATGGCCTGGAGCAGGGCCTTGTGGTGGGCGCAGTGTTGCGCGGCGAGTTCCTCGACCTGTGGGTCGTGGGGGTCGACGGTGTCATCGAGGGCGGCGTCGGCCGCGTCGAGGCGGTCTGCCTCGGCCCGTAGGCCGGGGTGGGTCGCCAGGGTGATGAACACGCCGGCCTGGATGGCGGCTCCCAGCGGCCCGAAGATTCGTTCCGTGACCAGCAGGGCGTCCAGGTCGCCGGGGCGCAGTGCGCCGGAAGGCAGGTGGCCGAGCCGGTCCGTGACCAACGGGGAGAGCAGGCCCAGCGGGCTGCCCACGGCCCGCATGCGCTGGACGATCGCGCGCTGACGCCTGATGTCGGCCTCTTGGGCGGCCAGGGTCTCCTCCAGCCGGCCCAGGACGTCCTCGACGTCCCGGGCTTCGTCGAAGGCGGCCCGCATGTCGTCCAGGCTGATGCCGGCCTCGGACATCTTGCGGATCCACAGCAGGCGGATCATGTCGTCGTAGCCGTAGCGGCGGCGTCCGTCTCCGCCTCGCTCGGGCTCCGGCAGCAGTCCGATCTGGTGGTAGTGACGAATGGCGCGCGGGGTGGTTCCGGCGAAGGCGGCGGCATCGCCGATCTTGACCTCGCGGGGAGGCGTGGCGGAGGGGTACATCGCAGACAGGCCTTTCGTGCTGTGGTGCCCTTGACGACACCACATGCCGCTACGGCATGTGCAACTGCACGCCACCCGCAGCATGACGGGCCGGCGGACTTCGGGCGGGCTGGCGGGCGATTCCTCGCCATGGGCGTCCCGTCCCACGGCGCCAGCGGCTGCCGGAAGCGCGAGCCCCCCGCCCGAGTCGCCGGGCAGGGGGCGGCACGCGGGCCGGCCGGGTGGTCAGTGGCCGGGGCGGAAGGAGCGCAGCCGCAGGCTGTTGCCGACGACGAAGACCGAGGAGAAGGTGCGGCCACCGCACCCACGGGCGGCGCCTACCGCCTCTTCCTCGACTTCAAGCACCAAGGCACCGTCCGCACCGCCGCCTTCACCCTCCCCACCAGCCCCGCCAGCCCCACCAGTCCAGCCGCCATCCCCCGGGACCAGAACCACACCGGCGCCGAACACCACTGACCGGGCCGCCGGAACACCAGTGGACCGGCGCGGCTGCCCCTTGGGGAGTCCCGTCCCGCCAGGGCCCGCACCGGCCCACCCGCGGGCCCGCCTGCCCGCCGACCCGCTGGTCAGGGAGCGTCGACGAGTACCCGGCCGTCGCTCGGGAGGATGCCCGCGAGCCCGTTGGCGTAGGCGTTCTGCACACGGGCCCGCTCCGTGGCGTTGGGCACGGCGTTGGTGCAGGCCGTCCCGGCGCTGGAACCGGACATCAGCTGGGAGCACGGCCCCGGCTTGGTGTCCGGGAGGCCCAGGCTGTGGCCCAGCTCGTGCGCGGCGATGCGTGTCTTGTCGTACCCCTGGCTCACGGCCTGCGCGCCGAGTTCGACACGGACCTGGCGCCCCGGACGGACCGGACCGAGGGTGGCTTGCGGCCAACCGGTGGTGGCCACGATGACGATCTCGGCCCGGGTCCCGGGCGCGGCCTCCACCAGCCGCACGTTGCTGACGTTCGCGTTCCAGGAAGCGACCCCGGCTGCGATGGCCGCTTCCCAGCCAGCGGCCCGACTGTCGTCGTAACGGAGTGTCACTATCGCTGTGGTGGCGTCCGCTACGGGCGCGGGTGCCGCGGTCGCGGCGGTTGCCGCCACGAGGACCAGTACGGCGGCGGAGGTGCCGGCTTTCAGCCAGGTGCCCAGAGACATGGTCGTCTTCCTTCACGGGTGGGGGGACCCGGCCCCTCGGCGGAGCCGGGGCACTGGAGACGCCGCCACCGCCCGCCTGTGGCCCGCGAGTTCGGACGGCCGTCTCTCAGGAGCCCTAAGAAGGTAGTCCCGCACGCCACCGTCTCGTCATGCACCTGCCAGCCAAGTTCTCGCAAGCACTCCAGCCGATGCCCGGTCAGCGGGCAGCAGCGTCCTCGACGAGGACGCGGGCCCCGACGTCGGCGTCCCGCTGCCAGTCGGTGATCGTCCGCGGGGGCACGGGGAACTCCGGCCGCCGCGGCGCGCCGCCCCAGCCGGCCCACCGTGGCGGCGTGAACGGCGGCTCAAGGGAGGGGGCCCCTCCCCGTCGATCCACCCGGAGGGCACGATCCGGCAGCCGCCTCCGCACCCGGAGGCAGGCCGACCGAAGGTGCCCCGTACGGGCCGGCGCACCCCGGATCACCTGCACGTTCCGTGACCGCGGCACGGCGGCGTCGCGCCCACAGGGCGCGGGAGGGCCGACGCGTTCACACTGGCAGGACGACGTGTGCAGTGCGCTGCGTGCAGTGCGGCAAGGAGGCCGGATGAGCTGGGCATCATGGACCACTCGTGGGATCTTCGCCGGTCGGGACGGAGTCGTGACCGGCGAAGAGGGACCTGTCCTCACCGGTGAGCTCGACATCCACACCACATGGACCGAGGTCGAAGGTCTGGCGCACATCACGGTGCAGTACAGCGGGGCGTCCGACTGGCTTCCCCTTGCCGGCAGCCCCGTTCCGTGCCCCAGTGAGGAGGCGAGCCGCTCCCTGCACGAGGCGGTCATCAATTCCGTACGCGCCGGAGCGACCCTGCCCCTGAGTACCGGCCTGCCCTGAGCGCCCGACGGCCCCGGTGCCGGTTCCCCCGGGCCCCTGGGGCGAGTGGGCTGTGCCGGCGCTGTCGTCAGGCCGCCGCGCGCACGTTCCGGCGGGCCGTGTGGGCCCGGCGTTCCTCCTCGGTGAGGCCGCCCCACACCCCGTACGCCTCACCGGTGCTCAGCGCGTGCCGCAGGCACGCGGCCCGTACCGGGCACCCGGCGCAGATCGCCTTGGCCGCCTCGTCGCGGGCGGCGCGGTCCTCACCGCGCTCTCCCGCCGGGTGGAAGAACCTGCGCGAGCCCAGGCCCCGGCAGGCCGCTTCCGCCTGCCACGCCCAGTGGTGCTCGGCCAGGCCGGGGAGTCGCGACACGTCGGACATTGCTTGCTCCTTCCGTGGGAGGGTGATGACGAAGGCTCGCCTGCTCACGATCCGGCGGATGAAACGTCCTTCGCGGCGCGACGCGGCGCGACGCGACGCGGCCGCCCGGCCGGGCCCGGCGCACGGGCCCGC
>NZ_MQUR01000072.1 GCF_001953875.1 Streptomyces amritsarensis
CAGCACAGAGAGTGCTGCCGGGGCGGTTTCGTTGCAGAACAGCAGGCGCAGATTAACGCTTGCTGTACTGCGGAGCCTTACGGGCCTTCTTGAGACCGGCCTTCTTGCGCTCGACCGCACGGTCGTCGCGGGAGAGGAAGCCGGCCTTCTTCAGCGCCGGGCGGTTGTTGTCCACGTCCGCCTCGTTCAGCGCACGGGCCACGCCGAGGCGCAGGGCGCCGGCCTGGCCGGAGACGCCGCCACCCGAGATGCGGGCGATGACGTCGTAGCGGCCGTCGAGCTCGAGCAGCTTGAAGGGCTCGTTGACTTCCTGCTGGTGCACCTTGTTGGGGAAGTAGTCCTCAAGGGTGCGACCGTTGATCTTCCACTTGCCGGTGCCCGGAACGATCCGGACGCGGGCGATGGCGTTCTTGCGACGGCCCAGGCCGGCGGCCGGCTGGGGGTCGCCGAAGCGACCGGCAAGGGACTCGGAGGTGTAGTCGCCCTCGACGACGACCTCGGACTCGGTGGTGTACTCCTCGACGCCCTCGAACTCGTCGACGGGGGTCTCGGCGGTGGTCTCGGCCACGATGCTCCTCAGAATTCTCTGTGTCTTAGGGGGTGGCCGGAACTACTGCGCGACCTGGGTGATCTCGAACGGCACCGGCTGCTGGGCAGCGTGGGGGTGCTGGTCGCCCGAGTAGACCTTCAGCTTCGAGAGCATCTGACGGCCCAGGGAGTTCTTCGGGAGCATGCCCTTGACGGCCTTCTCGACGGCCTTCTCCGGGTTGTTCGCCAGCAGGTCGTCGTAACGCACGGAGCGCAGACCGCCCGGGAAGCCGGAGTGGCGGTAGGCCATCTTCTGGGAGGCCTTGTTGCCGGACAGGTGCACCTTGTCGGCGTTGATGATGACGACGAAGTCACCCATGTCCATGTGAGGGGCATAGGTCGGCTTGTGCTTGCCCTTGAGGAGGGTGGCGGCCTGGGTCGCCAGACGACCGAGGACGACGTCCTGGGCGTCGATGACGAGCCACTGGCGCGAGATGTCGCCGGGCTTGGGGCTGAACGTACGCACGCGTATGCCTTCGCTTCTTCAGTGGTGGTATCCCACGGGCGCAAGCCCAGCGGGAAGGTCCTGACAGGGTCACCACGGACGATCACGACAGCCCTCGCTCACATCGGGGACGCAACCCGTGTGAACGGCCAACTGCTGGTCATCGGTCCGGTGGACCGGCGTAAGGCCCTTTCACGTGAGAATGAGAAAGCCAATACGCATAACAAACCAGCAGGATACCCAAGCAAACCCGTACGGGTCAAAACGCGGTCCGCGATGCCGATTCTGCTGGCGTCGCGGCGCACTCCGGTTCGGTCCTGGGTGGGGACCCCGCAGTTGTTACGGGCTCCAGAATAACCTGCCCGGAGCGCAGTGCACGACGCGCCAGCAGATACGCGAGCCCGCAGAGCGTGGCGCAGTCCTTGAAGGCGCGCCGCTTGTGGGCCAGCTCCGAGGGCCACGGGACCAGGGCCAGCTGCGGCGTCAACGCCAGCCAGAACCAGGGCGAGCGGGGCATCGAGCCCGGCCGCACCGCCGAGGCCAGCAGCAGCGGCAGCACCACGAGCAGGTAGTGGTCGAAGGACGGCCGCGACACCAGGAATGCGGCGAGCATCACCATGCAGGCCGTCTCCACGAGACGCAGCTCACCCCCGTCGGCCTCCTGCTCCGTACGCCGCCACCGCGCCCGGGCCGCCCACAGCCCGGCCGCGGCACCGGCGAAGGCCACCAGCACCGCCAGCGCCTGCGGCACCCCCAGCCGCGGCAGCACCGCTATCGGCGAGGCGTCCCAGGGCAGCGCGTACGCGTCCTGCCCCTGGAGCAGGAACGGCAGCGTCTTGGTGAAGAACAGCGACGGGCTCGGCATCAGCAGCGCCCCCGCCAGCGACATCCCCAGCGGCACCAGCACCGCCGCCGCCAGCCCGCGCCACTGGCGGGCCAGCAGGAACAGCAGCCCGATCGGCACCAGCATCGGCTTGCAGGCGACGGCCAGCCCGACCACCAGCCCGGCCGCACCCCACGACCGCCGGTGCGCCAGCAGCAGCGCCACGGGCAGCGCGGCCGCCGAGACGGCCGTCCAGTTGCCGATCAGCACCAGGTTCGCCCACGGCTTGTAGGCCAGGGCGAACACGGCGAGACCGCCGACCGCGAAGCGCGAGCGCAGCGGCACCGAGAACAGCCGCAGGGCGGCCAGCCAGCCGACGCCCAGCAGCCCCGCCATCGCGACCGGCAGGATCCAGCGCAGCACCCCCCGCGGCACCAGCGCCTCCGGCACCGCCATGAGCACGGCGCTGGGCAGGTAGAGGAAGCGCTTGTCCTCGTACGGCGAGCCGCCCTCCAGCAGCGTCTGCGCGGCCTTGACGACGAAGGCGTTGTCCGAGCCCCAGTTCGCCCGCAGGCTCGTGGAGACGCAGATCCCGAGGAGCACCGCGAGGGAGACCACCTGCCAGGAGCGGGGGGCCGGCCGCAGCAGCAGGTCGACCAGCCGGTTCCCCGGGGCCCGCGCCTCCCACCTCATCAGCCAGATGCCAGGCCTCAGGCCCACGACGCCCCTCCCTCACCGCCGAGCCACCGCTCAGCGCTTGCGTTCGACCCTGCGTTCGTCCCAGACGGGCTCCTGAGTCTCCCGCACAACACCGTCCGAACCGAAGACCAGGTAACGGTCAAATGTGCGCGCGAACCAGCGGTCGTGCGTCACGCACAGCACGGTCCCGTCGTAGGACTCCAGGCCGTCCTGGAGGGCCTCCGCGGACTCCAGGTCGAGGTTGTCGGTGGGCTCGTCGAGCAGCAGCGCCGTGGTGCCCGCCAGCTCCAGGAGCAGGATCTGGAAACGGGCCTGCTGGCCGCCCGAGAGCTTCTCGAAGGGCTGCTCGGCCTGGCGCTCCAGCTCGTAGCGGCGCAGGGCCCCCATCGCCTGCCCCAGGGGCTTGGCCGCCTCCGTCCACAGGATGTCGACGAGCGTGCGGCCGAACAGCTCCGGGTGGGCGTGGGTCTGCGCGAAATGGCCGGGAACCACCCGTGCGCCCAGCTTCCAGACACCGGTGTGCCGCACGTCCTCGCCCGCCAGCAGCCGCAGGAAGTGCGACTTGCCGGAGCCGTTCGAGCCGAGCACCGCGACCCGCTCCCCGTAGAAGACCTCCAGGGAGAACGGCTTCATCAGCCCGGTGAGCTCCAGGGTCTCCACGGTCAGCGCGCGCACGCCGGTCCGGCCGCCCTTGAGCCGCATCGTGATGTCCTGCTCGCGCGGCGGCTCCGGGGGCGGGCCGGCCTCCTCGAACTTCTTGAAGCGGGTCTGCATCGCGTGATAGCGCGAGGCCATGTCGGGGCTGCTCGCGGCCTGGTTGCGCAGCCGCAGCACCAGGGCCTTCAGCCGCGCGTGCTCCTCGTCCCAGCGCCGCCTGAGCTCCTCGAAGCGGGCGAAGCGCTCCTTGCGGGCCTCGTGGTACGTGCCGAAGCCGGCGCCGTGCACCCACACGTCCGAGCCCATCGGGCTCGCCTCCAGGCTGATGATCTTCTCGGCGGCCTGGGTCAGCAGCTCCCGGTCGTGGGAGACGAACAGGACCGTCTTGCGGGTGGCCTTCAGCTGCTCCTCCAGCCACCGCTTGCCCGGGACGTCGAGGTAGTTGTCCGGCTCGTCGAGCAGCAGCACCTCGTCGGGTCCGCGCAGCAGCGCCTCCAGCACGAGCCGCTTCTGCTCACCGCCGGAGAGCGTGCGCACCTCGCGGAACTGCGCGGAGTCGTACGGGATGGCCAGCGCGGCCGTCGTGCAGACGTCCCACAGGGTCTCCGCCTCGTAGCCCTGCACGTCGGCCCAGTCGCTGAGGGCCTGCGCGTAGGCCATCTGCGCGGCCTCGTCGTCCACCGTCATGATCAGGTGCTCGGCGCGGTCGACGGCCTTCGCGGCCTCGCGGATCCGCGGCTGGGACACCGAGACCAGCAGGTCCCGTACGGTCGTCTCGTCCCGTACGGAGCCCACGAACTGGGACATCACGCCGAGGCCGCCGCTGATGGACACGCCGCCGCCGTGCGGCTGCAGCTCCCCGGAGATCAGCTTCAGCAGGGTGGTCTTGCCGGCGCCGTTCGCCCCCACCAGCGCGACCACCGCCCCCTCCCCCACACGGAAGGAGACGTCGGGGAGCAGGACCCGCCCGTCGGGAAGGTAGTACTCCAAATGGCTGGCTTCAAGATGTCCCATGCCGGGCATTGTCCAGGTCGGCGCGCGATCCGCCCAAACGATTTGGCTGCGGCTCAGCAGCAGCCGGCGGCCGGCAGGGTCCGCATGTTGCGTGCTTCCTTGCTGCGGGCGGCCAGCAGCTCGTCGGCCGGGTAGCCGACCTCCTCCAGGGTCAGCCCGTGCGGCTTGACCACGTGCACCGAGGAGTCCCGTACGGCGGCGGCCAGCACCTTGCCGGGCCAGTCGGTGGGCCGGTGCCCGTCCCCGACGTGCAGCAGGGCGCCCACCAGGGAGCGGACCATGTTGTGGCAGAAGGCGTCGGCGCGGACGGTCGCGGTGACGATGCCGTCCTCGGCGCGCTCCCAGCTGAGCTGCTGGAGCGTGCGGATCGTCGTGGCGCCCTCGCGCTTCTTGCAGTACGCGGCGAAGTCGTGCTCGCCCAGCAGCGGGGCGGCGGCCTCGTTCATGGCGTCCACGTCGAGGGGCCACTGGTGCCAGAGCACGTGGCCGCGGCGCAGCGGGTCCACGCCGCCCTGGTGGTCGCCGACGCGGTAGGCGTAGCGGCGCCAGATGGCCGAGAAGCGCGCGTTGAAGCCCTCGGGGGCCTCGGCGACCTTCCACACCCGTACGTCGTGCGGGAGCCGGCCGGCGAGGCGGCGCAGCAGCTTGTCGTGGTGTTCGGCCCAGACCTCCTCGGCCAGGTCGAGCTGCGCGACCTGCCCGCGGGCGTGCACGCCCGCGTCCGTGCGCCCGGCCACGGTCAGCTCGACGGGCTCCTTCAGCCGCATCACGGTCTGCAGGGCGCTCTCCAGCTCCCCCTGGACCGTCCGCAGCGTGCGCTGCTTCGCCCAGCCGGAGAAGTCCTTGCCGTCGTAGCTCAGGTCCAGCCGTACCCGGACGTGTCCGGGTTCCACCTCGTCACTCACGTGACCGATCCTCTCAGAATCACCCATATGCAGAACGGGCCCGCCCCGGAAGGGGGCGGGCCCGTTCAGAGCCGTTCAAGCAAGCGTGATCCCGGGGGGATCAGGCCTCCTTGGTCTCCTCGGCGGGGGTCTCGACGGCCTCCGCCTCCTTGACCGCGCGCTTGGTGGCGGCCTCGGCCTCACCGGTGGCCTGCTGGGCGACCGTGAGGGCCTCGACCAGCTCGATCACGGCCATCGGGGCGTTGTCGCCACGACGGTTGCCGATCTTGGTGATGCGCGTGTAACCACCGGGGCGGTTCTCGTAGCGCGGGGCGATCTCGGTGAACAGCGTGTGCACGATGCTCTTGTCCGTGATCGTCTGCAGCACCAGGCGACGGTTGTGGATGTCGCCCTTCTTGGCCTTGGTGACCAGACGCTCGGCGTAGGGACGCAGGCGGCGGGCCTTGGCCTCGGTGGTGGTGATGCGGCCGTGCTCGAAGAGCGCCTTCGCGAGGTTCGCGAGGAGGTGCTTCTCGTGCGCGGCGGAGCCGCCCAGGCGGGCACCCTTTGCGGGACGCGGCATTGTTACTCCTTCAAATCTGCACCGGCCGTGTCAGGTACCGGAGTCAGTTCCCTCAAGCGGTCGCGAGAGGGTGGGTGCGGGGGGCGTGAGCCCCCCGCAAGCTTTCTCAGTACTGCTCGGTCTCGACGAAACCGGCGTCCGCGTCGTCGTCGGCGCCGAAGGCGTCGGCGGCGGCGGTCGGGTCGAATCCGGGCGGGCTGTCCTTGAGGGCCAGGCCCATGCCGGCCAGCTTCGCCTTGACCTCGTCGATCGACTTCGCACCGAAGTTGCGGATGTCGAGCAGGTCGGCCTCGGAGCGGGCGACGAGCTCACCCACGGAGTGGATGCCCTCGCGCTTGAGGCAGTTGTACGACCGGACGGTGAGCTCGAGCTCCTCGATCGGCAGCGCAAGGTCGGCGGCCAGGGCGGCGTCCGTCGGGGACGGGCCCATGTCGATGCCCTCGGCGTCGATGTTGAGCTCGCGGGCCAGACCGAACAGCTCGACCAGGGTCTTGCCGGCGGACGCCATGGCGTCGCGCGGGCGCATGGCCTGCTTGGTCTCGACGTCGACGATCAGCTTGTCGAAGTCGGTGCGCTGCTCGACTCGGGTCGCCTCGACCTTGTAGGTGACCTTGAGGACCGGGCTGTAGATGGAGTCGACCGGGATGCGGCCGATCTCCTGGCCCAGCTGCTTGTTCTGGACGGCGGAGACGTAGCCGCGACCGCGCTCGACGGTCAGCTCCATCTCCAGCTTGCCCTTGCCGTTGAGCGTGGCGAGGACGAGGTCGGGGTTGTGCACCTCGACACCGGCCGGGGGCGCGATGTCGGCGGCGGTGACCAGGCCCGGACCCTGCTTGCGCAGGTACATCACGACCGGCTCGTCGTGCTCCGAGGAGACGACCAGCTGCTTGATGTTGAGGATGATGTCCGTGACGTCTTCCTTGACGCCCGGCACGGTGGTGAACTCGTGCAGGACGCCGTCCACGCGGATGCTGGTGACAGCGGCACCCGGGATGGAGGACAGAAGGGTACGGCGCAGGGAGTTGCCGAGGGTGTAACCGAAGCCCGGCTCCAGGGGCTCGATCACGAACCGCGAGCGGTACTCGTCTACGACCTCTTCGGTCAGCGACGGACGCTGAGCGATAAGCATGTCTGTGTTCCTTCTTTCGTGGACGCCCACTATTTGACGCCCGACGGGAGGCCGTACCTGGGGTACGGCTACTGCAAGGGTACGGGCGGTACGTCCCCAGAAGGGGTCGTACCGCCCGGACACTCAAAGACGCAACGGTGCGTCCGCTGCGTCAGACGCGGCGGCGCTTCGGCGGGCGGCAGCCGTTGTGCGGGGTGGGGGTGACGTCCTGGATCGAGCCGACCTCGAGGCCGGTGGCCTGGAGGGAGCGGATCGCGGTCTCACGGCCGGAGCCGGGACCCTTGACGAAGACGTCGACCTTGCGCATGCCGTGCTCCTGCGCGCGGCGGGCGGCCGACTCGGCGGCCATCTGCGCGGCGAAGGGGGTGGACTTGCGCGAGCCCTTGAAGCCGACGTGGCCGGCGGAGGCCCAGGAGATCACGTTGCCGGACGGGTCCGTGATCGAAACGATGGTGTTGTTGAACGTGCTCTTGATGTGGGCGTGCCCGTGAGCGACGTTCTTCTTTTCCTTGCGGCGCACCTTCTTGGCAGCGCCCTGACGACCCTTGGGGGGCATCTAAATCTCCTACGGGAGGTGGTCGGTCCTACAGCGCAAGACCGCTGAACAGGACTACTTCTTGCCCGGCTTCTTCTTACCGGCGATCGCGCGACGCGGGCCCTTGCGGGTACGCGCGTTCGTGCTGGTGCGCTGACCGTGCACCGGGAGGCCGCGACGGTGGCGGATGCCCTGGTAGCACTGGATCTCGATCTTGCGGCGGATGTCGCCCTGGATCTCGCGGCGGAGGTCACCCTCGGTACGGAGGTTGGCGTCCACGTACTCGCGGATCTTGACGAGGTCCTCTTCGGCCAGGTCACGAACGCGGGTGTTCGGGTTCACGCCGGTGGAGGCGAGGATCTCCTTGGACCGGGTGCGCCCGATACCGAAGACGTAGGTGAGTGCGATCTCCACACGCTTTTCGCGCGGGATGTCAACACCGGAAACGCGTGCCATTCAATGGCTCCTGTGTGTTCGGGGGTCTTCCACAGAACCGATCCCGACCGCCGACCACCCGAGCGGGTGATGGTACGTCCGGGTCCCCGGCCCCCGCCGGAGGTGCCGCCGGCCCTTGCGGGGCTGGGCGGGTTCTGCGTATGTACGTTTTCTTACGTCGCGCGAAGAACTGCGTTAAGGCAGGTCGGTCGGCGTGCGTCAGCCCTGGCGCTGCTTGTGGCGCAGGTTGTCGCAGATGACCATGACCCGGCCGTGACGGCGGATCACCTTGCACTTGTCGCAGATCTTCTTGACGCTCGGCTTGACCTTCATGTTGGTGAGGTTCTCCGGGTCAGTGCCACCACCCGCACCGGGACGGACGCCCAGGCAGGAGTGAGAGCAAGATCTACTTGTATCGGTAGACGATCCGGCCACGCGTCAGGTCGTACGGAGAGAGCTCCACGACGACCCGGTCATCGGGCAGGATGCGGATGTAGTGCATGCGCATCTTCCCGCTGATGTGCGCGAGGACCTTGTGACCGTTCTGGAGTTCCACCTTGAACATCGCGTTCGGGAGGGACTCGATCACGGTGCCCTCGATCTCGATGGCACCTTGCTTCTTGGCCACGCTTCGCCTTTCGAATCGGCTACCTTGATCGGCCCCGTGCGCCATGCAGGCATGGAAGTGCACGAGAGCCGACGAGTCAGTCTACGTCAGGGCACCCAGAAAGACGAATCCGGAAAGTTTGCCCCAGAGTCTAGATCATTAACCGAGGGGGTCCGGAGCCGTGGTGACCCCGTACTCCGCCAGCTTCGCCTTGCCGCAGTCCGGGCTGGTCAGCACGATCGGACCCGCCTCCGTCAGCGCGATGGAGTGCTCCCAGTGCGAGGACCAGGTGCCGTCCGTCGTGATGACCGTCCAGTCGTCCGAGAGGACCTCCGTCTGGGCGGTGCCGAGCGAGACCATCGGCTCGATCGCCAGGCAGACGCCCGGCACGAGCTTGATCCCCTTGCCCCGCTTGCGCGAGACGTAGTTCAGCAGGTGCGGGTCCATGTGCATCTCGGACCCGATGCCGTGGCCGCCGTAGTCCTCGATGATCCCGAACTTGCCGCGGCTGTTCTCACCGGCGGCGGGACGGGGCTGGCGCTTGATGTACGTCTCGATCGCCTTGGAGATGTCCACGAGGCGGTTGCCCAGCTTCATGGCGGCGATGCCGGCCCACATGGACTCCTCGGTGACCCGGGACAGCTCCACCAGCTCCGGCGCGTGGCCGGTGCCCACGAAGGCCGTGTACGCGGCGTCTCCGTGCCAGCCGTCCACGATCGCGCCGGCGTCGATCGAGATGATGTCGCCGTCCTTGAGGACGGTCTTGTCGTCCGGGATGCCGTGGACGACGACCTCGTTCACCGAGGTGCAGATCGTCGCGGGGAAGCCGCCGTAGCCGAGGAAGTTCGACTTCGCCCCGGCGTCCGCGATGACCTTGCGGGCCACCATGTCCAGATCCCGCGTCGTGGCGCCCGGCACGGCCGCCTCACGGGTCGCCGCATGGATCGCGGCGACGACCAGCCCCGCCTCGCGCATCTTCGCGATCTGCTCGGGGGTCTTGATCTGCACCATAGGGCCGTGCCTTCCAGCTTCGAAACGGGTCTTCTCAACAGTACGGCCGCGATGCCCTGGGGACACCGCGGCCGTACCTGTACTGCGGGGGACTACTTCTGCAGGGCGTCCATGGCGCGCTTCGTGACGTCCGCGACCTCGCCGAGGGCCGGGATGGTCACCAGCAGGCCCTGGGCCTTGTAGTAGTCGATGATCGGCTCGGTCTGCGTGTGGTAGACCTCCAGCCGGTTGCGCACCGTGGCCTCGGAGTCGTCACCGCGCTGGTAGAGCTCGCCACCGCACTGGTCGCAGACGCCCTCGGTCTTCGGGGCGGCGTACACGACGTGGAAGACGTGCGCGGACTCGTTGCGGCAGACGCGGCGGCCGGCGATGCGCTTGACGACCTCGTCCTCCTCGACCTCGAGGTCGAGGACGGCGTCGAGCTTCATGCCCGACTCCTCCAGCATCACGTCGAGGGCCTCGGCCTGGGAGACGTTGCGCGGGAAGCCGTCGAGCAGGAAGCCGCCGGCGGCGTCGGGCTGCTCCATCCGGTCCTTGGCCATACCGATGGTGATCTCGTCCGGGACGAGGTCGCCGGCGTCCATGAACGCCTTGGCGCGCAGGCCCAGCTCGGTGCCCTGGCTGATGTTGGCCCGGAACAGGTCGCCCGTGGAGATGTGCGGGATCGACAGGTTCTTGGCAAGGAACGCGGCCTGCGTTCCCTTGCCCGCACCGGGCGGTCCGACGAGGACGATTCGCATCAGCGGAGGAACCCTTCGTAGTTACGCTGCTGGAGCTGGCTCTCGATCTGCTTCACGGTTTCCAGACCCACACCCACGATGATGAGGATGCTCGTCCCGCCGAACGGGAAGTTCTGGTTCGCTCCGAAGCCGGCCAACGCCATCGTCGGCACAAGAGCGATGAGACCCAGGTACAGCGACCCCGGCCAGGTGATCCGGTTGAGCACGTAGCTCAGGTACTCGGCGGTGGGTCGACCGGCGCGGATACCGGGGATGAACCCACCATACTTCTTCATGTTGTCTGCAACTTCCTCGGGGTTGAACGAGATCGCCACGTAGAAGAACGCGAAGAAGACGATCAGGAGGAAGTAGACCGCGATGTAGTACGGGTGGTCGCCCTTGACGAAGTGCTTCTGGATCCAGGTGGCCCAGCCCGCGGTGGACCCGCTGAACTGCACGACCAGTGCCGGGATGTAGAGCAGCGACGAGGCGAAGATGACGGGGATGATGCCCGCCTGGTTCACCTTGAGCGGGATGTAGGTAGAGGTACCGCCGTAGGCACGGCGGCCGATCATGCGCTTCGCGTACTGGACCGGGATGCGGCGCTGCGCCTGCTCGACGAAGACCACCAGGCCCACCATCGCGAGGCCCACCAGCATGACGACGCCGAACTCGACCCAGCCGTCGGCGATCTTGCCCTGGAGCTTGATCTGCCACAGGGCGCCGATGAAGCCGGCGGCGATCGAGATGAACATGAGGATCGACATGCCGTTGCCGATGCCGCGGTCGGTGATGAGCTCACCGAGCCACATGACGACGCAGGTACCGGCGGTCATGGTGACCACCATGACGACCGTGGTGAAGATCGACCGGTCGGGAACGATCTGGCTGGCGACCTGGCACCCCTGGAACAGGGCGCCGGTCCGGGCGGTGGCGACGAGGCCGGTGCCCTGGAGGATCGCGAGCGCGACCGTCAGATAGCGCGTGTACTGAGTGATCTTCGCCGTGCCGGACTGGCCCTCTTTCTTGAGGGTCTCCAGCTTCGGGATGACCACGGTCAGCAGCTGCAGAATGATGCTCGCCGTGATGTACGGCATGATGCCGAGCGCAAAGATCGTGATCTGCAGCAGCGCGCCACCGCTGAACATGTTGACGAGGCCGAACAGACCATTGCTGCTTCCGGCCTGTTCCACGCAGATCTGTACGTTCTTGTAGCTCACGCCGGGGACCGGGACATGCGACCCGAGCCGGAACAGCACGATGATGCCGAGCGTGAAGAGCAGCTTCTTGCGCAGGTCGGGCGTCTTGAACGCCCGGGCGAACGCGGTGAGCACGGTGCCTCCTGCGACCCCCGCGCTACTGCGTCAGAGGTGACGGTCTGAGAGGGATCGACGTATACGACAAAGCAATGGTGCACGCCACCTTACCGGCGAGTGTGCCCCCCGTGGAACGACCAACCGGGGATGCCCCATATGTGAGGCATCCCCGGTCGGGTTTTGAGCTATTCAGCCACTGAAATCGTCTTAGACGAGCTCGGTGACAGTGCCGCCGGCAGCGGCAATCTTCTCCTTGGCGGAGGCGGAGACGGCGTCAACCGAAACCTGCAGCGCCACGGAGAGCTCGCCCTGGCCCAGGACCTTGACGAGGCTGTTCTTGCGAACCGCGCCCTTGGCGACCAGGTCGGCCACCGTGACTTCTCCACCCTCGGGGTAGAGAGCACTGAGCTTGTCCAGGTTCACGACCTGGAACTCGGTGCGGAACGGGTTCTTGAAGCCCTTGAGCTTCGGCAGGCGCATGTGGAGGGGCATCTGCCCACCCTCGAAGCGCTGCGGGATCTGGTAACGGGCCTTCTGGCCCTTCGTACCACGACCGGCCGTCTTACCCTTCGACGCCTCACCACGACCGACACGGGTCTTCGCGGTCTTGGCACCGGGGGCGGGACGGAGGTTGTGGGCCTTCAGCGGGCTGTTCTCAGCCATGATTAGTCAACCTCCTCAACCGTCACGAGGTGGCGGACGGTGTGCACCATTCCGCGGAACTCGGGGCGGTCCTCCTTGACGACGACGTCGTTCAGGCGCTTGAGCCCGAGCGAACGCAGCGTGTCGCGGTGGTTCTGCTTGCTGCCGATGTACGACTTCGTCTGCGTGATCTTGAGGCGGGCCATCAGACACCCGCCCCAGCGCGCGCACGGAGCAGAGCCGCGGGAGCGACGTCCTCGAGGGGCAGACCGCGGCGAGCCGCGATCTCCTCGGGACGCTGCAGGCCCTTGAGGGCCTCCACGGTCGCGTGCACGATGTTGATCGCGTTGTCGGAGCCGAGCGACTTCGACAGGATGTCGTGAACGCCGGCGCACTCCAGAACGGCGCGCACCGGGCCACCGGCGATAACACCGGTACCGGGGGAAGCAGGCTTCAGCAGGACAACGCCGGCCGCCTTCTCGCCCTGGATCGGGTGCGGGATGGTGCCCTGGATGCGGGGAACCTTGAAGAAGTTCTTCTTGGCTTCCTCGACGCCCTTGGCGATGGCCGCGGGAACTTCCTTGGCCTTGCCGTAACCGACACCTACGGTGCCGTCACCGTCACCCACCACGACGAGCGCGGTGAAGCTGAAGCGACGACCACCCTTGACAACCTTGGCGACACGGTTGATCGCGACAACGCGCTCAACGTAAGCGGTCTTCTCGGCGGCAGCGCCACCGTCGCGACCCTTCCGGTCCCGCCGCTCGCCGCCACCGGCACCGCTTCCGCGGCGCTGGGGTCCAGCCATTGGATTACCTCTCTCTGTTACGTCCGTGAGTCCCGGAACCGGGGCTTAGAACTTCAGCCCGGCTTCGCGGGCGGCGTCAGCCAGAGCGGCAATGCGCCCGGCGTATCGGTTGCCACCGCGGTCAAAGACGACGGTCTCGACACCCGCGGCCTTGGCACGCTCGGCGACGAGCGCGCCGACAGCCTGGGCCTGGGCGCTCTTGTCGCCTTCGCCACCGCGGATCGAAGCGTCCAGGGTCGACGCCGACGCCAGGGTGTGGCCCTGGAGGTCGTCGATGACCTGAGCAACGATGTTGCGGTTGGAACGCGTCACGACGAGGCGCGGACGCTCCGCCGTACCCGAGACGTTCTTGCGGATGCGGATGTGGCGGCGAGCCTTGGCAGCGCGCTTGTACGCGTCGCCCTTGGCGATCTTCACACCGTATGCCATGGCTACTTACCAGCCTTTCCGACCTTGCGGCGGATGACCTCGCCGGCGTACTTGACACCCTTGGCCTTGTACGGGTCGGGCTTCCGCAGCTTGCGGATGTTGGCGGCGACCTCGCCGACCTTCTGCTTGTCGATGCCCTCGACCGAGAACTTGGTCGGCGACTCGACCTTGAAGGAGATGCCCTCGGGCGCCTCCACCAGGATCGGGTGGCTGTAGCCGAGCTGGAACTCCAGGTCGGAGCCCTTCGCGGCCACGCGGTAACCGACACCGCTGATCTCGAGAGCCTTGACGTATCCCGTGGTCACACCGGTGATCATGTTCGCCACCAGCGTGCGGGACAGGCCGTGCAGGGCCTTGTTCTGACGCTCGTCGTTCGGACGGGTGACGTTCAGAACGCCGTCCTCGTCCTTGACAACTGCGATGGGCGCCTTAACGGTGTGCGCGAGGGAACCCTTGGGGCCCTTCACGTTGACCGTCTGGCCATCGATGGTGACGTCCACACCGGCGGGAACCTGGATGGGGAGCTTGCCGATTCGCGACATTGCTTTTCCTCCGTTCCCGACTACCAGACGTAGGCGAGGACTTCCCCACCTACGCCCTTCTTGCCTGCCTGCTGGCCGGTCAGGAGACCGTGGGACGTGGAGATGATCGCCACGCCCAGGCCGCCGAGGACCTTCGGCAGGTTGGTGGACTTCGCGTACACGCGCAGACCGGGCTTCGAGATCCGCTTGATGCCCGCGATGGAGCGCTCACGGTTCGGCCCGAACTTCAGCTCGAGGACGAGGTTCTTGCCGACCTCGGCGTCCTCGACCTTCCAGCCGGTGATGAAACCCTCCTGCTTGAGGATCTCCGCGATGTGCGACTTGATCTTGCTGTGCGGCATCACGACGGTGTCGTGGTACGCCGAGTTAGCGTTACGCAGACGCGTGAGCATGTCTGCGATGGGGTCAGTCATGGTCATGAAGTGGCCTTCGGCCTCTCTCGCCGGGGTTTCCTGTATGCGCCATCCCTCTCCCCACTCAGTGGCGGGACGGGTGCGGCACGGGGACCTACGGCGTAGTAAGTCGGTAGGGCGGCGGACGCCCAACCCCACAAGCCTACGGCATGCGGGCAGGGCGGTCCGCCGACCTGATGCTTACCGAGAGCGTCTGGAATACCTCAACACCCAAAGGGCGTGGGGATTACCAGGAGCTCTTGGTCACGCCCGGCAGCTCGCCACGGTGAGCCATCTCACGGAGGCACACGCGGCAGAGGCCGAACTTGCGGTACACGGAGTGGGGGCGACCGCAGCGCTGGCAGCGGGTGTACGCACGCACACCGAACTTGGGCTTACGGGCAGCCTTCGCGATGAGAGCCTTCTTCGCCATCTCGCTTACGCCTCCTTGAAGGGGAAGCCGAGGTGACGAAGGAGCGCGCGGCCCTCAGCGTCGTTGGTCGCCGTGGTGACCACGGTGATGTCCATACCCCGGGTACGGTCGATCTTGTCCTGGTCGATCTCGTGGAACATGACCTGCTCCGTGAGACCGAAGGTGTAGTTGCCACGGCCGTCGAACTGCTTCGGCGACAGACCACGGAAGTCACGGATACGCGGCAGCGCGAGCGACAGCGTACGGTCCAGGAACTCCCACATACGGTCACCACGGAGGGTGACGTGGCAGCCGATCGGCTGACCCTCACGCAGCTTGAACTGCGCGATGGACTTGCGGGCCTTCGTGACGGCCGGCTTCTGACCGGTGATCGTCGTCAGGTCGCGGATGGCGCCGTCGATCAGCTTCGAGTCACGGGCGGCGTCGCCGACACCCATGTTCACGACGATCTTGACGAGGCCGGGGATCTGCATGACGTTCTCGTAGGAGAACTCCTCACGCAGCTTGCCCGCGATCTCCTCGCGGTACTTCGTCTTCAGACGCGGAGTGGTAGCCATCAGATGTCCTCACCCGTGCGCTTGGCAACGCGGATCTTGTTGCCCTCGTCGTCGAAGCGGTAACCGACGCGGGTGACGACCTTCTTGCCGTCCTTCTCCACGACCAGCTGGACGTTGGACACGTGGACCGGAGCCTCGGTGATCACGATGCCACCGGCCTGGTTCTGGCCGGCCTTGGTGTGCTTCTTGACCCGGTTGACACCCTCGACGAGGACGCGGTTCTCGGCGGGGAAGGCGACGATGACCTTGCCCTGCTTGCCCTTGTCCTTACCGGTGATGACCTGTACCAGGTCGCCCTTCTTGATCTTCATGCTTACAGCACCTCCGGCGCGAGCGAGATGATCTTCATGAACTTCTTCTCGCGCAGCTCACGGCCGACGGGGCCGAAGATACGGGTGCCGCGAGGGTCGCCGTCGTTCTTCAGAATGACGGCGGCGTTCTCGTCGAAGCGGATGTACGAGCCGTCCTGGCGGCGGCGCTCCTTGACGGTGCGAACGATGACCGCCTTGACGACGTCACCCTTCTTCACGTTGCCACCGGGGATCGCGTCCTTGACGGTGGCGACGATGACGTCACCGATGCCCGCGTAGCGGCGACCGGAGCCACCGAGAACACGGATGCAAAGGATCTCCTTGGCACCAGTGTTGTCGGCGACACGCAGTCGCGACTCCTGCTGGATCACGTCTATCTCCTGTTTGTCTGCCGGTTCCCGGCGGGGGCCGCGCTACGCGAGCGGAGCCCCCACCGAGCCTGGCGGAACGAACCTAAGGGAAACCCCTCAGGTGCTTACTTGGCCTTCTCGAGGATCTCGACGATGCGCCAGCGCTTGCTCGCCGACAGCGGACGCGTCTCCATGATGAGGACGCGGTCGCCGACGCCGGCAGCGTTCTGCTCGTCGTGAGCCTTGAGCTTGTTCGTACGGCGGATGACCTTGCCGTACAGCGCGTGCTTGACGCGGTCCTCGACGGCGACGACGACGGTCTTGTCCATCTTGTCGCTGACGACCAGACCCTCACGGGTCTTGCGGAAGCCGCGCTCGGTCTTCTCAGTCACGTTGTTCTCGCTCATCAGGCGTTCTCCACCGTCTCGATACCGAGCTCACGCTCGTGCATCAGGGTGTAGATGCGAGCGATGTCCTTACGGACGGACTTGAGCCGGCCGTTGTTCTCCAGCTGGCCGGTGGCCGCCTGGAAACGGAGCTTGAACAGCTCCTCCTTGGCCTCGCGCAGCTTGGCAACGAGCTCCTCGTTGCCGAGCTCGCGGAGCTCGGACGCCTTGGTTCCCGTCGCCATCACGACTCACCTGCCTCGCGCTTGACGATCCGGCACTTCATCGGCAGCTTGTGGGCCGCACGAGTGAGGGCCTCACGCGCAATCTTTTCGTTCGGGTAGGACAGCTCGAACATGACCCGGCCCGGGTGCACGTTCGCGATCCACCACTCCGGGGAGCCCTTACCGGAACCCATGCGGGTCTCGGCAGGCTTCTTCGTCAGCGGGCGGTCCGGGTAGATGTTGATCCAGACCTTGCCGCCACGCTTGATGTGGCGGGTCATCGCGATACGAGCCGCCTCGATCTGGCGGTTCGTCACGTAGGCGGGGGTGAGCGCCTGGATGCCGTACTCGCCGAACGAGACCTCAGTACCGCCCTTGGCCATACCGCGGCGCTTCGGGTGGTGCTGCTTGCGGTGCTTGACCCTACGAGGGATCAGCATGTCGGTCAGGCCTCCGTTCCGGTGCTCTCGGCCGGAGCGGCGGCGGGAGCGTCGGCCTTGGGGGCCTCGGCACCAGCAGCCTGCTGCGGCTTGCGGCCACCACGGCCGCCGCGCTCGCCACCACGGCCACCACGGCCGGCGGGACGGTCGCCAGCGCCGGCACCACGGGCCGGGCGGTTACCCGCACGGGCCGCAGCGTTCTCGGCGCGAACCTCGGCGATGTTCTTGACGTCGCCCTTGTAGATCCAGACCTTCACGCCGATCCGGCCGAAGGTGGTCTTGGCCTCGAAGAAGCCGTAGTCCACGTTCGCGCGCAGCGTGTGCAGCGGCACACGACCCTCGCGGTAGAACTCGGAGCGGGACATCTCGGCGCCGCCGAGACGGCCGCCACACTGGATCTTGATGCCCTTGGCGCCGGCCTTCATCGTGCCCTGCATGCTCTTGCGCATGGCACGACGGAAGGAGACGCGGGAGGAGAGCTGCTCGGCAACGGCCTGGGCGACGAGCTGAGCGTCGAGCTCGGGGTTCTTGACCTCGAGGATGTTCAGCTGGACCTGCTTGCCCGTGAGCTTCTCGAGGTCGCCGCGGATGCGGTCGGCCTCGGCGCCACGGCGGCCGATGACGATGCCAGGACGAGCGGTGTGGATGTCCACACGCACGCGGTCACGGGTGCGCTCGATCTCAACCTTCGAGATGCCGGCGCGCTCCATGCCGGACGTCATCATCCGACGGATGGCGACGTCTTCCTTGACGTAGTCCTTGTACAGCTTGTCGGCGTACCAGCGGGACTTGAAGTCCGTGGTGATGCCGAGTCGGAACCCGTGCGGGTTTACCTTCTGGCCCATTACCGGGAACCTTCCTTGCTGCTGACGACCACGGTGATGTGGCTGGTCCGCTTGCGGATCCGGTAGGCACGGCCCTGGGCACGCGGACGGAACCGCTTCAGGGTCGGGCCCTCGTCCACGTACGCCTCGCTGATGACCAGCGTGGAGGCGTCCGGGTGGTTGTAGTTGTGCGCGGCGTTGGCAATGGCGCTGTCCAGCACCTTGCCGACGGGCACGCTCGCGGCCTGCGGGGCGAAACGCAGGACCGCCTGAGCCTCCGTGGCATCCATGCCACGGATAAGGTCCACCACGCGGCGGGCCTTCATGGGCGTGACGCGGATGTACCGCGCCTGGGCCCTGGCTTCCATGGTTGTCCCTTCGGTGTAAGTCATAGTCGTAACCACCCCGCCTTTAGCGGCGCTTCGACTTCCGGTCGTCCTTGACGTGGCCGCGGAAGGTGCGAGTCGGCGAGAACTCGCCGAGCTTGTGGCCGACCATCGACTCGGTGACGAACACCGGGACGTGGGTCTTGCCGTTGTGCACCGCGATGGTGTGACCCAGCATGCTGGGGATGATCATCGAGCGACGGGACCAGGTCTTGATGACGTTCTTGGTGCCGGCTTCGTTCTGGGCGTCCACCTTCTTTACGAGGTGGTCGTCGACGAAGGGCCCCTTCTTGAGACTGCGCGGCATCTAAACCCGCTCCTAGCGCTTCTTGTTCGTCTTGCGGCGGCGGACGATGTACTTGTTCGAAGCCTTCTTCGGCGAACGAGTACGACCCTCCTTCTGACCCCACGGGGAGACCGGGTGGCGACCACCGCTGGTCTTGCCCTCACCACCACCGTGCGGGTGGTCAACCGGGTTCATCGCGACACCGCGGACGGAGGGGCGGACGCCCTTCCAGCGCATGCGGCCGGCCTTGCCCCAGTTGATGTTCGACTGCTCGGCGTTGCCGACCTCGCCGACCGTGGCGCGGCAGCGCGCGTCGACGAGACGGATCTCACCGGACGGCATACGAAGGTGGGCCATCACGCCCTCCTTCGCCAGCAGCTGCACGGAGGCACCAGCGGAACGCGCGAACTTGGCGCCGCCACCGGGGCGGAGCTCGATCGCGTGGATCGTGGTACCGACCGGGATGTTGCGGAGCGCGAGGTTGTTGCCCGGCTTGATGTCGGCCGTCGGGCCGTTCTCGATCCGGTCACCCTGCTGCAGGCCGCGCGGCGCGATGATGTAGCGCTTCTCGCCGTCGGCGTAGTGCAGCAGCGCGATGCGCGCGGTGCGGTTGGGGTCGTACTCGATGTGCGCGACCTTGGCCGGCACGCCGTCCTTGTCGTGACGACGGAAGTCGATCACGCGGTAGGCGCGCTTGTGGCCACCACCCTGGTGGCGAACGGTCACACGACCGGTGTTGTTACGGCCGCCCTTGCTGTGCAGCGGGCGGACCAGCGACTTCTCCGGCGTGGACCGCGTGATCTCGACAAAGTCGGCGACGCTGGAGCCACGACGGCCCGGGGTCGTCGGCTTGTACTTGCGGATACCCATTTCTCAGTCCTCGTCCGATTCCGGACGACTAGACCTCCGTTAGGAGGCCTGGCCGCCGAAGATGTCGATACGGTTGCCCTCGGCAAGGGTCACGATGGCGCGCTTGGTGTTGGCGCGCTTGCCGAAACCGGTCTTGGTGCGCTTGCGCTTACCCTGACGGTTGATCGTGTTGACCCCGGTGACCTTGACCGAGAAGACCGCCTCGACGGCCTGCTTGATCTGGGTCTTGTTGGCGCCGGGCGCGACGATGAACGTGTACTTGTTCTCGTCCAGCAGCGCGTAGCTCTTCTCCGAGACGACCGGCTTGATCAGCAGGTCGCGCGGGTCGGTGAAGGTCTTGCTGGTAACGGTCGCCTCAGACATCAGGCGTCGCTCCCTTCGGTCTCATCGGCCTTGGGGCCAGACACGAAGGACTCGAGCGCGGCCTGGGTGAAGACCACGTCGTCAGAGACGATCACGTCGTACGTGTTCAGCTGGCCCGGCTCCAGGATGTGAACCTGGGGCAGGTTGCGGGCGGACAGCCACGCGGCCTCGTCGGCACGCTCGACGACCAGGAGCAGGTTCTTGCGCTCCGAGATCTTGCCGAACAGCGTCTTGGCGGCCTTCGTGGAGACGGCACCCTCGACCACGCCGGTGACGACGTGGATGCGGGAGTGACGCGCACGGTCCGAGAGGGCACCGCGGAGGGCGGCGACCTTCATCTTCTTGGGGGTCCGCTGCGAGTAGTCACGCGGCTGCGGGCCGTGGACGACGCCACCGCCGGCGAACTGCGGAGCGCGGGTCGAACCCTGACGGGCGCGGCCGGTGCCCTTCTGGCGGTAAGGCTTCTTGCCACCACCACGGACTTCGCCACGGGTCTTGGTCTTGTGCGTGCCCTGACGGGCAGCGGCCAGCTGGGCGACGACGACCTGGTGGATCAGCGGAACGCTGGTCTTCGCGTCGAAGATCTCCGCGGGGAGCTCGACGGTACCGGCCTTGTCGCCTGCCGGCGAAAGGATGTCAATGGTGCTCATTAACCTCAAGCCCCCTTGGCCGCGGTACGGACCAGGACGAGGCCGCCGTTCGGACCGGGGACTGCGCCCTTGATGAGGAGCAGGCCCTTCTCCGCGTCTACCGCGTGGATGGTCAGGTTCTGGGTGGTGACGCGCTCGTTACCCATGCGACCGGCCATGCGCATGCCCTTGAAGACACGCCCAGGGGTGGCGCAGCCACCGATCGAACCGGGGGAGCGGTGCTTGCGCTGCACACCGTGACCGGCGCCGAGGCCCCGGAAGTTGTGCCGCTTCATGACACCGGCGAAGCCCTTGCCCTTGCTGTTGCCCGTGACGTCAACCTTGACGCCGGACTCGAACACCTCAGCAGTGATCTCCTGGCCGAGCGTGTACTCGCTGGCGTCGGAGGTGCGGAGCTCCACCAGGTGGCGGCGGGGGGTCACGTCGGCCTTGGCGAAGTGGCCCTTGAGGGGCTTGTTCACCTTGCGCGGGTCGATCTCGCCGAAGGCGATCTGGACCGACTCGTAGCCGTCGATGTCGTTCGTACGGACCTGGGTAACGACGCAGGGCCCGGCCTTGACGACGGTCACCGGGACGACACGGTTGTTCTCGTCCCAGACCTGGGTCATGCCGAGCTTCTCGCCCAGGACGCCCTTGATCTGCTTTGCCATCTTCTCGACGCCTCTCAGAGCTTGATCTCGATGTCAACGCCGGCCGGAAGGTCCAGGCGCATCAGCGAGTCAACGGTCTTGGGCGTCGGGTCGAGGATGTCGATCAGGCGCTTGTGCGTGCGCATCTCGAAGTGCTCGCGCGAGTCCTTGTACTTGTGCGGCGACTTGATGACGCAGTACACGTTCTTCTCAGTGGGCAGCGGCACCGGGCCCGCGACCGACGCACCAGTGCGCGTCACCGTCTCGACGATCTTCTTCGCCGAGGAGTCGATGACCTCGTGGTCGTAGGCCTTGAGCCGGATGCGGATCTTCTGTCCCGCCATGGCTACTCCGTAGTCCTGTCTCTATGTGGAAACGCTCTGGCCCCCGGTCGGCTGCGGGACGGGGTCCCGCGGCCTCTCCTCCGACCCACGCGGTCGGGCGTGTCGCACTCCCTCCACAGAAAATTCCCATACGGAAATTCCCTCGTCCAAGGGGGTGCGGTCCCATGACCGCGATTCGGGGGAGAAACACCCACCGAGTGCCTGGTGGGCACCGTGCTGACACTTCCCAGAAGATTCCCGTACGTCCGTCCCCATTGCTGCCCCGAGAGGCAGATTAAGGACGACGAGTACTGTGGGACTCGCTTCCGGTCCTCCCGGCGGGAGGCGCGCAGCATCGGCACTCAGCCGAGCAACTTGAGTAGTCTGCCATACGAGACACGTACCTGGCCAATCGGGCCGAAGAGAATACCCCGCCACGCTGAGTGGTCAAACTGCGCCGCGCCCTACGCCCGGCGGGGTGACTCTCCCTGGTCAGGACCGGGACACCGTCCCGCAGCCCGCGTCCGATCCGGGCGCGGCGAGCTCCTTGCTCCGGTCGTACGGATCCACCGGCGTCCCGGACGGCGTGGGGCCGGTCACGGGGTCGTCGTCGAAGGCCGGGTGGAGGAAGCCGTCGTACCGGTCGCAGGCGCTGTTGCCGATGTCCACGTTGTACGTGACGAGCCGCAGCTTGCCGGGGGTCGCCTGCCACTTCCGGGGGTCGGCGATCGCGAAGGTGGCCGTGCGCCGGACGATCGTCCGCTCCACCTGGTCCGCGCCCGGCTTGGCCTTCACGAACGGGTAGACGAAGGTGTAGTCGGTCAGCACCTGGGCCTGGCCCGGGTGCTCGCCCTCGGCCAGCCACATCCGGCCGCGCACCTTGACCACGTCGCCGACGGGCTTCAGCTCCGCCGGGTTCGCCCGGCTGAACAGGTTCAGCGGGTCCTTCTCGGCGGAGGGCGCCGTCAGCGACTGCTCCAGGTGCTCCGAGACCCCTTCCAGCTTCGTGTCGAGCAGCTCCAGCGCGCCCGCCGGCCGCTCCCCGCGCAGGGTGGCCGGGTCCAGGTTTGCCGTGATCAGGAACGTCCTGACCTTCGTCAGGGCGTCCGCCACCTGCGCCTTGGTCATGCTGCCCACCGCGGTGGCCTCCGGCAGCTCGATGCCCGCCGCGCCGTCGGCCCACTGCGCGGCCGGAGAGCCGCGGAAAGGCTCCTTCAGGGTCGGCATGTCCGGGTACAGCTCCTCGGGAGCCGCGGTCGGCCGTACGGACTCGGCGGGCAGCGGCGCGGCCGTCCTGGCGTCCGTACGGGCCTGCGCCTTGCCCGTGAGGCGGTCGATGACCAGCTCCGGCCGTACGGCGATCAGTGCGAGCCCTGCGATCAGGACGACGGCCGCGAAGGCCTTGAGGCGCCTCTTGCGCCTGCCCCTGCCCTGCATCTCCTGCCACGCCGGGCCGGTGCGCCAGCCCGGGGGCTCCTGGCCCCGGCGGCGCTCCTCGCGCAGCCGCTCGGTCACCATGCGCGCCCGCGCGGACGGCTCCTTCGGCGCCTCCCCCGATCCCGCGGCGGCCTGCTCCATGAACCGGGCCCACTCCTCGTCGGAGACACCCGCCCTGTCGTCGTTCTTGCCCATGCCCCTGTCCTCCCCTTGGTCCGCATGCCCGCCCCCACACGCGTGAGGGGCTCCGCACCCTCCGGTGCGGAGCCCCTCACCTGCGCGTAAGCGTGTTCACGCGCTTAGCTGAAGTACCCCGTGATGTCCGCGATGAGGTCCACGGAGCCCGAGTTGTTGTAGAAGCTGACCTTGCCGTCCACCACGGGCACGACCACCAGGTTGGGGATGGTGAGGCCGGGGGTGAAGTTCAGGTTCGAGGCGCTCGTACGGGTCGTGCCGCTCGGGAACACCGACACGAAGCTGGCCTCGGTCGGGTTCGTCGCGGTCACGTTCAGCACGACGGCCTTGATCCCGGCGGCCGGGACACCGCCGATGCCCGCCACGGGCAGCGTGACGACGCTGCCGCCGGTGACGGGGCCCTTGCGGACGCCGGTCCCGGTGCGGGTGTCCATCAGGCGCTTCGGGCCGAAGTTCGCGTGCGTGGCGCCCGCGTCGCTGTCGGAGAAGTAGCCGGTGATGTCCGCGATGAGGTCGACGGTGCCCTGGTTGTTGTAGAAGCTGACCTTGCCGTCCACGACGGGTACGACCACCAGGTTGGGGATCGTCTGGCCCGGGGTGAAGTTCAGGTTCGACGCGCTGGAGCGGGTCGTGCCGCTCGGGTACACCGACACGAAGCTCGGCTGCGTCGGGTTGGTCGCCGTCACGTTCAGCACGACGGCCTTGACGCCGGTGGCCGGGACGCCGTCGACGCCCGCCACGGGCAGCGTGACCACGCCGCCGGCGGCGACCGGGGCGGCCGGGACGCCGGTGCCCGTGCGGGTGTCCATCAGGCGCTTGGGGCCGAAGTTGGTCTGGGTGGCGCCGTCACCGGTCGAGGTGAAGTAGCCCGTGATGTCCGCGATGAGGTCGACGGTGCCCTGGTTGTTGTAGAAGCTGACGCTCCCGTTGATCACCGGCACGACCACCAGGTTGGGGATCGTCTTCCCCGGCGTGAAGTTCAGGTTCGACGCGCTGGAGCGGGTCGTGCCGCTCGGGAACACCGACACGAAGCTCGGCTGCGTGGGGTTGGTCGCCGTCACGTTCAGCACCACCGCGGTGGGGGTTCCGCCGGTTGCCGCCGCCACCGGCAGGGTGACCACCTCGCCGCTGCCGACCGGGCCCTTGCGGACGCCCAGGCCCTCGCGGGTGTCCATCAGGCGCTTCGGGGTCAGGGGGACGAACTTGGCGCCCTTGACGTCCGCTTCGACGGTGACGGCGAGGCTCGTGGAGACCTTGCCGTTGGCGGCGGTCGCCCGGACCCGGACCTCGTGCTTGCCGTCGGTCACCACGGCGGTCGCCTTGCGGCCGGCTCCGTCGGTGACCGCGGTGGCCTCGCCGTCCACGAGGAGCTCGAACTTGGCCAGCCGGCCGGTGGCCGTGCTGGTGGTCCAGTCGACGGTGAGGGCGGCGCCGCTCGGGAGGGTGGCGCCCGGGGCGGCGGTCGCGCCGTTCACCGAGGCGATCTTCAGCTGGGCCGCGGGGCCCGACGTGCGCACCGTGTCGAGCTGCGGGTACAGCTGGTGGCCCGGGCACTCGGTGTTGAAGCCGTCGCGGTGACCCGAGAGCGACTTGAACTGGTACTGCTGCCCGGCGGTGAAGGAGGTGCCGGCGTAGTTCTTCTGCGTGGCGCCCGCGGTCAGCGTCGCGGTGCCGTTCATGTCGCCGTCGTACTGGCCCAGCTTGTACGCCGCGACCTTGGAGATGCCTTCGAGGGCGGCGGCGGAGGCGCCCGTGTTGGTGTAGTCGCCGAGGACGGAGACGCTCGTCGACTCGGCGTTCCAACCGTAGGTGTGGGCGCCCTGGACGGGCTGGTCCACACCGCCCTGACGGCCCTCGAAGACCGTCCCGCACTTGTCGACGAGGAAGTTGTAGCCGAGGTCGCGCCAGCCGTTGGTCTTCACGTGGTAGACGTGCAGACCGCGGACGATGGCCGCGGACTCGGAGCACTCGTACGGGGCGGAGGCCGCCGTGTGGTGCACGAAGACGGCCTTGATCTTCCCGCCGGGCAGGTAGACCGGGCCCTCGTCGTTCAGGGACTCGTCGGCACCCCACTGCACGCGGGAGACGACGTCCGGCCGCGGGGCGGTCGATTCCGGTCCCGGCGTCGTCGGCGCGGGGTCAACGGCGGGGAGGGAGAAGGCGGCCGGGCCGAGGCCCAGCTCGTTGTTCTTCTTGGCCTTCGCGGCACCCGCACCCGGGTCCACGAGGTTCAGCTCCATGCCGGCGGGCAGTGCGCCGCCCCCGGTCACCCGTACCTCGGCGCCGTCGGACGGGCCGACCCAGACGGGCTCGGTGGCACCGCGCAGGCCCGGGCGCTTGCCGTCGAGGCCGGACTCGGCCTGCTCCAGCACGACCCACTTCGACCACTTGCCGCTGTCGGCGTCACGGGTGCGGGCCTCGATCCTGCCCTTCACCTCGGCCTCGGGGTCGGTCCAGGAGACGCCGAGGAGCCCGAACGGCTCGGTGTCCTGCTGGGAGAGGACGGCCTCGCCCCTGCCCTTCGGCTTGAGGGCGAGCTTGTGCACCTCTCCCTCGACGGGTCCCTTCTCGCGGGCGCGGGCGCTGTAGGGCGACACCTCCTCCCCGTCGGAACCGCCCGTGCCGCTTGCGACGCCCTGTATGCCCAGGACCGCCACGACGCCGAGCGCGGCGGCCAGAGCCGTCCCGCGCGCACGACCTAGTTTCACGTTGTCCCCAACCCCTATGAGAAGCCGCCAGGTAAGAGCACTGGCCGACGGGATCCTACTGGCCGGGGTGACGGACGATCAGGGCGGGACGGGGGGTGCGCACGTGATGCGCGTCGCAGTCGGGTCGTACAGGGGTGCTATTCCACCGACTTGTCCTTGAAGGGCGCCTTGCGACCGCAGATCGCGGGCCAGTCCTTCGCCACGATGTTGGCGCACCAGATCTCGCCGTCGTCCTTGAACTGCTTCCACAGCTTGACCTGGAGGTCCTCGCAGTCCTTGGTCGGTGCGAAACGCGGGCACTTGCCGTTCGGCAGCTTGATGTTGTGCGCGCGCCAGGCGTCGAGGCCCATGAGGTCGGTGTCCTCGTGCGTCGGCATGTAGCGGTTGACCGACCAGGACGCACCCATGGTGGCGAACAGCGCGACCGCGCACACCATCCCGGCCGAGAGCTGACGGATCGTCCGGCGCGGGACGACCCGGGCCGACGGGGAGGCGGAGGCCGGCCGCAGGGTCCGCTCCGTCCAGCCCGAACCCCGCTGGACCGCCGCCATCACGCCGAGGACGGCCAGGATCAGCAGCGAGTACATGATGATCCAGGTGGTCCGCGGGAAGAGCTGGACCGCCTTGTCGTGCTCCATGTGCGAGGCGAACCAGAAGCGGGCGAGCCAGGCGCCCGCGAGGACCGCCGCGGCGGTACGGACCATGATGTTCCGCAGGCCCAGGCCGACTCCGAGGCCCACGCCGAGGAGCAGCAGCAGCGCGAACCCGGTCTGGCCCGCCATCTCGCCGGAGACCGGCCACTGGTTGTACTTGATGTAGCCCGTCCGGTCGGAGATCCAGCCCAGCACGTACGCGGGATCCGCGTACACCCCGAGGTAGGCGTACCGGTCCGGGGTCTGCGATCCCAGCCGCGCCATCTGGTAGAGCAGCGGGGCGCCGATGATCCCGGCGGTGACCAGCACGGAGCCGACGAACAGCGCCGCCCGCTTCACCGCGGGGGCGCCGGCCCGCCACGGGAAGAGGAACAGGAAGAGCACGGCGGCGCCGGGCGCGGCCCAGACGAACCAGCCCGAGTACCACAGGAAGAGCACGCCGAAGGCCGTGCCGACGGCCACGCCCCGCAGCACCAGCGACTTCGGGGTGCGGCCGGCCGACCGGCGCAGCTCGCGGAAGCAGTACCCGAGCAGCGGCAGCAGCACGATCATGACGACGTGGCTGTACGGGCGGACGGGGTCGAGGAAGAGCACGGCCGCGGGGACGGCGATCAGCAGCGCCCAGAAGGGCCGCAGCAGCAGGCGCCACGACAGGTACGCCATCGGGCCGACCAGGGCGCTGCAGATGATCTGGAGGTCGTGCAGGGCGAAGCCCGCGGTGCCGAGGCCGTCGTAGCGGACCTTGGCCCACAGGGCCATCAGCGCCGGGAAGGCGGGCGGGTAGATGCCCGACATGCCCTCGCCCGACAGGAACGAGTTGGCCATCTCCACCAGGACGCTCGGGTCGCCCTCCTGGCCGCCCAGCGGGTGCGGTGTGCCGCGCAGCGCGACGACGACACCGCCGGCCACGATGCCCGTGGCCAGCCCGGCCAGGGCCGCGCAGACCAGCCGCTTGACCAACTCGTGGCGCCGGACCGAGCCCCGGTGGGCCGTGTGGAGCAGCAGTCCGAGGAGCGGGAGCCCGAGGACGGCCGCGTACAGCTGGAGCTTGGCGAGTCCGCTGACCTGGCCGATGCGGTTCATCGGGTTGACGCCGATGTGCCGGCTCAGGAGCGTGTAGCCGAGGGCCGCCACCACGCTGACGACCACCTCGGCCAGGATCTGCACCCACCGCCGAGACAGCCACCCCTCGCCCCGTGAGGGGGACGGGCGGCTCCCGCCCGGTGCCGGTTCGCCAGGACGCCGGTCCGGGGCGCCGGCCTCGCCGACCGCCTCGGGGGCCAGGTGTGTCATCTCGGTCCGTTTCGTGGTGGGCGGGGCCTGGTCAGTTCTGACCGGAGGTGAAGGCGTGCTTCGCCAGCGTGCGGGCGCCCGCCTTGTTGCCGCTGCGCAGGGCTCCGGGGAGCATCGTCAGCGCGTGCAGCCGGGAGGCGCTGTGGAAGCGTGCCGCGCGGGCCGCCTTCGGCCAGCCGCGGGCGTCCATGCGGGCCGCCACGGCGGAGAAGTAGCGCTCGGCCTCGGCGAAGCGGGTCCCGGAGAAGGCCTGGACCGAGGACTCGCTGACGGCGTGCCGGCGGTACTGGAAGACGGTCGTCGTGTTGTCGATGACCATCTGCTCCCCGGCTTCGAGGAGGTCGACCACGAGCGCGAGGTCCTGGATGACCGAGTAGTCGTCCCGGAAGTTCACCTTGCGCAGCACCTCGCCGCGCCAGGCGATCGACGGGAAGTAGAGCCAGTTGCCGCGCAGCACGCTGGCGGCCAGCTCCTCGCCGCCCATCAGGCGGCGGCCCTTCACCTGCGGTGCGTACAGCCGCTTCTTGGTGTTGTCGGCCAGACCGCCCTGGGTCACCTGGCCCGTGCCGTCGATGACCTCGACGCCGGGCTGGACCATGCCGATGCCCGGGCGCTCCTCGATGATGGAGCGGACGGTCTCCAGGTAGTGCGGGTGCAGCAGGTCGTCGCAGCCCATGACGACCACGTAGTCGGCCTCGGACAGCCGCACGCACTTCTGGAAGTTCTTGGTGATGCCGAGGTTCTGCTCGTTGCGCGTGTAGTGCACGCGGTCGTCGCCGAGCGCGGCGAACCAGCCCGGTACGTCGGGCTCCTTGCCGTCGTCGATCACGACGAGGCGGAAGTCCCGGTCCGTCTGCGCCAGGACGCTGCGGACGGCGTCCTGCATCAGCTGCACGTCCCCGTAGTAGGGGAGCATGAAGTCGAAGGTCACCATGGAGTGTCAGGCCTTCACGGAGTCGGCGTCGGCGTTCGCCGCGGCGTCGGCGCCGGCACCGCTGCCGGCGGCCGGCTCGGCGCCGAGGCGCTCGTCGTTGTGGCGCATGCCCTCGTTGATGGCCACCGTCCGGGCGAGGTCGGTGATCTTCTTCTCCAGCGAGCGGAAGCGCAGGAAGGTGTTGAGCGTGAGGAAGCCCATCGCGAGGACCATCACGTACAGCACCAGGTCGGTGCCGCGGCCGACGCCGAGCTGGTGGGCCAGCCACGTCACGTCCGTCGGGCGGAGCACGGCGTACACGTTGACGACGACGAACAGGGAGAAGGCGATGCGCTTCCAGGCCCGGTTCTTCGCCTGGCTCCACGTTCGGATGAACACCAGGGCCATCGACACGGAGCCGACGATCAGGACGAGCTGGATCCAGAAGTACTTCATCGACGCCCACGCTCCCGCAGCGAAATGTCAAAGATGATGTTCACGCCGTTGATGAGGGACTGGCCCTTGGAGCGCGAGTATTCGGTGTAGAGGATGTCCACCGGGACCTCGGTGACCCGCAGGTCGGAGCCCGCCAGGAAACCGACGAGCTCGGACGCGTGCGCCATGCCGTTCATGGTGATGTTCAGCTGCTCGGCGGCCTTGCGGCTCAGGACGCGCAGGCCGTTGTGCGCGTCGGTGAGCTTGAGCTTGCGGGCGGTGGGGCTGACGGCGGCGGCCGTGCGCAGGACGACCTGCTTGATCCACGGCACCTGGCCGTTCTGCTCGATGAACCGGGAGCCGAGGACCACGTCGGCCTCGTCCCGCCGCAGCACGCCGACCATCGTCTCGACGTCCTTGGTCTGGTGCTGGCCGTCGGCGTCGAAGGTCGCGAAGTAGCGGGAACCGGGCTGGGAGAGGGCGTACTTCAGACCGGTCTGGAGGGCCGCGCCCTGACCGAGGTTGACCGGGTGGCGGACCAGGTGGGCGCCCGTGGTCGCTATGTGCTCGGCCGAGTCGTCGGTGCTGCCGTCGTCGACGACGACGATGTTGGGGAACGTCTTGCGGGCCCCCTCGACCACGTCGGCGATCACCTGGCCCTCGTTATAGGCCGGTATGACCAGCCAGACATCGTCGTATTGGGACACGGTAGCTCCAGCGGAATGTGGCACGTACGAGTGCTCGGTGATCGGTGTGACGTCGTGGGCCGGCATGGTCATCTCCCGACCGCGCCCACGCCGGGGGCGCCTGCGTCGGCCGTCTGCCGGGGCGCTTCACCGGCTGCGGCCGCGGCTCCGGGGAAGCTCAGCCTGAGGGCTGCCAGCATAGCGAGCACGGTGGCGGTCGAGCCCAGGGCGTAGGCGGCGATCACGCGCACGGCCACCTCCCCGGGGATCAGGGTGACGCCCGCCAGGACCGCGGTACCGAGGGCCCAGCAGAGCAACTGCAGGTTGTGCCGCTTGAATACCATGAGCGCCTGTCCAAGGACCATCGCGAACATGTACGCCACGGTGCCCGCGGACAGCAGGAAGAAGTCGAAGCGTCCCAGCACCGGGTCCTGGATGCCGAAGAGCACCTCGATGAGCCAGGGGCCCAGGGCCGTGGCGGGCACGCCGCCGAGCAGCCCCAGCGCTGCGACGACCATGGCGATCCGGCGCAGCATCGCCCAGAAGGCCGGGCGGTCGCCGGCGGTGAAGGCGGCGGTCAGTCCGCTGAGCAGCGAGGCCTGCAGCGAGCCGAAGACGAAGAGCGGCACGCGCGCCAGGACCAGGGCGCTCAGCAGCGAGGCGATCAGCGCGCTGTCGGACGGCGCCAGCAGCTTGGTGCTCATCACGGCCGCGTTCACGACCAGTTGGGACAGCAGGGTCGCGCAGACGAGCAGGCCGAGGCCGCCCGCCAGGTCCCGCCAGGCGATCTGCTCGCCGGGGCCGACCGCGCGCAGCAGTGCGGGCAGCGTCACCAGCGTGGCGACGACGGGCGCGACGGCCAGGATGAGGCTGAAGGCGAGTGCCGAGTGCAGTCCGAAGAGGGCGCACCCGAAGGCGAGCACGATCCGCAGCCCCCCGTCGACGGCGAGCTGGGTGCCGTACGCGCCGAACCGGCCGAGGCCCGCCAGTACACCGCGGGTGAGGTAGCAGACGGCCATGCCGGTGAAGGCGCCGCCGAGCGCGGCCACCAGGGCGCGGTCGCCGTGGAAGAGCAGGTCGGCGACGGGGCCGGCGGCGAGGCCGAGGACCAGCAGGGTCGCGCCGAGGATCGCCCCGGTGAGGAGGGTGGCGCGGCGCAGCACCGGGGCGGCGCCGTGGCCCAGGACCGCCCGGGCGGACACGATCCGGGTGAGCTCCTGCTCGACGGGGAAGAAGACGCCGATGCCGACGGACATGACGATCGTCCACAGCACGGAGACGTTCGCCAGGGCTTGCGTCGACAGGCTGTGCCCGGCCACGCCCAGGTGGACGTAGGAGGCCGCGCCGAGCACGACGGTGCCGCCGGCCACCGCGACGGTGCCCGGCGGCAGCGCCGCGGTCAGCTTGTTCAGCAGGGTTTTCATCCCGCGCGGCCGTCCCGGGCCGCCTTCGCGAGTGCGGCGAAGCCGGGGGTGGCCAGCGCCTGGGCCAGCTGTTCACGCCAGTCGGGAAGCGGCTCCAGTCCGGCCTCCTCCTTCCACGCGTCGTGCGCGAGCACGCTGAACGCGGGACGGGCGGCGGGGCGGACGAACGCCTCGGAGGTGGTCGGCCGGATCCGCTCGGGGTCCAGGCCGCTCAGCCGGTAGGTCTCGCGGGCGAGCCCCATCCAGGTGGTCCGGCCGCTCGCCGTGCCGTGGTAGATCCCGCCCATGGCCCAGCCCTTGAGGGCGGCCAGGCCGAGGTCGACCAGCCGGCCGGCCAGCGCGTAGGACCACGTGGGCTGTCCGTGCTGGTCGTCGACCACGTCGAGGGTGTCGCGCTGGGCGGCCAGCTTCAGCATGGTGGCGACGAAGTTCGGGCCGTGCTCGCCGTACAGCCAGGCGGTCCGCACGACGTAGCCGTCCTGCGGCAGCAGTTCGGTGACGGCCTGCTCGCCGACCAGCTTGGAGCGCCCGTAGGCGTTGACCGGGCCGGTCTCGGCGTCCTCGCGGTACGGCTCCGAGGCGTCGCCGGGCAGCACGTAGTCGGTGGAGACGTGGATCAGGCGCACGTGGGCGGCGGCGCACGCCTCGGCGAGGACGCGCACGGCGGTGCCGTTGACGGCGGTCGCGGCCTCCTCGGCGGTCTCGGCGCCGTCGACGTCCGTCCAGGCGGCGCAGTTGACGACGACGCTCGCGCCCTCGACCGCGGCGCGGACGGCGGCGGGGTCGGTGATGTCGAGGTCGGCGCGGCTCAGGGCCGCGGCCTCGATCCTGGCGCGCTTCAGGACGGTCAGGACGTCCTGGCCGAGCATCCCGCCGGCGCCGGTGACGATCCAGCGCCCGGCCGACGAGTCGGTGCTCACTTCTGCAGGGCCGCCTTCGCCTTCAGCGGCTCCCACCAGGCGCGGTTCTCGCGGTACCAGTCGATGGTGGCCTTGATGCCGTCCTCGAAGGTGACCTGCGGGGCGTAGCCCAGCTCGGCGCCGATCTTGCTGATGTCGATGGAGTAGCGCAGGTCGTGGCCCTTGCGGTCCTCGACGTGCTCGACCATGTCCCAGCCGAGGCCCGCGGCCTCCAGCAGGACGCCGGTGAGCTCCTTGTTGGTGAGCTCGGTGCCGCCGCCGATGTTGTAGACCTCGCCGGCGCGGCCCTTGCGCATGGCCAGGTCGATGCCGCGGCAGTGGTCGGAGACGTGCAGCCAGTCGCGGACGTTGCCGCCGTTGCCGTACAGCGGGACCTTCTTGCCGTCCATCAGGTTCGAGACGAACAGCGGGATGACCTTCTCCGGGAACTGGTAGTGCCCGTAGTTGTTGGAGCAGCGGGTGACCACCACGTCCATGCCGTGCGTGCGCGCGTAGGCCAGCGCCAGCAGGTCGGAGGACGCCTTGGAGGCGGAGTAGGGGGAGTTCGGCACCAGCGGCCACTCCTCGGTCCAGGAGCCCTCGGTGATCGAGCCGTAGACCTCGTCGGTGGAGATGTGGACGAAGCGGCCGACGCCGTGCTTGCGGGCGGCGTCCAACAGCACCTGGGTGCCGACGACGTTCGTCATGACGAAGGGGCCCGCACCGGCGATCGACCGGTCCACGTGGGACTCGGCGGCGAAGTGCACGACGACGTCGTGGCCGGCCATCACCTGGTCGACTGCCTCGGCGTCGCAGATGTCGCCCTGGACGAAGCGGTAGCCGGAGTGGTCCGCGACCGGGGCGAGGTTGGCCTCGACGCCCGAGTAGGTCAGCTTGTCGAAGACGGTGATCTGCGCCGTGGCGTCTGCACCGAGCTGCTGGCGGACGAATTCTGAACCGATGAAGCCGGCGCCGCCGGTCACGAGGATGCGCATAATACGAAGAGTCTAGCCGCCTGCCGAACGTCACACGCCGGACGGTCGGACCGCCCGGGCCCTCTCGCATAGGGTTCACCCATGCGTGGAATCCTTTTGGCCGGTGGCACCGGATCGCGACTCTGGCCGCTGACTCGGGCCGTCTCGAAGCAGCTGCTGCCCGTCTTCGACAAGCCGATGATCTACTACCCGCTCTCCACCCTGGTGATGGCGGGCATCAGCGAGATCCTGATCATCACCACCCCTGAAGACCGTGACCAGTTCGAGCGTCTGCTCGGCGACGGTTCGCAGTTCGGACTGCGGCTGGAATACGCCGTCCAGGAGCGCCCGGAGGGCATCGCCCAGGCCTTCGTGCTCGGCGCCGACTTCATCGGCGACGAGTCCGTCGCGCTGATCCTCGGCGACAACATCTTCCACGGCAGCGGCCTCGGCACCCGCCTCGCCCAGCACACCGACGCCAAGGGCGGCCGGGTGTTCGCGTACCCGGTGGCGGACCCGACCGCCTACGGCGTCGTCGAGTTCGACGAGAAGGGCCAGGCCATCTCCATCGAGGAGAAGCCGGTCAAGCCCAAGTCCCGCTACGCGGTGCCGGGTCTGTACTTCTACGACAACCAGGTCGTGGAGATAGCCAAGGGCCTCAAGCCCAGCGCCCGCGGCGAGCTGGAGATCACCGCCGTCAACGACGCGTACCTCCAGGCCGGCGAGCTCAACGTCACGATCCTGGACCGCGGTACCGCCTGGCTCGACACCGGCACCTTCGTCTCGATGGTCCAGGCCTCCGAGTTCGTCCGCGTGATCGAGGAGCGCCAGGGCTTCAAGATCGGCTGCATCGAGGAGGCGGCCTGGCGGGCCGGCCTGATCGACTCGGCCCAGCTGCGCGCGCTCGCCGAGCCGCTGACCAAGAGCGGCTACGGCACCTACCTCCTGGCCCTGCTCGACGAGGAGGAGGCCAAGTGAAGTTCCGCGAACTCTCCATCGCGGGCGCCTTCGAGGTGACCCCGCAGCTGCACGGCGACCCGCGCGGCCTGTTCACCGAGTGGTACCGCTTCGACCGCCTGGCGGAGGTCGTCGGCCACCCGCTGAACCTGGCGCAGGCGAACCTCTCCGTCTCCGCCGCGGGCGTGGTCCGCGGCATCCACTTCGCCGACGTGCCGCGCGGCCAGGCCAAGTACGTGACCTGCGTGCGCGGCGCCGTGCTCGACGTCATCGTGGACCTCCGGGTGGGCTCCCCCACCTTCGGCCGGTGGGAGGGCGTCCGCCTCGACGACGTCGACCGCCGCGCCGTCTACATCCCCGAGGGCCTCGGCCACGGCTTCTGCGCCCTGACCGACGACGCGACCCTGTCGTACCTGTGCTCGGAGACGTACAACCCGACCGGCGAGCACTCGGTGCACCCGCTCGACCCGGACCTGGGCATCGAGTGGCCGGCCGACGTCCCGCAGCTGTCCGCGCGCGACGAGGCCGCCCCGTCGCTGGCCGAGGCCCTCTCGACCGGGCTGCTGCCCGACCACGCCGCCTGCCTGGAGTTCACCGAGTCCCTGCGCGTGAACTGACGCACCGCCTCCGCATGCGAGGAAGGGCCGCACCCCCGCGAGGGGGGTGCGGCCCTTCTCGCGTGCCCGGCGTCCGGCCCGGCCTGCGAGGACGCCGGCGACGCCGAAGGGCCCCGTCCCACCGCCGAGGCGGTGGGCCGGGGCCCTCCAGTGGAACGTGGTGCCCGGTCAACGGGCTACCAGGTCAGAACACGAATTACTTCGTGATCTTGGTGACCTGGCCGGCGCCCACGGTACGACCACCCTCACGGATGGCGAACTTCAGGCCCTCCTCCATGGCGACCGGCTGGATCAGCGCGACCGACATCTCGGTGTTGTCGCCCGGCATGACCATCTCCGTGCCGGCCGGCAGGGTGACGACACCCGTGACGTCCGTGGTACGGAAGTAGAACTGCGGACGGTAGTTGTTGAAGAACGGGGTGTGACGGCCACCCTCGTCCTTCGACAGGATGTAGGCCTGGGCCTCGAACTCGGTGTGCGGGGTGACCGAACCCGGCTTGATGATGACCTGGCCGCGCTCGACGTCCTCGCGCTTGATGCCACGGAGGAGCAGACCGACGTTCTCACCGGCCTGGCCCTCGTCGAGCAGCTTGCGGAACATCTCGATACCGGTGACCGTGGTGGTGGTCTTCTCTTCCTTGATACCGATGATGTCGACGGTCTCGTTGACCTTCAGGACACCACGCTCGATACGGCCGGTGACGACCGTACCGCGACCGGTGATCGTGAAGACGTCCTCGACGGGCATGAGGAACGGCTTCTCGGTGTCACGCGGCGGGGTCGGGATGGCCTCGTCGACGGCGGACATGAGGCCGAGGAGCTTCTCGCCCCACTCCTTGTCGCCCTCGAGCGCCTTCAGCGCGGAGACGCGGACGACCGGCAGGTCGTCGCCCGGGAACTCGTACTCGGAGAGGAGCTCACGGACCTCGAGCTCGACGAGCTCCAGGATCTCCTCGTCGTCCACCATGTCGGCCTTGTTCAGGGCGACGACGATGTAGGGGACGCCGACCTGGCGGGCCAGGAGCACGTGCTCCTTGGTCTGCGGCATCGGGCCGTCGGTGGCGGCGACCACGAGGATCGCGCCGTCCATCTGCGCGGCACCGGTGATCATGTTCTTGATGTAGTCCGCGTGACCGGGGCAGTCGACGTGGGCGTAGTGACGCGCCTCGGTCTGGTACTCGACGTGCGCGATGGAGATGGTGATACCGCGCTGGCGCTCCTCAGGAGCCTTGTCGATCTGGTCGAAGGCCGAGGCCTCGTTCAGGTCCGGGTACGCGTCGTGCAGCACCTTGGTAATGGCGGCCGTGAGGGTCGTCTTACCGTGGTCAATGTGACCGATGGTGCCGATGTTGACGTGCGGCTTAGTCCGCTCGAACTTCGCCTTCGCCACGGGGGTCCTCCTGGAGAGTGGTTCTGTACGCCTTACAGATCGGCGCCAGGTGATCTTTGCTGGAAAGCCGGCCGGTCCCCGGGGCAACGGGAGTGGCTCCTGTTGCCCCAGAGGCTGCCGGTGACAAGCCTAAAGCGTGTACTCCGAAGAGTTACTCGCCCTTGGCCTTCGCGATGATCTCCTCGGCGACGTTCCGGGGAACCTCGGCGTAGGAGTCGAACTGCATCGAGTAGCTGGCGCGACCCGAGGTCTTGCTGCGGAGGTCGCCGACGTAGCCGAACATCTCCGACAGGGGCACGAGGCCCTTGACGATCTTGGCTCCGTGACGGTCCTCCATGGCCTGAATCTGGCCACGGCGGGAGTTGATGTCACCGATGACATCACCCATGGACTCCTCGGGCGTGGTGACCTCAACGGCCATCATCGGCTCGAGCAGAACGGGCGACGCCTTGCGCGCGGCCTCCTTGAAGGCCTGCGAACCGGCGATCTTGAAGGCGAGCTCGGAGGAGTCGACCTCGTGGTAGCCACCGTCGAGAAGCGTGACGCGGACGCCCGTCATCTCGTAGCCGGCCAGGATGCCGAACTGCATGGCCTCCTGCGCACCCGCGTCCACCGAAGGGATGTACTCCTTCGGCACACGACCGCCGGTGACCTTGTTCACGAACTCGTACGCCGGGCCGTCGGCCTCGGTGATGGGCTCGATCGCGATCTGCACCTTGGCGAACTGACCGGTACCACCGGTCTGCTTCTTGTGGGTGTAGTCGTGGCGCTCGACGGCCTTGCGGATCGTCTCGCGGTACGCGACCTGCGGCTTGCCGACGTTGGCCTCGACCTTGAACTCGCGCTTCATACGGTCGACCAGCACCTCGAGGTGCAGCTCGCCCATACCGCCGAGGATGGTCTGGCCCGTCTCCTCGTCCGAGTGAACGTGGAAGGAGGGGTCCTCCTCCGCGAGACGCTGGATGGCGACACCCAGCTTCTCCTGGTCACCCTTGGACTTGGGCTCGATGGCGACCTGGATGACCGGAGCCGGGAAGTCCATGGACTCCAGGATCACGGGCTGCTTGTCGTCGCACAGCGTCTCACCGGTGGTGGTCTGCTTCAGGCCCATCACGGCGACGATGTCGCCGGCGCCCACCGAGTCGATCTCCTCACGCTTGTTCGCGTGCATGCGGTAGATCTTGCCGATGCGCTCCTTCTTGCCCTTGACGGAGTTCAGCACCGCAGTGCCGGCCTCCAGGCGGCCCGAGTAAACCCGGACGAAGGTGAGCTTGCCGAGGTGCGGGTCGCTCATGATCTTGAAGGCGAGCGCGGCGAGGGGCTCCTCGTCGGACGGCTTGCGCTTCACGACCGTCTCGGCGTCGCGGACGTCGTGGCCCTCGATGGCCTCGATGTCCAGCGGCGACGGCAGGTAGCGGACGACGGCGTCGAGCAGGGGCTGAACACCCTTGTTCTTGAACGCCGTGCCACAGAACACCGCGGTGATCGTGGGCTCGCCCTTGCCCTTGCCGGAGCCGAGGATGATGCGACGGACGGCGGCGTGCAGCTGCTCCTCGGTCGGCTCGTCGCCGTTGAGGAAGAGCTCCATGATCTCGTCGTCGTTCTCGGCGACGGTCTCGACCAGCTTGCCGCGCCACTCTTCAGCGGTCTCGGTGTGGCTGGCCGGGATGTCGACGACGTCGTACATCTCGCCCTTGGTCGCCTCGGCGGACCAGACGAGCGCCTTCATGCGGACGAGGTCGACGACACCCTGGAAGTCGGCCTCGGCACCGATGGGGAGCTGCATGACGATCGGAACCGCACCGAGGCGGTCCTTGATCATGTCGACACAGCGGTGGAACTCGGCGCCGGTGCGGTCGAGCTTGTTGACGAAGCAGATGCGCGGGACGCCGTAGCGGTCCGCCTGACGCCAAACGGTCTCGGACTGCGGCTCGACGCCCGCCACACCGTCGAAGACGGTGACGGCGCCGTCGAGGACGCGGAGCGAACGCTCCACCTCGACGGTGAAGTCGACGTGACCCGGGGTGTCGATGATGTTGATGGTGTGGTCAACATCTTCGAGCGGCCAGTGGCAGGTGGTGGCGGCAGACGTGATGGTGATACCACGCTCCTGCTCCTGCTCCATCCAGTCCATCGTGGCGGCGCCGTCGTGGACCTCACCGATCTTGTACGACACACCGGTGTAGAACAGGATGCGCTCGGTGGTGGTCGTCTTGCCCGCGTCGATGTGGGCCATGATCCCGATGTTGCGGACCTTGGCCAGGTCAAGCGAAGTGGTAGCCATAAGGCTTCGGTCTTCTCTCGGTCTCGATGTGGGGTGGGACTACCAGCGGTAGTGCGCGAAGGCCTTGTTGGACTCGGCCATCTTGTGCGTGTCCTCGCGCTTCTTGACGGCAGCGCCAAGACCGTTGGAGGCGTCGAGCAGCTCGTTCATGAGGCGCTCGGTCATGGTCTTCTCACGACGGGCGCGGGAGTAGCCCACGAGCCAGCGGAGGGCCAGGGTCGACTGGCGACCCGGCTTGACCTCGACGGGGACCTGGTAGGTCGCGCCACCGACACGGCGGGACTTGACCTCGAGGGACGGCTTGACGTTCTCCAGCGCGCGCTTCAGCGTGATGACCGGGTCGTTGCCGGTCTTCTCGCGGAGGCCTTCCATGGCGCCGTAGACGATGCGCTCGGCGGTGGAGCGCTTGCCGTTCAGGAGGATCTTGTTGATGAGCGACGTCACCAGAGGAGATGCGTAGACCGGGTCGATGATGACCGGGCGCTTCGGGGCGGGGCCCTTACGAGGCATTCTTACTTCTCCTTCTTGGCGCCGTAGCGGCTGCGGGCCTGCTTGCGGTTCTTGACAGCCTGGGTGTCAAGCGCACCGCGGATGATCTTGTAGCGAACACCCGGCAGGTCCTTCACACGGCCACCACGCACGAGCACGATCGAGTGCTCCTGCAGGTTGTGTCCCTCACCCGGAATGTAAGCGGTGACCTCGATGCCGGAGGTCAGACGCACACGCGCGACCTTACGGAGCGCCGAGTTCGGCTTCTTCGGGGTGGTCGTGAACACACGCGTGCAGACGCCGCGACGCTGGGGCGAGGCCTCGAGCGCGGGAGTCTTTGTCTTCTCGACCTTGTCCTGCCGGCCCTTGCGGACCAGCTGCTGGATCGTAGGCACTACTTCTCCGGTTTCTGTGTGCCGTGTAGTGAAGCTAACCTGGAACTTTGCCGACCCACGCGGTCGGGTGTGTCGGATCCTGCACACTTCCACCGAGGTGAGAGAGGCGCGGATCGCGGTGTGGTCTTCTCGGCTCACCGCGGGTCTGAAGCGCGCGCGGGAGCCCAGGGCACACCCCAGGCACAAGGTCAGAGCGTACCTACCTCATGGAGGTAGGTCAAAACAAATGCCCAGCACGAAAACCCGCCGTGCGCAAGCGGGACGGGGGCAGTGCGGCCCGGCGGCCCGCCCTGGCGCTCTAAACTGACGGCTTGCCCGGGCGCTGGGCGCCCGCGAGTCGATCAGCAGGGAGCAGCACATTGGGGACCGTGGCACCCGAGCCGACCACAGTCGATGCCCGGTCCCCCGTAGCGGAGCGCCCCTCCGCCGTCCGCAGGTCCCTCGGCCGGTCCGTCCGCCGCTCCACCCGCCTGCGCGGCCCCCTGCTGGCCTACGTCCTGACCGCGTCCGCCTTCGTCGCGGCCTGGTTCGCGCGCGGCACGTTCCCCTTCGGCGACACCGGGCGGGCCATCAACGACCAGGCCAACCAGTACGTGCCCTTCCACCGGGCACTGTGGGACCTGGTGCACGGGCAGGCCGCCGGCGACCTGTTCTTCACCTGGCGCGGCGGATTCGGACAGCAGTTCCTGTCCGACTACCACACCTACCTCGGCAATCCGTTCTCCTGGCTCGCGGTCCTCGTCCCGCGCGACCACGTGGACCTCGCCGTGTTCGCGGTCACCCCGGTCACGATGGGCGCCGCCGCCGCCGTGATGACGGTGTACCTCGGCAAGCTGCACGCCGGACCGTGGTGGCAGCGGGGCGTGCTCGGGGCGGTGTACGGCCTGTGCGGCTGGGCCCTCAGCGACGCCTCCTACATCCCGATGTGGCTCTGGGGCCTGGTCGCCGTCCCGATGCTCGGCATCGCCGTCGAGTGGTGCCTGGAGGGCCGCCGCTGGCCGGGGGCCGCCCTGCTGGTGGCACTCGCCTGGTTCGGGAACTTCTACACCGCGATGATGGCCACGATGGCCGCCTGCGTGCTGCTGGCGATCCGCCTGGCCACCCGGGACACCACGGGCCGGGAGCGGCTGCTGGCCCTGTGGCGGGCCGCGACGGCCGCCGGGACGGGCATCCTGCTCACGCTCCCGCTGCTGCTGCCGGCGTTCCTGTCGAGCGGCGCGGCGCAGCCCACCAAGGCCGCCGCCTTCGACCCCGTACGCGTCGAGGTCTTCTTCGCCGGCCTGCTGCCCGCGACGCACCTGTGGGGCGGCCGTCCCCGGCTGTACGTGGCCTCGCTCGGACTGATCCTGGCCGGCTCCTTCCTGCTCAACACCGCGATCGCGCGCCGCACCCGTCTGGTGTGGGCGGGCGCCGCCGCGCTGGTCCTCGCCTCCTTCCAGTTCCCGCCCACGCAGTACGTGTGGCACGGGCTGGCGGTGCCGAACGGCAACCCGTACCGCGAAACCTTCGTCTTCAGCGCGATGGTGGTGGTCCTGGCCTGGCTGGCGCTGGCGGGCCGGCCGCAGCCGCGGCACCTGGCGCTGAGCGCCGCCGTGCTGGTCGCGGCCGCCTTCGTCCTGCGCCGCACCGACGACTTCGGCGGCTGGACCTGGCCCGCGGTGCTCGTCGGCGGGGGCGTCTCGCTGCTGGCCCTGGTCCTGCTGCGGCTCGGGGAGAAGCGCCGCTTCCTGGTCCCGGTGGCCGCCGTGCTGATGATCGGCGTCGTCCTCGCGGAGTCCACGGCGGCCGCGGCGGGCGCCGACGCCCGGCGGGCCCGCGAGCGCTGGGCGAAGCCGATCCCCACCTCCAACCAGTCGATCGCCGCGCACTTCGACGCGGTCCGCGGGGTCGGCGGCTGGCCCGCGTACCGGACCGACTCGGGCGCGCCGCAGACCGCGTACAACGACGCCCTGGCCCTGCGCGCGGAAGGCCCGCAGTACTACAGCAGCTACCTCCCGGAGGCCACCTACCGGGCGCTGCAGCCCCTCGGGTACGGCTTCAAGAACGACGGCCGGACCTTCTTCGGCGCCGACAACCCGGTCCTCGACGCGATCTTCTCGATCGGCGCGCGGGTCCGCCCGGGGGCCGCCCCGGGCAGCTGGACCGCCGAGCGGTTCCCGGCGCCGCCGCTGGTCACCGTCCGCACCGGCCCCTACACCTCCCCGAACCCGGCGGACAGCGTCTACGCCCGCCAGGAGACCGTCCTCGGCTCCACCGTCTACGAGGTCCCGCAGGTCACCCGCGGCGGCGGCCCCGAGGCCCAGACGTACGCGGCCCTGTGCCGGCCCGGCTCCGAGGCCTACTGGTACTCCCCCGCGCTGTACGGCTCCGTGCACTCGGGCTCCACCGAGAAGCCGCTGGAGGACGAGGTGACCGGGGTGACCCCGCTCGGCCCGGTCCCGGCCTCCGGCCGGGTCGAGGTCACCGTGCGGACCCGTACGCAGGGCGCCGACGCGGGCCCCCACCCGCTGGGCTGCCTGGACCGCGCCGCCCTCACCGCGGCCGTCGACCGCCTGAAGGCCACGGGCGCCACCACCGTGGACACCGCAGGCCACTCCCTCGCGGCCACCCTCCCCGCGGGCACCCGGGGCACGGCCGTCATCGCCACCACAGCGATCCCCGGCTGGAGCTGCTCGGCCCCGGTCAGGCCCTTCCACGGCCTCCTGGCCGTGGACCTCCCCCCGGGCACGACCGGCATCTCCTGCACCTTCACCCCGAAGGGCTTCCCGGCCGGCCTGGCCGGCGGCGCCCTGGCCCTCCTGGCCCTCGCCGCGGTCCCGACGGTGTCCCGCCTGCGCCGCCGGCGCTGACCCGTCGGTGTGCTCGCGGCGGCCGGAGACGGCCCCTGCCGGAGGCCACCCGACGGCCACCCCGTGGGAAAACGAGGAAGCCCCCCGCCACTCCTTTCGGAGCGGCGGGGGGGTTCTTACGAGCCTCAGCCGTTGT
>NZ_MQUR01000146.1 GCF_001953875.1 Streptomyces amritsarensis
CGAGGGGCCCCGCCGCATCACCGGCGGGGCCCCTCGGCGCTGCCGGTCCCGCCGCTACTTGTTCAGCGTGAGCCGCGCGGCGACCGGGAGGTGGTCGCTGCCCGTGCGGGGCAGGGTCCAGGAGGCCTCGGGCCGGATCCCCCGGACCATGATCTGGTCGATGCGTGCCATGGGGAACTGCGCCGGCCAGCTGAAGCCGAAGCCGTCGCCCGCCGCGCCCTGGGTGGAGCGCATCTGCGAGGTGACCTCGGACAGGGCGCGGTCGTTCATGGTGCCGTTCAGGTCGCCGAGGAGGACGACCTTCTTCAGGGGTTCGGCGGCGAGCGCGGCGCCCAGCGCGTCGGCGCTGTCGTCTCGCTGGTTGGCGGTGAAGCCCGCGTTCAGCTTGACCCGGACCGAGGGCAGGTGGGCGACGAACGCCGCGACCTCGCCCTGCGGGGTGGCGACGGTGGCCCGCATGGCCCGGGTCCAGCCCATCCGGATGTCGACGGGCGCGCTGCCGCTCAGCGGGTACTTGCTCCACAGGCCGACGGTGCCCTCGACCGAGTGGTACTTGTACGTGCCCGCCAGGGCCTTCTCGTAGACGGGGACGACACTGCCCTTGAGCTCGGTGAGGGCCAGGACGTCGGCGCCGGAGCGGGCGACCGACGCGGCGGTGCCGTGCGGGTCGGGATTGTCGGCGTCGACGTTGTGGGTGGCGACGACGAGGTCGCCGCCGGTGCCGGACTTGTCGAAGACCAGGCCTCCGAAGAGGTTCAGCCAGACCACCGCGGGCAGCAGGACCGCGATCAGCGCGGTCGCCGACCGGCGGAAGACGGCGCCCGCCACCAGAAGCGGAACGGCCAGGCCGAGCCAGGGCAGGAAGGTCTCGGTGAGGCTGCCGAGGTTGCCGACGTCGTTGGGCAGCTCGGCGTGGAAGATCATGACCAGGGACAGCAGCACGGCGATCGACGCCAGGACCAGGCCCCGCCGCCAGATGCCCGGGTCCCTGCGCAGCTCGGCAAGGCGGCGCCGGAAACGGGACTCGGAGGGCTCGGGCTCCGAGCCGCCGTTCCCCGGTTCCGTCCTGTACGCCTGTGCCATGCCGCTGCCCTCACTGCCGTGCTCGCGCTCCGTCCCCGCCCCTTGACCCTAGGCGATGAAACGGAGCCTTCCGTGCTGTACGTCACGACCGTCCGTTGCGGTCGTACGTCCGGGAGGACGAACGGCCGTACGCAGGGGGTTCCGCTTGTCACGAAACGCGCACATTGGCGTGCCGGTGCGGCGGCCCCCGCGTACCACTTCCGCCCACGGCCCCGGGGATGCCACCATGGTGGGTGAGTCCGGGGACACCGTGAGGGTGCCTCGAGATGACACAAGGAGCAGTTGCAATGACGCACGCCGTTTCGCCTGCCCGCGAACCCGCAGCCGCGGCCTCCCCCACCCTGTACGGAGGCACGGGCACCCGGCGCATCACCGTCCGCGACCTGACCCTCGCCAAGGAGCGCGGCGAGAAGTGGCCCATGCTCACCGCCTACGACGCGATGACCGCCTCCGTCTTCGACGAGGCCGGCATCCCGGTCATCCTCGTCGGCGACTCGATGGGCAATTGCCACCTCGGTTTCGACTCCACCGTCCCGGTGACGATGGACCACATGACCATGCTGTCGGCGGCCGTCGTACGCGGCACCAGCCGTGCGCTGGTCATCGGCGACATGCCGTTCGGCTCCTACCAGGAAGGTCCCGTGCAGGCCCTGCGCAGCGCGACCCGCCTGGTCAAGGAGGCCGGAGTGGGCGCCGTGAAGCTGGAGGGCGGCGAGCGTTCGCTGGCCCAGACGGAGCTGATCGTGCAGTCGGGCATCCCCGTCATGTCCCACCTGGGTCTGACCCCGCAGTCGGTCAACGCCATGGGCTACCGCGTCCAGGGCCGCGGCGACGAGGCCGCGCACCAACTGCTGCGCGACGCGAAGGCCGCGCAGGACGCGGGCGCGTTCGCGGTGGTGCTGGAGCTCGTCCCGGCCGAGCTGGCCGCCGAGGTCACCCGGTCCCTGCACATCCCGACGGTCGGTATCGGCGCGGGCGCGGAGTGCGACGCGCAGGTGCTGGTGTGGACCGACATGATGGGCCTGACCGGCGGGAAGATGCCGAAGTTCGTCAAGCAGTACGCGAAGCTCCGCGAGACCATGACGGACGCGGCGAAGGCCTTCGCCGAGGACGTCGTCGGCGGCACGTTCCCGCAGGAGCAGCACGCCTTCCACTGACACCGGCGGGCGCGCCCTGCTGAGGTGAGGTGAGCCGGTCCGACAGCCCGCCGACCCGCGCGTCGGCGGGCTGTCGTACGCCTGTCGTACGTCTGTCGTAGCTTTGTCGGTCGGCTGTCGGTGCTTTGTCAGTGGCGGCTGGTCCCATGGGGGACATGACGCGAAACGACAAGAACCCCAACGCCGTGGAGGTGCGGGGGCTGGTCAAGCACTACGGCGAGACCAAGGCCCTCGACGGTGTCGACCTGGATGTCCGTGAGGGCACGGTCCTCGGGGTCCTCGGGCCCAACGGCGCCGGCAAGACCACGCTGGTGCGCTGCCTCTCCACCCTGATCGTCCCGGACGCCGGGACGGCGACCGTCGCCGGCTTCGACGTGGTCCGCCAGCCGCGGCAGCTGCGCCGCACCATAGGCCTGACCGGCCAGTACGCCTCGGTCGACGAGAAGCTCTCCGGCTGGGAGAACCTCTACATGATCGGGCGGCTGCTCGACCTGTCCCGCAAGGACGCCCGCAGCCGCGCGGACGAGATGCTGGAGCGCTTCTCCCTGACCGAGGCGGCGAAGAAGGCCGCCATGAACTACTCCGGCGGCATGCGGCGCCGGTTGGACCTGGCCGCCTCGCTCATCGGCCGGCCGGCCGTCATCTACCTGGACGAGCCGACCACCGGACTCGACCCGCGCACCCGCAACGAGGTGTGGGACGAGGTCCAGCGCCTGGTCGCCGAGGGCGCCACCGTGCTGCTCACCACGCAGTACATGGAGGAGGCCGAGCAGCTCGCGAGCGAGCTGACGGTCATCGACCGCGGCAAGGTCATCGCCAAGGGCAAGGTCGACGAGCTGAAGGCCCGCGTCGGCGGCCGCACCCTGAAGATCCGTCCCGTGTCCTGCGCGGACCTGCCGGGCATGGCCCGCGCGCTGGCCGAGGCCGGACTCGACGGCGTGGCCGGCTCCCAGGCCGTGCCGGACGAGGGCGTGCTCCTCGTCCCGATCCTGAGCGACGAGCAGCTGACCGCAGTGGTCGGCCTGCTGGCCGCCCGCGGGTACGCGATCGCCGACCTCGGCACCTACCTGCCCAGCCTCGACGAGGTGTTCCTGGCCATCACCGGCGAGCGGCCCGCACCCGTCGGGGACTCCGTCCCCACCGAGAAGACCGAGGAGGTCGCGGCATGAGCACCGTAACCACGACGAAGCCCGCTCCCGCCGCGCCCGGTCCGGTCCCGGTGGCGGCCGCCCGCGGTGAGGGGCGGATCGGCCTGCGGGCCAACCTGCGGCACATCGGCGCCCTGGTGCGCCGCAACGCCCTGCAGATCAAGCAGGACCCGGAGTCGATGTTCGACGTCCTGTTCATGCCGATCATCTTCACGCTGCTGTTCGTGTTCGTCTTCGGCGGCGCGATCTCCGGCAAGGGCAACCAGGCGGACTACGTGAACTACGTGGTCCCGGGCCTCATGGCCATGATGGGCATGAACATCGCGATGGCGGTGGGCACCGGCGTCAACGACGACTTCAAGAAGGGCGTGATGGACCGGTTCCGGTCCATGCCGATCGCCCGGTCGTCCGTGCTCCTCGCCAAGATCGTCGTCGAGCTCGGCCGGATGATGGTGGCCATCGCGATCCTGCTGGGCGTGGGCTTCCTGCTCGGCCTGTCGATCAAGTCGTCGGTGCTGGACCTGTTCCTCGCCATCGGGCTGTCTGCCGTCTTCGGCAGCGCACTGATGTGGATCTTCATCCTGCTCGGTCTCACCATGAAGACCGCCCAGGCCGTCCAGGGCATGGCGATGCTGGTCCTGATGCCGCTGCAGTTCGGCAGCTCGATCTTCGCCCCGCCGTCCACGATGCCGGGCTGGCTGCAGTCCTTCACCGACTACAACCCGCTGTCGAACCTCGCGGACGCCGCCCGCGCCCTGATCAACGGCACCCCCGTCGGCGACTCGGTGTGGATGACGCTGGTCTGGTCGCTGGCCATCACGGCGGTCACCATGCCGCTCGCGGTCCGCAAGTTCCGCCAGAAGACCTGACCCGCGGACCGGTCCACTCCGGATCGCGTCCCGGACGGACACCGGCCGGGGGCCGGGTCAGACCAGGGCGGTGGCCTCCTCCAGGGTGAGGCCGCCGCCCTCGGCGTACGCCGCCTCGTAGGCGCTCTCCCCCAGCACCGACCGGGCCTGCTTCTCGGCGAAGGCGAAGTCCTCGCGCTCCGTGGTCACCGGGCAGTGGGCGGGCGGCAGCAGCGCGCGGTAGGCGCCGAGCAGCCGGGCGCCGTCGTACTCCCGCTGCGGGCCGCCCGGCGACACCAGGGAGACGGCGGCCGTCAGCAGGAACGTGGCGGGCAGGTGCGGGGCGACCATCAGCGCCAGCGGGTGCCGGAAGGCGACCGTGGCGTCGCGTATCCCCTGCAGGGCGTCCTCGTGGCGGCCGTCCTGGTTGTCCAGCCAGGCCGACGTGGCGAGCAGGAACACGTCGAAGATGGCGTACACGCCGAAGGTGAACTCCTCGCGCAGCACCCGGATCTGGACGCGGGCCTCGTCGATCCGCCCGGTACGGCCGAGGATGCCCGCGAGGAACATCCGGGCGGCGGGCATCGCCTCGTTGCCGAAGCGCTGCTGCGTGGCGGTGATCTCGGTGAGGATCCGCTCGGCCTCCGCGATCTCGTCGTTCTCGGCGAGCGCGCCGGCCATCCGCACGCGCAACACCGTCACCTGCGCCTTCGCGCCGAGACGTTCGGCATACGCGATGGCCTCGCGGTAGTCGCGGGCGGCCAGGGCGTGCTCGCCTCGCCGCTCCCGGGACTCGGCGCGGGCGGAGAGGGCCTCCGCGCAGCCCCAGTCGTCGCCGAGCTCCCGGAAGAGCTCCAGGCTCTCGTCGGCGTCGCGGGAGGCGTCGCCCGCCCAGTCGGCGCGGTTGGCGAGGATGTTGGCGCGCAGTTGCAGGGCGGAGGCCAGTTCCCAGCGGTGGCCGAGCGCGCGGGTGGTGGCCACGGTGGCGTCGACGACGCGTTTGAGCAGCCCTGCATCGCCCGCGATCATGACGGCGTAGATCCACAGGGAGGCCGGTGTGCGGCAGGTCTGCGGGAGTCCGGGCCGGTAGGCGGCGATCACTCCGTCGACCAGGGCGCGGATCTCCGGGTCGTCCCAGTCCTTGTTGGTCTGGTCCCAGGCCGCCAGCCGCACCAGGTGCAGGGCACGCCAGGCCTCGGTGAGCACCTCGCCCGCGTAGGGCGGCGGCTCGTCCACGAGCTGCCCGTACACCGGCTCCGCCGGGACCACGGGCGCGACGAAGGGGTTCGGGCCGAGCGCCGCGACCGCCTCCGCCCAGTGCCGGGACTCGGCCCGCTGGTCGAGCAGGTGCCAGTACCAGCCCAGGGAGTGGACGAGGCAGAGCGCCTCGTCCGCGTCGCGGGTGGTGACGGCCCGGCGCAGGGCGGTACGGATGTTCTCGTACTCGGTGGCGAGCCGCTGCGCCGTCTCGCGCTGGCGGCGGCCGCGGAGCAGGGGTTCGCTGGTCCGGGCGAGCTCGCGGTAGTGGACGAGGTGGCGGCGGGCGGTGTCCTCGCGGTCGCCGCCGGCCTCGGTGAGGCGCTCGGCGGCGTATTCGCCGACCGTCTCCAGAAGGCGGTAGCGCATGCCGGAGCCGTCGGGGGCGGGAGCGGCGACGACGAGGGACTTGTCGACGAGGGAGCCGAGGGTGTCGGCGACGTNNCCTCGTCGACGGTGAACCCGGCGCGGGCCGCCGCCCCGCGGTCGCCGAGCAGCCGCAGCGCGATGGGGTCGGGCAGGGGTTCGACGGGGCGGACGGTTTCGCCCGGGATGCCGAGGGGTTCGCGGCTGGTGGCCAGGATCTGGACGCCGGGGCAGTGGGTGAGGAGGCGTTCGGCGAGCTCGGCGGCGGCTTCGACGACGTGCTCGCAGTTGTCGAGGACGAGCNNGGGCCGTGACCCCAAGCCGGGGCGGGGCCCGAAACCGGGCCTGGAGTCAGAGTCGGGCCGGGGCCCGAGACCTGGGCCTGGCCCGAAACCGGGCCGGGGCCCGAGGCCGGGGCGTGGCCCGAGGCCGGGCCGGGGCCCGGAGGCGGGTCGGGAGCTTGGCTGGGGGGTGTGGTTGCGGCAGGGTCCGGGGGCTGGGGGCTGCGTGTGAACCCCGGCGGCCGGGTCGCCGGACCGGAGTCCGCCGGGGCCAGGAGTTCGGCGTGCAGGGCGCGCAGGGCCGGGCCGGGGTCCGTGCCGAGCCGGTCGGCCAGGTCACGCCGTACGCCGTCGTAGGCGGCCAGGGCCTCCGCCGGGCGGCCCGCGTCGCGCAGGGCCCGGATCCGCAGCGCCTGGAGCGGCTCGTCCAGCGGCTGCCGCGCGCACAGCGCGGTCAGCTCCGGCAGGGCGCGCTCGGCCTCGCCCAGGGCCAGCGCCGCCGTGAGTCGGCCCCGGCGCGCCTCCATCCGTACGGCGTCCCAGCGGGCGGCCTCCGCGGCCGGGTCGGGCAGGTCCGCGAGGGCGGGTCCGCGCCACAGGGCGAGGGCCTCGTCGTACAGGGCGGCGGCCTCGGCCGGGTCCCGCGCCTCGCCGCCGGCCCGGGCCAGCCGTTCGAAGCGGTACAGGTCGACGTCCTCGCGTTCGGCGGCCAGCCGGTACCCGCCGTCGGCGGACAGTACGGCGCTGTGCCCCAGCGCCCGGCGCAGCCGGCCCACCAGGGCCTGCAGGGCGCCCACGGCGTCGGCCGGCGGGGCGCCGTCCCACACCTCGTCGACCAGCAGCCGGGCCGGCACCGCCCGCCCCGGGCGCAGCGCGAGCGCCGTCAGGAGCGCACGCAGGCGCGCCCCGCCCACGGCCACGGGAGTCCCGTCGTCGCGGAAGGCCTGGGCGGAGCCGAGAATCGCGTAACGCACCGGCCCATTGTCCCCGGACCCCGGCTCACCCCCGAACCGTTTTCCCTACCCGGCCCGGGATAGGTTTCCCGGCATGGGTCATCAGGGCACCCGCCACGAGCGGCGGATCAGTTCGGTATTCCTCGGGATCTTCGCCGTCATGGCCGTCACGGGTTGGGCGGTGTGGACGGGGTACTCGACGAGCGCCGGGCTCGCCGTGTTCCTCTTCGTGACGTCCGCGTGGATCGTCTCCCTCTGCCTGCACGAGTACGCGCACGCCCGTACCGCCCTACACGGCGGCGACCTCACCGTCGGCGCCAAGGGCTACCTGACGCTGAACCCGCTCAAGTACACGCACGCGCTGCTCAGCATCGTCCTGCCGGTGCTCTTCGTGATCCTGGGCGGGATCGGCCTGCCGGGCGGGGCGGTGTTCATCGAGCGCGACCGGATCCGGGGCCGCTGGAAGCACAGCCTGATCTCCGCGGCCGGGCCGCTGACGAACGTGGCCTTCGCGATCGTCTGCACGGCCCCGTTCTGGCTCGACGCCCTGGAGGGGGTGCCGCTCGCCTTCCGCTACGCGCTCGGTTTCCTCGCGATGCTCCAGGTGACGGCGGCGATCTTGAACTTCCTGCCGGTGCCGGGCCTCGACGGCTACGGGGTGATCGAGCCGTGGCTGTCGTACCGGGTGCGGCGCGAGGTGGAGCCGCTGGCACCGTTCGGCCTGATCGCCGTCTTCGCACTGCTGTGGATCCCGCAGGTCAACGCCGTCTTCTTCGACGCGGTGGACGGCGTGCTGTCGGCGCTGGGCGTGTCGGACCTGGAGACGTACTGCGGCCGCGACCTCTACCGCTTCTGGCAGGAGGGCAGCGGCGTGTGCGAGGTCCCGCAGGACTGACGACGACCGGCGCCTCCCGGCCGACCTGCGGGAAATCCCTTCGCCGGGGGCCTGCCCGCCGCTTAACATGGCCCGCCGTGCCTCCCTACGAAGAGATCATCGAGCGGGCCCTGGAGCGGATCGGCGCAGGGTACCTCTTCCCCGAGAGGACCGCGGACATCGACGCCGCGGTCCGGCGCCGGCTCGCGGCCGGCGCGTACGACGGCCTGGACGAGCGGGCGCTGTGCGAGACGGTCACGGCGGACATCCAGCAGGTGTGCCCGGACCAGCACCTGCGGCTGCTGTGGTCCGAGGAGCCGCAGTCGATGGAACCGGAGGACCAGGACGCCGGGAAGGCCGCGTTCCTCGCGCTGCTGCGGGCCGAGAACCACGGGGTGCGGCAGGTCGAACGGCTGGACGGCGGCGTCGCCCTCGTCGACCTCCGCCTGATATCGACGGCGGACGAGGGTGCCGCCGTGATCGGCGCCGCGATGCAGCTGGCCGCCCTCAGCTCCGCGCTCGTCCTGGACCTGCGCGAATGCCGCGGCGGCTCGCCCGAGGGGGCCGCCATGTGGTGCAGCTACTTCTTCCCCGACGACCAGGTGCACCTGAACGACATCTACGAACGCTCCACCGGGACCACCCGCCAGTACTGGACGACGGCGCACCTGCCCGCGCCCCGCTACCTCGACCGCCCCGTGTACGTGCTCACCAGCGCGCGCACCTTCTCCGGGGGTGAAGATGTCGCCTACACCCTCCAGGCGCACGGCCGGGCCGTCGTCGTCGGCGAGACCACGCGGGGCGGGGCGCACCCCACGGACCGGCACGCGGTGGGCGAGCACGTCCTGGTGGCGGTGCCGACGGCCCGGACGGTCAGTACGGTGACGGGCGGCAACTGGGAGGGCGTCGGTGTCGTCCCCGACATCCCGGTCCCGGCCGGTCAGGCGCTCGACACGGCGCTGGACAGGGCCCTCGGGGCCGCCCGGAACGCCGCCGGCTGACGGCTCAGGCGTTGCGGGCGGTCGCGGCCTTCTCGGCCTTGGCCTTGCGCATGTAGTACCAGGCCATGTTGGACGTGAGGCCGGCCAGCAGCACCCACACGATCCCGAGGAAGCTGCCCTCCACGAAGGCGACGACGGCCGCGGCCACAGCGAGGACGCAGACGACAACGGCGAAGACGGCAAGGCGGGGCATGGGGCGAGCTCCTCGGGGACACGGAAGGGGGTCGAGCCCCTCCAGTGTCCCCCATGCCCCGCAGTGCCGCCGTAAAGGGCTCCGGCCGGGCGGGGCGGTCAGACGTCCGTCGTGCGCAGGCCCGCGTGGGCCTTGTAGCGGCGGTTGGTGGAGATGAGGTTCGCCACGAGGGCCTCGACCTGGTGGGCGTTGCGCAGGCGGCCGGCGAAGATGCCGCGCATGCCCGGGATGCGGGCGGCCAGGGCCTGGACGATGTCGGTGTCGGCGCGGGATTCGCCGAGGACCATGACGTCGGTGTCGATCTCGTCGATCGACGCGTCCTGGAGGAGGACCGCCGAGAGGTGGTGGAAGGCGGCCGTGACGCGGGAGTCCGGCAGGAGGGCGGCGGCCTGCTGGGCGGCGCTGCCCTCTTCGACCTGGAGGGCGTAGGCGCCCTGCTTGTCGAAGCCGAGGGGGTTGACGCAGTCGACGACGAGCTTGCCGGCGAGGTCCTCGCGCAGCGCTTCGAGGGTCTTGGCGTGGCCCTCCCACGGCACCGCGATGATGACGATGTCGCTGCGGCGGGCGCACTCGGCGTTGTCCGCGCCCTCCACGCCGAGCCCCAGCTCCTCGGCGGCGGTGCGCGCGCGGTCGGCGGCACGGGAGCCGATGATCACCTTCTGGCCGGCGCGGGCGAGCCGGTAGGCGAGGCCCCGGCCCTGGTCGCCGGTGCCGCCGAGGACGCCGACGACGAGGCCGGACACGTCGGGCAGGTCCCAGGGGTCCTTGGCCTGCGGCTTCTGCGGATTGTCTGAGGAAGTCATGGGGGCGAGGGTACTGCCGGGTAGCCCACAGTCGAAGAGCCGGGAACCGCCCCCGTGTCGGTGTCGATGCGGCAGGATGCGGGCATGGATGCCGTCAGGGTCGCCCTGCTGCGCGAGGTGCTCGCCGGTACGCAGTGGCCGGGCGACGCGCGCCGCTTCGCCGGCTCGCTGCGCCGGTCCGTCGCTCCGGCCGGCGGGAAGCTGCTGCTGGTGGGGACCGAGGGGTACGAGCCCTGGCACATGGCGGCGCACCTCGTGGACGAGGCCGCCTGGTCGGGCCTGCCGGAGCTGGCGCCGACGCTGGTGCGCCACCGGGTGCGGCCCGGTGAGCCGCCGCACCTGTCGGTGGGGCTGGGCCGGCTCGCGGCGGCCGGGCGCGGGCACACGGTGCTGGTGGTGGCGCCCCGGGAGCCGGGCGAGGGACTGCTGGAGCGGGTGTACGACGCCCGCCGCGCGGGGGCGACCGTCCTGTCCCTGGACGGCGGGGACCGGGACCTGGGCGCGCTCGCGCACGACGCGCTGTCGGTGCCGGACGGCGCCGCCGAGCTGGATCTCGACACCGTGCAGCACCTGGTCAGCGCGGCGGCCGGGGAGAACGGTCCGCCGGCCCAGCGCGGGGCCCGCCGCCGGTTGCGGGACCGGCTGGCGGGGTTGGCCGACCGGCTGACCGCGCCGCCGCCCAGCCGCTGGTAGTGCGCTCCTGCCGGCCCGTCAGCCGGACGCGCCCGTGCCCGTGCCCGAGGTGCCCTCTTCTTCCTCGCGGGTCTTGTCGTTCCACTTGGGGTCGTTCTGCCACTCGAGGTTGCGCTCCTGCGCGGTCTCCATGGCGTGGGCGGCCTCCTCGGGCGTTCCGTACGGGCCGAACCGGTCCTTGGCCGGGCACTCGGGGCCTTCCTCGACCTTCTGGTGGACCAGGCAGTAGTACCACTCGCCGGGTTTGCCCACCTGGCGCTTCTTGAACAGGGCCATCGTCGTCCAGGCTCCTCTCGCTGCCTCCGCAAGCCGCTGTGTGCCGCTCTATCCCGCCATGCTGCCCCATCCCCGCTGGATACACTCGCTTGCATGTCCGGTCAGTCGCTGCTCGTACCAGGCGAGCTCTCTCCCGCCCGTTCCGTTCCCGGAAACATCCGCCGGCCCGAGTACGTCGGCAAGCCCGCGCCCACTCCGTACACCGGACCGGAGGTGCAGTCGGCCGAGACCATCGAGGCCATGCGCATCGCCGGCCGGATCGCCGCCCAGGCGATGGAGGAGGCCGCCAAGCTGATCGCGCCGGGGGTGACCACCGACGAGCTCGACCGTGTCGCCCACGAGTACATGTGCGACCACGGCGCCTACCCCTCGACGCTCGGCTACCGGGGCTACCCGAAGTCGCTGTGCTCCTCGGTCAACGAGGTCATCTGCCACGGCATCCCCGACTCCACCGTCCTGCGCGACGGCGACATCGTGAACCTCGACGTGACGGCGTACATCGGCGGCGTGCACGGCGACAACAACGCCACCTACCTGTGCGGGGACGTGGACGAGGAGTCGCGGCTGCTGGTGGAGCGCACCCGTGAGGCGCTGAACCGGGCGATCAAGGCAGTGAAGCCGGGACGTCAGATCAACGTCATCGGGCGGGTCATCGAGTCGTACGCGAAGCGCTTCGGCTACGGCGTGGTCCGGGACTTCACCGGCCACGGCATCAACTCGTCCTTCCACTCCGGTCTGATCATCCCGCACTACGACAGCCCGCACGCGACCACGGTCATCGAGCCGGGGATGACCTTCACGATCGAGCCGATGCTGACGCTGGGCACGCACGACTACGACATGTGGGACGACGGCTGGACGGTCGTCACGAAGGACCGCAAGCGCACCGCGCAGTTCGAGCACACGCTGGTGGTGACGGACTCCGGGGCGGACATCCTGACGCTGCCCTAGCCGGCCGGACCCGACCGGATTTTTACCGACAAGGCGTCGGGAACACATTGACTTAGGCAAGCCTAAGTAGGAGTATCGGGCGTGGCGGCAGTGCCGCCACGCCCGTTTCCTCTTTCCTGGAGGTCCGCCT
>NZ_MQUR01000107.1 GCF_001953875.1 Streptomyces amritsarensis
GCCCACCCGGCACGGTGGGCCGCGCCGGCCCCGCCCCCACCCCTTACGTACACGTGCAGAGGAACCCGATGACCACCACCGCACCATCCGCCCCCGCCGCCCGGCAGGTGCTGCCCGCCGAGGAACGCCACGCCGCCGAGCTCGCCTTCCTCGCCGCCCACGACACCGGCCCCCGCCCGCCCGGCTGGGCACTGACCCCGCGCGCCGTCGTCACCTTCGTCTGCGGCAGCGACGGCACCGAACTGGCCCTGCCCAAGCGCCGTGCCGGCCTGCCGGCCAAGCTCGCCGTCGCCCCCAAGTTCGTCGGCGAACGCGCCCTGGTGGAGCGCTGCGTCGTCACCCTCGCCGGGGAACGCGGACTCCTCCTCACGGGCGAGCCCGGCACCGCCAAGTCGATGCTGTCCGAGCTGCTCGCCGCCGCGGTCTGCGGCACCAGCTCCCTCACCGTCCAGGGCACCGCGGGCACGACCGAGGACGCCTTCCGCTACGGCTGGAACTACGCGCTGCTGCTCGCGCAGGGCCCCACGCCGGACGCACTGGTCGACTCCCCGGTGCTCTCCGCCATGCGCACCGGGCGCGTGGTCCGCGTGGAGGAGATCACCCGCTGCCTGCCGGAGGTCCAGGACGCGCTGGTGTCGATCCTGTCGGACCGGCGGGTCAGCGTGCCCGAACTGACCGCCACCGAGGACGCGGTGGTCTCCGCGGCCCCCGGCTTCACCGTCATCGCCACCGCCAACCTGCGCGACCGCGGCGTCTCCGAGATGTCCGCGGCCCTCAAGCGGCGCTTCAACTTCGAGACCGTCGGCCCGATCGCCGACGCGGACGCCGAAGCCGCCCTGATCCGCCGCCAGGCCGTCGCCGCCGTCCAGCGGGCCGGCGCCGCCTTCGGAGTGGACGACGCCGTGCTCGACGCGCTCGTCACCGTCTTCCGCGACCTGCGCTCGGGCCGTTCCGCCGAGGGCTGGGACGTGGAACGCCCGGGGACGGTCATGTCCACCGCCGAAGCCGTGCAGGTGGCGGCCTCGCTGGGGGTCGCCGCCGCCTACCTGCCGGACGGGGACGTGCTCGACCTGCTGCCGGGTCACCTGCTGGGCGTCGTACGCAAGGACGACCCCGCCGACCACGCGAGGCTGCTGGGGTACTGGGACGGCCCGGTCCGGCGCCGCGCCGAGGACGGCTCGGCAATGTGGCGCCGCCTCTGGGACCTGCGCGGGAGCCTGCGTTGACGCACACCGACCCGCGGGCCGCGGTCGACGCGCTCGCCGCGGCCCGCGAGCCCTACCTGATCGGGGTACGGCACCACAGCCCCGCCCTGGCCGCCGTGGTGCCGGCCCTGCTGGACGCCTCCGGCGCCGACGTGGTCTGCGTCGAGCTCCCCGCGGACTTCCAGCCGTGGCTGGAGCACCTGGCCGACCCGGAGACCGTGGCCCCCGTCGCCCTCGCGGGCACCGGCGAGGACGGCCGCCTGGCCTTCTACCCGTTCGCGGACTTCTCCCCGGAACTCGCCGCCATCCGCTGGGCCCGCCGTTCCGGCGCGGCCGTCCTGTGCTGCGACCTGCCGCTGGCCGACCCCGGCTGGACCCCGCGCCCCGAGATCCCGCACCCGTCCCCGGCCACGGACCGGCCGACGGACCGGCCCGGCGCCTCGCCCCGGGCGGTGGACGCGGACCCCGCCCCGGCGCGGGACACGGCCGAGGCCCCGCCCGCCGCGACGGCTTCCGCCGCGGCTGCCGGAAGCACCTCGCCTCAAGGCGCCGCCGGCGCCGCCGGGGTCGCGCCCACGGGGACGGACCCGGGCACCGGAGATGCCCCGCCGCGGGACACCGCCGACGTGCGGCACGCCGCCGCGGGCCCGGTCCCGGCGACCGCAACCACCTCTTCCACGGCGAGCGCCGTCTCCCGCACGGCTCCGGTCCGGGCCACGGGCACGGCCACGGCCACGGCCACCGGGGAGGACACCGCTCCGGCAGCAGGGGCCGGCCCGCGGCGCGCGGGCGGCTTCGCCGACGCCCTCACCGCCGCCGGCACGGGCCGGGACGGCGACGACCTGTGGGACCGCGCCGTCGAGGTCCTCGCGCCGGGCTGCACCCCGGAGGCCGTACGCAGGGCAGCACTCGGTGTCGGCTGGGCCCTGCGCGAGGACGGGCCCGTCCCGGACCGGGACCTCGCCCGCGAGGCCCACATGCGGGCCGTGATCGCAGGCGCCGCAGCGGGCGGCCACCGCGTGGCCGCCGTCATCGGCTCCTTCCACGCCCCCGCCCTCGTCACGCCGTCGGCGTTCGCGTCCGCGGACGGCCGGGCCGACCGTACGGACCCTGCCCGGATCAGGCCTTCGGCCGGAACCGACCTCCCGGATGGCGGCGCCGGTGCGGACCACGGCCCGGCCGGCGGTGGTACCCGCGGCGCGGGCCCGACGACCGGTCAGCCCGGCCGCGCCCTCCCGGGAGAGGGCGCCGCAGCGCAGCCCGGCCCCGCCCGGAGCGCGGGCAGCCCGCCCGGCTCGAACCCGGAGGCACCGGCCGACGCCGGCGCTGGCCACGGCCACGGCCGCGACCTCGGCCACGGCCACGCGGACGCCGACGTCGGCGGCCAGGCCGTCGATGCCGCTGGCCGGGCCGCGCCCGGTCACTCGCTCCCGGCCGCGCCGGGTCGGCGCCGGGGCGGGGCTGCCGGGTCGGCCCCGGCGGGGTCGGCGGACACCGCCGTCACCTCCTTCGTGCCCTACTCCTTCGACCTGCTCGACTCCCGCTCCGGATATCCCGCCGGCATCCGCGACCCGCTCTGGCAGCAGGCCGTCCTCGAAGCCGCCGGCGACCCCGAGCGGCTCCGGGAGGCCGCCTCCGTCGCCGTCACCGGGCTCTGCCGGGAACTCCGCCGGGCCGGACACACCGCCGGCACCGGCGAGGCCGCCGAGACCCTGCGGCTCGCCTGCGACCTCGCCGCCCTGCGCGAACTGCCCGCGCCAGGACGCGGCGAACTCCTGGAAGCCGTCACCACCGTCCTCGGCCAGGGCGAACCCCTCGGCCGCGGCCGGGCCCTGGCCCAGGCCCTCGAAGCCGTGCTCGTCGGCACCGCCCGCGGCCGGATCACCCCGCACGCCCCCCGCTCCGGCCTCGGCCCCTCCGTCGAGGCCGAACTCGCCGAGCTGCGCCTGCCGTGCCCCGAGGACCCCGCGCCCCGCGAGGTCCGCCTCGACCCGCTCCGCTCCGCCCTCGACGGCCGCCGCGAGGTCCTCCTCCAGCGGCTCCTCGTCTGCGGAGCCTCCTACGGCGAGCCCCTCACCGTCGCCGCCACCGGCGACGGCACTGCCCTCGGCACCAAGTGGCGGCTGTCCTGGACGCCCTCCGTCCCGGCCCGGCTCGACCTCACCGGCGTGCGCGGCGTGACCGCCGCCCAGGCTGCGGCCGGGACCCTCGGCGAAACCGCCCGGCGCGCCGCCGCCGACGGTGGGCCGACCCCGGCGCAGATCCTCGCCGGGCTGGCCGCCGCCGCGCGGTGCGACCTGCCCGAACTGGTCGACGTACGCCTCCACGAGGCGGCCACCGCCCTGCCGCGGACAGCGACCCTGCCCGAACTCCTCGAAGCCCTCGACCTCCTGGAGGCCCTGCACCGCGGCCACCTCCCCGGCACCTCCGCCGCGTCCCGCGCCGCCTGCGCCGCGCTCAGCGGCGACCTCCTCGAAGCCGCCGTACGCTGCCTGCCCGGCCTCGCCGGCAGCGAGGAGCCCGCCGACGCCGCCGCCCTCGTGGCCCTCGCCGACCGTGCCGCCGCCCACCACCTGGGCCTGCGCACGGACGACGCGCTCGCCGCCCTGGCCGCCTCCGCGTCCCCGCTGATGCAGGGCGCGGCCCTGGCCGTACGGGTCCTCCTCGACCTCGACCCGGCCGAGGCGCTCGGCGGCCGCGCCGCCGGATGGATCGACAGCGCCGGCACCCCCGACGCCCGGCGCGCCCTGTCCCGCCGGCTCGCCGGTCTCCTCACCGCCGCCGGTCCGTTGCTGCAGGCCTCGCCGGCCGCCCTCACCCCGCTCCTGGACCGCGTCGACCACCTCGCCGACCAGGACTTCCTCGACCGTCTCCCCGCCCTGCGCGGCGGCTTCGACGCCCTCGCGCCGGCCGCCCGCGACCGGCTCCTGGACACCGTCACCGAACGCCTCGGCGACCGCATCGACCTCGCGCTCGACGCCCCGCCCGCCCTGCTCGCCCTGTGGGCCGCCGCCGACGCCGCCGGGCTCGCCGCACTCAAGGCCCTCCCGCTGCCCCCGCCGCGGGAACCGGCCGCGGATCAGGCCCCCGGCCAGGCACCCGACCAGGCTCCCGGCCAGGCCCCGGCCCCGGACGTCCCCGGCCCGGCGGCCTTTCCGACCCCGGCCGCCGACGACCGCCGGCTCGCCCCGGCCGACCGCTGGCGGCTGCTCCTCGGCCGCGAACGCGACCGGCTCCCCGCCGGCGCCCGCCGCTACGCCCACGCCCTGGACGAGCTGTACGGCACGGGACACGGCGAAGGAGCCGGCGACCTCGGCACCGGTCAGGGACCGGGCCGCGGCGGCGGCCAGGAGGCCTCCTTCCCGACCGCCCGCGAATGGTCGCAGGAGCTCGAAGCGCTGTTCGGCGCCGACGTACGGGAGGAGGTGCTGGCCGGTGCCGCCGAAGCCGGCCGCACCGACGTCCTCGCCCAGCTCGACCCGGCGGCCGTGCGGCCCTCCGTGGAACTGCTGAGCTCCGTCCTCTCCCTCGCCGGCGGACTGCCGGAGGCCCAACTCGCCCGGCTGCGCCCCCTGGTGAAGCGGCTGGTCGACGAACTCTCCAAGGAGCTCGCCACCAAGCTGCGCCCGTCCCTGTCCGGCCTCACCACACCCCGCCCCACCCGACGCCCGGGCGGCCCGCTCGACCTCGCCCGCACCCTGCGCGCCAACCTCGCGCAGGCCCGCCGGCGGGCCGACGGCACGGTGGTCGTCGTACCGGAGCGGCCCGTCTTCAGCACCCGCGCGAGCCGCGAGGCCGACTGGCGGCTCGTCCTCGTCGTCGACGTGTCCGGCTCCATGGAGGCGTCCGTCATCTGGTCGGCCCTGACCGCGGCCGTACTGGGCGGCGTCCCCACCCTCTCCACCCACTTCCTCGCCTTCTCCACCCAGGTCGTGGACCTCACCGACCGGGTGGAGGACCCGCTCTCGCTGCTGCTGGAGGTGCGCGTCGGCGGCGGTACGCACATCGCCGCCGGTCTCGCCCACGCCCGCTCCCTGATCACCGTCCCCAGCCGCACCCTCGTCGTCGTGGTCAGCGACTTCGAGGAAGGCGGGCCGATCGGCGGACTCCTCGGGGAGGTCCGCGCGCTGGCCGCCTCCGGCGCCCACCTGATGGGCTGCGCCGCGCTCGACGACACGGGAAACCCCCGGTACTCGGTCCCGGTCGCGCGGCAACTCGTCGCGGCCGGCATGCCCGTGGCCGCCCTCAGCCCCCTCGCCCTCGCCCGCTGGGTGGGCGACCGCCTCCGTGGAGAGTCCCGTTGAGCACCGAACTGCCGCCCGTCGCACCCGAGGTGCTCGCCGAGGCGGTCGAGAACCTCACCGCACGGCTGCGCAAGAAGCTGGACGACGCCACCGCCGGCTGCGCGGCCGCCGCCGTCCGCGAGGCCGACGGAAGCGTCACCTTCCGCTTCGGCGAGGACGCCCTCGTCACCCTGCGGCCCGGCGCCGCGGGGACGGTCACCGAGGCCGGACAGGCCACCTGCACCTGCCTGCTGGCACCCCGCTGCCTGCACCGGGCCGCGGCACTGGGCGCCGCCCCGCTGGCGGACGCGGCCCCGCCCGAGCCCGAGCCGGACACGACCGCCGGATCCGGGCCGACGGCGGCGGCCGAACCCGCCGAACCCGGCGGATCCGCCGCAGCCGCCGCCGCGTCCGTATCCGTATCCGAGGAGCGGGCGGACCCCGCAGAGCCCGTTCCGGCCCTCACCGCGGCCCAGCGCGGCGCCGCGGCCGCGCTCTGGCACGCCGCGGCCGAAGCCCTCGAGGCCGGCGTCACGGCCGGCGGCGCCGTCGTCCAGGCCGAGCTGCTGCGCGCCGCGCACACCGCCCGGCTCGCCGGACTTCCCCGCGCCGAAGCAGCCGCCCTACGGGTCGTACGGGGCCTGCGTGCGGCCCGCGAACGCCGTACGGCACACCGGCTCGGCGACCTCACCGGATCCTTCCGCGAACTCCTGCACACCGCCGGGGCACTGGCCTCCGGCGCCGCGGACCCGGCCCTGACCGGCACCTCCCGGCGTGCCTACACGGCGGGCGGCAGCCTGCGGGTGCAGGGCCTGTGCCGCGAGCCCGTCCTCTCGGCCACCGGCTACGGCGGGGTCGTCACCCACCTGCTGGCGCCGGACGGGTCCCGCTACTCCCTCTCGGACGTCCGTCCCGGAGGGCTGGCCCGCGCCCGCGGGGCCGGACGGGCCTCCGTCGCCCTCGGCGGCGCCACCCTCGACCACGCCGGGCTCGCCCGGGGCGGCCTGCGCATCGTCGGCGCGACGGTCTCCGCGGAGGGCCGGCTCGGTGCCGGACGCGGCGTCAAGGCGACCCCGCTGCCCGGCGCCCCATGGAGCGACGGGCCAGCGGCCGGGCTGTTCGCCCGGCCCGCGGCCGAGGCCGTCGCCGCGCTGCTCGCGGCCCCGGCCGACGCCGCCGACACGGAAACGGCCCTGATCGGCTGCGATGTCGTGGTCGTCGGACCGGCCGGCGACCACCTCCTCGTCCGCGAGGCGCGGCCGCACGCACCGCTGTTGAGGCTGCTGCCCGCGCACCCGCACCCGGAGCTGCCGCACACCGAGAACCTGCGGCGCATCGCCTCCTACCCCGGGCTCCGGCTGCGCGTCCTGGGCCGCCCCGAACTCGGCCGCGCCGCCACCCTCCGCCCGGTGGCCGTCGGCCCGGTGCCCGGCGATCCGTACACGCTGCGGCTGCCCGCGGAATGGCTGGGCAGGGCCGACCTCGGCTACGAGCGCCTCCAGGGCGAGCACTTCCCGCCGCCGGACGCCGCCGCCCCGGCCCCCGAGCCCGGGCCCGCACCGGCGTCCGACGCCCCGGACCCGCTGGCCGACTCCCCGCTGTGGCGGGTGCGCCGGCTCCTCGAGACCGGGGTCGCCGGCGGCCGCCGCGCGGTCGCGGAGACCGCCCGCGGCACGGCGTCCCTGGCCGCGTACGGTCCGCTGCGCCGGGCCGGGCTCACCGGCGCGGCGGATCTGGCCGCCGCCCTGGCGGCCGAGGCGGACCGGCGCCCGCGCGACGCCTTCGGCCGGCTCGCCGACCCCTCGCCCGACGGCTACGCCTGGGCCTGGCTGGCAGCGGCCACGCACCTGGCGGCGGCGGAACGCTCGCTGGTCGCGGCGTCGTGGACGGCTACACCGAGCGCAGCCACGTCCGCAGCACCGTGAAGTCCCCGGCGGTCAGGCCCCGGCCGGGATCGACCCGGTGCAACAGGGCCGGGCCCGGGTGCCGATCGGCCACCCGGGCCCGGTCGGCGCCGGTGATCTCGTCGTCGATCCATACGAAGGGCCGGCCGGCCGCGTGGTCGAGCAGGGCGGGCGTCTTCCAGTGGACGCCGTCCCGCCCGTCCTCGTCGGACGGCTCGGGCCAGGCCACCACGGGCAGCGCGGGCAGCCCCAGCCGGGGTGCGACGGACTCGTTGGCCTCCGCCATCCAGGTCGTGGCCCACCACAGTTCGCACGGCAGTCCCGCCAGCAGCGGCCCGAGCCCGGGGTCGATGCGGGCCAGCAGGGGGTGGGGCCCGTCCCCGGGCGGGTACGGTCCCGCCCCGAACGGGATGAGCGGGCCGTCGACGTCGAGGTAGAGGAGCGGAAGGCCCGTCGAGCTGGTCATGACCTCACGCTAGCCCTCCCCGGCGGGTGGGGGTGGCGGGTGGCAGGTGCGGGTGCACCACCGTCGCGGCGGTGAGCGCCCGGACCCGCCCTTCGTCGAGGACGAGTGGATCGGCCGCAGGGCGAGCCTGGCGCCGGCCACGAGGTCATCACCCAGCCGTGGTGACCCCGGGCCACCGCTCGTCCCAGAGCGCGCAGTGGTGTTCGGCCCGTGCGTCGACCGTCCGGATCCCGTCCGCGCCGGGTACCAGTGACAGCACCCGCGCCGACGCCCCCAGCCGCGGCCACTGCGGCGCGCCGGATGCCGCCGGCACCCCGGTCCGCGCGAAGGCGGTCCAGTAGTCGGCCATCCGGTCCGCGAGGCGCCGCTGCGGCTCCGTCAGCGGGGTGATCGTGAACAGGTACGGCAGTTCGAAGCCGTGGGCCGCTCCGAACGGCAGCCCCGGCACCGGCGGCAGCCCGGTGAAGTTGGGCGCGCCGCGGTCGCTGAACCGGTAGCCGTACGTCGGCGCGTGCCGCCCCAGCGCCGCTCCGTCGCGCAGCGTCGGGCAGATGAACGAGGCGTCGGTCAGCAGCGTCGCCCAGGCGATCGCGGGGGTCGGGTACGCCGCCACCGGGTACGCGGCCGCCACGGCACGGGCCGTCCCGACGCCGAAGGACCGCTCCATCCGGGCCCGGTAGGCGCTCTCGTCGCCGATCGGGTGGGCGGCCAGGGTCTGTGCGAGGAAGAGCCGGATCTCGTCCCGGGTGGTGCCCTGCAGTACCGGCACCCGGTGGAACCGCCCGGCCTGCAAAGCCCTGCGCGGCTCCGTGGGCAGGGCGCCGTCCCCGTAGGAGACCAGGGAGAACCGCTGCATCAGGTCGGCGGTCGCGAGGGTACGGGCGTCCAGCGCGCGCAGGCAGTCCAGTACGCCCGAGGGCCGGTCGCAGCCGAGCCGGGCAGCGGCGCGGACGCCCTCCTCGGCCGTGCGCCCCGCGGGCACGAACGGCTCGTACGTACCGAGGCCCGGCAGCAGCGCCGACGGCGGCGTCGTGGTCGAGCACGATCCGCTCTGCACGATCGCCCGGTGGAACAGGCCCGCCGATGCGGGCGAGGTGAGGTGGGCGCAGACGCTCAAAGCGCCCGCCGATTCGCCGAAGACGGTGACGTTGCCGGGGTCCCCGCCGAACCGCACCGCGTTCGCCCGCACCCAGCGCAGCGCCGCCCGCTGGTCCGCGAGGGCGAAGGCGGGGGCGCCGCCGAGCTTCGGATGGCCGAACAGCCCGAAGACGCCCAGCCGGTAGTTGACCGTCACGACGACCGTATCGCCCCGGGCGGCCGGCCGGTCCGGCCGGTAGGCGTCGCCCGAGCCGCTGAAGAAGCCACCGCCGTGGAACCAGACCATCACCGGCCGCGGCCGCGGCCGCGTCCCGGGGGCCGGGCCCGCCGGGGCGGTCACGTTGAGGTACAGGCAGTCCTCGGAGCCGACCGGCCCGCCCGGCCCGAGCACGGGCAGCTGCACGCAGCGGGAACCCGGCGCCCCGGCATCCCGGACGCCCTCCCACCGGCGCGCCGGCTCCGGCAGCCGCCAGCGGCGCGGCCCGGTCGGGGGAGCGGCGAAGGGGATGCCCTCGAAGGTGCTGTACGCCCCGTGCGTCCGGCCCCGCACCGGACCGCGGTCGGTGTCCACGACGGGCCCCTCCGGCCCGGCCGCGGCCCCCGACAGCAGCAGCACGACGGGCAGCAGCAGCGCGCACCGGCGTCGGACCCCTCGCATGTCGGGCACGGCCTTCGCCTCCCTCGGGGCCCCGGCCGGACCCCCGTTTGCCCGCCCCGAATGGCGCAGTGGGCGGAAGTGGCACTCAATGTAACAAAGCGTGCGCTCACCATGACGCACGATGACCGGCGCGCGATTGCGTAGACCCGCGCGTCGGCGAACGGAGCTTTCGATGAATGACCCCACCACTCTCGCGGCGACGCCCCACGACGACCGCCACGGGACCCCCGACAACACCGCCCCCGCCGCTCCGGACGTGCCCGCCGCCCCGGACGCACCCACGGCCTCCGCCCCGGCGGATGCCCTGGACGATTCCGACGCGCCGAACACCCTGCGGATGCGGACCCTCCTGGAAACGGCCGCCACGTGTCGTCCCGTGGAGGAGGTCACCGCGCTGGTGAGCCTCCTCAAGGAGGACGGCCGGCTGCCCGACGCCGGGCAGGACGCCTTGCGCGCGGCCGCCGTGACCCGGCCGGTGCAGGACGTCGAACGGATGGTCACCCTGCTGGGCGAGGCCCCGCACGAGGTGGGCGAGGCGGACATCACGCTGCGCGCCGCCGCCGTCGGACGGTCCATCGAGGACGTCGCCCTGCTGGTGACCATCCTCGGCAAGGACGAGTCCGGCGAGCCGGAGCAGCAGCGCCGCCCCCGGCCCGCCGAGGCCGGCGCACCCGCCGCGCAGGCACCTCCGGAGCCGTACGAGCAGCCGCACGAGCAGCCGTACCGGCCCCCGTACACGGAGTTGCGCGACGGGCCCCGCCCGGCGGCGCACGACGGGCCCGACCAGGCGCGGTCCCGGCGGCCCGCCCCCGTCGGGGAACCGTCCCGTGCCGCCGCGCCGGCGCACGTGCTGCGCTGGCCCGTGGCGATCGCCCTGCTGGTCAGCGGCGCTCTCCACCTGCCGCAGGACCTCACGGCCCTGGCGTCCGCGAGCCCCCTCGACCTCCTGCCCCTCCTGGTCACCGCGGTGTGCCTGGGCGTGGGCGCGCTGGTCGCGGTGCGCGACACCACGGCCGTGTGGCGGGCCGGCGCGGCCACTGCCCTGGGCGTGGTGGCCCTGCACGTCGTCGGCGGCTCGCTGGCCTTCGACCCGCTGGCCGGCACCGTGGGCGGTTCCCGGGCCTGGGCGGGTGCCGCCGTCATGCTGTGCGCGGCCGCCGGGGCGGTCCTCGCCGGCCTGGCCCTGAGGAGCCGTCAGGAGAGCTCGACCTGACCTGCGGCCGCGACCGCCGCAGCGGCACCCCGCGCACCGTGCGGGGTGCCGCTGCGTGCGCGCGCGTTCCTCAGGCGAGGAGGTTGACCGCCCCCGTGAACACCCGGGGCAGCCGGGCGGCCAGCGGGACGATCCGGGGGGCGAGGCGCGGCCGCCGCCGGGCCCAGAGCAGCGACTCGGTGAGCGCGCGGTAGGTCCGCGACAGGTCCCGCCACGCCTGCTCGTAGGCCTGCGGCCGTCCCGCCCGTACGCAGCGCACCAGTTCGCCCGCGGCCGTCACGGCCAGGGTGAGCCCCTCGCCGGTCAGGGCGTCCACGTATCCGGCCGCGTCACCCACGAACAGCACCCGTCCCGCGACGCGTACGCGTGCCCCCTGGCGCAGCGGGCCGGCGCCGCGCACCGGCGTGTCGGCGTGTCCGGTCAGGCGGCCCGCCAGGTGCGGGAAGCGGGCGAGCTGTTCGTCGAAGGGCGCCTGGTCGGTGGTGAGCACGGCGACGCCGACCCGGTCGGGCGCCAGCGGGGTGACGTAGGCCTCGCACCGCGCCGACCAGTGCACCTCGACGAGGTCGCTCCACGGCTCGACGGCGAAGTGGCGGCGCAGACCGTAGCGGGCCGGACGGCGGGGAGTCGCCGGAGCCGACAGGCCGAGCCCGCGCCGGACGGGGGAGTGCAGGCCGTCCGCGGCGACGAGCCAGCGGGCGGTGAGCCCGGCCGCGGTGACGTGGTCGACGCCCTGGAGCACCTGGTCCACGCGTTGCGGCAGGACCCGTACGCCGAGCTGCGCGGCCCGTTCGGCGAGCGCGGCCTGGAGGTCCGTACGGCGGGCGCCGAGGCCCGGGCCGGACCGGAAGAGCCCCTCGGCGCGCAGGCCGCTCACGCCGTCGACGTAGCGGATGCCGCGGAACGGCTGCCCCGCCACGGACACGCCCAGGTCGTCGAGGCGGCGCACCGCCGCGGGCATGAGCCCCTCCCCGCAGGCCTTGTCGATGGGGGTGGTCCGCGGTTCCGCCACCACGACCTCCATGCCTGCGAGGGCGCCGTGGATGGCGGTCGCCAGCCCGGCCGGACCGCCGCCGGCGATCAGCAGGTCGATCATGACGGTGCTCCCGCCGACGGGACGGAGGCGGGCGCCCGCAGCCGTCCGCCGTCCGTCAGGGCGGCGTCCTCGCAGCCGATCCGTACGCGCAGCAGCACCAGATTGAGCACGGTGAAACCGAGGGCGGTCACCCAGGCGGAGTGCACCAGCGGCAGCGCGACCCCTTCCGCGACCACCGCCACGTAGTTGGGGTGGCGCAACAGCCGGTAGGGGCCGCGCTCCACCAGTGGCAGTCCGGGCACGACGAGCACCCGGGTGTTCCAGCGGGGGCCGAGGGAGGCGACGCACCACCACCGCAGGCCCTGGGCGGCGACGGCGACGGCCAGGGCCGGCCACCCGAGGAGGGGGACGAACGGGCGTCCGGCCAGCCAGGGTTCGACCACGCAGCCCACCAGCAGCGCGGTGTGCAGGGCGACCATGGCCGGGTAGTGGCCGCGACCGTACTCGCGGCCGCCGCGCGCCAGGCTCCAGGAGGTGTTGCGGCGGGCGGTGGCCAGCTCGGCGAGCCGTTCGGCGGCGACGAGGCAGATGAGCAGCAGGTACAGGCTCAAGGAGGTGGTGGAGGTCAGGGAGTTCATGGGGTTCACCGAGTTCACCAGCGCAGGAGGACGAGTTCGGAGGCGAAGCCGGGGCCGAAGCCGAGCATCAGCCCGAAGGAGCCGGGCCGCGGTCCGGCGCGGCGGACGCCTTCCAGGATGTGCAGGACCGAGGCGGAGGAGAGGTTGCCCACGGCTGCCAGCGAGCCCCGGCTCGCCGCGAAGGCGGACTCCGGCAGTGCCAGCGCGTCCGAGAGCGCGTCGAGGATCTTCGGGCCGCCGGGATGGCAGATCCAGGCGTCGACGTCCGCGGGTTTGAGGTCGTGGGCGGCGAGGAAGCTCTCCACCTCCTCGGCCACGTGCAGCCGGGCCAGGTCCGGGAGTTCGCGGCCGAGCACCATGCGCATGCCCCAGTGGCCGATGTCCCAGCCGAGGAGGTGCTCGGTGCCCGGATAGAGACGGCTGCGGGCGGCGACGATCTCGGGGCCGGTGCCCGTCGCGTACAGCGGATGGTCGCGGCCCACCGCGACCAGGGCGCCCGCACCGTCGCCGAAGAGGGCGCCGGCCACCAGGTTCGCCATCGAGGAGTCGGTGGCCTGGAGGGTGAGCGAGCAGAGCTCGGTGGACAGCAGCAGGGCGGCATGGTCCGGCCGGCCCGCGAGGAGGTCGTGGAGATGGCCGACCCCGGCGGCCCCGGCGGCGCAGCCGAGGCCGAAGAGCGGAAGCCGCCGTACGTCGGGACGCAGCCCGGCGCCGGAGGCGAGGCGGGCCTCCAGCGAAGGGGTCGCGAGCCCGGTCACGGTCGTCGACATGACCACGTCGACCTCGGGGGCCGTCAGGCCGGCGTCGGCGACGGCGAGTGCGAGCACCCGGGCTCCGAGATCCAGAGCCGTCTCCACGAAGAGGGCGTTCGTCGTGCCGAAGTCGTTCCCGGGTCCGTAGCGTTCCAGCGGGAGCGCGAGATGACGGCTCTCCACGCGCACCGAGGCGTGGACCCGGCGCAGCAGGGCGGTGTCGGAGCCGGGCGGCAGGAAACGGGCGAGCGCCTCCGTGATCTCGGCCTGGGGATGGCGATGGGGCGGGAACACGCTGCGCACTGCCAGAACACGTGTCATTGAGTCACCATAGAAAACAACTGACACTTCGTTATGAATCACCCGATTCGGGCGCGGCGCCGCATAGCGTGTCGCCGTGCCCGTGCGAACCCCGCAGACCGCCGAGAGTGCCCGCAGCGCCCGGGGCGGCACTGCCGCCCGTGTCGCCCGCGCCGCCCGTGGCGTCCGCGCCGGCCGCGGTGCCTACGTTGCCCGTGTCGCCCGTGTCGGATGTGCCGGCCGGGCCGGGCGTGCCCTGGGCGGCCTGGCGGCCGCGTGCCATCCGCTGCCCGCGGCCGCCGTGACGCTCTTCGCCGCGGTCCTGGCGGTCGCGGCGGGGCACGGCCCGGCGGGAGCGGCCCTCGTCGCGGGGGCGGTGGCCGCCGGCCAGCTGTCGGTGGGCTGGTGCAACGACCGGGCCGACCTGCGGCGCGACCTGGCCACGGGCCGGCGGGACAAGCCCCTGGTCGCCGGCAGGGTGTCGGCCGCCGCCGTGGCCCGGGCGGCAGGCACGGCGCTCCTGCTCTGCGTGCCGCTGTCGCTTGCGGCCGGTCCGCTCGCCGGCGCCGTGCACCTGGCCTGCGTGGCGGCCGCCTGGGGGTACAACCTCCGGCTGAAGCGCACGGTCCTCTCCTGGGCCCCGTACGCCCTCGCCTTCGGCCTGCTGCCGGCCTTCGTCACCCTCGGGCTGCCCGGCGCGCCCTGGCCGCCGCCTTGGCTGATGGCGGCCGCGGCCCTGCTCGGGGCGGGCGCCCACTTCGCCAACGTCCTGCCCGACATCGACGACGACCTCGCCACCGGGGTGGTCGGCCTGCCGCAGCGGCTCGGCGCCGGACGCTCGGCCGCACTGGCCGGCCTGCTGGTCCTGGGCTCGACCGCGGCCCTGGTCTGGGGACCGCCGGGGCGGGTGACCGCGTACGGCTGGGCGCTGCTGGGCGCGACGGCGGCGGCGCTGCTCCTCGCGTTCCGCCGGCCTGCGCGGAGGCTGCCGTTCCTGACGGTGATGGCGGTGGCGGGAGCGGACGTGATCCTGCTGGCCGCCCGGCTCCGCCCCTGAGGGCGGCCCCACCGGGCTCCGCCCCTGAGGGCGGCCCCACTTGGGTGGGTCCCACCGGGGTGGGTCCCACCGGGGTGGACCCCACCGGGCTGGACCCCACCGGGGTGGGTCCCACCGGGCTGGACCCCACCGGGGTGGGCCCACCGGTGGGTGAAGCTGCCGGGATGGGGCTCTCCGGGGTGGGCCCACCGGACCTGGACCCCACCGTGGTAAGCACACCGGGTGGGAGTTGGCCGGCGTAGGCCCACCGGGGTGGGAGCTGCCGGAGTGGTCCTACCGGGGTGGAGCTGCCGGGGTGGGCCCACCGGCCTGGGCTCCACCGGGCTGGGGCTCCACCGGGGTAAGCCCACCGGGTGGGAGTTGGCCGGCGTAGGCCCACCTGGGCGGACCCTACCGGGGTGAAGCTGCCGGGGTGGGCCCACCGGACCTGGACCCCACCGGGTGGAGCTGCCGGCGTGGGCCCACCGGGTGGGGGCTGCCGGCGTGGGCCCACCGGGTGGGCGCTAACCAGGGGTGGGCGCTGACGGGGTGGGCGCTACCGGGGTGCGGCGCGCTGGGCCTCCCGCTGAGCGCGAAACCCCGCCGGCGGGTGACCGCCGCCGATGCGGGACCCTCCCGGTCCACCCCGGTCGGCGGCGTACCGCGGCGGCCGCGCCCCCGCCCCGGGGGCCGGGTCCCGGCGCGGCGCAGGTCGGCCTCGCCCGCAGGCGTCCCGTCCGCGCCGGCCCGGATGCCGAGGCGCGGAGCGGCCCGGCCGGTTCCCGCTGCTTGCGACCGTGTCGGACGTACGCCTCGGCGCCCTCGCGGGTCCCGGGACCCGGGTCCCCGGGCCCGCCGCGCCGCCGGCGGACCAGGAGTGCGTCAGGGAGCGCGCCGGGTGCGGGTCCAGGTGAGGAGGTCCGCGGCCGGCCAGGTGTTGATGACGCGCTCCGTCGGCACTCCGCACTCCACGGCCCGTTCGCAGCCGAGGGCCTGCCAGTCGAGCTGGCCCGGCGCGTGCGCGTCGGTGTCGATCGCGAAGAAGGTCCCGGCCGCCACGGCGAGCCGCAGCAGCCGCCGCGGCGGGTCCAGCCGTTCGGGCCTGCTGTTGATCTCCACGGCCGTGCCCGTCTCCGCGCAGGCCGCGAACACCGCTTCGGCGTCGAACCGCGACTCCGGCCGGGTCCGGCCGGTGACCAGCCGCCCCGTGCAGTGGCCCAGGACGTCCATCAGCGGATTCTGCACGGCCGCCAGCATCCGCCGGGTCATCGCGGGCGCGTCCATCCGCAGTTTCGAGTGCACCGAGCCGACGACGAGGTCCAGCTGGTCCAGCAGCTCCGGCTCCTGGTCCAGCGACCCGTCGTCCAGGATGTCGCACTCGATCCCGGTGAGCAGCCGGAAGGGCGCCCAGGTGGCGTTGAGGCCCGCCACCACCTCCAGCTGCTCGCGCAGCCGGTCCGGGGAGAGGCCCCGCGCGACGGTCAGCCGCGGTGAGTGGTCGGTCAGCACGGCCCACTCGTGGCCCAGACCGGCGGCCGCCCGGCCCATCGCCTCGATCGGGCTGCCACCGTCCGACCAGTCCGAGTGCACGTGGCAGTCCCCGCGCAGTGCCGCCCGCAGCGAGACGGCCGCAGGTGAGGCCGGGGGACCCTCCGGGAGTGCGGCGGCCTCGTCCTCCAGGGCCTGCAGATACGCCGGCACGCCGCCGGCGAGTGCCTCCCGTACGACCGCGGCCGTCTTGGGGCCGAGGCCCTTGACGGCCTCCAGGGAACCGGCGGCGGCCCGCGCCGCCACCTCCTGCGCGCCGATGCGCACGACGACCGCGGACGCGGTGCGGAAGGCCCGCACGCGGTAGGTGGGCGCCTGGGCGCGCTCCAGCAGGAACGCGATGCGGTCCAGCGCCGCAGCCGGATCCATCGGCCACCTCCTGCCGTCAAGGGGTGGCCCCAGTGTCCGTCGCGGACGGCGGCTACGCCTCCCGCGCCTCGCGCGCCTCGCGTGCCTCCTCGAGGGGCACGGCGGCGTCCAGCGCGGCTGTGAGCCGGCTCAGGCGGTCCTGGAGGTCGACCACCTCGGCCAGCTCGAAGCCGGTGGCCGCGGCGATCCGCCGGGGCACCTCGACCGCGCGGGCGCGCAGCGCCGCGCCCTCCTCGGTCAGGTGGGCGCGTACGGAGCGCTCGTCCTCGGTGCTGCGCTCGCGGCGGACCAGTCCGGCCGCCTCCAGCCGCTTGAGCAGGGGGGACAGGGTGCCCGAGTCCAGCCGCAGGTGCCGGCCGATCTCCTTGACCGGCATCTCGCCGTGCTCCCACAGCACCAGCATGACCAGGTACTGCGGGTACGTGAGCCCGAGGTCCTTGAGGACGACCCGGTAGAGGCCGCCGAAGGCGCGGCTCGCCGCGTTCAGCGCGAAGCAGATCTGCCCGTCGAGGCGCAGGAAGTCCTGGTCGGAGTGGGTCGCGGTCGGCTGCTCGGTCATGTCGGCCAGTGTACCGGGCCATGACTTGGAGGGCATTGAATTGTGCGCAACTGAATTGCGTGCTCTACTGGTGGAGCGCGGTCGACCACCGGCCGCCGCCACGGTTCACTTCTGCGAGAGGAACTCTCATGGACGCGCTCTACACCGCTGTCGCCACCGCCAACGGCCGCGAGGGCCGCACCGTCAGCTCCGACGGTCAGCTCGACCTCGCCCTGGCCATGCCCCCGGCGCTCGGCGGCAACGGGCAGGGCACCAACCCCGAGCAGCTCTTCGCCGCCGGCTACGCCGCGTGCTTCGCCAGCGCGCTCGGCCTCGTCGGCCGCCAGGCCAAGGCGGACACCAGCGACGTCTCGGTCACCGCGGAGGTCTCCATCGGCAAGGACGGCGCCGGCTTCGGTCTCGGCGTCACCCTGCGCGTCGAGCTGCCGGAATCCCTGGCCGGCGAGACGGGCGCCCTGCTGGTGAAGCAGGCCCACGAGGTCTGCCCGTACTCCCGCGCCACCCGCGGCAACATCGAGGTCGACCTCGTCATCGAGTAACGAGGACCGGCCGGCGCGGATCCGGGAGAACCGGCAGATCCGGCAGATCCGAGACATCCGAGAGAGCCGGCAGATCCGGCACATTCGGCAGATCCCCGGGAGATCCGGGCGGAGATGCCGGACGCCCGGCGGGCGGCCACCATGGAGTCAGACCGACTCCGACGGGGGCCGCACGCCGGGAGACGCCAGTGGCGCACAGCAGCACGACGGACGTACTGGTCGTCGGCGCCGGCCCCATCGGGCTGACCGCCGCCACCGAGCTCCGGCGGCGCGGCGTCGCCTGCCGGATCGTCGACCGGCTCCCCGCCCGCCTGCCGTACGCGAAGGCCGTGGGGATCCAGCCGCGCACCCTTGAGATCTGGGACCGCATGGGGATGGTCCGCGCCGTCCTGGACGCGGCCGTCCCCCTGCGCGGCCAGTTGACGTACGTCAACGGCGCCGAGCAGCCCCGCGTCGACCTCGCCCTGCCGCCCGAAGTGCCCTACCGCTTCGCGGCACTGCCCCAGTACGAGACCGAGCGCATCCTCGACGAGCACCTGGCCCGCTGGGACACCGCCGTCGAACGCGGCACCGAACTGGTGTCGTTCGGCCAGGACGCCGACGGCGTCACCAGCCGCCTGCGCACCCCCTCCGGCGCCGAGGAGGAACTGCGCACCCGCTACCTGGTGGGCTGCGACGGCGCCCACAGCACCGTCCGCAAGGGACTCGGGCTCTCCTTCGAGGGCGCCGCCTTCCCCGAGGAGTACATGCTCGCCGACGTCGAGGCCGACTGGGACCTGCCCTACGGATACTCCCTGCGCGCCATGCACCTGGACGCCGCCGGCGGCGTGGACGACGTGCTCGTGTGCATCCCGCTGCCGGGCCGCGGCCGCTACCGCATGTCCATGAGGGTGCCGCCCGAACTGTCCACCGCGGAGCAGGCCGCGGCCGCGGCCGACGGGGTCGCCCACGGCCTCCAGGGCGGCCGGACCCCGCAACTGGCCGACATCCAGACCGTCCTGGACCGGCTCTCCCCGACCCCCGCCACCGCCTCGAACATGCGGTGGTCGTCGGTCTTCCGCATCAGCCACCGCATCGTGGACCGGTACGGACAGGGCAGGGTCTTCATCGCCGGCGACGCCGCGCACATCCACCCGCCGACCGGCGCCCAGGGCATGAACACCGGTATCCAGGACGCCTGGAACCTGGCGTGGAAGCTCGCCCTGGCGGTCGACGGCGCCGCCCGCCCCGGTCTCCTGCCCAGCTACGACGCCGAACGCCGGCCCGTCGGCGAGGACGTCGTCGGCCGCACGGTGCGCCACGCCTCCGCCCAAGGGGTGCAGTCCGACCCCGAGGACGCCGACACCCTGATCCTGCGGGAGGCCCAACTGCTCGTCGGCTACCGCGGAAGCCCCGTCGTCGACCCGCCCGGAGAAGGCCCCGGACCCCGCCCGGGCGACCGGGCCCCGGACTGCGGCGGCCTCACCTCGCCGATCGCCGCCGTCCCGCTGCGCCTCGCCGACCTGCTGCGCGAACGCGGACACGTCCTGCTGCTGTACGGGACCGGCCTCGACGAACTCGCCCGGACGGCGCGGGACTCCTCCGGCGGACGCGTCGAGACGTGTGTCGTCCTGCCGGCCGACACCCCGCCCGACGAACCCGCGGGGCCGGGCGTACTGCCCGCCTACCACGACACCGGCGGCGAGTTCGCCCGCAACTACGCCGCCGGGCCGCCGACCGCCTTCCTCGTCCGTCCGGACGGATACCTCGGCGCCCGGCTCGCCCCGCCGGACCACGAGCGGCTGGCGGCCCACCTCGCGACCGTCTTCGCCCAGCCCGCGGACGCCCGCACCTGACCGGTCAGGGCCGTGCGGGTGCTCATCCGGGGAGCCCGTGACGCGGTCTGCGTCCCGCCCATCCGGATATCCACCGCTCCGCACCACCCCGTGTTTTGGATTGCCGGACGATCCTCAATACGATCCGGCGATGATCACAAGAAAACGGCTCGCGGCCAGGGCCTGCGGCCTGTTCGCCGTACTGGCCGTCGGGCTCTTCCCGGCGAGCGCCACAGCCGCCGACGGACCGGCGGCGAAGGAACCCCCCAAGGTCGACCTCGTCCTGGACGTCAGCGGCTCCATGCGGGCCAACGACATCGACGGCGGGTCCCGCATGGCCGCCGCGAAGCAGGCTTTCAACGAGGTCATCGACGCCGTACCCGCCGAAGTCCAGCTCGGCATACGGACCCTGGGCGCCGACTACGCCGGTGACGACCGGACGCTCGGCTGCAAGGACACCAAGCAGCTCTACAAGGTGGGACCCCTCGACCGGACCGAGGCCAAGACCGCCGTCGCCACCCTCGCCCCGACCGGCTGGACCCCCATCGGACCGGCCCTGCTCGGCGCGGCCCAGGACCTGGAAGGGGGCAACGCCACCAAGCGGATCGTGCTCATCACGGACGGCGAGGACACCTGCGCCCCGCTCGACCCGTGCGAAGTGGCCCGCGACATCGCGGCCAAGGGCATCCACCTGGTCATCGACACCCTCGGCCTCGTCCCGGACGCCAAGACCCGCGCCCAGCTGACCTGCATCGCCGAAGCCACCGGCGGCACCTACACCTCCGTCCAGCACAAGGCCGAACTCTCCGGCAGGGTCCGCCAACTCGTCGACCGGGCCGCCGACCCGGTCGTCAACCCGGTGGCGACCGAGGGCGCCAAGCAGTGCGAGGGCGCCCCGCAGCTCAAGGCCGGCCTCTACAGCGACCGCGAGACCTTCGGCGAGCACCGCTGGTACCGGGTGGACGTCCTGCCCGGCCAGGAACTGCGCGCCTCGGTGAGCATCGGCGCCGACAGAGCCGTCAACAACGACTACGGCGTCCTGCTGCGCGCCACGACCGTCCACGGCCGGGAGATCGTACGCGGCTCGGAGGCCGGCGACGGCCGTACCGATGTCCTCTCCACCGGCCTGCGCTACCCCAAGGCCGAGACCGAGGACGCCGACTCGGACTCCGACGCGAAGCCCGCGGCGGAGACCGTCTGCCTCCAGGTCAGCAACTCCTTCTCCGCTCCCGCGTCCGTCAAGACCACCCCCGGCATGCCCGTCGAGCTGACCATCGACCTCGTGGACGGCCCCGGCGACGCCTCCGACGCCGCCGCCTTCGGCCTCGGGCGCGGCTGGTGGACGCTGGCCGTGCTGGCGCTGGCCGGACTGCTGGCCGGACTGGTGTGGGGATGGATCTCACGCTGGCGCATCTCCGTCTGGAGGACCAACTGATGCGTACCGTACGCAGACTGACCGCGGGCCTGCTCGCGGCGGCCGCCGCCCTCGCGGTGGCCGGTACGGCCGCGGGTACGGCCTTCGCGGACACACCGTCGCCGAGCGCCACCGCCGGCAAGGACGGGACCGGCCCCGAAGCCGCCCCGACCGAGGCGGGCACCAGCTTCCGCACCGCCACGCCGTTCCGGCCCGGCCAGAAGGCCACGGCCGGCGCCTCCAGCGGCGACTACCTGTACTGGGTCCTCCCGGTCGACGCGCAGCAGCGCGTCACCGTGAAGGCCACCGTGACCCTGCCCGACGCCACCGCCCGGCACGGCGCCTCCACCTGGCAGCTCGACGTGTACGACGGCCTGCGCCGCCGGCAGGCCTGCACGTACGGCACGCAGAGCAGGGCGGCGGGCAAGGAGGCCGCCTCGGTCGCACTGTCCTGCACCCTGCGCACGGTCCGCGCCGGCGCGGAGCCCTGGGCCAACGACCCGCTGCCGGGCAGCTACTACGTCCGCCTGACGGTCGTGGACCTGCCGGAGGAGGACCTGGGCCTGCCGGTGCGCGCGGCCGTCGAGGCCGACCTGCACGACGAGGGGGGCGCCTTCGCGGTCGACGGTGCCCTCGCCACCCCGCTGGTCGCCGGCACGGTGACCGGCTCCCTGCGCGAGCCGGAGGACGGCTGGTCCGGCGGCTGGTGGTCGGACCGCTGGCTGTGGACGGCGGCCGGCGGAGTGCTCGGGGCCCTCGCGGGCATCTTCGGATACTCCCTGACCCGCGGCACGGGCCGCCCGTCCCGGGTACCGCCCGGCGCCTGACCCGGCGTCCCGGCCGGTCTCCCGCAGCCACCTGGCGGGCCGCCACGGCGGAGGGCCACGCCGGCTGCCGTGGAGGACGGCCGTGGACGGCGGTGGCCGTGGACGGCGGTCGTGGAGGGCGGTCACGGCACACTGCTGTGACCGCCCTGCCCGCGGCCGGCTCCGGGGGCGCCGGCTCCGGGGCGCTGGGCCATGTGAGGACGTGCCCCTCAAGCCCTTCCCGGCCCCGTCCGAAGGAGAGGGAGGCCGCGACCGAGCACCGGCGAGGACGCGGCCGTCTCCTGACGACCGACCACCTCCCGGGGAGTACCTCCATGCGCCTGCTCGTACGCCTGACCGCCGCGGTCCTGCTCGCGGCGGCCCCCGCACTCGGCGGCGCCGCGGCCGCGGACGTCCCGGAACCCGTACCGGCTCCGCTCTTCGCGTCGGCCGCCGCCGTCCCCGGCAAGTACATCGTCAGCCTCGACGAAGGCGTGGACGCCGACGGACTCGCGGAACGACTCGGGCTGGAGCCCACCTTCGTCTACGGGTCCGCGATGAACGGCTTCGCGGTGCCGCTGACCCCGGGGCAACTGGACGACGTCCGCGCCACCCCCGGGGTGCGCTCGGTGGAGGCGGACGCGGAGGTCTCCGCCCCGCCGACACCGGCCGGACCGGCCGCGCCCTCCGCCGCCCGCGCTCCCGCACCGACCTGGGGCCTGGACCGCATCGACCAGCGGACCCTCCCGCTCGACGGCGACTTCACCACCGGCGGTGACGGCGCCGGGGTGACCGCCTACATCCTCGACACCGGGATCGACTACGCCCACCCCGAGTTCGAGGGCCGCGCCGAGCCCGGCTTCGACGCCGTCGGCGACGGCGCCGGCGGCCAGGACTGCGAGGGCCACGGCACCCACGTCGCGGGCACCGTGGGCGGCCGGACCTACGGCGTCGCACGCGCCGTACGCCTGGTCAGCGTGCGGGTCCTCGGCTGCGACGGCAGGGGCGAGTACTCGGCGGTCGTCGCCGGACTCGACTGGGTGGCGGCGAACGCCACGCAGCCGGCCGTCCTCAACGTCTCGCTGGGCGGCGGCCGCTCCGACGCCGTGAACCGGGCCGCGACCGCCGTGGCCGAGGCGGGCACCCTGCCCGTCGTCGCGGCGGGCAACTCGGCGGCCGACGCCTGCACGGTCTCCCCGGCCTCGGCGGACCGGGTGCTGACGGTGGCCGCGAGCAACCGGTGGGACGAGCAGTCCGCCTTCTCCAACCGGGGCGGGTGCGTCGAGATCCACGCCCCCGGCGAGCAGATCGACTCCGCGCTGCTCGGCGGCGACACCGTCGCCCTGAACGGCACCTCCATGGCCGCCCCGCACGTCACCGGAACGGCCGCCCTCTACAAGGCGGCCCACCCGGCTGCCACCCCCGAGGAGGTCGCCGGCCGGCTCCTGGAGACGTCCACCGAGGACCTCCTGACCGGGACCGGCGCCGACACCCCCAACCGGCTGCTGTTCACCGACGGCATCTGACGGGCCGCGGCCACCCGTCCCCCGATCGTCCTCAGCGGCCCGGCCGCCGG
>NZ_MQUR01000129.1 GCF_001953875.1 Streptomyces amritsarensis
CTAGCCCTGCGGCGGTCCTCGCCCCCCCCCCCACGCGCCGAAGGGCGGCACCCGGATCCCGGGTGCCGCCCTTCGGCATGTCTGCCGTCCGGTGTCACTTGCCCGCGCGCATGACCTCGGGCTCGTGGCGGCGCAGGAGGCGCTGCACCAGGAACCCGCAGGCGATGCCGAGGGCCAGCAGCACGATGATGTTCAGGCTCCACTGGCCGACCGTGGCGTCCCAGAGCGGGTCGGTGTTGGTCGGGTTGTCCTGGTCCCACGGCGGCATGAGCTTGCCGAGGTCCAGGGTGGCGCCGGCGGCGGCGATGGCCCAGCGGGACGGCATCAGCCAGGCGAACTGCTCCAGGCCCGGGGAGTCGTAGACCTGGAAGAGGATGCCGGTGAAGACGACCTGGACGATCGCGAACATGACCAGCAGCGGCATGGTCTTCTCGGCGGTCTTCACCAGCGAGGAGATCACCAGGCCGAACATCATCGAGGTGAAGCCGAGCGCGATGACCGACAGGCACAGCTCGACCGCCGGCGGCATCAGCAGGCCATCGAGGGGCAGGTCGCGCGGGGTGAAGCCGATCGCGCAGATGATCACGCCCTGGAGGGCCGTGATGAAGCCGAGGACGATCACCTTCGACATGAGGTACGCCGACCGGGACAGGCCGGTCGCGCGCTCGCGCTCGTAGATGACGCGTTCCTTGATCAGCTCTCGGACCGAGTTGGCTGCGCCGGAGAAGCACATGCCGACCGCGAGGATCAGCATGATCGTGCCCGCGTCGCCGTTGAAGCGCGACGGCGGGGTCGGCGGCGCCAGGCCGAAGGTCGCGGGGATGACCGTGGAGACCACGCCCAGGACGGCCGGCAGGATCAGCATCAGGCCCATGAAGCCCTTGTCCGACGCGATCACCGAGACGTAGCGGCGGATCAGCGTCCACAGCTGCGAGCCCCAGCCCTGCGGCTTGGTCGGGCGCATCTGCTGGGCCGACGGCATGACGACCGGCTGCGGGGCGACCGCGTCGAGCTCGGCGGCGTAGAGCTGGTAGTGCTGCGAGCCCTTCCAGCGGCCGGCCCAGTCGTAGTCGCGGTAGTTCTCGAAGGCCGAGAAGACGTCCGCCCACGTGCCGTAGCCGAAGAAGTTCAGCGCCTCGTCCGGCGGGCCGAAGTAGGCGACGGACCCGCCCGGGGCCATGACCAGCAGCTTGTCGCAGAGCGACAGCTCGGCGACGGAGTGGGTGACGACGAGGACCGTGCGGCCGTCGTCGGCCAGGCCGCGCAGCAGCTGCATGACGTCGCGGTCCATGCCCGGGTCGAGGCCGGAGGTCGGCTCGTCCAGGAAGATCAGCGAGGGCTTGGTGAGCAGCTCCAGGGCGACGGAGACGCGCTTGCGCTGGCCACCGGAGAGCGCGGTGATCTTCTTGTCCTTGTGGATGTCGAGCTTGAGCTCGCGCAGCACCTCGTCGATGCGGGCGGCGCGCTCGGCCTCGGCGGTGTCGCCGGGGAAGCGGAGCTTGGCCGCGTACTTGAGCGCGGTGCTGACCCTCAGCTCCTTGTGCAGGATGTCGTCCTGCGGGACCAGGCCGATGCGCTGGCGGAGCTCCGCGAACTGCTTGTACAGGTTGCGGTTGTCGTACAGGACGTCGCCCTGGTCGGCGGGCCGGTAGCCGGTCAGCGCCTTGAGCAGGGTGGACTTGCCGGAGCCGGACGGGCCGATGACGCCGATCAGCGACTTCTCCGGGACGCCGAAGGTGACGTCCTTGAGGATCTGCTTGCCGCCGTCGACCGTGACCGTGAGGTGGCGGGCCGAGAAGGAGACCTCACCGGTGTCGACGAACTCCTCGAGGCGGTCGCCGACGATCCGGAACGTCGAGTGGCCGACGCCCACGATGTCGTTCGGGCCGAGGAGCTGGGTCCCGGACTTGGGCAGCGGCTGACCGTTGACGTAGGTGCCGTTGTGGCTGCCGAGGTCACGGATCTCGAAGCGGCCGCCGGGCATCGAGTGGAATTCGGCGTGGTGGCGCGAGACCTGGAGGTCGGAGACCACCAACTCGTTCTCCAGCGCACGGCCGATCCGCATGACGTGGCCCAGCGAGAGCTGGTGGAACGTCGTCGGGCTGCGGTCGCCGCCGTAGCCGGGCGCTCCGCCCTGCGCCGGGCGGGGCGCGGCGCCGCCGCCCTGCTGGTGCGGGAGGTGGGCCTGCGGCTGCTGCGGCTGCTGGTGCTGCTGCTGGTTCCAGGCCTGCTGCGGCTGCTGCGGAGCCTGGTAGGCGGCCGCCTGCGGCTGGGCGTACGCCTGGGCCGGGGTCTGCTGCGCCTGCTGCTGGGCCACGGCCGGCTGCGGCGCGGCGGCGCTCAGATTCAGCCGCGGGCCGTCGGTGGCGTTGCCCAGGTGGACCGGCGTGCCGGGCACCAGCGCAGTCTGCTGGACCCTCGCCCCCTGCACATAGGTGCCGTTGGTGCTGCCGTGGTCCTCGAGCCCCCAACCCTGGCCGTTCCAGGCGATGGTGGCGTGCCGCCACGACACCCGCGCATCGTCGATCACCACGTCTCCCTGGGGGTCGCGCCCCAGCGAGTACGACCTGGACGGATCGAGCGTCCAGGTCCTGCCATTCAATTCCAGTACGAGTTCCGGCACTCCAGCCCCACTTAAGTCCCCCGAGAATCCCCCATGACGTCAGGGAGTCTAGGGATGGCGAACATCCGGGGGAACTATTTCAGGCCTGCCGCCGTATGTGGAATCCGGGCCTGGCCCGGGCGTCTACGTCTGCCCGTTGACGGGGTCGAAAGTCACCCGGAGAGTGAGATAGGGGACTTCTCGACCGGGGGTCCCGTCGTATACCGCTCGGCATGCATCGGGGGTCCACCGCGTGCGCCGCATCCGTTGGGGAGACGTGCTGCTGTCCGCCGTTGCCGCGGTGGGCTGGGCCCTGATCGCGATGGCGGGGGTGGCCGGCGTGGGGCTGCACCTGCTGGGCGCGGACGCTGCCGGGGGTTCGCTCGGGCCGATGACGGCCGCCGTGGTGGTCCTCGCCATCGGTGGAACCGTGGACCCTTCGGGTGACGTCTCGGTGTTCGGGGTTGCCGGGGCGGGGGCCGAAACCTCCCTGGACGTCATGCCCTTGGGGGTGTCGCTGGCCGGCGCCCTGGTGCTGGCCGGGGTGTTCCTGCGCTCGCTGCGGGCCGGGGCGGGCCCGGGCGAGACGGCGGCCAGGGTCGTGGCGTTCACGGCACTGCTCGTCGCGACGGCGGGCGGGCTGGCGTGGGCCGGGCACGACGTGGTCACGCTCGACGGCGCGTCGCTGCCGGGCACGCCGGTGCGGGTCGAGGTGCCGGGGATCGGGGACATCGGCGGGCTCCTCCCGGACCGGGTGGCGGACCTGGTCGAGGCGCGGACCCGGGTGGGTTTCTCCGTGGAGCCCGGGGCGACCCTGCTGGGCGCGGGCGTGTGGGCGCTCGCGGTGCTGGCGGTGGCGCTGCTGGTCTCGCGGCGCGGGCCCGCCGTGCTCGCCCGGGTGCGGCCCGCCGCGTCGGCGGTGGTGACGGCCCTGCTGGTCGCGGTGGCGGCGGGGCTGGCCGCGGCGGTGTGGGCGGCGGCGGGGGACGAACATCCCCGGCGGGTGCTGGGCGCCGCGCTGCTGGGCGCTCCGAACGGGAGCTGGCTGGGGGTGCTGCTGGGACTGTTCGTGCCGCTGCGCGGCGGGGCCGCCGGCGAGCCGGCGCGGCTGCTGCCCGATCCCCTGGACGAGCTGCTGTCCGCCTCCCTGCGGGAGCCGGTGACGGTGGCGGGGCTCGCGGAGTACGACGAGCGGGTCTGGCTGCTGGTCGCGGGGGTGTGGCTGCTGCTGCTCGCCGCGGGCGTGCTGGCGGCCGTACGGACTCCCGGGCGGGGCGTCGCGGGGTGCGCGGTGCGGCTGGGGGCGGTGACCGGGGTGGCCCTGGCGGTGCTGGTGCGGCTGACGCGGCTGTCGGCGGACGCCTCGCTGGCGGTGCTGGGCGTGGACATGGTGGACGCCGGGGTGGAGCTGCGGGGGGACGTCCCGTACGCCCTGCTGCTGGGCTCGGTGTGGGGTGCGCTGGCCGGTGCGGCCGGCGCGGTGCTGGCGGGCCGGCGCCGGGCCGCGGGCGCGGTGGCCGGGGCCCCGGGCGGCGCGGCCGGTGCGGGCCGGGCCGCCCCGGTGGATCCCGGTGCGCCCACGGGCCCGCACGGAGCGGGCCCGGGGGCGCCCGGGGCGCCGGGCGGTATGGGTGGGCCGGGTGCGCCGGGCGGTACGGGTGGGCCGCCGGGGTGGGTCGTTCCGTACCTGGATCCGGACGTCTCCTGGGACGTGACGGTCACCGGCATCCCGCCGCATCCGCCGCGGCGCACCCGGCCCCCGCAGCGGCCGCCCTTCACCCCGCCGCCCCCGCCGGGCGCGCCGCCGCCGCCGAAACCGCCGGGGCCGCCCGCCCCGCCGCGGTGACGGCCGGGCGGGACGCGGCACGTTCAGGAAATGGGACGGGGGTCCTGTCGCGGGAGCCGGGAAGATACGGTGAGGGCACCATGAGCGCATCGCAGACCTCCGACGTCCCCACCCTCCTCGTCAAGATCTTCGGCAAGGACCGTCCCGGGATCACCGCCGGGCTGTTCGACACCCTCGCCGCCTACTCCGTCGACGTCGTCGACATCGAGCAGGTCGTCACCCGTGGCCGCATCGTCCTGTGCGCCCTCGTCACCAAGCCCGCCGGCGGTACCGAGGGCGACCTGCGGGCCACCGTCCACAGCTGGGCCGAATCGCTCAAGCTGCAGGCCGAGATCCTCTCCGGCACGGGCGACAACCGGCCGCGCGGCAGCGGCCGGTCCCACGTCACCGTGCTCGGGCATCCGCTCACCGCGGAGTCCACGGCCGTCATCGCCGCGGAGATCACCGGGGCCGGCGGCAACATCGACCGTATCTTCCGACTGGCCAAGTACCCGGTGACCGCGGTGGAGTTCGCCGTCTCCGGCGTGGAGACCGAGCCGCTGCGCACCGCGCTGGCCACGGCCGCCGCGCACATCGGCGTGGACATCGCCGTGGTGTCGGCGGGTCTGCACCGCCGGGCGCAGCGCCTGGTCGTCATGGACGTGGACTCGACCCTCATCCAGGACGAGGTGATCGAGCTCTTCGCCGCCCATGCCGGGTGCGAGGCCGAGGTCGCCGAGGTCACCGAGCGGGCCATGCGCGGCGAGCTGGACTTCGAGCAGTCCCTGCACGCCCGGGTGGCGCTGCTGGCGGGCCTGGACGCGTCCGTCGTGGACAAGGTCCGCGCCGAGGTGCAGCTGACGCCGGGTGCGCGGACCCTGATCCGTACGCTCAAGCGGCTCGGCTACCAGGTGGGCGTGGTCTCCGGCGGCTTCACCCAGGTGACGGACGACCTGCGGGAGCGGCTGGGGCTGGACTTCGCCTCGGCCAACACCCTGGAGATCGTCGACGGGAAGCTGACGGGCAAGGTCACCGGGGAGATCGTGGACCGGGCGGGCAAGGCCCGGCTGCTGCGGCGCTTCGCCGCCGAGGCCGACGTACCGCTGTCCCAGACGGTGGCCATCGGCGATGGCGCCAACGACCTGGACATGCTGAACGCGGCCGGGCTGGGCGTGGCCTTCAACGCCAAGCCGGTGGTCCGCGAGGCCGCGCACACCGCGGTGAACGTGCCCTTCCTCGACGCGGTGCTGTACCTGCTGGGGATCACCCGGGAGGAGATCGAGGCGGCCGACCTGGCCTGATCCGTCACGGGTGCGCGAGGCGCCCCGGTCCCCGGACACGGGTGGGCCCCGGCGGCCGGTGCGGCTGCCGGGGCCCCTTCGCGTGCGGCGGCGGTCAGTGCCCCTTGGGGGTCCAGTAGTCCAGCAGGGTGCCGACCCCGTGCTCCAGGGATTTCCACGAGCCGGTGAAGGAGACGACGGCGAGCGCGGCGGTCGGGAATCCCGTACGGGTCATCCGTGCCAGGGTGTCCCCCTCCGCGCGCCCGGCGAGGGCGTCGGCGAGGGCGTGCATGCCGGGGTTGTGGCCGATGACGAGGAGGTCGCGGACCTCGTCGGAGACCTCGTTCAGCAGGGCGATGAGCTCGCCCGGCGAAGCGTCGTAGATCCGCTCCTCGTAGTGGGTCTTCGGCCGGTGCGGCATCTCCTGCACGGCGAGCTTCCAGGTCTCGCGGGTGCGGGCCGCGGTGGAGCAGAGGGCCAGGTCGAAGACGATGCCGGTCTCGGCGAGCTTCAGACCGACGGCGGGCGCGTCCTTGCGGCCCCGTTCCGCCAGCGGGCGGTCGTGGTCGGACACGTCGGGCCAGTCGGCCTTGGCATGCCGGAGGAGTGCGATCCTGCGGGGTGTGTCTGCGCTCATGGCTCCCAGCTTCGCACGAAACGGGCCATGGGGCGCAGGGTGTTGAGGGGGCTCATCCCGGGTGGTGAGGGGCGCTCGGGAGGTCAGCCGACGGCGCGCAGGAGCTGTTCGGCGACCTGCACGAGACCGGATACCTCGCCGGTGGCGGCGTGTGCCTCGCCGGAGCCGGCGAGGAGCAGCAGGAGGAGGCCGAAGGCGAGTGCGGGCAGGGCCAGCGCCCACCAGTGCAGCCGGGTGCTCGCGGGGGTCGCGGTGCGCGTCCGGCGGACGGACGGGAGGGACCGGGTGTGCGTGGGGGCCGACATGGCCGCCTCCGTGGGTGTGTGGACCGGACTGGCTCGCTGCCCTTCGAATCTATGGATTCGGGCCGGCGGTTCCCATCCGGGGCACACCCCACTTCACCCTGAGCCTGACCCCCTAGGGGTGGGTGGGGGTATCCCCACCCCCGCGTGCGGCGGCCGGCGTCACGGGCACGTCGTCACGGGGAGGCGATCGTCGCGATCACGGAGATGATCACGGAGACGACGAGCATGGCGCCGAGGACGAGGCCGAGCTTCCTGCGGCCGCCCTCCGGGTTGGGTTCGAGTACGGGTGACATGCCGGTCAGTCTCGCATGCCGCACTCGTCCTCGATCGTGCGGTCCCTGCCTGCGAGGACGCCGAGGGCGATCTGCGGGACGAGCAGGCCGGCCATCAGGGCGAGGGGCAGGTCCCAGCCTCCGCTGTGCTGGTAGAGGGTGCCGATGACGAGCGGGCCGGGGATGGAGATGAGGTAGCCGGTGCTCTGGGCGAAGGCGGAGAGCCTGACCACGCCGGCCGGGGACTTGGCGCGCAGTCCGATCATGGTGATGACGAGGGGGAACGCGCAGTTGGAGACGCCGAGCAGGAGGGCCCAGGCCCACGCTCCGGCGGCGGGGGCGAAGGAGAGCCCGAGGTAGCCGGTGAGGCCGAAGACGCCGAGGGTGACGGCGATGGCGCCCTGGTTCCTCATACGGCCGGCGAGGCCCGGGATGACGAAGGCGAGCGGGACTCCCATGACCATGGTGACGGCGAGCAGGACGCCGGCGGTGGAGGCGGAGACCCCGGCGTCGCGGAAGATCTGCGGGAGCCAGCCCATGGTGATGTACGCGCCGGTGGCCTGGAGGCCGAAGTAGCAGGCCAGGGCCCAGGCGGTGCGGCTGCGGACGACCCGCGGGCCGGCGTCGGCCCGTACGGCGGCGCTCGCGCCGGAGCCGGTGGCCGCGGCCTGGGCACGGTCGGCGCGGCGGGCGGCCCGGGTGATGGGCAGCCAGAGCAGTACGGCGGCCACGGCGAGGCAGGCCCATATCAGCAGGCCGGTGCGCCAGCTGCCGCCGAGGGCTTCGGTGAGGGGGACGGTGGCGGCGGCGGCGAGCGAGGTGCCGGCGGCCAGGGCCATGGAGTAGAGGCCGGTCATGGTGCCGACCCGGTCGGGGAAGTAGCGCTTGACGATCACCGGGAGCAGGACGTTGGTGAGGGCTATGCCGGCCAGGGACAGGGCGCTGGCGGCGAGGAAGCCGGCGGCGCCGCTCGCGAAGGGCCGGATCAGCAGCCCGGCGGCGACGGCGGCCATGCCGGCGCAGACGACGGCGACCGGGCCGAAGCGGCGGGAGAGGCGGGGCGCGGTGACGCCGAAGACGGCGAAGCACAGGGCCGGGACGGAGGTGATCAGTCCGGCGACGGTGCCGCTCATGCCCAGACCGGTGCGGGTCTCTTCGAAGAGGGCGCCGAGGCTGGTGATGGCGGGGCGCAGGTTGAGGGCGGCCAGGACGATTCCGACGATGAGGACCGGGCCGAGCCAGGTCGGCTGCGCCGTCGCGTGCGGGAGGGGGGTCCCGGCGCGGTCTGCGGCGGGTCGGTCGAGCGTCGTGGTTTCTTCCTCGGACATTCAACCATCATAGAATCATGGGATGATTGGTTGTCCAGTCGCCGTCCGCACGTGAGAGGAACCCATGCCGCTGACCTCGCCCCGGCGCTCCGCGCTCGTCGATCAGGTGATCGCCCAGCTGCGCAACCAGATCACCTCCGGGGAGTGGCCGGTGGGATCGCGCATCCCCACCGAGCCGGAGCTCGTGGAGCTGATGGGCGTCGCGCGCAACACCGTGCGCGAGGCCGTGCGCGCGCTGGCGCACAACGGCCTGCTCGACATCCGGCAGGGCTCGGGCACGTACGTCATCGCGACCAGCGAGCTGGCCGGCGTCATGCACCGGCGCTTCGCCGCGGCGGAGCCGAGGCACATCGCCGAGGTGCGCTCCACCCTGGAGTCCTCGGCGGCCCGGCTGGCGGCGCGGCGGCGCACGGACCGGGACCTGCTCCAGCTGGACGCCCTGCTGGCGCGCCGCGAGGAGGCCTGGGCGAGCGGGGACGCGGAGGTCTTCGTGGCGGCGGACGTGAGCCTGCACATGGCGGTGGTGGCGGCGTCGCACAACGACGTGCTGATCGAGCTGTACGCGGACCTCGGCGAGCTGGTGGCCGACTGGCTGCGGGCCGATGTGGGCACCGTGCTGGACCCTGCGGCCCATCTCGACCACGCCCGGCTGATCGAGGCGATCCGGCGCGGGGACGGGGACGCGGCGGCCTCGGAGGCCGCGGGCTACCCCTTCGTGTGCCTGGGCAAGGACGCACCGGGGGGTGCGGTCACGGCCGCCGGTGGCTGACCCAGGCCGCGCGGACCTCCTTCCAGCAGCGGCCGGTGAGCTCGGCCCGGGCGGCCGGGCCGACGGCCACGGCCGCGCCGTCGCCGTCCAGGTCCCACCAGCGGTCGCACTCGACGTGCAGGCTCACCAGGTCGGTCTCCGGATAGGCGTTGTGGCAGTGGGCGGTCACCTGGGAGCCCTCGATCGAGGTGGCGCAGTCGGCGCCGAAGAGTTCGCGGGCGGCGGGGCGCGAGGGCTGCGCGGGGGGTTCGGCGGGGATGTCGGAGAGGTCCACGACGGCCGGGGCCGCCGCCTCGGGGCCGGTGGCGGCTTCTTCTGCGGGGGTCTGTGCGGCCACGGCCGGGATCAGGAGTCCGGTCACGATCACCGATGTGACCAGTATCGATACCGCTCGGCTCGGCCTGGTGCGCACTCCTGCCTCCTCCCCGCCGGAGCCGGGCAGATCCCGACCTGGCCAGTTTGCAGGTATCTGTCCCGGTTTTCGACTCGGGAAGATCCGGTCGGCCGGTGAACATCCGAGCGAGGGGCGCCCCTGCGGCCCGCCCTGGCCCGCGGGCGTGGCCCGCCCTGGCCCGCCCGCGCCGCGGCCGGGCCGGCCCCGGCCCCGCCGGGCGCCCGGCGCGCACAACGACGACGGCGGCGGCTGCGCCTCCCGGAGGGAAGGCGCGGCCGCCGCCGTACGACACGCTGTTCTGACCTGGGGTCAGGCACCCATCGCGTGGACGCCGCCGTCCACGTGGACGATCTCGCCGGTGGTCTTCGGGAACCAGTCCGACAGCAGGGCGACGACGCCTCGGCCGGTCGGCTCCGGGTCGCTCATGTCCCACGACAGCATGGAGCGGGTGTTCCAGACCTCGGCCAGCTCGCCGAATCCCGGGATGGACTTCGCGGCCATGGAGCCGATCGGGCCCGCCGAGACCAGGTTGCAGCGGATGTTCTCCTTGCCCAGGTCGCGGGCGAGGTAGCGGCTGGTGGCCTCCAGCGCGGCCTTGGCCGGGCCCATCCAGTCGTACTGCGGCCAGGCGAACTGCGCGTCGAAGGTGAGGCCGACGACGGCTCCGCCCTCCGCCGGGAACAGCGGCTTGCAGGCCATGGTCAGCGACTTCAGCGAGAACGCCGAGACGTGCATGGCGGTGGCGACCGACTCGAACGGCGTGTTCAGGAAGTTGCCGCCGAGGGCGTCCTGCGGCGCGAAGCCGATGGAGTGCACGACACCGTCGAGGCCGCCGAGCTCGTCGCGGACGAGGCCCTCCAGGCGGGCCAGGTGCTCGTCGTTGGTGACGTCGAGCTCGATCACCTTGACCGGCTTGGGCAGCTTCTTCGCGATGCGCTCCGTCAGCGACGGGCGCGGCCACGCGGTGAGGATGACCTCGGCGCCCTGCTCCTGCGCCAGCTTGGCCGTGTGGAAGGCGATGGAGGACTCCATCAGCACCCCCGTGATGAGGATGCGCTTGCCCTCGAGAATTCCGCTCATGGTGATCAGTGACCCATGCCCAATCCGCCGTCAACGGGAATGACGGCTCCGGTGATGTACGCGGCGTCGTCGGACGCCAGGAAGCGGACGGCTGCCGCGATCTCCTCGGGCTGCGCGTAGCGGGCGAGCGGCACCTGCGCCACGATCCCCGCGCGCTGCTCGTCGGTGAGCACCTTCGTCATGTCGGTGTCCACGAACCCGGGCGCGACCACGTTGAAGGTGATGTTGCGGGAGCCCAGCTCGCGGGCGAGCGAGCGGGCGAAGCCGACCAGCGCGGCCTTGGAGGCGGCGTAGTTGGCCTGCCCCGCCGAGCCGAGGAGCCCGACGACCGAGGAGATCAGGACGACGCGGCCCTTCTTCGCGCGGAGCATGCCGCGGTTCGCGCGCTTGACCACCCGGAAGGTGCCGGTGAGGTTGGTGTCGACGACCGAGGCGAAGTCCTCCTCGGACATCCGCATCAGCAGCGTGTCCTTGGTGATGCCGGCGTTGGCCACGAGCACCTCGACCGCGCCGTGCGCTTCCTCGATCTGCTTGTAGGCCTGCTCCACCTGCTCGGAGTCGGTGATGTCGCACCGCACCGCCAGGACACCGAGATCGGTCAGGGCCTGCGGCGGCTCACCCGACCGGTACGTGATCGCGACCTTGTCGCCCGCCTCCGCGAAGGCTCGGGCGATGGCGAGGCCGATGCCCCGGTTTCCTCCGGTGACGAGAACCGAGCGGCTCAACGGATCACCCTTTCGCTAGCGGTCTGAATACCGAAAACCTATAGGTCGCATCGCTCGTCCGGGGAATCGACCCCCGACAGGGCCTCGCAGCGGGCTCTGTCGAGTCCCTACAGAAAGATGTAGGCACAAGCGCCCCGATCACGACATGATCGGGGCGACCGTCCCCGACCCCGGGAGGACTTCCGTGCCCCATTCCATCGACGCGGCCTTCACCGCGCTGCCCTTGCGGGCGCTCGCCGACGCGGCGCTCGCCCGGGCCCGCGCGCTGGGCGCCGAGCATGCCGACTTCCGGCTGGAGCGGATCCGCAGCGCCTCGTGGCGGCTGCGCGACGCCAAGCCCTCCGGCGGGTCCGACACCACCGACCTCGGCTACGCGGTCCGGGTCGTGCACGCGGGCAGCTGGGGGTTCGCCTCCGGCGTCGACCTCACGATGGACGGCGCCGCCAAGGTGGCCTCGCAGGCCGTGGCCATGGCGAAGCTGTCCGCCCAGGTGATCAAGGCCGCCGGTTCGGACGAGCGCGTGGAGCTCGCCGAGGAGCCGGTGCACGCGGACCGGACGTGGATCTCCGCCTACGAGGTGAACCCCTTCGAGGTGCCGGACGCGGAGAAGGCGGCGCTGCTCGCCGACTGGAGCTCGCGACTGCTGGCGGCCGACGGCGTCGCCCACGTGGACGCCTCGCTGCTCGCCGTCCACGAGAACAAGTTCTACGCCGACACCGCGGGGACCACCACCACGCAGCAGCGGGTCCGGATCCACCCGCAGGTCACGGCGGTCGCCGTGAACGGCACGACCGGCGAGTTCGACTCGATGCGCACCATCGCCCCGCCCGCCGGCCGCGGCTGGGAGTACCTGACGGGCACCGGCTGGGACTGGGACGCCGAGCTGGAGGAGATCCCCGGCCTGCTCGCCGAGAAGATGCGGGCGCCGAGCGTGCAGGCCGGCCGCTACGACCTGGTGGTGGACCCGTCCAACCTGTGGCTCACCATCCACGAGTCCATCGGCCACGCCACCGAGCTCGACCGGGCGCTGGGCTACGAGGCGGCGTACGCGGGGACCTCCTTCGCCACCTTCGACCAGCTGGGCAAGCTCAAGTACGGCTCCTCGATCATGAACGTGACGGGCGACCGCACCGCCGAGCACGGGCTGGCCACCGTCGGCTTCGACGACGAGGGCGTCCAGGCGCAGAGCTGGGACCTGGTCAAGGACGGCACCCTGGTCGGCTACCAGACCGACCGGCGCATCGCGCAGCTGACCGGCCTCGGACGCTCCAACGGCTGCGCGTTCGCCGACTCCCCCGGGCACGTGCCCGTGCAGCGGATGGCGAACGTGTCGCTCCAGCCGGATCCCGGCGGGCTGTCGACCGAGGACCTGATCGGCGGCGTGGAGCGCGGGATCTACGTGGTCGGCGACCGCTCCTGGTCGATCGACATGCAGCGCTACAACTTCCAGTTCACCGGGCAGCGGTTCTTCCGGATCGAGAACGGCAGGCTGGCCGGGCAGCTGCGCGACGTCGCCTACCAGGCCACCACCACCGACTTCTGGGGCTCGATGGAGAAGGTCGGCGGCCCGCAGACCTATGTCCTGGGCGGCGCCTTCAACTGCGGCAAGGCCCAGCCGGGCCAGGTCGCGGCGGTCTCGCACGGCTGCCCGTCCGCGCTGTTCCGCGACGTGAACATCCTGAACACCACGCAGGAGGCCGGCCGATGACCACGCACGATCACCACGGGATCCGCCGGGGGTCCGGGGGTCGCCCCCCGGGACGGCACAGTCTGAACACCACGCAGGAGGCCGGCCGATGAGCCGATCGACCAAGCCGCACGAGATCGTCGAGCGGGCCCTGGAGCTGTCCACCGCCGACGGATGCGTCGTCATCGCCGACGAGGAGTCGAGCGCCAACCTGCGCTGGGCCGGCAACGCCCTCACCACCAACGGCGTCACCCGCGGCCGGACCCTGACGGTCATCGCCACCGTCGACGGCAAGGAGGGCACGGCCTCGGGGGTCGTGTCGCGTTCCGCCGTCACCGCGGAGGACCTGGAGCCCCTCGTGCGGGCCGCCGAGGCGGCCGCGCGGGGCGCGGGTCCGGCCGAGGACGCCCAGCCGCTGGTCACCGGGACCCCGGTGTCGCCGGACTTCACCGACGCCCCGGCCGAGACCGGCTCCGCGGTGTTCGCGGACTTCGCCCCGGCCCTCGGCGAGGCCTTCGCCCGGGCCCGGGCGGGCGGCCGGGAGCTGTATGGCTTCGCCCACCACGAGCTGGTCTCCACCTACGTCGGCACCTCGACCGGCCTGCGACTGCGCCACGACCAGCCCAACGGCACCCTGGAGCTCAACGCGAAGTCCCCGGACCGCCTGCGCTCGGCCTGGGCCGGCCGCTCCACCCGGGACTTCAAGGACGTGGACCCGACCGCGCTGGACGCGGAGCTCGCCGTACGCCTGGGCTGGGCGGAGCGGAAGATCGACCTGCCCGCCGGCCGGTACGAGACCCTGCTGCCGCCGACGGCCGTGGCGGACCTGCTGATCTACCAGATGTGGTCGGCGTCGGCGCGAGACGCGGTGGAGGGCCGTACGGTCTTCTCCAAGCCCGGCGGCGGCACCCGGCTCGGCGAGCGGCTCACCGAGCTGCCGCTGACCCTGCGCAGCGACCCGAACGCGCCCGGCCTGGAGTGCGCCCCGTTCGTCATCGCCCACAGCTCCGGCGACGACGTCTCGGCCTTCGACAACGGCCTGCCGGTCCCGGCGACCGAGTGGATCTCGAACGGCGAGCTGGCCAGGCTCTCCACGACCCGGCACACGGCCGGCCTGACCGGGCTGCCGGTCTCCCCCGGCTTCGGGAACCTGATCCTGGACGGCGGCGGCGAGAAGTCCCTCGACGAGATGGTCGCGGACACCGAGCGGGGCCTGCTGCTGACCTGCCTGTGGTACATCCGCGAGGTGGACCCGGCCACGCTGCTGCTCACGGGCCTCACCCGGGACGGCGTCTACCTGGTGGAGAACGGGCAGGTCGTCGGCGAGGTGAACAACTTCCGGTTCAACGAGTCCCCCGTGGACCTGCTGTCGCGGGCCTCGGAGGCGGGCCGGACGGAGAAGACCCTGCCGCGCGAGTGGAGCGACTGGTTCACGCGGGCCGCGATGCCGGCTGTCCGCATCCCGGACTTCAACATGAGTTCGGTGAGCAAGGGCGTCTGACCCACCTAGACTGAGCACGGCATTTCCACAAAACGTAAGGAGTCGAGAGACCGTGACGGACATCGTCGACGAACTGAAGTGGCGCGGGCTCTTCGCCCAGTCCACCGACGAAGAAGCGCTGCGCAAGGCCTTCGCGGACGGTCCGGTCACGTTCTATTGCGGCTACGACCCGACCGCCGCCTCGCTGCACGTCGGCCACCTGGTGCAGGTGCTCACGATGCGGCGGCTGCAGCTGGCGGGCAACCGGCCGCTCGCGCTGGTCGGCGGGGCCACCGGTCAGATCGGCGACCCCCGTCCGACCGCCGAGCGCACCCTGAACGACCCCGCGGTCATCGCGGAGTGGGTGAACCGGCTGCGCTCGCAGATCGAGCCGTTCCTGTCCTTCGAGGGCGAGAACGCCGCGGTCATGGTCAACAACCTGGACTGGACGGCGGGCATGTCCGCCATCGAGTTCCTGCGGGACATCGGCAAGCACTTCCGCGTCAACAAGATGCTGACGAAGGACTCGGTCGCCAAGCGGCTGGAGTCGGACCAGGGCATCAGCTACACGGAGTTCAGCTACCAGCTGCTCCAGGGCATGGACTTCCTGGAGCTGTACCGGCGCCACGGCTGCACCCTGCAGCAGGGCGGCTCGGACCAGTGGGGCAACCTGACGGCCGGCCTCGATCTGATCCACCGGGTCGAGCCGGACGCGCACGTCCACGCGATGGCGACCCCGCTGATGGTCAAGGCGGACGGCACCAAGTTCGGCAAGACCGAGGGCGGGGCCGTCTGGCTGGACCCGGAGATGACCACGCCGTACGCGTTCTACCAGTTCTGGCTGAACGTGGACGACCGGGACATCTCCACCTACATGCGGATTCTCTCCTTCAAGTCCCGTGAGGAGCTGGAGGAGCTGGAGGCGCAGACCGCCGAGCGGCCGCAGGCGCGTGCCGCGCAGCGGGCGCTGGCGGAAGAGCTGACCGCGCTGGTGCACGGCGCCGACCAGTGCGCCGCCGTGATCGCCGCTTCGCGGGCGCTGTTCGGCCAGGGCGACCTGGCCGAGCTGGACGAGGCCACGCTGGCCGCGGCCCTGTCCGAGCTGCCGCACGCCAAGGTGGCGGAGCTGGGCCCGGTGGTGGACCTCTTCGCGGAGACGGGTCTGGTCGCGAGCAAGTCGGCCGGGCGCCGGACCGTTAAGGAGGGCGGCGCCTACGTGAACAACACGAAGGTCACCGCCGAGGACGCGGTCCCCGCCGAGGAGGACCTGCTGCACGGGCGCTGGCTGGTCCTGCGCCGCGGCAAGAAGAACCTGGCGGCGGTCGAGGTCGCCGGCGCCTGACGCGTCGCGGCAGGCCGACCCGTACGGCACACGGCTCAGGGGCCGGTTCGGACTTCACGGTCCGGCCGGCCCCTGCGTCCACGGGGCGGTCCTTGCGCCGATGGGGCGCGGATGCCCGCGGGAGCGGCTCAGGTCATCTGGCGACTGCCTCCGCGCATCGCCTTGTAGGCCATCTCGCCGAGGAAGACGAAGAGGACCGCTCCCGCGAGCTGCAGGAGGTGGCGGGTCCAGTCGATGCCCCGGGTGTCGGCGACGCCGATCCAGGCGGCGACGGCATTGCCGAGGACGCCGCCGATGATGCCCATCAGCGTGGTCAGCCACAGCGGCTGGTGCTGTTTGCCCGGCAGGACGGCCTTGGCTATCAGCCCCAGTACGAAACCGACGATGATCGCCCACAACCAGCTCATGTCCAGCCTCCTCCCGGCGCGGTGTGCGCACGTGGGCCCAGTGTCGACCCGTCCGACGTACCGCGCATTTCGGGCGGCGCCCTCGGGGGTCCCCCTGTCCCCCCGGCGGCGGGGGCGGCGTACCGTGGAAGGGTCCGGTCCGGGGAAGGGCCGGCCGGCGATCGGGTGGTAGGACGTGGAACGGGTGAAGCGAAAGAAGCGGAACGGGGCCGAGGTCTTCCGGATCACCGGTGCCCGGATGGGGCTCGCCGAGGACGTACGGGGCCGCCAGCGGCGTTACGTGATCTCGATGGCCGTCAGGACCCTTTCGGTCATCGCGACCGTGCTCTTGTGGAACGTGTCGCGCCCCGTGGCCGTCGTGACGCTCGTCGCGGGCGCCCTGCTGCCGTACGTGGCCGTGGTCATCGCCAACGCGGGCCGTGAGTCGGCGCCGTCGCTGCCGTCCCATTTCGTCCCGGCTCCCGTCCGTCCGGCTCTGGACGCGGGAAACCTCAAGAAAAGCTCAGATCAATCATGAAGTTCCGGTGCACCGCACCGGGTCCTGCGTGACATACTGCTCACGCGCTCCGCATCCCCCGTCGGAGCGACGGACCGACGCCGGGCAGCTCCCCCCGTGGCTGCTCGGCGTCGCCTTTCCGTTCTAGGGTGAGGTCGTGACTTCCTCCGACTCCCCCACCCCCGGTGACATCCCCACCTGCTCGGCCAAGGGCTGCCGTGACGCGGCCGTCTGGGTCCTCGCGTGGAACAACCCGACGCTGCACACCCCGGAGCGGCGCAAGACGTGGCTGGCGTGCGAGGAGCACCGCGAGCACCTCTCCCAGTTCCTGGGGGTGCGCGGTTTCCTCAAGGACGTCGTGAAGCTCGACGCGTGGGTGCAGCCGGAGGGCTCGGAGCGACTGCGCTGACCCGGCGCGGCGGCCGGCCCGTCCGGCCGCCGGTACGGACCGGCGGGCCGGCCG
>NZ_MQUR01000161.1 GCF_001953875.1 Streptomyces amritsarensis
AAGGGCTGTCCCGTAATCCCCGGCGGGCGCACGACGACAGCTACGGCACCTCGCTGCGTTGTCGGAACGCCCGAATACGCCCAGTATGAGGACGCTCCTCCGCCTTGCGATGCGCCGCATCTGACGCCGTGCGCCGATCCACCGGGGATTACGGGACCGCCCTTAGGCGGCCGAGCTCACGGCCTGCCCGTGTTCGTGCTCGCAGGCGTCGTCGATCCCGTACGTCTCCCAGTCCGGGAAGTCGTCCACGGCGGGCACGGCTTCGCCCGGGCCGAGCAGGCAGGCGTCGAGGGCCGCCCGCAGCGCGTCGGCGCGCAGGCCCGTGCCGATGAAGACGAGCTCCTGGCCCTGCGCGGTGTCCGGTCCGAGGGCGCCCGAGGGCTCGAAGCGGGCCACCGCGCCGGCCTGCGACCACAGGCCGGTCACGCGGGGGCGGCTGGCGAGCCGGAAGAAGCCCTTGGAGCGCAGGATCTGACCGAAGGTGCCGCTGTCGAGGCCCTTGGTGACGAAGGTCCACAGTCGGCCGGGGTGGAAGGGGAGGTCGGCGCGGAAGACGAGCGAGGAGATTCCGTACTCCTCGGTCTCCGGGACGTGGTCGCCGTTGAGTTCCTTGACCCAGCCCGGGGCCTGCTGAGCGCGCTCGACGTCGAACAGGCCGGTGCCGAGGACCTGTTCGAGGGCCACCTGCCCGCGGACGGTGGGCACGATCCTCGCCTCGGGGTTCAGCCGCGACAGGGTGGCGCGCAGCCGGGCGACTTCGGCCGGTCCGACCAGGTCCAGCTTGTTGAGGACGATGACGTCGGCGAACTCGATCTGGTCCATGAGCAGGTCGCTGACGGTGCGTTCGTCGTCCTCGTACTGGTCGAGTCCGCGTGCGGTGAGCTCGTCGCCGCCGGCGAGTTCCGGCAGGAAGTTCGCCGCGTCCACGACGGTGACCATGGTGTCGAGGCGGGCGATGTCGCCGAGGGTGGCGCCGTCGTCGCGCGGGAAGGAGAACGTGGCCGCCACCGGCATCGGCTCGGAGATGCCGCTGGACTCGATGAGGAGGTGGTCGAAGCGCCCCTCACGGGCCAGCCGGTCGACCTCCTCCAACAGATCGTCGCGCAGGGTGCAGCAGATGCACCCGTTGGTCATCTCGACCAGCCGCTCCTCGGTGCGCGAGAGTGCCGCCTCGCCGCCGCGGACGAGAGCGGCGTCGATGTTGACCTCGCTCATGTCGTTGACGATGACGGCGACGCGTAGTCCGTCGCGGTTGCCGAGCACGTGGTTGAGCAGGGTGGTCTTGCCGGCTCCGAGGAATCCGGACAGGACGGTGACCGGGAGCGGAGTGTCGGCCGGGCGTGCCATCGGCTCAGCCCTCGGGGTGCAGCAGGCCGCGTTCGTACGCCTTCACCAGTCGCTGGGGGACCTGGTGGACGGAGCCGTCGACCGTGATCGGGACGAGCTGCGGCGTCGTCGCCTTCCACTGGGCCCGGCGGTGACGGGTGTTGCTGCGGGACATCTTCCGCTTCGGGACGGCCATCGGGATCTCCTGTGAGGTGTCGAAGTGCTCGGCGCGAGCCTATATGAAAATGACGACCGTTTTCAATTTCGGGTGCGCCGTCCGCCGCTGCGCGTGGCAGGGGCGGAGCTGTCGGCCTCCTGGGGTGCTCCGGTCGCGCGGATCAGCGGGTGGGGTGCCATTCGGTCAGGAGGATGGTCGCGTCGTCGCGCAGGCGGTGCTCCTGGTGGGCGAGGAGGTTCCCGGCCAGTCGGCGCAGCGCTTCCGGGGCGTTGTGCCCCGACGCGAGGGAGCGGATCACGGTGTCGGTGAGGCGGTCCTCGCCGTACAGGTCGCCGTCGGGGGAGCGGGCCTCGGTCACGCCGTCGCTGTGGACCAGTACGCGGTCGCCGGGCTGGAGGCGTGCGTGGTGCCGGGTGGGTGGCTCCTGGGCGTGGAACCCGAGGCCGAGCGGGAGTTCGGCGGTGCGTTCGAGTGCTCGTGGCAGGACATGGCCGTCGCGGATGAGGAGCGGCGGCGGGTGGCCGCAGTTGATCCACACGAAGTCGCCGGTGCGGGTGTCCAGTTCGGCGATGACCCCGGTCATGAGCCGGTCGGGGATCCATCGGGCCAGGGTGCGGTCGATGGTGGAGGCGATGTCGGGGAGGGCGGCGCCGGAACGGCGTGTGGAACGGCAGGCGGCGATGGCGGCGGCGCTTGCTCCGCCCGAGGCCAGATCGTGGCCCATCGCGTCCACCATCGTCAGATGCAGGGTGCCGTCGATGAAGGTGTGGTCGAAGGCGTCGCCGCCGACGTCGTAGGCCGGTTCCAGCATCGCGGTGGAGGTGGCGCGGGTCGTGCCGATGGTCCGCGGTGGCAGGAACGCCCACAGCAGCTCCGCTTGCAGGCTCATCGGGTTCGTCCGCTGGTGTCGGACGATGAGGTCGTTGTGCGAGGACTGGGACACCACCAGCAACGTCGCCAGACTCGCCAGCGCGCGACCGGCCTGCATCCGGTTCGGGGCCCGGCCGGACGAGGAGACCTGCATGACGCCGATCCGTTCGATGCCGTCGACCATGGGGAACCAGGCGGTGTCCCTGTCCCTGCTCTGCTGGACCCGCTGGGTGCGGTAGGCCAAGCCCGCCAGGGAGCCCTCGACGTCGACAGCGGCCGCCGCGTGCCCGCCCTGTCCCCCCGGCTGGGGGAGCGGATTGAGCCGGCTCTGCTGCAGGTCGACCAGGTACAGCCGGGTCTCCCCGATGCCCAGGCGGCCGGCCGCCTCGGCGATCAGCCCGGCGATGTCCATCGATGATGCCTCGTGGGAGCGGTCCAGCACCCACGCCAGCACCGGCCCCAGCTCGTCCCCGCCGACGCTCACCACGGGCGTCCGCACTCGTCGCAGACCATCGGACGTATCTCCCTCCGAGACGCAAACCCAGGGGGCCATCTTGGACAAGGAGCACCGAGTCGGCCTGACCGACACGGGGATGGTGCCGCTCCCGCAGCGATCCGCCCGGCGCCGCGGCCGACCCGCGGAGGCGTCACGCCACCCGCCGGCGGATCCGCCGGTGCGGCGGCGGGGAAGGGGCACGCCGGCGGGGAAGGGGCGCGCGCAGGCCAGGCCGGTCAGAGGTCCGTCGTGTCCCGGCGTTCCAAGGGACTCAGGGCCGGCCCCTGGAGGACTTCGCCGCCGATGCCGAAGCGAGAGCCGTGGCAGGGGCATTCCCAGGTCCGCTCGGCGTTGTTGAAGGCCACCAGGCACCCGAGGTGCGTGCAGACGGCCGATACGGCGTGCAGTTCGCCCTGGTCGTCGCGGTGCACGGCGCAGGGCCTGCCGTCGGCGCGGACCACCGTGCCCTCACCGGGCCGCAGGTCCTCGACCGGGCCGTTGGTGCCGTCGCCGAGCGTGTCCAGGCGGTCCTTGACGAAGTGCTTCCCCACGTCCCACTGGGCCTTCAGGTACGTCGGGGCCGACCGTACGGGCGAGCCGACGCGGCCGGGGTCGTAGAGCCCGCCCCACGGGTCCTCGTCGCCCCGGACGAGGGAGGAGATGATCGTGCCCGCCAGGACTCCGCCCGTCATGCCCCAGCCGGCGAAGCCGGTGGCCACGTAGACGTTGTCGCCCTTGGTGGGCAGGCGGCCGATGAGGGGCAGCGTGTCCGTGGAGCTGTTGTCCTGCGCTGCCCAGCGGTGGGTGGTCGAGAATCCGGGGAAGTGCTGCTCGGCCCAGTCCTGGAGGCGGGCGTACCCGGCCTCGGTGTCCTCGCCGGTGCCGGGCGTGAACGCTTCCCCGGTGACGACGAGGAGCCGGTCGCCGTCCGCCAGGGGCGAGGTGCGCACGGAGCGCTTGCCGTTCTCCTCGGTGATGTACAGGCCCCCGGGGTCCTGCCGGGCGGGCACCGGGCCCGCGATCACCAGGTCGCGGTGCTGCGTGAGCCTGGTGGAGAGCAGCGCGTCGTCGAACACGGGGTGGTGGGTGGCGACGACCACGTGCCCGGCGGTCACGGTGGCGCCGGTGCCGGTGGTGAGCCGGCCGGGATCGCCGTCTTCGAGCTGCGTCACGCGGGTGTTCTCATGGAGCCGGCCGCCGCGCGCGACGATGTCCTCGACCAGCCCGGCCAGATACCGGAGCGGATGGAACTGGGCCTGCTCCTCGACCCTGACCGCGCCGGCCACCGGGAAGGGCAGCCCCGTCTCGGTGACGAACGACGCGTCCAGGCCTGCCGCCCGCGCCGCGTCGGCCTCGGCACGCAGGGCCTCGCAGCCCTCGGCCTCCTCGCAGTAGGTGAAGGCCGGGCGCCTTTCCAGCTCGCAGTCCACGCCCAGCTCTCGGGACACGTCGACGACATGGCGCAGGGCCTCGCTCTGGGATGCGGCGTACTGCCGCGCGGCCTCGTCCCCGTGCTTGCTCCGCAGGGTGTCGTACACGGCGGTGTGCAGGGCGGTGAGCTTCCCGGTCGTGTGGCCGGTGACCCCGCCCGCCAGCCGGTCCGCTTCCAGCACGACGACGCGCAGTCCCGCGCGGGCGAGTTCCCACGCCGTGCTGAGGCCGACGATGCCGCTGCCGATGACCGCCACGTCTGCTTCGGCGGCCCCTGACAGCGGGGCGAAGGACGGCATTGCCGCCGTCCGCATCCAGTAGGACTCTCCGGTATCCGCACATCGGTTCATATCCGGCGGCTGCCCAGGAAACCCACCCTGATGCCACCGCGAAGCCCTACGGCCAGGTACCGGCGGCCACAGCCGCCGCCCGGTACCGCCGTCGACCTCGTCCGCCAGCAGCTCGTCGCCTCGCTCCGCCCGGCGGAGGAAGTCCGGCGGTCCGGCTCAGCCACTCGTCGTCTTCACCTGCGAGCGCAGGGCCAACGCCACGTCCACGTCGAAGGGTTCGGTGCTGGGGGTGAGCATCGCCGCGGCGGCTGTGGCCACCCCGAGAGCGCATGCGGCGACGGGATCCTCTCCGGCGGCCAGCTCTGCGGTGAGGGCGGCGACCATGCTGTCTCCGGCCCCGGCATCGCTCAGGGGTTCGCCGGGCAGCGGCGGGGTGTACAGCTCGGTGTGGCCGTGGCGGGTCGAGCACAGTGCGCCCAGTGCGCCGAGGGTGGTGACGGCGATCTCGGCGGACCCCGAGGTGAGCAGGTGCTCGTTGAGGGCCCGGGCCTCGTCGAATCCGCTGACCGCCCGGCCGGTCAGGCTCTCGGCCTCAGTCCGGTTGCACCTGAAGAGGAACACGCCCTCGGCGAGCGCCGCCCGGAGCGCCGGTCCGGAAGTGTCCAGGATCAGCCGGGATCCGGCTTCCCTCACGTGCCGGGCGACAGCCGCGTAGTAGTCGTCGGGCAGGCCGGGGGGCAGGCTGCCGCTGACCACGACGTACGGGCAGGCCCCGGCGAGGCGCTCCAGCAGCTCCAGGCACCGCCGGCCCTCGCGTTCGCGCAGGTGCGGCCCGGACGGCACGATGTGGTAGCTGCGGTGTGTGGCGGTCTCCACCAGTACGAGTGCCTCGCGGGTGTCGTCGTCTATGTCGACGGCGACGTGGTCGATGCCCTCCTCGTCCAGCAGCCGGTTGAGGCGCAGGCCGACTTCGCCGCCGGCGGTGTGGACGGCGGTGGCCCGCCCCCCGAACCGCACGATATGACGTGCGACATTGATCCCTCCGCCCCCCACGGCCACCGACCTGACCCGGGCACGGTTCTTGCCGATGCCCTGCAGGCGCTCGACTTCCCAGCACAGGTCGAGGGCGGGGTTCATCGTCAAGGTGACGACTGCCGGCCCCGTGTCCGGCGTCCCGGCCGTGCTCATCGCGGCACCTCCGGAGACGGACGCGCGGGGACGAAGGGTCCGTCCGGCTTCATCGGCCCGCCGGCCCGGTGCCGCGCTGGAAACGCCATCGCACTCACCTCCGTGGACAGCGACCCGTCTGCCCCCATTCCATGCTCGGACAGCCCGGCGTCACGTGCATGCCGGTCCCGGTCGCGGCGGTCGCACCGGGCCAGGGGAGACCCCACAGGTCCCCATGGTGGGGGCCGACCGGCCCAAGCGGGGCGGAGCCGCGCGGGCGCAGCCTGACGGTGACCCCACCCCCGCGCAGCACAGAGAGGCCGCAGTCATGAAGGCACTCGTCTTCCACGGTCCCGGGCAGACCTCCTGGCAGGACGTCCCGGACCCCGCGATCAGGGACGCCTCAGACGCGATCGTCCGGGTCGACGCCGTCACCATCTGCGGCACCGACCTGCACATCGTCAAAGGCGACGTCCCCGAAGTGGCCCCCGGCCGGATCCTTGGCCACGAGGCCGTCGGCACCGTCGTCGAAACCGGCGGCGACGTCCGTGGCGTCCGCCCCGGCGACCGGGTCCTGATCTCCTGCATCTCCGCCTGCGGCCGCTGCCGCTTCTGCCGCGAAGGCCGCTACGGCCAGTGCCGGGGCGGAGGCGGCTGGGTCCTCGGCCACACCATCGACGGCACCCAGGCCGAATACGTCCGCGTGCCCTTCGCCGACCTCTCCGTCCACCCGCTCCCCAGCGCCGTGAGCAGCCAGGACGCCGTGCTGCTCGCGGACATCTTCCCCACCGCGTACGAGGTCGGCGTCCTGAACGGCAATGTGCGCCCCGGCGACACGGTGGTCGTGGTCGGTGCCGGGCCCATCGGCCTGGCCGCCATCGCCACCGCACAGCTCTACAGCCCCGGGCGGATCATGGCCGTCGACCTCGCCGCGTCCCGGCTGGAGGCCGCCCGCGACCTCGGCGCCGATGCCACCGCCAGCGCGGACGAGGAGCCCGAGCGGCTGGTGGAGGACCTCACCGAGGGGCTCGGGGCGGACGTGGTCATCGAGGCGGTCGGCGTGCCCGAGGCGTTCGAGATGTGCACCCGCATGGTCCGTCCCGGCGGGCGGGTCGCCAACATCGGCGTCCACGGCAAGCCCGCCGCCCTGCACCTCGAAGACCTGTGGATCAAGGACATCACGATCACCACGGGCCTCGTCGACACCCACTCCACCCCGATGCTGCTGCGCATGATGGCCGCCGGCCGCCTCCCCGGCGCCGCGATGGTCACCCACCGCTTCGAGCCGGACCAGATGGAAGAGGCGTACGAGGTCTTCTCCCGCGCCGGCGACACCGGCGCCCTCAAGGTCGTCCTCTCCGGACCGCAGCACGACACCCTCGCCGTAGCGTCCGGGGAACGGTGAGCGCGCCGTGCACCCCTGCCGTCGCCACGGCGTACGACGAACTCGCGGTCCGCCACGAAGCGACCACGCTGGTCGCGGCCCTCGACGAGTGGCCGTGACCGGCACCTGCACTACGGGCCCTGACGCGGGTACCTCCCGCGGGCCGTGCTGAGGATCTCCCCGGTCTGGGCGGACCGGAGGGGCCCGGGGCAGGCGTGGCCGCCCCAGGCGCGGCCGCCCATGCTGTGGATGCCGAAGCCGCGGCCCCGGGGGGTGGAGGCGGGTTCGAGGGGCCAGCCGTGCTGGGCCATGCCCCAGGCGTAGATCAGCGCGACGGAGTCCACCTGCCGAGCGGTGAGCGGCCGGCTCGCGAAGCCCGAGGTCTCCACCGAGAGCCACGACGGGTTGCCGTCGCCCTGCGCCCAGGCCCGGTCGTAGGCGGAGACGTACTGTTCGATCTCCCCGGACTGCGAGACCCAGAAGTGCGCGGAGGACTGCACCGCCGGATCGCTGAAGTGGCCGTGGAGCGAGTTCTCGCCCTCCTGGACGTGCAGGACCAGGCCCCGCATCTCCCGGAGGCCGCCCGGAGTGAAGTTCACCGCCAGCGGCTTGCGGGTGGCGTCGGGCATCCACGCCTGCCCGGGTTCGCGGGGTGGCGCGGCGGATGGTTCCGCCCGGCCCTCGTCCGGTGCCGCCTCCGTTCGGGCGCCGGGCCCGGCCCCGGGCCCGGGCTTCCCGCCGAAGCCGACGACGCCGAAGGCGGTGGCGACGAGCCCGCTGCTGGTGCAGACCATTGCGGTGCGGCGCGACACCCACCGCGGCTTCGGCTTCGGTTTGCGGTGGGTCACGCGAGCGGCGCCCTGGCTGTGGCTCGTCGCGAGCGGAGCATCGGTGGGTCCTTTGCTGGGCTGATGTTCTCCAGCGGAATGCTTCCCGATCATTAGTATCGGAATGGGACCGGATGATGACCGTTTCGTGACAACCGGACGAGCACCTTCACCTCGTCCTGGCCGATGGCCGGCGCCTCAGGCCGAGGTGAGAGCCGCCGCGCCGAAGGAGACGTCGAAGCGGTCGCACCAGATGGTGACGCTGCTGTAGTCGGCCAGGTTCACGTCGGCCGGGATCTCGTAATTCTGGTCGCCCTTGTTGCCCTTGAGCTTGCCGAGGCTCACGTACTTGCCGTCGTCGAAGACGCGCCAGCCCGCCACGCCCTCCTTCACCGGCGCATCGGTCAACCAGACGCGCAGGTCGGGGCCGTTGCTGGTGTCGAGGTTCTCCAGGCGCAGGGTGCGGGATCCGTCGGCGAGGCGGATCAGCTTCGCCGTGCCCGTGGTGGAGTGCTCGTGGCTGATCAGCGTGCCCTGCGCCAGGGTCTGCGGGCCGGCGGCCGGGGCGCCGGACGCCGCGCCGCCCGCGGAGGCCGCTGCCGAGGGCTGCCGCGGGGCGGCCGCACCGGGCAGCGCCTCGCTGACGGTCTCGTCCCGCCACAGCTTCCACGGCTGGAACCAGTACGAGCCGACGCCCAGCACCACCACCGCCGCGATCAGCGCTCCGAGCCACATCCGGCCGCGCCGCTTCGTCTCCGCCACTGCATCCCCACTTCCTCACCGGTCCGCTCACCGGCCCGTTCGGCGCAATTCAACGCTGTGGAGGGCCGTGGTGCCATGCCCGGCCTGATGACGAAGTCCTTACGTCTCCTCCGGCGCCTCCCCAGCAGATCCGGTGGGTCCGGAGAACGTCCGGTGCGCGGGCCAGGGCGGCGGCGGTCAGGCCCGGGTCCGACTGGACGAGGAGGGCCACACGGACCGGACGGGCAGCACGCACGCCCCCGGGATCACGGATCCGGCGGACGCGAGGCGCCACCCAGCCCGCCGCGCACCGCCCCGCCGCGCACCGCCCCGGCGCGATCGGCGGGCGCCGGCGGGAGTGTCCGACGGACCAGGCGGAGGGCGGCCGAACGAGGAGGCTGCCAGACGCGCCGTTCGGCGTACGGCCAGGCGTAGACCGGGGCGCCGTCGCGGACGCAGCCGAGCAGGCCCGGCTCCGCGAGTTCGCCGGCGGACCACTCGTAGAGCTGTTGCAGGCGGGGGACGATCACCCCGAAATCGAGGAGGCGGCCGAACCCGATCTCCCTGTCCAGGTGGGCCTGCACCGTGCCGCGGAGCGGGTATTCGTCGGGGAGTACCCGCGACAACTGCAGGAAGATCCCGGTCATCCCGAGTCTCGGATCACCGAGGAACGGTGCGAGGGGACGCAGCGGGCCGAGCGAGATGCGGGGCGCCGCGACGAGGGCGTGCGCGTAGAGGACGCGGCAGAGGACGACGTTCAGGAAGAAGCGCTCCGTCTCGTTCTCCGCCTCCGCGAGGCCGCGGTTCTCGAGGTACGCGGCGACCACACTGCCGTTGTGCGCCCCGTACCAGGCCCGTGCGGTGGGGCGGTGGGCGAAGGACAGCCAGCGGTCGACGGCGGGTGAGGAAGCCGGACCGGGCAGCCCGCCGCTGAGGCCCACCGCCTCGCAGCCGTCCCGGAGGATGCGCTCGTTCACCGCACGCCACCAGGGACTGCCGGGCCGGTCGCCGGACGCGGGCCGCAGCACACCCCGCCGTACCTGCCAGCCCATGAACGACATCGCGGCCCGGCGGAACGGCAGGTGCCGGGGCGCCTTGCCGAACGGCCCGGAGTAGCAGCGCCTCATCAGTGCCGTCCGCCCGGCGGGGTCGTCGCGGACCCGCGCGACCTGCCGGGCCGCCCACACCGCGGCCGTGACGTCGGACGTCATGCCCACAGGATGCCACGCGGCCGGCCCGCGGCAGCGGACCGGATCGCGCCGGCCGCACCCGCACCCG
>NZ_MQUR01000162.1 GCF_001953875.1 Streptomyces amritsarensis
CGCCGCAGGCGGGGCCGGGCCGCACGCACGCCGCAGGCGGGGCCGGGCCGCACGCACGCCGCAGGCGGGGCCAGGCCGCCGGAGCGGGCCGCACGCCGCGGGCGAGACCAGGCTGGGGGCGGGGCCGCACGCCCCAGGTGGGACGAGACCGCCGCGGCGGGGCCGCACGCCGCGGACGAGACCAGGGCGGGGGCGGGGCCGCACAGCCTGGGTGGGACCAGACCGCCGCGGCGGAGCCGCACGCCGCGGGCGAGACCCGGCCGCCGGAGCGGGGCCGGGCCGCTGAGCGGGGCCGCACGCCCCCGGGCGAGGCCAGGCAGGGGGCGGGCCGCACGCCCGCCGCGGGCGGGGCCAGGCCCCCGGAACGGGCCGCCGGCAGCGGGCGAGACCAGACCGCGGGCGGGGCCGCCCGCCCGGGTGGGACCAGTCCGCTGGAGCGGGCTGCGCGCCCCGGGTGGGACGAAACCGCCGCGGCGGGGCTTGGCCGCCGGAAGGGGGCCGCGCCCCAGGTGGGACCTGTCCGCTGGGGCGGGCCGCACGCCGCAGGCGAGACCGGGCCGGGGGCGGGCCGCACGGCCCGGGTGGGACCAGACCGCCCGCAACGGGGCCGCCCGCCGAGGGCGAGACCCGGCCGCCGGAACGGGGCCGGGCCGCTGAGCGGGGCCGCACGCCGCGGCGGGACCAGGCCGGGGGCGGGCCGTAAGCCGGGGGCGGGGGGGCGCCATGCGGTGGAGACGGTTTAGAAGCGGCCGATGTCGCTGCGGTACATGCGGGGCGCGCGGCGGGGCGGGGTGCGGCCCGCTAGGAGGACGAGGCGGGCCGCCCGGTGGCGCTGGCCGGCGTACGGGGCGAGGAGCTCCAGCATCGCGGCGTCGTCGGCGTCGCGGTCGCCGGCGAGGGCGTAGCCGATGATTCCGGGCAGGTGCAGGTCACCGGTGGTGACGGCGTCGGGGTGCCCGTTGCTGCGCTGGAGGGTCTCGGCGGAGGTCCACGGGCCGATGCCGACAACGGCCTCCAGGCGGCGCGCGGCCTCGGGCAGGTCCATGGCCGCCGCCTCCTCCAGGCGGTTCGCGACGCGTACGGCCCGGACGATGGTGTCGGAGCGCTTGGCGTCGACGCCGGCCCGGTGCCAGTCCCAGGACGGGATCATCGCCCAGGTGCGGGGGTCCGGCATGACGTGCAGGTTCTGCCCGTGGGGGCCGGGTGCGGGTTCGCCGTACTGCCGTACGAGGCGGCGCCAGGCCCGGTAGGCCTCGTCGGCGGTGACCTTCTGTTCGAGGACCGTGGGGATCAGGGACTCCAGCACCAGGCCGGTGCGGGTCAGGCGCAGGCCCGGGCGGCGGCGGTGGCTGGCGTGCACGAGGCGGTGGCGGGGCACGAACGCCGCCGGGTCGTCGGCCGCGCCGAGCAGTACGGGCAGCCGGTCGAGCAGCCATGCGGCGCCGGCGCCCCAGGCCTCGGCGTCGATCTCCGTGCCGGTCCGGGAGACCCTGAGGGTGGCGGGCCCGTCCGGGGTGCGGGTGGCGCGCCAGACGGAGCCGTCGGGCGTGGTGCGGAAGGTGGGGTCGCCGGGGCCGCGCCGGAGCGGGCCGAGCGTGAGGCCGAGGTCGACGGGGCCGTCGGGGGTCCAGCGGCGTGCCGCTCCCCCGACGCCGACGCTGCTCCCCCGCCCCGGCGGTACGGCGGTGCGTCCGCCGCGCACGACGGTCCGGTTGAGGGGGTCGAAGCGGCCGGCCATGGATCGAGCCTAGCCCGGCCGCCGAGACCGGGCCCCGTCCGGCCCTGCCGCCCGGCCCGGGTACCCGTGGTCCGGCGGGCGGCCTGGGCGCGGGCCGGGGGCCAACGGGGCGGGCCGGCGGAGCCCGCGGTCGGGGCCGGGGGCCACAGGGGTGGGGTCGGGGCCCCCGGGGTTGGGGCCGGGCGGCCTGAGTGCGGGCCGGGGGCCCCGGGGTCGGGCCCGGTGGCGGCCCGGGTGCGGGGCCGGACTGGCTGGGTGCGGGCCGGGGCCCCAGGGTCGGGGCCGGGATATGGCCTGCGGTCGGGGCCGGACGGCCTGCGCGCGGGCCGGGGCCCCGGGCCGAGGCCGGGCGGCCTGGGCGTAGGCCGGGGGCCGGGGCCCGGGGGCGGGGGCTAGGGGCGGCCTTGGAGCTTGGCCGAGGATGTGCGGGTCGTCGGGAGCTTGCCGTACAGCTGCTTGCCGGGGCATTCCGTCGCGAAGCCGTCCCGGTGGCCCGAGATGACGTTCATCGAGACGTTCCTGCCCTTCGGGTAGCGGTTGCCGCCGCCCGACTTGAGGGTGGTCTTGCCGCGCGGGTCCCGGCCGAAGAGGCCGAGCTTCCAGGCGGTGAGGCGGGCGACCGCGTCGACGGCGGCGGACGGGGGCGCCGAGTTCGTGAAGGTGCCGAGCACCGCCACGCCCATGCTGTCGGTGTTGAAGCCCATGGTGTGCGCGCCGAGGACCGGCTTGGAGACGCCGCCCGCGCGGCCCTCGTAGACCGTGCCGCACTTGTCGACGGCGAAGTTGTAGCCGAAGTCGCGCCAGCCGCTGCTGACCACGTGGTAGCGGTACAGGCTGCGCAGCACCGCCGGGGCGTCCTTGCAGGCGTAGTTGTTGCCGGAGGCGCTGTGGTGGACGAACGCCGCCTTGACCGTGTTGGTGTAGGCGAAGGCCTTCTCGCGCAGGGACTCGTCCGCGCCCCACCCCTTGCGGGTGACGATCCGCGGGCGCGGGCCGATGTACGGGGCGGCCGCCGCGGCGAGTGCGCCCTCGCCGGCGAAGACGGCGTCGGCGGTGGAGTCGGCCTTGTTGAGCTCGGTGATCTCGTTCGCGCCGAGCGAGGCGTGCGGCATGTTCGCCGCGGAGGCCTCGGCCATCTCCATGGTCAGGCCGGGTGCGACCATCTCGCCCTTGTCGTCGGCCGGGCCGCTGTTCTTGCCGTCCGAGGACCCCGCCGCGGCCGCGGCGCCCGGGTCGACGAGTTCGATGCGCATGCCCGAGGGGAGCCGGGAGCCCGCGCGGGTGGCCGGGGCGTCCAGCTCCGCCTGGACGCGGACCTCCACGCCGTCGGACTCGCCGACCCACAGCGGGGCGGTGGCGCCGCGGACCCGGCCGGAGTCGCGCTCCGCCGCGTCGGGGTCGGCCGCGTGCTCGCTGTTGTGGACCTCGACGTCCTGCCAGTCGGACCAGGTGGCGGTGCGGACGGAGCGGGTGCGGACCTGGACGCGGCCGTTGAGCTGGGCGGTGACGTCGTCCCAGACGACACCGACCATCGAGAACGTCCTGACCTCGCGGGCGGGCAGGCCCTGCGTCTCGGGGCCGCGGGGCGAGGCGCTCATTCCGGGGACGCCGGGGGTGCGGGCCGCCGCGGGCCCCATGGGGACGAGCGGCAGCGACTGGGTGGACCCGGCCGGGGTCACGGGGACGGTTTCGGCGAGTGCCGGAGTCGGGAGCGCGAGGGGCAGGGCCAGTACGGCGGCCGTCGCGACGCCGATCGAGGAAGCAAGGAATCCACGCATGACAAGGATGGTGGGCACGCTCACCCCGGGGCGCCATCCGAGATCTGATGCTCCGTCCGCTGCACCGCGCATACCCCTCCCCCGTACGGAGGAGCCGCGGACCCCCGTACGGAGGAGGGCCCCGCGTACCCTGTGCCGGGTGAACGCCATTGACCGCACCCCTGCCGACCTGCTGCGATCCGCGCTCGCCGCCGATCCGGGCCGCCCGCTCGTCACCTTCTACGACGACGCCACCGGCGAACGCGTCGAATTGTCCGTCGCGACCTTCGCCAATTGGGTGGCCAAGACCGCGAACCTGCTCCAGGGCGACCTGGGCGCCGAGCCCGGCGACCGGCTCGCGCTGCTGCTCCCGGCGCACTGGCAGAGCGCCGTGTGGCTGCTGGCCTGCGACTCGGTCGGGGTCGTGGCCTCGGTGGGCGGGCACCCGGGCGACGCCGATCTCGTCGTCAGCGGTCCGGACACGCTGGAGGAGGCGCTGGAGTGCGGCGGCGAGCGGGTGGCGCTGGCGCTGCGGCCGCTCGGCGGTCGCTTCCCGCAGCCCCCGGCCGGGTTCGCGGACTACGCGGTCGAGGTGCCGGGGCAGGGCGACCGCTTCGCCCCCTTCGTCCCGGTGCAGCCCGACGGTCCCGCGCTGATCGTCGGCGGCGAGGAGCTCTCGCACACGGCGCTGGTCGCCCGGGCCCGCGAGGACGCGGCGAAGCTCGGCCTCGGCGAGGGGTCACGGGTGCTGACCGGGCTGGGCTACGACACCTGGGAGGGGCTGTCCGCCGGGCTGTACGCCGCGCTGGCCGCGGGAGCCTCCGTGGTGCTCTGCCGGAACCTGGACCGGCTGTCCGCGCAGGCGCTGGCCCAGCGGACCGAGAGCGAGCGCGTCACCCACACGGTCTGACACCGGGGCGCGGCCGGTCACCCGGACTGATCAATCCTCGGGAACGGCCGATCTGTCACCCGCATGGCCCTAGACACGACCCCGCCCCCGGGCTGCTCCGGCACTCCGGGGGCAGGATCGGCAGAGGCCGTGCTCACCCGTACGGCTGCTCGCAGCGGCGAGGGGACGCACGCCAGTGACGGACAGCTCAGGCATACCGGGCGGCAGCGATGCGGCCGGAGGCGGGCGACGGCCTCCGTGGACCCGCAGGCGCCGGCTGCTGCGCTGGGTCGGCCTCGGGCTGACCCTGCTGGTGCTGGTGGGGGCGGCCACCGGCTGGTGGCTCTACAACAAGCTCGACGGCAACATCACCGAGGACACCTCGGCCGCCGCCGAGCTGGAGCGCTACGAGCGCGAACGTCCGGCCCCCCTCGCCACGGGTGCCCGGAACATCCTGCTGATCGGCTCCGACTCGCGCTCGGGCAAGGGCAACGCCGGCTACGGCGGGGACAAGGGCACCCAGCGCTCGGACACCACGATCCTGCTGCACCTGCCGCAGGACCGCAGGAGCGCTACGGCGGTGTCGATACCCCGGGACCTGATGACGCAGATCCCCGCCTGCCTGCAGCCGGACGGGACCCGCACCGGCGCCTCCTTCGCGCAGTTCAACTGGGCGTTCGAGTGGGGCGGGGCCGCCTGCACGATCCGGACCGTGGAGAAGCTCACGGACATCCGGATCGACCACCACATGGTCATCGACTTCAGCGGGTTCAAGCGGATGGTCGACGCCCTCGGCGGGGTGGAGGTGTGTCTCAAGGAGCCGATCGACGACGTGCAGGCCAAGCTGAAGCTGCCCGCCGGCCGGCAGACCCTGCGGGGCGAACAGGCACTGGGGTTCGTACGCGCCCGGCACAGCCTGGGCAACGGCAGCGACACCGAACGGATGGAGCGCCAGCAGCAGTTCCTCGGCTCGCTCGTCAAGAAGGTGCAGAGCAACGGCGTTCTGCTGAACCCGGCGCGCCTGTACCCGCTGCTGGACGCCGCCACCTCCGCACTGACCACCGACCCCGGACTGGCGTCGCTGCGCAACATGTACGAACTCGTACGGGGCGTGCGGGGCATACCGACCGACCGCATCACGTTCCTGACCGTGCCGCGCCGCCCCTACGCGCCGAACCCCAACCGGGACGAGCTGGTGGAACCGGACGCCGAGCGGCTGTTCCGGCAGCTGCGGGAGGACGAACCGGTGACGGTGACCCCGCCGGAGCCGACGGCTTCCGCGGCGACCCGGGCCGCCGGGGAGGCCGCCCCGACCCCGACCGGAAGCGCCAGTGGCACGATCGGGGAAGGGAATTCGGCCGGAGAGGGAACCCCGACCCCCTCCGCGCCCATCCCTACTTTCACAGGAACGACCGCAGGGAACACAGGGTGCCGGTAAAGCAATCCCAAAAGCCGGTGACCGAACCGAGTGGGATGGGCGCTTCGCCCCGTTATAAGGGGAGTGGAATTTGTCACCACCATGGTTTGCGGCCGAACAGGACGGATAAGGTGAGCGATCCGGTGCCCGGCCGGACCGGAGACCGGGTACCAGCAGCCGGATCGTTGACCGTGCGCCTTGGGGAGGCGCGTCGCGAGGCACCCGACGGAGGATTCGAGCAACCGTGGATGCGCAAAGCCGTGGGCGGGCGGACGAGATCGACCCCGCAGACCAGTGGGTGCTCAATCCCCGCACCGGCCACTACGAGCTGCAATTGAACGACTCCGCAGCGCAAGAGCGGCCCAAGGTGGCCGCCCCGCGCAGATCCTCGTCGGCACCCGCCGCCCCCACCACCTCCCCCGGCGTGCCGGGTCCCCGCCGCGGCGACGGCCCGCCCGGCGGCCGCAGGGGCGGCCGCCCGCGCAAGGGCGGCAGCGGCGGCGGGCGCCGCAAGAAGGCCCTGCTGATCACCAGCGGGACGCTGGCGCTGCTGCTGGTCGGCGGCGCCGCGGCGGCGTACCTCTACTACGACCACCTGAACGGCAACCTCAGCGTCACCGACATCGCGGGCGCGGGCACCGGCGGGTTCAAGAAGGACCAGGCCATCAACATCCTGGTCATCGGCACCGACAAGCGCAGCGGTGCGGGCAACGAGGGCTACGGCGACAAGGACAGCGTCGGCCACGCCGACACCACGATCCTGTTCCACATCGCCAAGGACCGCTCCAACGCCACCGCGCTGTCCATCCCCCGCGACCTGATCACCAACATCCCGGACTGCCCGACCAAGCAGCCGGACGGCACCACCAAGACGGTCCGCGGCGTGAAGGGCGTGCGCTTCAACACCAGCCTGGGCCAGGAGGGCCGTGACGCGGGCTGCACGATGCGCACGGTCAAGGACCTCACCGGCATAGAGGTCGACAACTTCATGATGGTCGACTTCAACGCGGTGAAGACGCTCAGCACCGCGGTCGGCGGCGTGCCCGTGTGCCTGGAGAAGGCCGTCGACGACGAGGACTCCAAGCTCAAGCTCCCCCAGGGCGAGCACCGGCTGGAGGGCGAGCAGGCACTGGCCTTCGTACGCACCCGGCACGCCTTCGGCAACGAGAGCGACCTGGACCGCATCAAGACCCAGCAGCAGTTCCTGGGTTCGATGATGCGCGAGATGAAGTCCAAGGAGACGCTGACCAGTCCGAAGAAGTTCTTCTCGCTCGCCGAGGCGGCCACCAAGTCGCTGACGGTGGACCAGGGGCTGGGCTCCATCGACAAACTCACCGACCTCGCGGGCGAGTTGAAGGACATCGACCTCAAGAACATCACCTTCACCACCCTGCCGGTGCTCGACAACCCGGCCGAGAAGGTCAAGGCGACCGTCGTGGTCAACCAGGCCCTGGCCGAGCCGCTGCTGCAGATGATCCGGGGGGACGTCTCGCTCACGGAGGTCGAGAAGAAGGAGCAGGCCGCGAAGGAGGCGGCCGACGCCGACGCGAAGGCCAAGCAGGACGCGCTGCTCCAGGGCAACCGGGCGCCCGCGGGGGACGTACGGGTGGCCGTCTACAACGGCGGCGGGCCCAAGGGCGCCGCCTCCACCACGCTCGGCTGGCTGCAGAACACCAAGGGGATGTCGAAGGCCAGCAACCAGGGCAACGCACCGTCGAAGGTGGACGCCACCCTGCTGGAGTACGCGCCCAACCAGGCCGACCAGGCCCGTGCGCTCGCGGACGCCCTGGGGCTGCCGGCCACCGCGCTGAAGATGGGGACGACGGACGCGGCGGCGAAGACCCCGATGAAGCTGACCCTGGGACCGGACTTCCAGAAGCCGGGCACCCCGCTGGCGCCGCCGGTGCCGCAGGAGCTGCCCAAGGACGTCCAGCAGGCCCAGGCCGACAAGGCCGTCTGCGCCAAGTAGCGGCACGCGCCCGGTCGCACCGGGCACACCAACGACCAGAAGGACCTTGAGGGGGATACGCGTGAGGCCCAGCGACGTGCGGGAGGAGGGGGCGAGCACCCAGGCCGACGGGGACATACCCGGCGGCGGGGCGGGCGCGCCCGGCACGGTGCCCCGCCCGAGGGGCGGCTCCGGGCCGGCCCGCAAGGCCCGCGGTGTCCGTCCGCCCAGGTCGGGCCGCAGGCGCGTACTGCGCTGGGTCTCCTGCGTCCTGTCCCTGCTCATACTCGGGACGGCGGCGGCCGGCTACCTCTACTACCGGCACCTGAACGGCAGCATCCAGACGGACGCGCTGAACCTCGGTGAGAACAAGCTGGGCGGCTCCAAGCCCAACGCCTTCGGGCAGACCCCGCTGAACATCCTGCTCATCGGTTCCGACGCACGCAACGACGCGGAGAACCAGGCCCTCGGCGGGGCCACGGACACCTTCGACGGCCCGCCGCTCGCGGACGTCCAGATGCTGCTGCACCTGTCCGCGGACCGCAGCAACATCTCGGTCGTCTCGATGCCGCGCGACACGATGCTGATGATGCCCAAGTGCACCGAGCCGGGCGGCAAGGTGCACCCGGCGAGCAAGGGCCTCGTCCAGACGAACGAGTCGATCCAGCGCGGCGGACCCGGCTGCACCGTCGCCGCCTGGACCGAGCTGACCAAGATACCCATCGATCACTTCATGATGATCGACTTCAAGGGCGTGGTCCGGATGGCCGACGCCATCGGCGGCGTCCCGGTCTGCGTCGAGCAGAACGTGCACTCCCGCACCCGGGACGGCAAGGGCTCCGGCCTGAAGCTGCCCAAGGGCACGAGCGTCATCCAGGGCGAGACGGCCCTGCAGTGGCTGCGCACCCGCTACGGCTTCGAGGACGGCACCGACATCGGCCGTACCCACGCCCAGCACCAGTACATGAACTCGATGGCCCGGGAGTTCCGCAAGAACGCCAAGCTCAGCAACCCGGTCAAGCTCAACAGCCTGGCCCAGGCGGCGATCGAGGCCATGGTCGTGGACACCGGCCTGAACAAGATCGACAAGTTGTTCGACCTCAGCATGGAGCTGAAGAAGGTCCCGCCGGGCCGGATCACCATGACCACCATGCCGTGGGTCTACAGCACCAAGCCCGGTCTGGACGGCCGGGTCGAGCCCAAGCCGGGCGAGGCCGAGGACCTGTTCCGGATGGTCCGGGAGGACATCGCCCTCGACGGCCAGGGCTCTGCCTCCCCGGCGGCCTCCGCGAGCCCGGGCGCACCGGCCTCGCCGTCCGCCCCGGCCCAGCAGCAGCCGACCGGGGCCCCGACGGCAGCGGCCACGGCCGCCCCGCCCGCGAAGATCGCGGTGACCGTCCGCAACTCCACCGGGGGCAAGGACGGCACGCAGGCCAAGGTGAAGGGCCGCGCGAGCGAGGTCGCCGCCCTGCTGACCGGCAAGGGCTTCACCAGGGTCGTCGCCGACACCCAGACGGGCGCCGAGGACACCTCGGTGATCCGCTACGCGACCGACGCCCAGGCGGCCGACGCGGCCGCCGTGGCCACCGCTCTCGGCCTGCCCGCCGCCTCGGTGCAGAAGTCCGACCAGGTCGCCGGGATCGTCGTGTTCGTCGGCAAGGACTGGCGGACGGGCGGCACGCCGACCCCGCCGCCGGCGGCCCCGACCAAGGCCCCGGACTCCGCCCACGCGCTCAACGGCGACAACGACCAGGCCTGCATGCCGATCCAGCCCGGCTTCACCTGGTAGCAGGAGACGCAAGGGGCCCGGCGCGGAGGCTGCGTACGCTCGCAGCCTCCGC
>NZ_MQUR01000115.1 GCF_001953875.1 Streptomyces amritsarensis
CCGCCGGGCCCAGGGCCCGGCGGCCCGGACCCGGCGGGTCGGTCAGCCCCGCCGGACCAGGACCTGGAGTGGGGCGCGGAAGGACAGCAGGGCCAGCATCCGCGGCGAGGACTCGGCGCAAAGCCGCAGGTCCGGAAACCGGGCGGCGGTCATCCGCAGCACCACGTCGGCCTCCATCCTGGCCAGTTCGGCCCCCGAGCAGCGGTGGCGTCCGATGCCGAAGGACAGGTGCTTGCGCGCGTTGGCCCGGTGCGGACAGATCTGCTCGGGGTGGTCGAAGACCGCGGGGTCCGAGCCGGTGGACGACAACATCAGCAGCAGCGGCGCACCCGCCGGGAGATCCACGCCGGACAGCGTCACCGGCCGGCCGGTGACCCGGCGCCACGTGGTGATGGGCGGGTCCCTGCGCAGCACCTCCTCGGCCCAGGGCTCCACGGTCGCGGGTTCGGCGGCGAACCGCTCCCACCGCCCCGGCTCCCGCAGCGCCCTGCGGTACATGGTGCTCAGCATCTGGGTGGTCGTCATCTGACCGGCGATGATCATGAAGTAGAGCACGGCCGCCTTCTGGGTCACCCCCAGCGGCTCCCCGTCCGGCAGCCGGTGCGCGGCCAGTGCGCCGAGCAGCGTCGCCGCCTCGGGCGCGGGCTTCGACACCAGGCCGGTGAGCCAGGCGTAGAACGCGGCGGCCTCGCGGGCCAGCGCCACTTCGCGTTCGCCGCGGGGCCGTCCCCAGAACAGCTCCAGGGAGGCGTCGCTCCAGCGGGCCAGGGTGTCGATGTCCACGTCGATGGCCGATTCCAGGCCGAGCAGGCGCAGCATCACCCGGAAGGGAACGTCCCGGGCGATGGTCGTCGCCAGATCGCACACCCCGTCGGCGGCGAGCCGCTGCCCGACGTCGTCGAGGGCCTCGGCCACGACCTTCTCGACCATCGGCACCGACGCGGCCACGGCCTGGGCGTTCAAGAGCCTGGTCATGATGCGCCGATAGCCGGCATGGCTGTCGGAACCGTTGTTTGCAAGCGTTTGCGGGAGATCGAACTTGACGCGTGCGAGGACGCGCAGCGTCTGCACGGAGAATCGCCCTATTGCGTCGATCGCATTGTCCGGAAGGAAATTCTCCGGATCGAGCAGAACGGCGCGCACATCCTCGTACCGGCTGACCAGCCAAAGCCCCGTGTTCTCGTCGAACTTCACGGGTTGGTGTTCTCGGAGTGCCGCCATCGCCGGATACGGGTCCAGGGCGTAGCCCTGGTCGAACAGGTCCACCGTGTCAACGGGTATTGCCACCATCACGTCAATTCCACCTTCCCCCGGTCGACGCTATCAAGTCGGCGTGATCGCGCCGGATACCGTCCGGGGAGGAAACCGTGTGAGACGCGTCTCGCGCGGAAACCGCCCGGGGCGGGTCCGCGGACGGCGGGCGGTCCGGAGGGGACTCCTCCGGACCGCCCCCCACGCGATCGGTCCGGTGTCTGGGCACCCTGGGGGCCCGGACGCCGTTACTGCTGGACGGCGTCGAGCGGGTTGCCGTTGTTGACGCCGGCCTTCTTGGCGGCGTCGATCGAGGCGGCGGACGGCTTCACCTTGGTGAAGGTGTCATGGCCGACCAGCGTGGACTTCCAGGCGTTGGCCGCGGTGGTGCCGGAGGTCAGCAGCCACTGGGTGTTGATGCGGGCCTCGGCGCCGCCGACGTACTGGCCGCTCCACGTGGTGGCCGAGTGGGCGTTGCGGTAGTTGTTCTTCCACGCCACCGTCCAGCCGAGGGCCGTGCCGCTGCCGTCGGTGGCCGGGGTGCTGTCGTAGCGGCCGGTCAGGACGTAGCGGCTCTCGGCGTTGCCGACGGCCGACTCGTAGGTGCCGGTGAGGCTGCCGTCGGGGTTCGCGGTCACGATGAAGGTCGAACCGAGCTGGTTGTACCAGGTGCCGGTGATGCCGGCCTCGGCGACGGCGGCCTGGGCCTTCGATTCCTTCGACGGGTCCGCGGAGGCGCTGGCCGTAATTCCGACGGTGGTCAGCGAAACGGCAATGGCTGCAACGACGATCTTGCGCATGTGCGACACGAAAAATCTCCCCTAGTTGTTGCCGGCGGGGGACGGGCGGCGCGCATGGTGTGCACGTTGCCCGCGTCCGCCCGTCAAGGTTTGTGACCTCGGCCGTGCACCCGGCAGTGCCGGTGGACAAACAGCAATACGGCATGGGCCTTTGGCGGCGGATCTGGATGGTCGAGGTCCCGGTCGATGGTTGCCAAGGGCACATGTTCGGTGTAAATCGTACTATCGATTGGCGGGTTTCCAACAACGTTTTCTGCAAAGGAATTTCAGCCAAACTGTGGCCGAGTTCCAGTGGCCGTGTCGTCGAATTCGGCTGAAAGAAGACGCCCTTCGGGTCGGACGGATACCCCGGACCGGCTCCCGCCCCGGCCTGCCCGCAGCCGGTCGACGGCCGCCAGCCGCGCCTTCACGTCCAGGTCCCACAGCCGCACGGTGCCGTCCGTGCTGCTGCTCGCCACGGTCCCGCCGTCAGGGGCGAAGGCGACGCCCCACACCGCGTTCGTGTGTCCGGAAAGCGCCGCCAGCGTGCGCCGGCCGGCCACGTCCCACAGCCGCACCGTACGGTCGTTGCCGCTGCTCGCCAGCGTGCGGCCGTCGGGGGAGAAGGCGATGCCCCGTGCCGACCCGGTGTGGCCCGACAGGGCCGCCTCGAAGCGGTGGCGCTGAGCGTCCCACAGCCGCACGGTCCCGTCGTTGCCGCTGCTGGCGAGCGTGCGCCCGTCGGGGCTGAAGGCCACGCCCCGGACCGCGCCCGTATGGCCGGTGAGGGCGGCGAGCGGGCGGCGTCCGGCCACGTCCCACAGCCGGACCGTCAGGTCGTCTCCGGCGCTCGCCAGGGTGCGTCCGTCGGGGCTGAACGCCACGTCGTTGGCGAAGTCGGTGTGCCCGCTGAGCGTGGCGAGCCGGCGGCGCGAGGCGACGTCCCACAGCAGCACCGTGCCGTCCGATCCGGCCGAGGCCAGCGTCCGCCCGTCCGGCGCGAAGTCCACCGCGAACACGGTCCCGCCCTGGCCGGCCAGCGTGGCCGACGGGGTCCCCGCCGCGACGTCCCACAGCCGGACCGTGCCGTCGGAGCCGGCCGAGGCCAGGGTCCGCCCGTCCGGCGCGAAGTCCACCCCGAACACCGTCTCGCTGTGCCCCTCGAAGGTGGCCGACACCCGGCGCCCCGCCACGTCCCACACCCGGACCGCGTGGTCCGCCTCCGCCGTGGCCAGCAGCTTCCCGTCCGGGCTGTACGCGGCGTGCCAGACCTCCGTGAACGGCCGCGAGGCCAGCACCGCGCCCCGCAGGTCCCACAGCACCACCGACTGGTCGAACCCGGCGGTGGCCAGCATCGCGCCCCGGCTGTCCACGGCCACCCCGAGCACGTAGTCGGTGTGCCCGGCGAGCGTCGCCGTCAGCCGGCCGCCGGCCACGTCCCACATCCGGGTGGCCCCGTCGCCGCCCGCGCTGACCACCGTCGTACCGTCCGGCGTGAAGGCGACGCCGTTGACGTCGTCGCTGTTGCCGGTCAGCGTGGCCGTCGTCCGGCGCCCGGCGACGTCCCACAGCCGTACGGTACGGTCCACGCCCCCCGTGGCGACGGTGCGGCCGTCGGGGGCGAACGCCGCCCCCAGCACCTCGTCGGTGTGCCCGGACAGGACGGCCAGCGCAAGCGCCCCCACCGGATCCCACAGCCGGACGGTCCGGTCGGCGCCGGCCGAGAGAAGCGTCCGGCCGTCCGGGGCGAAGGCCAGGGCGTTGACCCGCCCGGCGTGCCCGGCCAGGGACCCGACCTCCCGGTACTCCCCGCCGGTCTCCCACAACCGCACCGTCCCGTCCGGGCAGCCGGTCGCCACGCTCCGCCCGTCCGGCGCGAAGGCAACGGTCCGCGACCCGGTCGTACTCGCCGGCAGGACCGCCTTCGTCCGGCCGTCGGCGGTGTCCCACAGCCGCGCGGGCCCGTCCGTGGAGGCCGCCGCGAGGGTCCGGCCGTCGGGGCTCACGGCGACCGAGCGGACCCGCCCGGGCAGCGTGAAGGTCGCGGTCGTGCGCCGGTCGGACACCCGCCGCAGGGTCACCGTCCCGTCGGAACTGCCCGTCGCCAGCATGCCGTTGTCCGGCCCGAAGGCCACCGCGTTGACCGGCCCGCCGTGCCCGCCAAGCCGGGCGACGAACGGCTGCGCCTGCGTGCTCAGCAGCGCCCCGCGCGCCTCGCTCGTCCCCGCCGTGCGATAGGCGTCCCCGGCGAGCAGCATCGAAGCCTCCGGCTGGCCCGCGGCCAGCGCCGCCGACTGCAGGGCGAGCGCCCGCGAACGGGCGACCCGCTCCTGGCCGAGCGCCCCCGCGCGCTGCTGGTAGGCCAGCCCGCCGGCGCCCACGGCCAGGACCAGCAGGACGACCAGGGTGGCCAGCATCCGCTGGCGCAGCCGCGCCTGGCGGGCGGCCTGCCGCTCCCGCCTGTCCTGGGCCGCCCGGCTCTCCCGGAGGAAGTCCGCCTCCCGGGGGGTGAGGCGGCTCCTGCCGTCGAGCTCGTCCGCCCAGGAGCAGGCGGTGTCCAGGCGGGTCCCCCGGTGGAGCGCCGACGGATCGCGGCCCTCGCGCTCCCACTCGGCCGCGGCGTGGGCCAGCTGCTGGTGGATCAGGAGCCCGGCGCGGTCGGCGCTGATCCAGCCGCGCAGCCGCGGCCAGGCGTGCAGCAGGGCCTCGTGGGTGATCTCCACGGTGTCGCTGTCCATGGTGATCAGACGGGCCCGTACGAAGGTGTCGAGCGCGGCCGCGGCCGGACCGGCGTCGGCCGGCTCCTCCATGAGGGCCGTCCGGCTCATCCGGCGCCGCGTCGCGCCCGTGCCCTCGGCGACGTGCACCAGCCGCACCAGAATGCGCCGGAGCGTGTTCTGCTCGGCGGGGTAGAGGCGGGCGAACACCTCCTCCGCGGTCCGCGCGACGGCGCCCTGAATGCCCCCGGTGCGTTCGTACCCGGCGACGGTCAAGGTGGCGCCCTCACGCTGGCGCCAGGTGGCCATCAGCGCGTGGGAGACCAGGGGCAGCGCGCCGGACGGTGTCGTCCCGCCGGGGGTGTCCTCACGCAGGCCCACGTCCCGCAGCAGCAGGGGGACCAGCCCCGGTTCGAGGGCGAGACCCGCGAGCCGGGCCGGGCGGGTGACGGACTCCCGCAGTTCCTCGGGGGACATCGGCGGCAGGACGAACAGCCCGCCGGTGAAGACCGCGGCCAGCTCCGGCAGCTCCAGGCAGTTCCCGGTGAAGTCGGCCCGTACGCCGAGCACCACGACGGCCGGGTCGTACGGGGTGGGCGCCGGACCCGGGACGGCGAGCGCGCACAGCACCCGTACGAACGCGCGCCGCTCGTCCTCGTCGGTGCAGAGCGTGAACAGCTCCTCGAACTGGTCGACGATCAGCACCGGGCGCAGGGGTGGCGGCCGCAGGTCCGGGCCGTCCGCAGGGCGGGGCTCCGACAGCCGGTGGACCGCTTCGAGCAGCGCGTGCGGGCGCTCCCGCAACTCTCCCGCGGTGACGCCGAGATCGCCGCCGAGCACCTTCGCGGCCCGGCCGAGCAGTTCGTCCAGCGGGTGCGCGGTGGGGGTGCACCCGATCACGGGCCAGCTGTCGGCGCCGGGCATCGGGAAGCCGCCGCCGCGCAGGGCCGGTACGAGGCCGGCGTTCAGCAGGGAGGACTTGCCCGCGCCCGACGGCGCGACGAGCATCAGCGGCCCCGCGCCCGTGCGTTCGAATACCCGTTCGGCCAGCTCGGCGGTGGCGCGCTCCCGGCCGAAGAACCACCGGGCGTCACGCGCGGTGAAGGCGGGCAGGCCGCGGTAGGGGCATTCGCCCTCCGTCCGCGGCCCGGCCGCGCCGGCGGCCCCACCGGCGGCGGCATCGCCCTCGGGAGCCTCCGTCTCCCGGGCCATCCGCAGCAGTTCACCCCCCGCCCGCAGTACGTCGTCGCAGCGCCGCGCGACGTCGGCGGTGACGCGCTTCGAGCCCGTCTCGATCTTGCTCAAGTAGCCCTTGCTGTAGTGCGTCTCGCGCGCGAGGTCCGCGAGCGACAGCCCGCGTTGCAACCGCAGACGTCTCAGCTGGGCAGGGAAGGGCCGTGCGGTGTCGTCGGACTCCCGCAAGTGGTCGGTTTCCCGCCGGCGGTCCGGATCCCCCAAAACATCCCCCATGGCGTGCGCGCCCAGGCAGCGAGGTGGTGCTGTCCAGGCTACCGCCAGAGGCGGCCGGAGAACTCGATCTTCCAGCCGGTATGACGAGAACAGGAACGTCCGGAGCCGGCGCGCGCGTCGGCTCCGGACGCCCTTCCCGCGGACGCGCTACGGGTTGAGGCGGATGGAGTTGATCGGCGTGAGGTCGGCGTAGACACCGGTCTTGGCGGCGATGGGGCGGCCGCAGCCCGCGCCGTTGGTGCCGGTGCACAGGTTTGCGGTCGCACCGCCGTACTGATTGTTGAGCACCCAGTGGTTCCCGAACTGGTTGATGAGGTTGTGGGCCCCGTACCTGTAGAAGACGTGGCTCGGCTTGACGGCCGGGTTCTGGTTCTGAGGGTAGATGCAGACCGCCCCGTCCGGGCAGCCCGCCCAGGCGTCGACCGGCTTGGCCTCCACCGAGGCGCTGAGCGCGACCACGGCGACGACGGAGGTGGCGAGAGCGGCGGCGCCGCGGAACAGCTTGCGCATGGTTTCCCCTTGTGGTGGGTGCCTCGTGCTGACGCCACCAGGCTTGCTGCGCCGGGGCGGCGGGTCGAGCCGTTGCCCGTTGCCCGTTTCGAGGGCGGCCGGGAAACCGGTCATGACCTGCGTCGCCGCCGTTCGGAGGGCAACGGCGCCTGCCGGCCCCCGCCACCGGTATGACGATCCACTCTCCGGACGTCAAAATGCGGCCGTTTGCCCACGGCATGCATCGATACGCTCACCCAGTGTGGCGATATGCCCCAATCGCCCATAACTTCTGCATTGTGACGAACCGACAACTCAAGTCCCTCACGTGCATCGCCGTCGTCATGGCCGCTGGATTCGGCGTGTTCGCGCCACCCGCCTCCGCGGCCGGACACCGAGTGCACCCGGGCGACTCGATCCAGGACGCGGTGGATTCCGCGCGGCCGGGCGACATCATCACCGTGATGCCCGGCACCTACCACGAGAACGTGCTGATCACGAAGAGGCTGACGCTGCGCGGCTGGGGCGAGCGGACGGTGATCAGACCGCCGGCCGCCAAGACCCTGCCCGCCACCCCGAAGGCGTCCGGACGCGCCGCCCCCACCTGCTCCCAGGCCGACACCGGCATCTGCGTCATGGGGACCGAGGAACAGCCCGTCACCGGCGTCGAGATCCGCGCGCTCACCGTCTCCGGCTTCAAGCGGAACGGCATCTGGGCCTCCTACACCGACCGGCTGAGCGTCGAGCGCGTGATCTCGCAGAACAACAGCACCTGGGGCATCGCCCAGGAACGCTCCACCCGCGGCTTCTTCCGCGACAACATCGCCCGCGACAACGCGGAGTCGGGCATCTTCATCGCCAACACGGTCGCGCGCGAGGGCGGCGCCACCGACACCCGGGGCGCCGTGATCCGGGGCAACAGGCTGACCGGCAACCGGATCGGCGTCACCGTCAGGCGCGTGCGCAACCTCACCGTCAGCGGCAACAACCTCACCGGCAACTGCGGCGGCGTGTTCGTCGTCGGCGACGAGGGCGAGCCCGGCGCCGGGGACCTGACCATCCGGGGCAACCGCATCCACGAGAACAACAAGTTCTGCAAGGGCAACAGCCGCCTCCCCGACATCCAGGGCGTCGGCGTCGTCCTCACCGGAGCCGAAGAGACGATCGTGCGTTCGAACTCGATCCGCGGCAACGTCGGATCCTCCCCGCTGTCGGGCGGCATCCTGCTGTTCAAGAGCTTCGTGGGCGCGACGAACACCGACAACGTCATCGAGGACAACGTGGTGCGGGACAACCGGCCGGCCGACCTGGCCAACCAGGGGGCCGGGTCGGGCAACCAGTTCCGCAACAACCGGTGCGAAACCTCCGTGCCGACCGGCATGTGCTGACCGGTGTTCCCCCTCATCAGGAGAAGCGAGGCCGTATGACCACGGTGAGTTCCACCCCCGCCCCCGCCCCCGCGCCCGTTCCCGCCCCGAACACGGGCCCCCCGCACACGCCCCCGCCCGCCATGCGCCTGCGCGAGCTCGCCTTCGGGGCGGCCGTCGCCGCCGCCGTACGGGCCGCGGCACGCCTCGGGGTCGCCGACGCCCTCGGGGAGTCGCCCGCCACGCCCGCGGAGCTCGCCGCCGCCGTGCACGCGCAGCCGAAGCCCCTGCAACGGCTGCTCCGGACCCTGTCCTGCTACGGGATCTTCGCCGAGACCGAGGACGGGAGCTTCGTCCACACCGAGATGTCGCGGCTGCTGCGCGAGGACGACCCGCACAGCCTGCGCTACATCTCCCTGTGGTGCACGGAGCCCTGGACCTGGCAGGCGTGGCCCCGCCTCGACGACGCCGTGCGCACCGGCGACGGCGCCGGCCTCTTCCACGACCTCTTCGGCAAGGGGTTCTTCGACTACCTGCACGAGGACGCCCACGAGTCGGCGCACGTCTTCAACCGCGCCATGACCACCTCCAGCGTGCAGTCGGCGCTGGACGTCGCGGACCTCCTCGACCTCACGGGCGTCTCGGTGGTCGCGGACATCGGCGGCGGCCAGGGCCACGTGCTGGCCAGCCTCCTCGAGAAGCACCCGACCGTACGGGGGCACCTGCTCGACCTGCCCGGTGTGGTCGCCAAGGCCGATCCCCGCCTCCTCGACGGCGGCTCCCTCGCCGACCGGACCGGCATCGTCCCCGGCGACTGCCGCGAGGCCGTCCCGGTCGAGGCCGACCTCTACATCATCAAGAACATCCTCGAATGGGACGACGAGAGCACCCGCAGGTGCCTGCGCAACGTCGTCGCCGCGGCCCGCCCCGGAGCCAGGGTCGTCGCCATCGAGAACCTCGTCGACGACACCCCCTCGATGCGGTTCACCACAGCCATGGACCTGATGCTGCTGCTCAACGTCGGCGGCGCCAAGCACACCAAGGAGAGCCTGCGCACCCGGCTGGCGGACGCCGGACTGGTGCTCGGCGACATCCGGCCCGTCAACGCGTACCTGCACGCCTTCGAGTGCACCGTGCCCGGGTGATCCCGGCCGCCACGCGCCACGACGCCCCGGGACCGGCGGTCGGCCGGTCCGGGGGCGTCGTCGTGCGTACGGGGGCGCCGGTCCGCCCGTACCCGTCAGGTCCCGGCCGTCAGGGCGCTGTTGACGAGGTCGAGGAACTCCCGCGGGGACTTGCACTGGTCCGCCCCGGCGGGGAGGGACCGGCCGTGCCGGTTCTCCAGCTCGCCGACGATGCCCAGCAGCCCCAGGGAGTCGAGCCCCCACTCGTCGAACTGCGCGTCGGGCCGGCTCGCCATCACGGCGGGGTCCACGCTGATGCCCGCACCCTTCTTCATCAGGGCGGCCAGTTCTTCCACGGTCAGTCGGTCGGTCATGGCGGGCTTCTCCTCAGGCTCGGTCCGGCGAACGCCGGTCGGTGATCAGGCGCATCTCAGAGCGCTCGAGGAAGCGTGAGATCTCCTGGTGGGTGGTGGGGACGCCGTCCTTGGCGCTGTCCAGCAGCCGCGCGAGCACCGCCGCCTTGTGGCCGCCCTCGACGCCGAGCGTCAGAGCCGGCCGGGCGTCGTGCGGCCCGCGCAGGTCGAGGAGCCGGACGACGATGTCGTCGCGCTGGAAGACGGTGCTCGCCTCGATGGGGCTCCCCGCGTCGTCCACGGCCGCCTCGTCCTGTGCGGCCAGCAGCCGGGCCAGCTCCATGCCGCAGCCCTTCTTGGCGGGATAGAACAGCGCGTGCCGTCCGAGTTCCCCGCTCGCGCCGCCGCCGGCCGCCACATGGTGCACCGCGGGGAGCGCCGCACGGGTGAAGAAGGTCCGGGCCGAACCGGGATCGCTGAGATCGCGGTCCTGCTCCAGGTACGGGTTGATGGCCTCCTCCAGCGCCCGGACCTCGGGCTGCAGGGCCACGTGGCGCAGCGCCGCGAGCAGGTCGCCCTCGACCTCGACGGCCCGCACGACCCGGTTGCCGTGCATGAAGAGCGAGGTGCGGCGCAACCGGGTGTGCTCGTCGACCCGAGCCTGCGGGGACGCGTACCCGCTCAGCAGCTCCGCCACGACGGCCTCGCTGCCCGGTTTGACGGTGAAGGTCAGGGCGTGGCGGACGACGCCGTCGCCGCGCCGCGGGGCGACCTGGAGGCGGCCCCGGCCCCTGGACCGGTCGGGGGCTTCCGCGGAAGCGGAGGGGAAGGCTCGCCCGGCGGACGCGCCGGGTGGGAAGGCCGCGGCGGCGGGGCCGTGGTCCTGGCCGGTCTCGCGCAGCACGCTGAACCTCAGCGAGCGGGTGTCCCGTACGCAGCCGTGCAGCGGCTGGACCGACGCGACGTGCTCCTCGCTGTTGACCCAGGCCAAGAACCGCGGTGCGCTCTCCCACTCACTGGTGATCAGCCACTGCGACGGATTCTCGATCGACTGGCACAGCTCGTCCCGGATGTGCCCGGGAACGGAGGAGACCTGCTTGTGGAGGTCCTCGTAGACCTCCAGGAACTGGTTCTGCGCACCGTCGTACAGATCCAGCAGCAGCACGACCCGAAGTCGCGAGTCGTCGAAGGCGGACTGGGATATCCGTTCCGACAAGGTTGTCATCATTCACACTCCTTCGAGACCACACGGTCGCCACGGGGCGGCGCCACCCGAACCGATCGTGGTCCGATAGCCCCGTCGGCGCGAGAGGGGAGAACCAAGCGGGTGAACGAGCGAGGGAACCCCCCTCGTACAGGGCATGGAAGAGCCATGAAGGAAAACGTCGACCACCGCGTCCCGGTCCTCATCGTGGGCGGCTCGCTGGTGGGCCTGTGCACCTCGCTGTTCCTCGGCCGTCATGGCATCACGCACATGCTGGTCGAGAAGCACGCGGGAACCTCGCTGCACCCGCGTGGACGCGGTATCAACGTACGCACGATGGAGCTGTTCCGGGTCGCCGAGGTGGAGGACCGGATCCGCGAGGCTGCCTCGGTCCTGGCGGACAACCACGGCATCCTCCAGGGCGGCTCGCTGACCGGTGACGACCAGGAGTGGCTTTTCGAACAGATCGACCCGGGTGGCGCGCTGGCGCGGTTCAGCCCCTCGACCTGGTGCCTGTGCAGCCAGAACGACATCGAGCCGGTCCTCATGTCCGTGACCCCCAGGCTCGGGGCGGACCTGCGGTTCTCCACCGAACTGCTCTCCTTCGAACAGGACGAGAGCGGCGTCACCGCGATCGTCAAGAACCGCGACACCGGGGAGCACAGCACGGTGCGCGCCGACTACCTGGTCGCCGCCGACGGGCCGCGCAGCCCCGTGCGCGAACAGCTCCGCATCGGCCAGAGCGGGCCCGGCGACCTGTTCCACAACGTGAGCATCACCTTCCGCTCCCGCAGGCTCGCGGACGTGATCGGCGACCGTCGCTTCATCGTGTGCTATCTGACCAAGCCCGACGCCGACGGAGCCCTGCTGCCCGTCGACAACCGCGAGCGGTGGGTCTTCCACGCCCCGTGGCACCCCGACCGGGGCGAGACACTGGAGGACTTCACCGACGAACGCTGCGTCGAGCACATCCGACGGGCCGTCGGCGCACCCGACCTGGACGTCGAGATCACCGGGAAGGCGCCGTGGCACGCCGCCGAGCGCGTCGCCCAGCGGTACGCGGCCGGCCGGGTCTTCCTCGCCGGGGACTCCGCCCACGAGATGTCGCCCACCGGAGCGTTCGGCTCCAACACGGGCATCCAGGACGCGCACAACCTCGCCTGGAAGATCGCCGCCGTACTGAACGGCGCAGCGGGTCCCGGGCTGCTGGAGACGTACGAGGCCGAGCGGCTCCCGGTGGCGCGGGCGACGAGCGAACGCGCCTCGGCCCGTTCGGCCGAGCACAGCCACCCCGGCTACGAACCGGAGCCCGAGGCCGTCCCCGAGGCGCCCGCGCGCGGCGGCGGCCGGCAGAGCGGCGTCCTCGCCGTGGCCATGGGGTACCGGTACGCGCAGGGCGCGGTGGTGGGAGCCGACCCGGACCTGCCGGTCGTGCCCGACCGGATGCGGCTGTGCGGGGACCCGGGCTCGCGCGCCCCGCACCTGTGGCTGCGCGACCCGGTGGCCGGCCGGCGCAGGTCCACCGTCGACCTCTACGAGCGCTCCTTCGTCCTGCTCAGCTCCGAGGGCACGCCGTGGAGCGGAGCGGCGGGATCGGTCGCCAAGCGGATGAACGTCCGCCTGGACGCCTACGCGATCGGAACCGGCCCGGAGGCCGACCTCATCCCGCAGGACGGCGGCGACTGGGCCGAGGCGCACGGCACCACCCCGGCAGGAGCGGTCCTGGTCCGCCCGGACGGCTTCGTGGCCTGGCGGTCGGCGGAGGCGGTGGCGGACCCTGAGTCGGTCCTCTACAAGGTCCTCACGACCGTGCTGGACCGCTACTGACGCGGTCCGCCGCCCGGTCAGGCAGAAGGGCGCCGCCCCGCGGGCCGGCGCCCTTTGCCGTACACGTCCGGCTCAGGTCACCGGATCATCGTCGAACCGAGCTCGCCCGGCTTCTTCGGCACCCACGGCGCCACGGCGGTGGCCTCGGCGGGGTCCGGCTCGGCCATGCGCACCCGCCAGACGTCCCTGTCGTCCATCCAAACGGGCCGGACGTAGAGCTCCTTGATCTGGCCGGTGTCGTGCAGGTAGAGCACGACGGTCTGTCGGTAGGAACCCTCGTCGTAGAACTCCGCGGTGACCTTCCCGCCGGCGCCCTTACGGAACGCCTTGATCCAGTTCTGGGCGGTCTTCTCGACGACGCCTTCGGCCTGCTCGTCGGACACCAGAGCGGCCAGCCCGTCGGCGTCCCCGTCTGCGATCCGCCACACCACCTGCTGGGTGATCCCCAACGATCCGATGGACGGATACCCGATGACGGCGAGCGGCCTGTGCCGGCTGTAGTCCCCGGTGTACTCCGCACCGTCGGTACCGAGGTCCGCCGAGCAGCCGGTGAGCAGGCCGAGCGCCAGGGCCGCGCTCAGCGCGGCCCGCAGAACCGGTCCGGGCGTCACCGGGACCTCGGCCTCAGGGCGGCGACGGCCACGATCTTCCCCTCGTTCCTGGCGAGGATCTCGGGCAGTGTGCTGAGCGGCGCGTACCCGTGCTGGGCGATCTTCACCGTGCCTCCCTGGATGCCCCGCACGACGGCCGTGTGGTTGTACACGCGGTCCCCCCTGTACTGGAAGAACAATATGTCGCCGGGGCGCAGGTTGTACGAACGGTTGACGTAGCCCGGTTGGCGGTAGTTGAACATGTGGACGAACAGGTTCTGGGCCGCGGACCATGTGTAGCTGTTCTTCTTCCACGACGTCCAGGTGTTCTTCTTCCACCAGGCGCGGTCCTGGAAGTACGCCCAGTCGCGCATCTTCATGCCACCGCCGTAGTACAGCGACTTCGACACGAAGTTGGCGCAGTCGTTCCCCCAGAACTCCGGCTTGTCGTAAGCGTGGCCGAGGGCCCAGCTCGCGGTGCCCGAACCGTTGACGTAGGCGGCCGTACGGACACCGGCCTCGGGCTCGCCCGGCAGAGGGAAGCCGTCCGCGCCGAGCGCGATGGTCTCCACGCCGGTCGGCACGCTCGGGGCGTCCGCCGGTGTGGCGGCCACCTGGGATCCCGCCGCGGCCGTGGTGGAGAGGGTCTGCCCCGACTCGATGTCGTCGGCCTCGCTCTCCAGCTTCGCGGCGCCCGCGACGATGTTGAACACGAACCGCCTGTAGCCGGGGTTCTCGGTGACCTCGTCGATGCCGTTGACCCGCGTGGTCACCGTCTGGAGGACGGTGCTCCTTACCAGCACACGCCCGGCCGTGCCGTTGAGGACCGTGGTGTCCGCCAGGGCCGAAGAGGCGCCGATGTGGGCCTGGCTCTGAGTCGCCAGGGCCTCGCGCGTTCCGACGACAGGGTCTTCCTGCACGCCGAGCAGTTCCCTGAAGACGTCCGCGTGCGGGGATTCGGCGGCGGCGTCCTCAGCCGTGAGACTCACCCCGGTCGTGACCTTGTTGCGGGCGCTCAGGTAGGCCTGTACGTAGTCCTTGTAGCGTTCGGGACCCCCGGCCACGGCCGAGCCTTGGACCAGCGCGCTCCGTGACACCGGGCCGCTGCCCACGGCGTTCTTCGCCGTCACGGCCACCCGGTAGGAAACGGCGTTGTCCAGCCCGGTGAAGACGGCGCGCGGTACGGCGCCCTCAGAGGTGGCGACCACCGTGCCGTCGCTCTTCTCGGCCTTCGCCACGTAGGTGATCTCGCCGTTCGTGCCGCCGTCCATGGGCGGGTTCCACGTGGCGAGCAGGCCAGAGTCACCCGCGGTCGGGACGACGTCGTTGACCGCGCCCGGTGCGGTCGGCGGCAGGTACTCGATGGTCAGCCTGGGCCGTTTGCCGGCGTCCGTCGCCGCACCGGAGTGGTACTTCGCGGCGGTCTCGGTGCCGGGAGCCGTGAGGGCCATTCCCTCGTTGGTGTTGCGATCGGCCCAGGACTGCACCAGGATGCCGAAGTCGATCTCGGGCAAGGCCGTGTCCAGGACGTAGGCGTCGCTGCCGGCCGCGGTGAGGAGCTCCTTGCCGCTCTGCGCCGGGGTCCACGCGGCGGACAGCTCGTACACACCAGGCTTCTGCGGCACGCACTGCGTGGTGCAGTCGGACCTGGTCAGAGCCAGCTTGGCGGAGGTCACGCGGGCACCCGGCGGCAGGGCCGAGAGGTTCGCCTTCAGATGGGTGGCCCACAGGTGGCCGTCGGCCGCCCCCACCTGCAGTTCGCCGGCCGGCGGCGTGGCGCACCCGGCCGTGTCGCAGTCGGTGGCGGTCGACACCCCCGTGAGGGCCGTGTCGGTGAGCACCAGGGACTGGGCGGCGGGCATGGGAGGAAGGGCTGCGACCCGTACCGTCATGTTCTGCTCCGCCGACCAGGGCGAGCAGCCGACGCTGTCACAGGCCCGTACGGACCAGCGGTACGTGGCGCCGTCCGTGAGCTTGCCCTCCGGGATCCCCAGGGCGGCCCGGCTGCCGCTCTCCGCTCCCACGGGAGGCAGCGGAAGACCGGGGATCGGGTTCCCGGCGGCGTCCTTCAATGAGAACTCGGCGTTCACGCGGGTCTGCGCGGGGGACGAGACGACCGCGGAGAGGATGGGCGTCAGTGTCTGCTGGGCGCCGGCCTGGAGGTCGCGGGGGGCGTCCGGCAGGGGGCTGACGGTGAACGTGGTCCAGTTGGACCACGGCGACCAGCTGTTGCTGTAGTGGGTGCCGTCGTAGGGCGAGGTGCGGAAGCGGTACATGCGGCCGTGCTGGAGCACGCCCGCCGGTACGACCACCGAGGCCGGGGTGCCCTGCGGGACGAACGGCGAGACCAGCGTGTTGCCGACCTGGGTGTTGGTGGCGGCGTCGAAGATCTGGAAGGTGCCGTTGACCGTGTCGCCGTTCTTGTCCGCGAAGGTGTCGCGCAGGGTCGGCGTCGTCGTCTCCACGCGCCAGGCGGGGGTCTTGTCCTGGACGAACGGGGGCCCGGCCTCCTGCTTGGTGCCGGTCTGCGGACGGTAGTTGTAGGTCACCGTCAGCTTGGGCGGGTTGGATGTGGCGTTCGCGGAGTTGACGCGCTTCCACTGCCCGACGACCGACTCCGAGCCGGCCCGCAGGCCCATGCTGGAGAGCGGGGCCTTCGCGGACGCCCACGTCTGCACGAGGGTGGTCACGTCGGCGTTGATCCAGCCGTCCGGTGCCGAGCCGCAGGCGGGGTTGCCGCGGGTCTCGGTGGAGGTGGCGTACTTGGTGCCCATGGCGGGCTGGTTCGTCCAGCGCGATGCGGTGCTCGGGGTGCCCGAGTCCCAGACCTCCCACGGCTGCGCGACGCAGTCGGTGTTGCCCGAGTGGAAGTTCCACAGGGACAGCTTGGCGTCGGAGACCAGAGCGTCCGCGATCGGCGCGGTGTTCCACGTGATGAACGAACGCGCGGTGCGGAAGGTGCCGTTGGCGTTCTTCGTCCCGGGGTTGCCGAGGTCGAGCTCGGTGTCGTTCGACCAGTCGACGGTCTCGCCCTGCTGGACGTAGGTGTCGAAGACGTTGCCCAGCGAGGAGGTGGAGGGGTCCACGGTCACGGGGTACTGGGTGGCCGGGTCCGCGAGGAACTTCGCGTCCGGCGTGACGACGAGGTCGACCGTTCCCCTGCCCTGGACGACCTTCATCGCCACGGGCACCCTGCGGGTGTGCTCGCCCGAGACCGGGTCGACCGTGGAGTCCCACATGACCGGCGCCGGCATGACCGCGGTGCGCCGACTCTTGCGGTCGGTGAACTGCACGCTGCCGTCGGCCTGCTGCTCCACCTTCAGGCCCTTGGCCACCAGGGGCAGGGTGTACGAGTAGTTCTCGCCGGCCGGACGCTGCTTCAGCTCGACGAACTGCTCGAAGCCGCCTCGGGTGGCCTCGATGACGACGTCACCGCCGGGGACGGCGTTGGTGTACTCGGCGCGGGCCCCCTCCAGCTTCGGGGACGGCAGGGCGCCCTTCCACTTGAGGGTGATCTGCTCGTCGCCCTCGCCCAGGGTGACGAGGTCGGTGCTGATGTAGTCGATGGCCGGGGCGGCCTTGGGCGCGGCCTTGGCCATGCGCGGGATGCTGCCCGGTGCCAGCTTCAGGCCCTGCGGGTGGGCCTTCGACGCCACGGACCCGCCGGGGCCGTGGCCCAGGGTCACGTCGACGGCGCGCCAGCCGCGTGCCTGCTGGTCGTAGAACCGGACCGGCCCGGCGGCCACTTCGGTCGTCAGGGTGCCGTTCGGGTTCACCCATGTGGTGGAGGTCTCGGACCGCTCCGAGACGGCTTCCACGCGGTGCCCGGACGTGCGGGCGGCCACGCGGGCCCGCGCGAGGTTGAGTTCTTCGGTCACCGTGCCGGGCTTGGCCCCGGCTGCCGGGGCCGCGTCGGCCGGGTGCGAGCTCTGGAGCAGGGTGGCGGTCACGATGAGTGCCGCTCCGCCCGCTATCCAGTGGGTGGTCCCCCAGGGCCCTCTCCCACGGCGTCTTGCCGCGGAGAAACGAGTAGCCATACTTCCTCGGTCTTTCTGCGAGTACCTGATGATCAAGGTACGAGGGGAGCAACGTAGCGCTCTGACCAGGCAGTTCGTTCCCGGAAACGGACATGGGGGACACAAATCACGACCCAGTGATCCAAATCACGCCATGGCTGGTTCTGGCTCCTGCCTCGGCGGTCCCCCCTCGACCCCTTGCGTCTCAGCGGGGGCCGGATTTCGGACAACTCCGCCCGTTGCCGGGGGAGGGCATCTACTCTGGCCGGGCAGCTGGTTCGCCCCGTCCGCCAGGCGGGATGCGTCGTAAGAGGGAACCCGGTGGGAATCCGGGACTGCCCCGCAGCGGTGAGCGGGAACGACCGCCGTCATACGCACTGGGTCCGGACAGGTCCTGGGAAGCGACGGCCAGTAGGTGCCCGCCGGGAGACCGGCAGGCGTGCCCGCGAGTCCGAAGACCTGCCCGTTGCCCGCGTACGACCCGTCGTGCGCGGACATCCCGGTGACCTCGTGGGCGGGTCGGCGACACATCAGGCGGGCGACCGCGAGCGCGTACGCACAGGTACGCACCCGCGCAGGCGGTCGTGGTCCGTCCGGTGCGTCATCCCTTCGCGCTCGGCGACCCTCACCGGGGCCACAGGAGACAGCTCGCGAAGGAGAGTTCCGTGACCAGCAAGACTCCCGCCCCCGCCGTACGGACCGGTGCCGCCACCGTGTACGGCTACCCCCGACAGGGGCCGAACCGGGAACTGAAGAAGGCCGTCGAGGGCTACTGGAAGGGCCGGGTCGGCGCCGACACCCTCCGGGAGACGGCCCGCGACCTGCGCCGCGCCAACTGGCAGCAGTTGGCCGACGCCGGCATCACCGAGGTGCCCACCGGCGACTTCTCGTACTACGACCACGTGCTGGACACCAGCGTCATGGTCGGAGCCGTCCCCGCCCGCCACCGCGCCGCCGTCGCAGCGGACGCCCTGGACGGCTACTTCGCCATGGCGCGGGGCACCCAGGAGGTGGCGCCGCTGGAGATGACCAAGTGGTTCGACACCAACTACCACTACCTCGTGCCCGAACTGGGCCCGGACACCGTCTTCACCGCGGACTCCTCCCGCCAGGTGGCCGAGTTCGAGGAGGCGCGCGCGCTCGGCCACACCGCCCGTCCGGTGCTGGTCGGGCCGGTGACCTACCTGCTGCTGGCCAAGCCCGCCCCCGGCGTGGCCGCCGGCTTCGACCCCCTCGCCCTGCTCGACCGCCTGCTGCCGGTCTACGCACGCGTCCTCGCGGACCTGCGTGCGGCCGGCGCCGAGTGGGTGCAGCTGGACGAGCCGGCCCTGGTGCAGGACCGCACCCCCGCCGAGCTGAACGCCGCCGCGCGCGCGTACCGCGAACTCGGCGGCGCGGCGGACCGGCCCAGGCTGCTCGTGGCCTCGTACTTCGACCGCCTCGGCGAGGCCCTGGCCGTGCTGGCCAAAACCCCCGTGGACGGGCTCGCCCTGGACTTCACCGGCGCGGCCGCCGCGAACCTCGACGACCTCGCCGCCGTCGGCGGCCTGCCCGGCAAGCGCCTGGTCGCGGGCGTCGTCAACGGCCGCAACATCTGGATCAACGACTTGGAGAAGTCCCTCGGCACCCTCGGCACCCTCCTCGGCCTCGCCGGCAGCGTCGACGTGGCCGCCTCCTGCTCGCTGCTCCACGTGCCGCTGGACGCCTCCGCCGAACGGGACATCGACCCGCAGGTCAGGCGCTGGCTCGCCTTCGCCCGCCAGAAGACCGCCGAGATCGCCACGCTCGCCCGCGGACTCGCCCGGGGCACGGACGCCATCACGGCCGAACTCGCCGCCAACCGGGCCGACCTGGCCTCCCGGGCCCGCTCCTGCGTCACCCGCGATCCCGCCGTCCGCACCCGGACCGCGGCCGTCACCGACGCCGACGGCCGCCGCTCCCGGCCCTACGAGCAGCGGGCCGGCGCCCAGCGCGCCCGCCTCGGCCTGCCGCTGCTGCCCACGACGACCATCGGATCGTTCCCGCAGACCGCCGAACTGCGCACGGCCCGCGCCGACCTCCGGGCCGGCCGCACCGACACCGCCGGCTACGAGGACCGCATCAAGGCGGAGATCCGGGAGGTGCTGGCCTTCCAGGAGAAGGCGGGCATCGACGTGCTGGTGCACGGCGAGCCCGAACGGGGCGACATGGTGCAGTACTTCGCCGAGCAGCTCACCGGCTACCTCGCCACGCAGCACGGCTGGGTCCAGTCCTACGGCACCCGCTACGTCCGCCCGCCCGTCCTGGCCGGGGACGTCTCCCGCCCCGACCCGATGACCGTCCGCTGGACGACGTACGCACAGTCGCAGACGGCGAAGCCCGTCAAGGGCATGCTCACCGGGCCGGTCACCATGCTCGCCTGGTCCTTCGTCCGCGACGACCAGCCGCTCGCGGACACCGCCCGGCAGGTCGCGCTGGCCCTGCGCGACGAGGTGCACGACCTGGAGGCCGCCGGGACCTGCGTCATCCAGGTGGACGAGCCCGCACTGCGGGAGACCCTCCCGCTGCGCGGCGCCGACCACGCGGCCTACCTGTCCTGGGCCACCGAGGCCTTCCGGCTCACCACCGCGGGCGCCCGGCCGGACACCCAGATCCACACGCACATGTGCTACGCCGAGTTCGGCGACATCATCGGGGCCATCGGGGACCTCGACGCCGACGTCATCAGCCTGGAGGCCGCCCGGTCGCACATGCAGGTCGCCGGTGAGCTGTCCGGTGCCGGCTACCCGCGCGAGGTCGGCCCGGGCGTGTGGGACATCCACTCGCCGCGGATTCCCTCCGTGGAGGAGGCCGCGGCACTGCTGCGCAAGGGCCTGGGCGCCATTCCGGCCGAGCGGCTGTGGGTCAATCCCGACTGCGGTCTGAAGACGCGGGCCTGGCCCGAGACCCGGGCGTCCCTGGAGAACCTGGTCGAGGCCGCCCGCCGGGTCCGCGCCGAGGCCGGCGCCGACGGCTCCCGCGCCGGCTGACCGGCGGGCCCGTCACACGGAGAGCGGGGGACCGGCGTACTCCGGTGCGTGCGCCCGGTCCCCGTCCGCGGTCTCGGTGAGCCCCGCGACATGGTCGGTGATCATGTCGAGGATGGCCGCCGAGACCGCGGTGTCACCGAGCACGAGGTGGTTGAGGGTCAGACCGTCCGTCATGGCGGCCAGGTAGCGGGCCAGTACGTGCGCCGGTACGCGCAGCTCGAAGGGCATGAGCAGGCGGAGCTGCTCGATGAGCTCGGTGTAGGTGTCGCAGTACAGCTCGTACTGGCGTCGCGCCAGGTGTTCGAACCCGGGTCGGCGCAAGGCGTACTGCGTGAGCTCGTAGGTGAGCATGTGCTCGCCCGGGTTGGCGGCCACATGGTCCCAGTACGCCTGAAAGCCGGCCCGGATGGTCTCCCGCAGGGTGGCCCGCGGCCGGATGGCTTCCCTCGCCACGGTGATGCCGTGCTCGGTGATCGCCGCGATGACGGACTCCAACAGGGCCTGCTTGGAGTCGAAGCAGTAGTGGAAGACGCTCAGGGAGACGCCGGCTTCGGCGCAGATCGAGCGGGTCGTCGCCCTGGCGACGCCGTCGCGGGCCATCACGCGGATCGCCGCCTCGGTCAGCTGGCGGCGGCGCTCGGCCGACGGCATCCGTGCCATGGGAGTGGTTCCCTTCGTGCGGTGCGGTGCGGTGCGGTGCGTGTGGTGCCGCCGCGCACAGGCGTCCGGGGCCGGCCGGATCGGCGGATCCGGCCGGCCCCGGACGC
>NZ_MQUR01000086.1 GCF_001953875.1 Streptomyces amritsarensis
CCCGAGCCGGCCCGGGGCCCGGACCCGAGCCGGCCCGGGGCCCGACGGGGGCGGCTGGGCCGGGGGGCGCGGGCGGAGTTGAGTACGTGGTTCGCGGGCGGCTGAGCATCCGTGCTCATGCCGTGGCGGCGACCCGGCGGCGAGGATCGGCTGTGTCCCCGGAGGGACCCCTCGGCACCACGGAAGGAACCCACGGTGAACCCCAGCACCTACGCCGCCCTGTACGGTCCGTGGCAGCCCGCCAGGCCCGTCCGCAAGGAGCGGCCCGCCGTCGTCGCGCTCGCGGTCCTGCTGTGGGCGGTCACCGCCCTCTCGGTCTCCTGGGTGGGCGGCCTCGCCTGCGTGGCACTGCTCTGGACCGCCGCGGCCGGGCACCCCTCCGGCGGCCTGTTCCTGCTGCTGCTCCTGTTCCCGGCGGGGGCCGCCGCGCTCGTCGCCCTGGCCCGCACGTCCCGCTTCCGCGAGATGGCCGCGGCTACGCGGATGCTGCTCCTCGGCGCGCTGGCCTGCCCCGTTCCCGCCGTTCTCGCGCTCGGGCCGTGGTTCCTCGCCAGCTGACCGTCAGCGGCCCAGGCGGCGGTCCTTGAGCGCCGGGAACTGCCTGCGGGTGTCGGCGACCTTGGCCGGGTCCAGCTCCACCGTGAGGACCTCCTCGCCGGTGCCGGCCTCCGCCAGGACCTCCCCCCACGGGTCCACGACCAGGCTGTGGCCCGCCTGTTCCACTCCCGCGTGGGTGCCGGCCAGCCCGCACGCCAGGACGTACGACTGGTCCTCCACGGCGCGCGCCCGGTTCAGCAGCGTCCAGTGGGCGCGGCGGCGCGCGGGCCAGCCCGCGGCGACGACCATCGCCGTCGCCCCGGCGTCGACCAGGCCGCGGAACAGCTCCGGGAAGCGCAGGTCGTAGCAGGTGGCGATGCCGAGGGTCTGCTCCGGCAGCTCCACCGTGGTCAGGGACTCGCCGGCGGACATGAGGACCGCCTCGCCCTGGTCGAAGCCGAAGCGGTGGATCTTGCGGTAGGTGGCGGCGAGCTCGCCGGCCGGGGAGAGGACCAGCGTCGTGTTGTAGAGGGAGCCGTCGCCTGCGCGCTCCACGACCGAGCCCGCGTGCAGCCAGACCCCCGCGTCGCGTGCCGCCTCGGCCATGACCTCGTAGGTCGGCCCGTCCAGCGGCTCGGCCTCGGTCTCGAACTGCTCGTACGCGAAGGCGCCGACCGTCCACAGCTCGGGCAGCACGACGAGATCGGACTCGTCCTGTTCCCGTACGAGATCGGCCACGCGGGCACGTCGGGAAGACACCGACTCGCCCTCGTTCACTGCGATTTGGATCAGCGAGGCGCGCACACTACCACCGTCCTGGCGTTCAAGCCGTCAACTCGGGGTCATGAATCGTCACACGAAAGCACTGCCGGGGTGCTCACAGGCAGCGTAGTTTTGGAAACTGAGTCCACTGCTTCCGAAACGCGCCACTGAACGACGCCACTGAACAGCACCGCGAGGGGTCCCGTTGACCGTCCATCCGCATCCCAGTCTTCAGCCCTATGCCGACGCGTGGACGCACTCGATCGAGGCGATATCCGAGCTGGTCCTCCCCCTGGCGGAGGGCGAGTGGAACCGGGCGACGCCGTGCCCCGGCTGGTCGGTCCGCGACGTCGTCTCCCACATCATCGGCATCGAGTGCGAGCAGCTCGGGGACCCCCGGCCGATCCACACCGTGGCGCGGGACCTGCGGCACGTGGTGGACGAGTTCAGCCGGTACATGGAGGTGCAGGTCGACGTGCGGCGCCACCACACCGCGCCGGAGATGACCTCGGAGCTGGAGTACACCGTCATCCGCCGGGCGCGGCAGCTGCGCAACGAGAAGCGGGATCCGGACACGATGGTGCGCGGTCCGCTGGGCGACCAGGTCACCCTGGAACAGGCGCTGCGGCTGCGGGCGTTCGACGTGTGGATCCACGAGCAGGACCTGCGGTGGGCGCTGGGGGCGCCGGGGAACTGGGACTCGCCGGGCGCGTACGTGGCGCGGGACCTCCTGCTGGCCGGGCTGCCGAAGGTGGTGGCGAAGCGTGCGGGAGCGCCGGCGAACTCGGCGGTGGTGATCGACGTGCACGGTCAGCTGGAGTTCATGCGGACGGTACGGGTGGACGCGGACGGCCGGGGCACGGTGGACAAGTCCCCCTCGCTCGGCCCGGCGGTGACGCTGACCCTGGACTGGGAGACCTACGTCCGGCTCGCGGCGGGCCGGGTACGGGCGCACACGGTGGCCGACCGGGTGAAGGTGGAGGGCGACGCGCAGCTGGCGGAGGCCATCCTGACGCAGTTCTCCGTGACCCCGTAGGCGGTCTGTCCGGGCGGGAGCGTCCAGGCGGTCCGCAGCGGCACGGCCCGGGCGGCCGGGCGGCGGCCTACGGCGTCTCGCGCCCTGCTGTTTCCGGCAGGGGCCACGCGGTGGGCCGCGGCTGCGGTTCCGCCTGCGGCCCGCCCGCCTGCCCGGACGCCTGCCCGGCCTGCGGCCCGCCCGCGTGCCCGGCCTGCGGCCCGCGTGCCTGCGCGGGGACGGTGCCGCGGCCGCGGGCCGCTTCGCGGGACAGTGCGCGCCGGCGCAGGCTCAGGATCCGGCTGACACCGAGCGCTTCGAGGATGAAGACCGTCGAGAAGGCGACGCGGTAGTCGTCGCCCGTGGCGTCCAGCAGGACGCCCACCGCCAGCAGGGTGGTCATCGAGGCGATGAAGCCGCCCATGTTGGTGATCCCGGAGGCGGTGCCCTGGCGCTCGGCCGGGTTGGCCGGGCGGGCGAAGTCGAAGCCGATCATCGACGCCGGGCCGCAGCCGCCCAGTACCAGGCACAGGGTGGTCAGCAGCCACATCGGCGCGTGCCCGCCCGGGTACGCCAGGACCGCCCCCCACAGCAGCGCCGTCAGGCCCACCGTCCCCAGGGCGAGCGGTATCCGCGAGGACTGGCGGCGGCCGATGATCTGGCCGTAGACCAGTCCGAGCGCCATGTTCGAGGCGACGACCAGCGTCAGCAGCCCGCCCGCGGTGCTCCGCGTCAGCCCCTGCGCCTCGATCAGGAAGGGCATGCCCCACAGCAGCAGGAACACCATCGCGGGGAACTGCGTGGTGAAGTGCACCCACAGGCCGAGCCGGGTGCCCGGTTCGCTCCAGGACTCCTTGATCTGGCGGCGCACGAAGCCCGCGCCGCCGGTGCGCGCCGCCGGCGCCGGCCCGTGCCCCGCCGGGTGGTCGCGCAGGAACAGCACCAGCGGCACCAGGACCACCAGCCCGGCCGCCGCACTGCCGGCGAAGGCCGCGGTCCAGCCGATGCCGTGCAGCACGGGCCCGAGCACGAGCGTGGAGACGAGGTTGCCCGCCATGCCGACCAGCCCGGCCAGCTGCGCCATCAGCGGCCCGCGCCGGGCCGGGAACCAGCGGGTGCCGAGCCGCAGCACCGAGATGAAGGTCATCGCGTCGCCGCAGCCCAGCAGCGCCCGGGCGGCGAGGGCCGTCTCGTAGGAGGGGGCGAGGGCGAAGCCGAGCTGCCCCGCGGTGAAGAGGACCGCGCCCAGCGTCAGCACCTTCTTGGTGCCGAGCCGGTCCACCATCAGGCCGACGGGGATCTGCATGCCCGCGTAGACGAGGAGTTGGAGCAGGGAGAAGACGGACAGGGCCGAGGCGCCCACGTGGAAGCGATCCGCCGCTTCCAGACCGGCCACGCCCAGGCTGGTACGGAAGATCACCGCCACGAAGTAGACGGCGACGCCGATGCCCCAGACGGCGACGGCCCGCCCGCCGCCCGGCGGGTCCTCGGGCCCGGCGCCCCCGGCCGCCGCGGCCGCCGGGGGCGGGCTCGTCCGGCCGGCGCTCACCGGCCCGGCCCCCGCACCAGCGACTCGACCCGGCCGATGTGACCGCGCACGGCAGCGGCGGCCGCCCCGGCGTCCCCGGCCCGCAGCGCGTCCAGGATCCCGGCGTGCTCGGCCAGTGTCCGCTCCACCCGGTCGGGGTGGGCGTGCAGCAGAGCCACACCCATCCGAAGCTGCCGGTCGCGGAGTTGGTCGTAGAGCCGGCACAGGATCTGGTTCCCGGCGCTGCGCACGATCTCGGCGTGGAAGCCCCGGTCCGCCGCCGTCATCGCGGCGAGGTCGCCCGCCGCGGCGTGCCGGCGCTGTTCGCCGAGCAGCTCCTCCAGCCGGTCCAGCAGGCCGGCCGGTGCCGGCACGGCCCTGCGTACGGTGAACTCCTCGACCAGCAGGCGGGTTTCGAGGACATCGTTGATCTCCTGCGCGGAGACCGGCAGGACCAGCGCGCCCTTCTTCGGATACAGCTTGAGCAGTCCCTCGGTCTCCAGGCGCAGCAGCGCCTCGCGGACCGGGGTCCGCGACACCCCGACCGCCTCGGCGAGTTCACCCTCGGTCAGGAGGGTGCCGCCCTCGTAGCGGCGGTCGAGCACACCGTGCTTGACGTGCCGGTAGACGCGTTCGGCGGCGGTCGCGGTACGGGTGGCGGCAGGCATGCGCACAGCTTAGATACAACAGGGGTGCAAGCCGTGGCCGCGTCCGGGATGTGGACCCGCTGCGGGCTGTGGCCCCGCTGCGGGACATCCGCCCGCGGCAGGAGACGGGCCCCGGGGCTTCTCCGACCCCGACCGCCCCCGCCTGCACCGAAGGATGTACCGCGCGCTCGTCCACCCGCAGGACGTACCCGGCCCCCCGCGCCGGGAGCCTGGAGTCATGGCCGACACCCTCGCCCCGGTGGTCCGCACGACCACCCGGCTCCCCCTGCTGGACGTGCTGCGCGGCGCCGCCATCCTCGGCACGCTCATGACCAACGTCTGGATCTTCGCCTCCCCCGGCTCGGAGTGGGGCGTGCTCCAGGGCGGTCTGGGGGCGCCCGACCCGATCGCGGACCCCTCGGCGGCGAACATCGCCGAAGCCGTCTTCCGCTTCCTCGCGGACGGCAAGTTCCTCGCCCTGCTCACGGTGCTGTTCGGGGTCGGGCTGGCCATCCAGTTCGACTCCACCGCCCGCCGCGGCGAACGGTGGCCCGGCCGCTATCCCAAGCGCGCCGCCTTCCTCTTCGTCGAGGGCACCGTCCACTTCGTCCTCGTCTTCGCCTGGGACGTCCTGATGGGGTACGCCGTGACCGCCCTGCTCGTCGCCTGGCTGCTGGCCCGCTCGGAGAAGGTCCGGCGCGTGGCCATGTGGACGGCCGGCGGTGTGCACCTGGTGCTGGTCGCGCTGGTGACCCTCGCCGCGACGAGCGCCTCGGACACCTCGCCGCAGCGACCGGACGGGCCCGGCCCGGCCGCCGTCGAGCTGTACGCGCACGGCGGCTACGCGGCCCAGGTCGCCTTCCGCCTGGAGAACGCCGTGGCGCTGCGCATCGAGCCCGTCTTCTCCTTCGGTCTGCTGGTCCTCCTCTTCCTCCTCGGGGTGCGGCTGCACCGCGCGGGCGCCTTCACCGCCACCGCCGAAGGCCGCCGCATCCGCACCCGGCTGGCCGCCTGGGGCCTGGGCCTCGGGCTGCCGCTGAACGCCGCGGCCACCCTCGGCGGCGAGGACTTCTTCGCCCTGGGCCGCTACGGAGCGGCGCCGCTGCTCGCCCTCGGCTACATCGGCCTGATCGGCATCGCCCTGGACCGGCTGTGGGTGCCCGCACCCGTGACCCGCGCCCTCGGCTCCGTCGGCCGCACCGCCCTGTCCTGCTACGTCGCCCAGAACCTGCTCTGCATGCTGCTCTGCTACGGCATCGGGCTCGGCCTGGCCGACCGGCTCGGCGGCAGCGGCCCCTGGTGGGTGATGGGCCTGTGGGCGGGCGTGGCCCTGGTCCTGGCCGCCGGGTCGTGGCTGTGGCTGCGCCGCTTCGACCGCGGCCCCCTGGAGGCCCTGCAGCATGCCGTGCTCAGCCCGCGCCGCCGCTCCCCGGCGTGACCTCCACGTCCAGCACGAACTCGTCGTACGGGGCCTCGTCCGGGTAGGGCGGCCGGACCTGTGCGAAACGGATCCTGGCCCGGCCCCCGCCCGGGGGCCGGGCCCCGACGACGTAGCTCAGCTCCACCGCCGCACCGGGCGCCGCACCGCCCGCGAGGACCGGCCCCGGCGCCACCGACACCACGTCCGCGTCGCCCGTGACCTGCCAGGTCCACACGTATCCGCGCGCCCCTCGCCCGGTGAGCCGCAGCTCGTAGCGCTCACCGGGGCCCAGCACGACCCTGCGTACCTCCACGCCCGCCCGGTCCTCTCAGACGGGGCCGATCACCGGCCCTTCGTGCCAGCCCGCGCCGTCGCGCCACCAGTGCTGGAGGCGGCGGTCGGTGCGCAGGACGACGACTTCCAGGTTGAACCCGAAGCTGCCCTGGAGCATCCCGGTGACCGAGGCGACGTCATGGCCGAAGACCGCGCTGCGCCGCCAGGGCGAGCCGCCGGCGTTGCCGCGCCACCAGTGCTCCACCTGTCCGCCGGCCACGGCCACGCACAGTTCGTAGTTCCCGGCGGTGTCCTCGTCGGCGGCCCCGTACTGGCCCTCGATCAGGCAGGGCGCGGACGTGGCCGGCGTACCGCTGCCGAAGACCTCCCCGGCCCGCCAGGTGAAACCGTTCGGGTCGTCGCGCCACCACAGCTGCATGCGGCCGTCGGTTCGGGCGGCGACCAGGTCGAGGTGGCGGGCGCGGGTCTGGACCAGGGCGGGGCCGTAGTGGGCGATGCCGGAGGCGAAGCGGCCGCCGTCGTTCCAGGTCCAGGGGGCTCCGTTGATCCGCCACCAGTGGTTCAGGCGGCCGTCGGCGGTGCGGACGACCACCTCGAAGTTGCCGGGCTTGCCGTAGTCGCTCTGGATGAACGCCGGGGTGGAGCCGACGGCCGCGTCCCCCGGCCCGAAGAGGCCGCCGTCGCGCCACACCCCGGCGGACTGTTCGTAGTACCAGTGGCGCAGCCGGCCACCGGTGGTCACGTGCAGGGACTCCATGTTGCGGTTGTAGGTGGTCCCGGTGAAGGCCGGCTGGCCGGAGGCGTCGCTCGCGAAGGTGCCCGCGCGGGCCCAGGCGAAGGGGGCGTCGCCCTCGCGCCACCAGTGCTGGAGGCGGGCGCCCGTGGTCGTCGCGAGGAGCTCGAAGTTGCGGTGGGCGCGGCCGTTGCCGCTCTCGTAGACGTTGCCGGTGTGCAGGCGGCGCTTGGTCCACGGGTCGGGGTTGGTGCCGCGCAGCCCGCACTTGGCCCAGTGGTCGATGTTGACCTCGCCGTAGGCGATCCGGCCGTAGCCGCCGACGTGGTAGCCGGTGCCCCAGGAGTTCTTGAACAGCCAGCAGCCCGCCGCGTCGTCGTAGCCGACGACCAGGACGCAGTGGCCGCCCGCGAGACGGTCGCTCGTACGGTGGTAGACCCCGGAGCCGAGGCCGAAGAAGTCGTCGTAGACGTCGAAGCAGGCGGTCAGCGGGCCGACGGTGTCCAGCCACACTTTCTGCTGCTCGACGTCGCCGAGCCGGACGTAGTCGGTGATCCGGACGGTCCGGCCGGACCGGTCCCAGCTGGGCGTGTACTCGGCGCGCCACGCGTCCCGGCGGGCGGCCGGCAACCCGGCGGGCGGAGTGCTGTACGGCCAGCAGTCCGGGTCGGCGAGACCGCCGTTGGCCTTGATCCAGTCGAGGGCGGTCTCCGGGTTGCTGCCCTGCCCGCAGCTGAAGCGCAGGCCGTCGTGGACGTCCCCCTCGGAGCGCTCCGCCCACACGTCGTGCTCGATGCGGGCCATGGACTCCACCAGGCCGGCGGCGCCGAAGGCCCAGCAGGAGCCGCACGGGTTCTGGTCCTTGACCTTGGTGATCCAGGGCCAGCCCCAGCGGTTGCGCCAGTCGACGGCGGCCGGCCGCGCGCCGCGGACGGGCGCCCCCTCCGCGGCGCCGGCCAGCAGCCCGTGGGCGGCCCGGCGCCGGGTCAGGTGCGGGTTGCCGCTGGCGTGCCCGATGATCCTTCGCAGGTCGATCCGGCCCACGTCCTCGGCGGGCGTGAGGTTCGCCCCGGGCTCCAGACCCAGGGAGGGCCGCGGGACCGGCTCCTCGTCGGCGAGGTGCTCCAGGACCGACCAGCGCGCCCCCCGCGCGATCAGCTGCGCACGCAACTCCCCCACCGACTGAACAGACTCCTGCGGCATGGCGGCCCCCCGGCTGCAACCGTTCGGATCAGAGATCCGGGGAGCGTCCCTCCGCCGCCGGGGCCCGTCAAGGGGGTCCGCACGGTCGCGCGGTGGCATGAGGGGGCGTGCCGACGGGCCCGATCGGCCGCGCGTCAGTCGCTGCCGCCGCCCCCGAGGGCGGGCGGAATGCGGAGACTTGCCCGTGGAGGGGTCCGTATAAGGTCCCCGTATGGGCACCTGGATCGCGCCGAGCATCATCGAGCGAGAGCTGTACGAGGCCAAGAACGCGGGCGACTGGGCCGCGTACTTCGATGTGCTCGCACGCGCCCGGCTCTACCTGGTGCAGTCCCGCGTGCAGTCGGACGCCCACCCCGACTCGGTCTTCTTCCACCCCACCCCGGACCGCATGCTCGCCGTCCACACGGCCGGCATGCTGCCCGCGCCCACCCCCGAGACGGTCTTCGAGTCCCGGAGCCTGGGCTGGTTCTCCACGGTGTGGGCCGCCGACGACCCCGCCTTCCTCGCCGTGAACCCGGGCTCCCCGGCCGAGGCGTACCTCACCACCACCCCAGCGGACCTGGCCCGCTGGCGCGCGCACGCGGACGCCGCGCCCTGCTACGGGCTGCCCGAGCTCAAGGTCCACGCCCTCTTCACCGGCGGCCCCCTGCACGGCGACATCGCCCACGGCCTCGCCGTCGGCGGGCATCTCGCCGTCAGCAACGGCGAGTTCTGGAACGCGCTCGCCTACCACGGCGGCGGCTACCAGCACGAGCGCCGCCGCGTCGCCAAGAGCTGGGGCATCACCGACCGGGCCGACTGGCTCGCCACCCTGGAGCAGCTCCTGAGCACCACCGTGGTCAGCCCCGTGTGGGAGTTCGCGCTCCGCGTCCGCCGTGTCCTCGCCTCCGACTTCGCGGGGCCCGTGGACGTCGAGCACTGGCGGCACGCCGCCGAGGCGAGCCTGCGCCGCAACGCCGAACGCGCCGCCGAGCCGCAGCTCACCCCCGACGGGGTCACCGTCGCCCGGCCGCGCCCGTCCGCCGAGGTCGAGGGGGAGATAGCCGGCGTCAAGCGACTCATAGGCCGGATAGCCCGCTACGAACAGCGCTTCCGGGCGGACGGACTACTGCCCGAGGACGGCTGGGTCCGCTCCGTCGAGGCCTGGGACCTCGGCCGCGCCTCCCAGATGGCCCGCTGGGGCATCGGCTGCCGCTACGGCACCCTGCACGAGGGCGAAAAGGCCGTACTGCGCGCGGGGGAGGCGGCCCGCCGGACGTACCGCTCATGGGGGGAGTTCTCCGCCGGGTACGTCCTCGGCCGGTGCCTGCACTTCGACGAGGAGGAGTTCGGCACCTGGTACACGGGAGGCCTCGCCGCCCACGTCACGCTGACCACCGACCCGGCGAGCCCCTGGCTCAACATCCCCTGGGAGTGACCGACCTCGGGTAGTCGGCGGCCCGGCCGAAATCCGCCCGCGTACCGCACACCCGCGCAACTAGCCTCGGCTGCATGACTGTTGAGCTGAACGAAACCGTGCGCGGGCTGCTCGACGCGCCGCACCCCGCCGTCCTGTCGACCATCAACCCCGACGGGAGCCCGCAGAGTTCCGTGATCTGGGTGACCCGCGACGGCGGCGACCTGCTGATCTCCACCGAGCGGGGCCGCCGCAAGGAGCGCAACATCGTCCGCGACGGCCGGGTCGGACTGACCGTCTTCGACCTCGCCAACCCCTTCCTCTACGCCGAGATCCGCGGCACGGCCACCGTCACCGAGGACGTCGGCCGCGCGGTGGCCGTCCGCATCGCCGAGGAGTACATGGGCCCGGGTGCCGGCAAGGAGTACCTGGACGCCCCGGCCGAGGACGTCCGCGTGATCGTCCGCATCACCCCGACCAAGGTCCTCGGCAACGCCGCCCGCCAGGGCTGACACGGCCCCGGAGCAGCCCGCAGCCCCGGCCGCCGCGACGCGCGGGGACCGGGGCTCCGGGTGTGGCGCGGTGCCCGACGGGTGCGGTGCCCGACCGGCACGCCTGCGCACCCGGCCACGCCCGCCCGGCGCCGCAGGTCCCGGCCACCCGGCGGTCGGGCCCGGTCTACGGGAGCAGGGCCCTGGCCTGCACCCACGCATCGACCGCCGACCCGAGCGGATCGTGCTCCGGGAGGTGGGGCCGGAGCACCGCGAGCCACGGGATCAGGGACTTGATGCGGCGCAGGTGGCGGATGCGGTGGTGCGGGAGGTCCCGCCAGACCCGCCCCTGCGCCGCCGCCTGGGCCGGGGTCAGGTCGATCAGCGCGAGCAGATCCCGGCACAGCGCCGCCGGGTCGCCGCCGCCGTCCGGACCGGGCCCGAACTGCTCGATCAAGTAGCTGTGTACGCAGGCCAGTTCGGGCGCCCGGACCAGCTCCGGCGTGCCTTCGGCCGCCGCGCAGCGGTGGGTGGCGGCCAGCGCCACCCGGCCCCAGCGCAGCCGGATCCCGTCCGGCAGCCGTTCGTCGCGCATGCGCACCCCGGCCAGGACGCGCAGGGTCCGCGGGTGGGGCTCGTCCCGCAGCGGCGGACCGGTGGCCAGCCAGGCCTCCAGGTCCTCCAGCGAGTGCCCGTCGGGCGGCACCGAGGTCAGCACCTGCCCTCGGGAGAGCAGCGCGACGATGGCGCCGCTGAAATGGACCTTCGCGGTGTGCCCGGCGTCGAACGAGCCGACCGGCCGGCCGTGCCGCTCGATGTGGCGCAGGCCCATCCGCGACGCGCCGACGGCGTAGACCTGCCCGGCGCGGGCCACCCCGCCGATGCAGCGGACCACGCACACGCCACCGGTGACGTCGGCCTCCTCGACGGAGTAGACCTGCAGTTCGGCGATGGACATGCCCGGCCCCCTTCCCCGGGCGGCAGGTTACCTCCCGGGGAAGGGGGCCGGGCTCACAAGGAGCCCTCGGTCAGCGGCTGGTGGGTGGCGGTCACCGTGCCGGGGCTTCCAGCACGAGGCGGATCTCGGTGACCTCGTAGCCGGCCCGGTCGAAGGCCGCGGCCATCGGCAGGTTCACGGTGTCCGTGGTCGCGGTGATGCGCTCGGCGCCCTCGGCCGCGTGGAAGCGGGTGATCTCGGCGAGGATCTCGTCGATCAGGCCTTGGCCGCGCTGCTCCGGTACGACGCCCAGGTAGCCGACGTTGCGGTGGTACGGGGTCGCCGAGGGCACGGCCAGACCGGCGAGGCGGCCGTCGGGCAGGTGGGCCAGCCGCCACCAGGAGCGCTCGCCGGGGCAGTCGAGGTAGAAGTCGAAGTCCTCGCGGGCCAGCTGCTCGGCGTCCATCAGCTCCAGTTCGTGCTGTGTGGCCAGGTCGAGGCTGCCCCGGGAGAGCCGGACGAAGGCGTCCAGCATCTCCTCGTCGGTGCCCTCGCGGAAGACGAGCCGGCCGGTGGGCTCCGCCGTCCCGGCCGCCGGGGTCCACTCGTAGCGCAGGCGCTCGATCTCGCGGGTCAGGCCGGTCCGGTTCGCGGCCTCCTGCCGCCAGGCGACCGCCGCGGCCAGCTCGGGGTCGGCGCGCCAGCCGCGGGGCAGGGAGATGTTGTAGCCGGGCCGCCTGCCGAAGGCGGCATGACCGGCTGCCAGCAGCCCGGCGGCGACCGCGGCCGGGTCGGCGACCCCGGCCGCCACCTGGAGGCAGTCGAGCGCGATCGGCTGCTCGCTGTCGGCCCGGCCCCACCACAGGGCGCGCGCCAGGATCCTGCCGTCCGCGTCCTCGGCGGTCCAGATCCACTCGGGGCGGATCCGGTTCCCGGCGAGTTCCTCGCGGATCCTCCCGGCGGTCAGGGCGGGGACGGGGCCGTCGGCCGGGTGGGCGACGGCGCGGTCCAGGTCTGCGGGGCCGGCGGTGGCGGCGCGAAAGAGCATCCGCAGATGATCACACAGGGCGTATCCGCGGGCCACGGCATTACCTGGGGCGAGAGCCGGATGCCCCGACCCCGGCCGCCAGGCCCGCATCCTCCCGGCGAAGCGTCACGCGCGGGGTGCGCCGGGCACCGGGAGGTGCGGCCCGGGAGCAGGCCTTGCGCAGATCGGGAACCATCGGAAGGGCCCGGCACGTCCTGCCGCGGGTGTCCCGGACACCCCGACCACCGACCACCGACGGCCGACGGCCGACGGCCGACGGCCGACGGCCGGCCTCCTCGGGGGAGACCGGCCGTCGGTGTCGTGCTGGTGTCCGCTACGACCAGGTGACCAGCCGGCGCGGGTGTTCCAGGACCGCCGCGATGTCGGCGAGGAACTTGGAGCCGAGCTCGCCGTCGATGAGACGGTGGTCGAACGACAGCGCCAGCGTGGTGACCTGGCGGGGCTTGACCTTGCCCTTGTGGACCCACGGCTGGAGCTTGATCGCGCCGACCGCGAGGATCGCGGACTCGCCCGGGTTCAGGATCGGCGTACCGGTGTCGACGCCGAAGACGCCCACGTTGGTGATGGTGATCGTGCCGTTCTGCATGTCGGCCGGGGAGGTCTTGCCGTCGCGGGCCGTGGCGACCAGCGACGACAGGGACTCCGACAGCTCGCCCAGGGTCTTGGCGTGCGCGTCCTTGATGTTCGGGACGATCAGCCCGCGGGGGGTGGCCGCCGCGATGCCCAGGTTCACGTAGTGCTTGAGCACGATCTCCTGGGCCGCCTCGTCCCAGGACGCGTTGACGTCCGGGTTGCGGCGGATGGCCACCAGGACGGCCTTGGCGATCAGGAGCAGCGGGTTGATCCGCAAGCCCGCGAGGTCCGGGTCGTCCTTGAGCTCCTGGACCAGCTTCATCGTGCGGGTCACGTCGAGGGTGATGAACTCGGTGACGTGCGGCGCGGTGAAGGCGGAGCCGACCATGGCCTGGGCGGTGACCTTGCGGACGCCCTTGACCGGGATACGGGTCTCCCGCGCCGACGTGTCCGCCGGCACGGCGGCGGACACCGCGACGGCCTCGGCCGCCGGTGCCGGGGCGGCGGGGGCCGCAACCGCGGGACCGGCCTGCGGGGCGATCGCCGCGGCGGCCGCCGCGTGGACGTCCTCGCGGGTCACGACGCCGCCGTCACCGGTCGGTACCACCGAGGCCAGGTCGATGCCGAGGTCCTTGGCGAGCTTGCGGACCGGCGGCTTGGCCAGCGGACGCTCGCCCATCGGCTGCGCCGGGACCGCGGGCGCCGCGGGGGCCGGGGCGGCGGCCGGAGCCGCCACCGGGGCCGCGGTGCCGTTCTGCGCGGCCACGGCGGGCGCGGGCGCGGCCTTGCGGGGGCGGCGCTTGGTGGAGGACTCGGCGACGCCGTAGCCGACGAGCACGGGCTGGCGGGCCGCCGGGGCGGCCTCCTCGGCCTCGGCGGGGGCGGGGATCTCCTGGGCCGGGGCCTCGGCGGCCCCGCCGGAGCCGGTCTGCACCGAGATGATGACCTGGCCGACGTCGACCGTGGTGCCCTCCTCGAAGAGGAGCGCGTGCACGGTGCCGTCGAACGGGATCGGCAGCTCGACGGCGGCCTTGGCCGTCTCGACCTCGCAGACGACCTGGCCGTCGGTGACGGTGTCACCGGGCTGGACGTACCACTTGAGGATCTCGGCCTCGGTGAGGCCCTCGCCCACGTCGGGCATCTTGAATTCGCGGATGGTCATGGAACGTGGCTCCTCAGTACGCCAGCGAGCGGTCGACGGCGTCGAGCACCCGGTCCAGGCCCGGCAGGTACTCGTCCTCCAGGCGGGCCGGCGGGTACGGGGCGTGGAAGCCGCCCACGCGCAGGACCGGCGCCTCCAGGTGGTAGAAGCACCGCTCCGTGATGCGGGCGGCGATCTCCGAGCCCACGCCGAGGAAGACCGGCGCCTCGTGGACGACCACGAGCCGGCGGGTCTTCTCCACCGACGCCTGGATCCCGTCGAAGTCGACCGGGGACATCGAGCGCAGGTCCAGGACCTCGATCGACTTGCCCTCCTCGGCGGCGGCGGCCGCCGCCTCCAGGCAGACCTTCACCATCGGGCCGTAGGCGGCCAGGGTGAGGTCCGCGCCCTCGCGCACGACGCGCGACCTGTGCAGCTCGCCGGGGATCGCCTCGGTGTCGACCTCGCCCTTGTCCCAGTAGCGGCGCTTCGGCTCGAAGAAGATCACCGGGTCGTCGCTGAGGATCGCCTGCTGGAGCATCCAGTAGGCGTCGGTGGCGTTCGAGGGGGAGACCACCTTCAGGCCCGCGACGTGCGCGAACAGCGTCTCCGGGGACTCCGAGTGGTGCTCGACCGCGCCGATGGCGCCGCCGTAGGGGATGCGCACGACGACCGGCAGCTTGATCTTGCCCAGGGCGCGCGCGTGCATCTTCGCGAGCTGCGTGACGATCTGGTCGTACGCGGGGAAGACGAAACCGTCGAACTGGATCTCCACGACCGGCCGGTAGCCGCGCAGGGCCAGGCCGATGGCGGTGCCGACGATGCCGGACTCGGCGAGCGGGGTGTCGATGACCCGCTCCTCGCCGAAGTCCTTCTGCAGGCCGTCGGTGATCCGGAAGACACCGCCGAGCTTGCCGACGTCCTCACCCATGATCAGGACCTTCGGGTCCTGTTCCAGCGCCTTGCGCAGCGACTCGTTGAGCGCCTTGGCGATCGACATCTTTTCGACAGCCATCAGTGACCCTCCTCGGCCGACTCGAAGGACGCGAGGTAGGCGGCGAACTGGGCGCGCTCCTCGTCGACGAGCGCGTGCCCGTCCGCGTAGACGTTCTCGAAGATCGCCATGGTGTCCGGGTCGGGCATGGCGCGCACGGCCTCGCGCACGCGCTTGCCCATGGCCTCGCTCTCGGCCTCCAGCTCGGCGAAGAACGCCTCGTCGGCGCCGCCGGTGGCCAGCAGGTGGGCCTTCAGGCGCTGGATCGGGTCCTTGGACTCCCAGGCCGCCGTCTCCTCGTCCCGCCGGTACTTCGTCGGGTCGTCGGAGGTGGTGTGGGCGCCCATGCGGTACGTGAACGCCTCGACCAGGGTCGGGCCCTCGCCGCGGCGCGCCCGGTCCAGGGCCCAGCGGGTCACGGCCAGGCAGGCCAGGACGTCGTTGCCGTCGACGCGGACGCCGGGGAAGCCGAAGCCCTGGGCGCGCTGGTAGAGCGGCACGCGCATCTGCCGCTCGGTCGGCTCGGAGATCGCCCACTGGTTGTTCTGGCAGAAGAACACCACGGGGGAGTTGTAGACCGCGGAGAAGTTGAACGCCTCCATCACGTCGCCCTGGCTGGACGCGCCGTCGCCGAAGTAGGCGATCACGGCCGCGTCCGCGCCGTCCTTGGCCACGCCCATCGCGTACCCGGTCGCGTGGAGCGTCTGCGAGCCGATGACGATCGTGTAGAGGTGGAAGTTGTTGGTGTTCGGGTCCCAGCCGCCGTGGTTCACGCCGCGGAACATCCCGAGCAGGTTGGTCGGGTCGACCCCGCGGCACCAGGCCACGCCGTGCTCGCGATAGGTCGGGAAGACGTAGTCCGCGTCGTTCAGCGCCCGGCCGGAGCCGATCTGCGCGGCCTCCTGGCCGAGGAGCGAGGCCCACAGGCCCAGCTCGCCCTGACGCTGCAGGGCGGTCGCCTCACCGTCGAAGCGGCGGGTCATGACCATGTCGCGGTACAGGCCGCGCAGGTCCTCGGTGGTGATGTCTGCGACGAACGGCGCGAACTCCGCATTCTCTGCGTTGTCGACCCGGTCCCCTTGGGGCGTCAGCAGCTGTACGAGCTGAGGTTCAGCGTCCTGCGTCTGCGCGGTGGCAGCGGCGGGCTTGGCGGCGCTCGCCGCACCTGCCGCCCGCTTGGTGCCGCTGCTGCGTCGCGGCTTGCGCGCGGCAGTGCTCTCCACGGTCACTTGTGCTCCTCCGTCGGTCCGGCACCCGGGTTCTCCGGGGTCCAGTGCGGCTCACCTGCATCCGTAACGAGCGCACGGGGTGGGTGCGCGTCGCGTACGGGATTCAGGCGTGACAGGCGTCCCGGCGAGTGCCCTGCGCAATGCACGTTACCCAGTGCGCCGCATAACTGCGAAACCCCGTTTGACCTGCGTTTTTGCTTGGATTTCCAAGTAAATCCGCAGCGGCGGGAACAACCACTGGTCACAGCCTTGCAGGGGCCGGGAACAACGGCACGTTATCCCGGGTAACTCCGGCAGGGAAGAGGTGAGTGTGTGAAACTGACTTCGTGCGCGAAGACGGAAAAATCAAGGTATTCCTCCTGGACGACCACGAAGTGGTCCGTCGGGGCGTCCACGAGCTGCTGTCGGTGGAAGAGGACATCGAGATCGTCGGTGAGGCGGGCACGGCCGCCGACGCACTGGTCCGCATCCCCGCCACCCGCCCCGACGTGGCCGTCCTCGACGTCCGGCTGCCCGACGGCAGCGGGGTGGAGGTGTGCCGCGAGGTGCGCTCCCAGGACGAGGACGTCAAGTGCCTGATGCTGACCTCGTTCGCCGACGACGAGGCCCTCTTCGACGCGATCATGGCCGGTGCCTCGGGCTACGTGCTCAAGGCGATCCGCGGGAACGAGCTGCTCAGCGCCGTGCGTGACGTCGCCGCCGGCAAGTCGCTGCTGGACCCGGTGGCCACCGCCCGCGTACTGGAGCGGCTGCGCGACGGCAAGGGCGGCAGGGGCGACGACCGCCTCGCGGGCCTCACCGATCAGGAGCGCAGGATCCTCGACCTGATCGGCGAGGGCCTGACCAACCGCGTCATCGGCGAGCGCCTGCACCTGGCCGAGAAGACGATCAAGAACTACGTCTCCAGCCTGCTGTCCAAGCTGGGCATGGAGCGGCGCTCCCAGGCCGCCGCCTACGTGGCCCGCCTCCAGGCCGAGCGGCGCTGAGCCGCCTCCCGGCCGCCTCCGCCGAGCGCCGGGCCGTGGTGTCCTAACGGGTCGGCAATTTCCATTCCCCCGACCCCCGCCGCCGGTCGGCGCAGTTCACCGGAACGGCGCACGTCGCCGAGGTGACCACGACAGAACTGGAACTCTTCGGTCCGGGTCCGCATTCCGTGGACGGTGGGGCGTTCGACCCCGTCTCCATGTGAATCGAACCCCAGTTCATCACCGTTCACCCGCTCGCCGGGAACGGCAATCCCGACCGGCGCTGCGGGCACGCCCTCTGACGGGGTGATACGGAAGGGCCCGGCGGAAATCGATTCCGCCGGGCCCCGCCGCGTATTCGCTCCGCGTGACTGCGCGCTACTCCGCGCTGTCAGGTCCCGGCGGCGGCGGGGACTTGGTCGCCGTCGCGGTCGGCGTGGCCGTCTTGGTCGGCGTGGCGGTCGCGGTCGCCGTGCTGCTCTTGGTCGCCGTCGCGGTCGGCGACTGCGACGCCGACGCCGTGGGCGCCTGGCTGGCGGTCTGCGTCCGGGTACGGGTCGCCGGCGGCGGGGTGTCGTTGGTCGCCGGCGTGTTGTCCGTGGTCTGGCGCGACTGCGTCGGGTTCGGCGAGTCGGACAGGCTCGGCTTGGCGCTGGGGGAGGTCTGGGTGGTGCCCGGGTCCTGCTTCTGGCCGCCCTTGCCGCCCACGCTGTTGACGGCGTAGGCCACACCGCCCGCGATCGCGACGATCGCGAGCACCGCGAACAGCCACATCTTCCAGCGGCCGCCGCCGTTGCCCCGACGGTCGTCGTAGACCTCGTAGCCGCCGCTGTGGCCGCCGCCGTGGCCGCCGGGGGCGCCGGGGAAGGCCGTGCCGTCGTCCGGATTCAGCGGCGGCACCATCGGCTGCTGGAACTGCGAGGTCGAGGCGTTCGAGCCGTACCGCTGGCCGCCGCCGTTCCCGCCCACGGGCATCGCCGTGGTGGCGGCGACGCCGCCGCGCCCGTGCGGCAGGGACATGGTGACCGGGCCGGTGTTCCAGGTACCGGTGTTCGGGCCCTGGTCGTGCAGCATCTGGAGCGCGTACTGGACCAGCCCGCGCATCTCCTCGGCGCTCTGGAACCGGTCGTCCGGGTCCTTGGCGAGGGAGCGCATGACGAGGCCGTCGAGCTCCTGCGGGATGTGCTGGCCCTCCGGCAGCTGCGAGGGCGGCACGGGCGCGTCCTGGACGTGCTGGTAGACCACCGAGAGCGGGGTCTCACCAGTGAACGGGGGGCGCAGCGCGAGGAGTTCGTAGAGCAGGCAGCCGGTCGCGTACAGGTCGGAGCGGTGGTCGACGGCCTTGCCGAGGGCCTGCTCGGGCGACAGGTACTGCGGGGTGCCCATGACCATGCCGGTCTGCGTCATCGTCGCCTGCCCGCCGTGCAGGGCGCGGGCGATGCCGAAGTCCATCACCTTGACGGCGCCGGCGTCGGTGATGATGACGTTCGCCGGCTTGATGTCGCGGTGGACGATGCCGTGCTGGTGCGAGTAGGCGAGGGCTTCGAGCACGCCCGAGACGATGATGAGCGCCTGCTCGGGGCCCGGCGCCTCGGCGCTCATCAGCAGGTCGCGGATGGTGCGGCCCTCGACCAGCTCCATCACGATGTACGGCACGGTGTTCGGGCCGACCCGGTCCTCGCCCGAGTCGTACACGGCGACGACGGCGTGGTGGTTGAGGCCGGCGACGGACTGCGCCTCGCGCGTGAAGCGGGCTTTGGACACCGGGTCCTCGGCCAGGTCGGCACGCAGCAGCTTCACGGCGACGGTGCGGCCCAGGCGCACGTCCTCGGCGGCGAAGACCTCCGCCATGCCGCCGCGGCCCAGTCGGTGCGTCAGCCGGTAACGGCCGTCGCCCACCAGGCCACCGTCGCCCCAGTGCTCAGGACCGTCGGTCATCCCGGCGCCGTTTCCCTCGGGTTCGGGTGCCATCAGTCCTCGCCGTCGTCTCTCTCGGCCGCCGCTCAGCGGTAGTCCTCTTTTATTGGTGCTCCGGTGAACGCTACAGCCTCAGAACCGGTCACCGTTCGGACAAGGCCACCCTGTGCACGTGTGGTCACGGAACGGGCACCTGGCTTGACGTGTGCTTGCCCTGGGGCAGACTGGGCGCCACGTGCGCCCGGCCAGAGGCGTGAAGGCACATCCCGAGGGGAAGCAACAGTCATGAGCCAGGACGGCACTCAGGGCCAGTACGCGGGCGGCTCTCTGGCCGGTGGCCGTTACCAGCTAAGGGACTTGCTGGGCGCCGGCGGCATGGCCTCTGTGTACCTCGCGTACGACTCGGCGCTCGACCGGCAGGTGGCCATCAAGACCCTGCACAGCGACCTCGGCCGGGAACAGTCCTTCCGTGAGCGATTCCGCCGCGAGGCGCAGGCTGTAGCGAAACTGTCGCACACGAACATCGTCTCGGTATTCGACACCGGTGAGGGCGAAGTGACGTTCGCCGACGGCCGCTCGGGCGACGGCGCGGTGATGCCGTACATCGTCATGGAGTACGTGGAGGGCCGGCCGCTCGGGTCGGTGCTGGAGGCGGACATCCGCCAGCACGGGGCCATGCCCGCGGACAAGGCGCTGAAGGTGACGGCCGATGTGCTCGCCGCCCTGGAGACCAGCCACGAGATGGGGCTCGTCCACCGCGACATCAAGCCCGGCAACGTGATGGTGAACAAGCGCGGCGTGGTCAAGGTGATGGACTTCGGCATCGCCCGCGCCATGCAGTCGGGGGTCACCTCGATGACGCAGACCGGCATGGTCGTCGGCACCCCGCAGTACCTCTCGCCCGAACAGGCCCTGGGGCGCGGCGTCGACGCCCGTTCCGACCTGTACTCGGTCGGCATCATGCTCTTCCAGCTGCTGACGGGCCGGATCCCGTTCGACGCGGACTCGCCGCTGGCCATCGCGTACGCCCACGTACAGGAGGAGCCGGTCGCCCCGTCCTCCATCAACCGGTCGCTGACCCCGGCGATGGACGCGCTGGTGGCGCGGGCGCTGAAGAAGAACCCGAACGAGCGCTTCCCGACGGCCGCGGCCATGGGCGACGAGGTCGCGCGGGTGCTGGGCTCCGGGCAGGCCGGGGCGCCGGCCATCGTGCCGGGCCACGGGCCGCTGAGCAGCGGCGCCGGGGTGTCCTCGGCCGTGTTCCCGCCGGTGGAGTCCGGCTTCCAGGCCCCGCCGCAGTCGGTGCAGCAGCCCTACCAGTCGCCGCACACCCCGGCGCCGGCCCCGTACGCGCCGACGCCCGGACCGCAGCCCCACGCGCAGGGCGGCTACGCCTACCCGCACACGCCCCCGCCGCAGCAGCAGTACGCTCCGACCCCGCCCCCGTACACGATCTCCCCGACGGGCTCGGCGGCCCCGTCCGGCTCCGGCGGCAAGCGGAACATGCCGGTGGTCGTGGGTGCGATCGCGGTGGCGCTGCTGGCGGTCGGCGGTCTGATCACGGTGATCTCGATGAACGGGGACGACAAGGACAAGGGCGGCACCACGGCCGATCCGGGCGCCTCCACGTCCGCGTCCGCCAAGGCCGGGTTCAAGGGCCCCGACGTCACGCGCACGATCGACCCGAAGAAGTGCTCGGAGCCCACGAAGCACTACAGCGAGGCCGGCAAGTACTCGGCGCCGGACCTCAAGTACAAGAACCTGCTGTCCGTGAAGGCCTGCATCCAGGCCTCGGGCGGCAAGTACACGATCGTCCCGAAGGACGAGGCCGTGTACGGCAAGGACACGGTGCTGAGCCAGTCCCCGGCCGCCGGCGACAAGATCAACAAGGAGGGCACGGAGTACACGCTCACCGTGTCCACCGGCAATCCGGAGTAGCCGCACGGGGCGGCCTCGACGACACACCGGCATCCCGGGCACCCGATAGGGCGCCCGGGATGCCGGTTTTGCCCCACTATGTAAATCTGAGCGCATATCGCTGACCCCAGCGAGCACGCCGGCCGCTCGGGACGGGAGGGGCTCCCCGTGATCCATGGCTTCCGTCCTTCGCACTGGCTGGCCTGCGCCGCGCTCGCCGCAGCCTCCCTCGCACCGGCCGCCTCCGTGTACGCCGGCCCCCTCGCACCGACCCATCCGGGCCACCCGGGCCACGCCCGCACCCACGCCCACGCCGCCACGCACCGCGCCGCGCCGCCCGCGGCCCGGCCGGTGCGCGTCACGGCCGACGAGCGCGAGGGGGACGACGAGCGCGACGAGGGCGGAGCCGCCCGCGAGGAGCTCGCGGGCAGCCCCGCCGGGGTCGGACGCGAGCGCCCCGGACGGCCGGTCGGCGCACCCGCCGATCCGGAACTGCTGATCGCCTCCCGTCCGCTGCCGGTGCGCCCGCGCACCGAACCCGTACCGCCACCCCCGCCCTCTCCGCCCCCGCCGCGGAGACCGTCCGCCGCCGCCCCGACAGCGCGTGACCACGTCACCGCGCTCGGCACCGAGCCGAACGACCGCGCCGCGGACCTGGCGGCGCACATACTGCCGCTGGGCACCGGATTCGCCCTGATGGGGCTGGGTCTGGGCTATCTGGGCGTACGGCTGCGCCGGAGCGCCTAGCGCCGCCGGCTCCCGAAGTCCGCCCGAGGATGGTTGCCCTGCGTGAACATACTCGGTATACATACCGAGTATGTCGATCCGTCACGGGCTGCTCGCCCTCCTGGAACGGGGTCCTCGGTACGGCTCCCAGCTGCGCACCGAGTTCGAATCCCGGACCGGCTCCACCTGGCCGCTCAACGTCGGGCAGGTCTACACGACCCTCGCCCGGCTCGAACGCGACGGCCTCGTCGCACCCGACGGCGAGGACGCCGCGGGACACACCCTCTACGCCATCACCGACACCGGGCGCGCCGAGCTGCGCGAGTGGTACGAACGCCCCGTCGACCGGGCCAACCCGCCCCGCGACGAGCTGTCCATCAAGCTCGCCATGGCTGTCGGCGCCCCGGGCGTGGACATCCGCGCCGTCATCCAGTCCCAGCGGCACGCCACGATCCGCGCGATGCAGGACTACACCCGGCTCAAGGCCACCGCGCTCGCGGCGGTCGAGAGCGGGCGCTCCGGCGAACGCGACGACGTCGCCTGGCTGCTCGTCCTGGAACAGCTGATCTTCCAGACCGAGGCCGAGGCGCGCTGGCTCGACCACTGCGAAGCCCGGCTCGTCCGGCTCTCCCTGCCGGCCGACCGGAGAGCCGCCGCGCCCGAACCACCCCAGGCCGCCGCCGAGACCCCGGCCCCGCACACCACCCGGCCCCGCACCGCCCGCACGCGGCGCGCCTGACACCACCGTCCCAGGGGGGACCTCTCATGCCCGACCAGCGCCAGCCCCAGCAACCCGTACTGCAGTTGGAGCGGCTCGTCCGCACCCACGGCAGCGGTGCCACCGAGGTGCACGCCCTGCGCGGCATCGACCTCGCCGTGTACCCCGGCGAACTCGTCGCCGTCATGGGCCCTTCCGGCTCCGGCAAGTCCACGCTGCTCACCCTCGCGGGCGGCCTCGACGCCCCCACCAGCGGCCGGGTGCTGGTCGAGGGCACCGACATCACCGCGGCGAGCCGCAAGCAGCTCGCCGCACTGCGCCGCCGCAGCATCGGTTACGTCTTCCAGGACTACAACCTGATCCCGGCCCTCACCGCCGCCGAGAACGTGGCCCTGCCCCGGGAGCTCGACGGGATCTCCGCCCGAAAGGCCCGGGCCTCGGCGCTCGCCGCGCTGGAGGAGATGGGCCTGATCGCGCTCGCCGACCGCTTCCCCGACGAGATGTCCGGCGGGCAGCAGCAGCGCGTGGCCATCGCCCGCGCCCTCGTGGGCGACCGCCGCCTCGTCCTCGCCGACGAGCCCACCGGCGCCCTCGACTCCGAGACCGGCGAGTCCGTCCTCGCCCTGCTGCGCTCCCGCTGCGACGCCGGCGCGGCCGGGGTCCTGGTCACGCACGAGCCGCGGTTCGCCGCGTGGGCCGACCGCGTGGTCTTCCTGCGCGACGGCAGCGTGGTCGACGAGACCATGCGCAGCCACGCCGACTCCCTCCTCTCGGGGCAGGCGGGCGGCCAGTGACCTCCTCGCTCCAAGGCTGGTACCACTCCTGGGTCGCGGCCCTGCGCATCGCGCGCCGCGACGCCTGGCGGGCGAAGGGCCGCAGCTGCCTGGTCCTCGCGATGATCGCCCTGCCGATCGTCGGCGTGAGCGCCGCCGACCTCACCCTGCGCAGCGCCGAGCTCTCGACCGAGCAGGCCCTCTCGCGGCAGATCGGGACCGCCGACGCCCGGGTGCGGCTCCTCGACCTGAACCTGCCGATCTACCAGATACCCGACGGCTCCACGTTCGTGCCGGTCGGCGGCTACGACAGGGTCGCCGGCCCGTCGACCGGCCGGGAGGCTCCGCAGGAGCTTGACCGGTCCCAGCTCCCGGCCGGGACCCAGGTGCTGAAGGACTCCACGGCCTACAGCAAGGTCCGCACCAAGCACGGGCTCCTCGACACCGACCTGCACGAAGTCGACACCCGCAGCCCGCTGGTGGCGGGCATGTTCACGCTCGACCGCGGCCGGCTGCCCGAGAAGGCCGGCGAGGTCGCCGCCACCACCGCGTTCCTGCACAACTCCGGCCTCCATGTCGGCTCCTCGGTCACGCCGCGCGGCGCGAACACCTCGTACAAGATCGTCGGGGCGTACGAGCTTCCGAGCGAGCTGGGCAACAGCGAGATCCTCGCCCCGCCGGGGACCCTGATCGCCCCGCTCGACCAGGCACTCAAGGCTGCCGGAGGCCTCGGGATCACGCCCACCGACAGCTACCTGGTCAAGGTCGGCGGCGACGGTTTCACGTGGAACATGGTGAAGGCGGCCAACGCCAAGTCCCTGCTGGTCGTCTCCCGCGCCGTGCACCTCGACCCGCCCGCCGACGCCGACGTGCCGCTCTTCCAGCAGGAACCCAAGGAGCGGTTCCTGCAGGGCGGCGGCTCGGCCTCCGAGGTGGCCGTCGCGGCCACCGTCGTGGGCCTCGCCATGCTGGAGATCTGCCTGCTCGCCGGACCGGCCTTCGCGGTCGGCGCCCGCCGCTCGCGCCGTCAGCTCGGCCTGGTCGGCGCCAACGGCGGCGACCGGCGCCACATCCGCTCCATCGTGCTCTCCGGCGGCCTGGTCATCGGCGCCGTGGCCGCCGTCGTCGGCACCGTGGTCGGCGTGGTGCTCACCATCGCACTGCGCCCCGTGCTGGAGGAGCAGCTCGGCGTCCGCTTCGGCAGCCTGGACTTCCGGCCCCTGGAGCTGGCCGGCATCGCCCTGCTCGCCGTGGTCACCGGCCTGCTGTCCGCGATCGTCCCCGCCGTCACCGCCTCCCGGCAGACCGTGCTGGCCTCGCTGACCGGCCGCCGCGGGGTGCGCCGCGCCAACCGGGTGCTGCCCGTGCTGGGTCTGGTCGCCGTCGCCGCCGGCGCCGCCATCGCGCTGTACGGCACCACGTCGAGCCTGGGCTCGACCGTCGTCGCGGGCGGCAGCGCCATCGCCGAACTCGGCTTCGTCGCCCTCACCCCGGTCCTCGTCGGTCTGTTCGGCCGGCTCGGACGCCGGCTGCCGCTGTCGCCGCGGCTCGCGCTGCGCGACGCCGTGCGCAACCGGGGGCGCACGGCGCCCGCCGTGGCCGCGGTCCTGGCCGCCGTCGCCGGCACCGTCGCGGTGGCCACCTACGAGCACAGCCAGGACCAGCAGATGCGGCACGAGTACGTCGCCGACCTGCCGCACGGCACCGGGACGCTGGAGGCCCGGGAGAACAGCGCCCACCGGGAAGTCCCCGCACTGCGCGAGGCGCTCTCCAAGGAACTCCCGCTGGCGGTGCGGGCGGACGTCGACCGGCTGGTCGCCGGCCTGCCGAACTGCGAGTCGTTCTCGTCGGAACCGGGCTGCGGACGCATCGAGATCATCAAGCCGAAGGAGCAGCGCTGCCCGCTCTCCGAATCCCCCAACGGCCTCGACGACTTCACCGAGGCGCAGGCCCGCGAGCTGCGCCAGGACTGGCGCTGCGCGGACACCGGGCGCTCCGCGCCGCAACCGGTGGTCGTCGCCGACGAGAAGCTGCTGAGCGTGCTGGCGGTGACCGACCCGGGTTCGGTGTCCGCCCTCAAGGAGGGCCGGGCCGTCTCCTTCGACAAGCGCCAGGTCAAGGACGGCAGGATCACCCTGCGGACCGTCCTCGTCAAGGAGGGCGTGGACCCCTTCCCGCCGACCGGCGAGGACCCGCCCGGTGAGGACAAGGTCCTGCCCGTCCACCTGGCGCCCGAGTCGGTCAAGGCCTGGGGCCTCGAACTGGTCCTGCCGCCGGCGGCGGCCAAGGCCGCGGGGCTGGCCACCGTCCCGTCCGGGGCCTACTTCACCCTCGACGGCACGGCGAGCAGCGAGCAGCGGCAGCGGATCGCCGGCGAGATCGACCGCATGGGCGTGGACGCGGCCGTGCGCATCGAAGAGGGCTACCAGGGCAACGACAGCATCACGCTGCTCGCCCTGACCGTCTTCGCGGGTCTGGTCACCATCGGCGCGGCCGGCATCGCCACCGGACTCGCCCAGGCCGACGCCGAGGCCGATCTGAAGACCCTGGCGGCCGTGGGCGCGGCACCCCGGGTGCGGCGGACCCTGAGCGGCTTCCAGTGCGGGGTGGTCGCCCTGATGGGCGTCGTCCTGGGCACCGCCGCCGGGATCCTGCCCGCCGTGGGATTGCGCCTGGTGCAGCGGCGGGAGCTGGAGGCGCTGTACCGGCAATCCGTCGAGAAGGGGTACACCTCGGTCACGGAGGCCGTCCCCTACGTGCCGATCTCCGTGCCGTGGGAGACCCTCGCCGGGCTGCTCGTCGTGGTCCCGCTGGGCGCGGCCGTGCTGGCGGCTCTGGTCACCCGCTCCAGCGGCGCACTGGCCCGCCGGGCCGCGGGCTGAACGCGGGGACGATTGCCCGGGCTGGTGCCCCCGTACAGGGTGGATCACGACTGTACGGGGGCACACCGTGTGAGAACGAAGGTGTGCGAGAGAATGACGGCATGGAGATGCCGAGGAGTGAACGGTCGCAGGACAGTCCCCCGCACGTCCTGATCGTGGGACAGGACGGGACGGCGGTCGGCGACGCCGATGACGAGTCGCGCGAGGTCCCGGTGACGGAAATGGTCGAACAGCCCGCCAAGGTCATGCGGATCGGCAGCATGATCAAGCAACTCCTGGAAGAGGTGCGCGCCGCGCCCCTCGACGAGGCGAGCCGGGTCAGGCTCAAGGACATCCACGCCGCCTCCGTGAAGGAGCTGGAGGACGGCCTGGCCCCGGAGCTCGTGGAGGAACTGGAGCGCCTGTCCCTCCCGTTCACCGAGGAGGCCATCCCCTCCGAGGCAGAACTGCGTATCGCGCAGGCCCAGTTGGTGGGCTGGCTGGAGGGCCTCTTCCACGGCATCCAGACCGCTCTGTTCGCGCAGCAGATGGCCGCGCGGGCCCAGTTGGAGCAGATGCGCCGCGCCCTCCCGGCCGGCGGTCCGCACGACGACGACGAGGACGGCGGCCACGGCCCGATCCGCTCGGGCCCCTACCTCTAGTGCTGTGGCCGGAAAGGTTTGCCGGGGCGCGGCGTCCGGTGCGGTGCATCGCAAGGCGGAGGGNNGCCGTGCCGGGCGTCGCGACCCGGTGAACCTTGCCGGTCACAGCGCTAGCCTCCGGCGGTCTCGCAGGACATGCGGGTCCGGCCCGCGCCACGAGCGGCGCGGCCCGGACCCGCACCCCTGTCCGGCCGACCCCGGCGGATAAGCGCCGGGTAAGTCCGGCTCCGCGCCGGGGACATGGTCCGCGCATACTCAGGGGCATGAGCTACGACGCGATCGTGCTGGCCGGCGGCGCCGCGCGGCGACTGGGCGGGGCGGACAAGCCCTCGCTGAGCGTCGGCGGGCGGGCGCTCCTCGACCGCGTCCTCGACGCCTGCCCGGACGCCCGCAACACCGTCGTGGTGGGCGGCCGGCGGCCCACCGCGCGCCCCGTGCGGTGGACCCGCGAGGACCCGCCCGGAGGCGGCCCCGTGGCCGCGCTGGACGCCGGGCTGCGCGGCACCACCGCGGAACTGGTCCTCGTACTCTCCGCGGACCTGCCGTTCCTCGACCGGGACACCGTACGGGCCCTGCTGGCCGCACCCGCCGCGCACGGCACGGAGGGGGCGGTGCTGCGCGACCCCGACGGCCGGGACCAGCCGCTGGTCGCCGCCTACCGGGCCGAGCCCCTGCGGCGCGAGATCGCGCTGCTCGCCACCGAACACGGCGGCCTCGCCGGGCTCCCGCTGCGCGCGCTCACCGCGGAACTGGAGCTGACCGCGGTCGCCGGCCGGCCACTCGCCGCGTTCGACTGCGACACCTGGGACGATCTCGCCGCCGCCCGCGCCCGGATCAGAGAGCATGGAACCGTGCTGGAGCAATGGATCACCGCCGTCAAGAACGAGCTGGGCATCGATCTCGCCGTCGACACCAAGACCCTGCTCGACCTCGCCCGGGACGCCGCCCACGGCGTCGCCCGGCCCGCCGCGCCCCTGACCACCTTCCTGGTCGGTTACGCGGCCGCCCACGCCGCCGCCACCGGCGCCGACCCCGCCCAGGCCGTCGCCGAGGCCTCCCGCAAGGCCGCCGACCTGGCGCTGCGCTGGGCCGCCGAGGCGGAGGCCGACACCGCCGAAGAGAACGGCTCGGGATGACCCCCGCGAACTCCGCCGAGCAGGCCCTCGATGAGGCCCTGGCCCTGGTCAGCCGCACCCCCGAGGGAGGCGGTGCCGGTGGCCACCGGGCCGTCCCCTGGCCGCGCGCCCGGGAGGCCGCCGCCCGCGCCGGGGCCGGGGTGCGGGAGCGCACCCACGACGTCCCCCTCGGGGACGCCCTCGGCGAGGTCCTGACCGCCGCCCTCGACGCGCTGACCGACCTGCCGTCCTTCGACACCTCCGCCATGGACGGCTGGGCGGTGTCCGGCCCCGGCCCGTGGCACGTCCGCGAGGGCGGCGGCGTCCTGGCCGGCTCCGGCCGTCCCGAGCCGATCGCCGACGGCGAGGCCGTCCGGATCGCCACCGGCGCGCGGATCCCCGCCGACGCCACCGCCGTCATCCGCAGCGAGCACTGCCGTGAGGCGGGCGGGCAGCTCTTCGCCGACCGGCCCGTCGCCACCGGCCAGGACATCCGCCCGCGCGGCCAGGAGTGCCGCTCGGGGGACCTGCTGCTGCCCGCCGGTTCCCTGGTCACCCCCGCCGTGCTCGGGCTCGCCGCGGCCGCCGGATACGACCGGCTGACCACGCGGCCCCGCCCGCGCGTGGAGATCCTGGTGCTCGGCGACGAGCTGCTCACCGAGGGCCGCCCGCACGACGGGCTGATCCGCGACGCCCTCGGCCCCATGCTGGGCCCCTGGCTCACACGCCTGGGCGCCGACGTCACCGGCACCCGCACGCTCGGCGACGACCCGGCCGGGGCGGCCGCCCTGCTGGAGGCCGTCACCACCTCCACCGCCGACGTCCTGGTCACCACCGGCGGAACCGCCTCCGGACCCGTCGACCACGTCCACCCCGTACTGGAGAAGGCCGGCGCCCGGCTGCTCGTCGACGGGGTGGCGGTCCGGCCCGGACACCCCATGCTGCTGGCGCGGATCGGCGACCGGGCGGACGGGCGGCACGTGGTCGGGCTCCCCGGCAACCCCCTCGCCGCCGTCTCCGGGCTGCTGACCCTCGCCGAGCCGCTGCTGCGCGCCCTCGCGGGCCGCCGCCCTCGCCCGCGCTACACCGCGACCGTGCAGGGCGACGTACCGGGGCACCCGTACGACACCCGGCTGGTCCCGGTCCGGCTCGACGACGAGCGCGCCGTACCGCTGCGCTACCACGGCCCCGCGATGCTGCGCGGCGTGGCCGCCGCGGACGCGCTGGCCGTCGTACCGCCCAAGGGCGCCCGGTCCGGACAGGAGCTCGAGGTCATCGATCTGCCGTGGGCCTCGGGAGGATGTTTCACGTGAAACTGCCCGGACAGGACGCCATGGCCCGCGAGGCCGACGAGAAGCTCGTCTCCCGGCGCATCAAGCTGCCCAAGCGCATCGTCGAGCACCCGCTGCGACAGGTCGCGAAGCGCCTCCTGATGGCCTTGTTCGTGCTGTTCCTGACGGTCTTCATCGTGTGGCTGGACCGCGACGGCTACCACGACAACGCCAACGAGTCCGTCGATCTCCTCGACTGCTTCTACTACGCCACGGTGACGCTGTCGACGACCGGATACGGCGACATCGTCCCCCACAGCGACAGCGCACGACTGATCAACATCCTGTTGATCACGCCGCTGCGCGTGCTGTTCCTGATCATCCTCGTCGGTACCACCCTCGAAGTCCTGACGGAACGGACGAGGGAAGAGTGGCGGCTGAAGCGCTGGAGGAAGAACTTGCGCGAGCACACGGTCGTCGTCGGCTTCGGCACGAAGGGCCGCTCGGCCCTGCAGACGCTGCTGGCCACCGGCCTCTCCAAGGAGCAGGTCGTCGTCGTCGACCCGAGCGCCAAGGTCATCGACACGGCCAACGCCGAAGGGTTCACGGGCGTGGTCGGCGACGCCACCCGCTCGGACGTCCTGCTGCGCGCCGAGGTCCAGAAGGCCCGTCAGGTCGTCATCGCCACACAGCGCGACGACACGGCGGTCCTGGTCACGCTGACGGCCCGGCAGCTCAACCGCGGGGCGAAGATCGTCGCCGCGGTGCGCGAGGAGGAGAACGCCCCGCTCCTGCGGCAGTCCGGGGCCGACGCGGTCATCACGAGCGCGAGCGCGGCCGGCCGGCTGCTGGGCCTCTCGGTCCTCAGCCCGAGCGCGGGCACCGTGATGGAGGACCTGATCCAGCAGGGCAGCGGCCTGGACCTCATCGAACGGCCCGTCCGCAAGTCCGAGGTCGGCAGGTCCGTGCGGGACACCGACGACCTCGTCGTGAGCGTGCTGCGCGGGCACCGGCTGCTCCCGTACGACGATCCGCACGCGAGCCCGCTCCAGCTGACGGACCGTCTCATCACCATCGTGCGGGCGGTTCCGCCGACCGCTCCGAGGATGACACCGGGTCCTGCCGAGTAGCCGCGCCGTGGCGTAGCCTCCGGGCCATGCATGCGATCACCATCGAGCAGCCCGGCGGCCCCGAGGCCCTCGTCTGGGCAGACGTTCCCGATCCGGTACCGGGCGAGGGCGAGGTCCTCGTCGAGGTCGCGGCGAGCGCCGTGAACCGCGCCGACGTGCTCCAGCGCCAGGGCTTCTACGATCCGCCGCCCGGCGCATCCCGGTATCCGGGCCTGGAGTGCTCCGGGCGGATCGCCGCGCTCGGGGCGGGGGTGTCCGGCTGGTCGGTGGGCGACGAGGTGTGCGCCCTGCTGGCCGGCGGCGGGTACGCGCAGCGGGTGGCCGTGCCGGCCGGCCAGCTGCTGCCGGTACCGGCCGGGGTGGACCTGGTGACGGCGGCGGCGCTGCCCGAGGTCGTCACGACGGTGTGGTCCAACGTGTTCATGGTGGCCGGCCTGCGCCCCGGCGAGACGCTGCTGGTGCACGGCGGGGCCAGCGGCATCGGGACGATGGCGGTCCAGCTGGGGAAGGCGGTCGGCGCGACGGTCGCCGTCACGGCCGGCGGCCCGGAGAAGCTGGCCCGCTGCAAGGAGCTGGGCGCGGACATCCTCATCGACTACCGCGAGCAGGACTTCGTGGCCGAGCTGCGGGCCGCCACGGGCGGGGCCGGGGCGGACGTGATCCTGGACATCATGGGAGCCAAGTACCTCGCGCGGAACGTGGACGCCCTGGCCGTCAACGGCCGGCTCGCGGTGATCGGGCTCCAGGGCGGGGTCAAGGCCGAGCTGAACCTCGGTGCGCTGCTGGCGAAGCGGGCGGCGATCACCGCCACCTCGCTGCGGGCCCGGCCGCTGGAGGAGAAGGCGGCGATCGTCGCCGCCGTGCGGGAGCACGTGTGGCCGCTGGTGGCCGCCGGCCGGGTGCGGCCGGTGGTCCACGCGGCGTTCCCGATGGCGCAGGCCGCCGAAGCGCACCGGGTCATGGAATCCGGCACCCACGTGGGCAAACTGCTGCTCACGGTGTGAACGCGGGCGGACGCCGCTGCGGAGCCGCCGCCCCGGCCCGGCCCCCGGGGAAGCCCGAGGGGCGGGGCGGGGCGGGGTGTGGCCCCGCGCAGCGGGGCCGCGCCGCTACAGG
>NZ_MQUR01000091.1 GCF_001953875.1 Streptomyces amritsarensis
CCCCGACCGCGCAGCCGGACCCGAGCCGGTGGAACGCGACAGGCCGCCCCTTTCGCAGCACGCCGCGCCTGCGTGCTGCGAAAGGGGCGGCCTGTCGCGTTGAGCGGCCGTCCCGTCGAACGGGTCGGAAGTAATGGGCGCGGGCAGGGCCGGGGGAACGTGCCCCGCCCGCGCCGGTTGCGCAGAGCCCAGGGGTACGGGGGGAACCCCGGCTCATGCGCGGCCGATGACCAGTCGGCTCGCTACGTACTGCGCCGCCGGTTCGAAAAGTGTTACAGGCGGGTCGGCGCAGGTGTCAGCGACCGGCGCGCAGGGGTGCGGAGCCCTCCGGAACGGCGGGCGTCAGGCTGGGCGCCCTGAGCGTCCCGCCGCCCCCGAGCGGGGAGTCGCGGCGCGTGGTGCCGCCGGAGTCCCCCTCCAGCACCGAGGCGCAGTAGGCCGGTATCCGCAGGAGCCCGTCGGCCAGCCGCGAAAGCCGCTCGCGCCGGTCGTCGTCGAGCCGGCCCTTGCGGTACTCCTCGCAGAGGTCGGCCTTGAGCCGGCTGTCCAGCTCGCGCTGGCGGTCCTTGCCGAGTTCCCCGGTGCCCAGGTTGTCCCGGCTGCCTTCGCTGTCGCCCGGGCCGCTCCGGTCGTCGGGGGTGTGCTTGCCCGAGCCGCCGGCCGTCGAGGTGCCCGAGGAGGTGCCGGCCCGCCGCGGTCCCGGGCGCCGTACGCCCGTCCGCGCTCGGCGACGGCACCGCCGGGGCCGACGCCCCGTGCGAGCCGTCCGGCAGCGGGGTGGGCAGCAGCTTGGGGGTGACGGGCGGGGCACTGCCGCCCGCGTCCGGGACCGGGCTCTCGCCGGCGCTGACGGACATCGCCGGTCCGGGTCCCGCGGTGTCGTGCCGGGACCGGTCCAGCAGCCCGGCGCCCGCCGCGGCGGCCAGTCCGCCGGCGGCGACGCTCGCGAGGGCCGCGGCCAGTCCGAAGCTCACCGTCCGGGCGCGCCGGCGGGCGGGTACGGGCGCGGGGAGCACCCGGCCGAGGTCGACCAGGGGTTCGGGGGATCCGAGGGCCCCGGACGGCACGGCGGCGGGGCGCGCGGCGCCGCGCGCCGCGCGGTAGGCGTCCACCGCCGCTGCCTCACCGGGCAGTTCCCTACCGCTGGGCGCCGCCGCCACCGCGGCCAGGGCGTCCAGGGCGGCCCGCAGCCGGGCGGCCTCCATCGCGGCACGCGCGTCGGCGGCGGGCCCCACAGGTTCCGTCGGTCCGCCGCGCAGGAATGCTTCCGCCGCGGCCTCGTCCAGCCACCTGTCGCGCTCGTCGGCCATCACATGTCCTTCTGCGTCCGCCAACGTGAATGCGTCACACCGGTTTTTTCCGCGTAGCTGCCGCCCCGGCCACGCTGTGCGGGTACGGCATCGAGATCCCTCCCGCCCCCGCCGTCCCACGCATGGCCATCGGCATTATGGCCGACCGCGGCGCCCGCCCTGGAGCCGGTGCCCTGACCTGCCTCGAAGGCGCCGTCCGCGCCCTGCGCGGCGAGCAGCTCCGCCAGTTTCTTCAGGCCGCGGTGGGCGGCGGTGCGGACGGCTCCGGGCCGCTTGCCCAGGGTCTCGGCCGCGCTCTTGGCGTCCAGGCCGACGACGACCCGCAGGACGACGGCCTCGGCCTGGTCCTGGGGCAGCTGGGCGATGAGCGCCATGGTGCGCCCGGTGTCGAGGGACTCCATCGCCGCGCCGGCGGTGTCGCACTCGGCAGCCCAGCTCGTCAGCTCGGTGTCGTCCCCGCCGATGGCGGGGCGGCGGCCCCGCATGCGTATGTGGTCGAGGGCCCGGTTGCGGGCGATGCGGGCCGCCCAGCCGCGGAAGCGGTCGGCGTCACCGGTGAAGGAGTCGAGGTCGCGGGCTATCTGCAGCCAGGCCTCGGAGGTCACGTCCTCGGCATCGCCGTCCCCGACGAGCGTGCGTACGTATCCGAGCAGGCGTGGGTGCACGGCGCGGTACACAGCACGGAACGCGTTCTCGTCGCCGCCCTGTGCCGCGAGCACCGCGGCGGTCAGCTCCGCGTCGTCCCCCAGCAAAGTCCCCAACCTGTCCTGTACGTGTGGCGCAAATCAGCACGTTACGGCTTTCAAGCACCCCGCGTCCACGAGTGATACAACGTGCAACCAGTCCTGCGCGGAGCGAGGTGTGACACAAAACGCACCCGCGGCGCTGACAGGGGTACGGGCTTGTCGCACGAGCCCGTGACGGATGGCGGCCGGGGCCTCTCCTGTGGGGGGTGGCGGCCTCGGTCGCCCTCCCCCTTTCGGGCATCCCACCATGCCTGCCCGTCGCGCTCACGTCATCCTTCCGGCTCTCTTCCGGGTGAAATCCCCGCATGGGTTACGACACACCCCGCCCCGCGTCGATAGCGTGGCGGGACACCCGCGCCACGCCCCGAGGAGCCCCCCGCTGTCCAGCCACCTTCCGGCACAGGCCCGCGGCTGCTCCGACCCCTCCCACGGCCCCGGACTGGCGCGGTTCAACGCCCTGTCCCCCGAGGCCTCGCGGGCCGTGCTGCTGCACTGCTGCGGAAGCCGCCGCTGGGCCCACCGGGTGGCGGCGCACCGCCCGTACCCCGACGTCGGAGCCCTGCTCGCCGCCGCGGACGAGGCCTCGTACGACCTCTCGCAGGCCGACCTGTCCGAGGCGCTGGCCGCGGAGCACTCGGCGGAGCTGGACCACGGGGCGCCGTACGCCGCGCTGCTGGCGCTCGACGCGGCCCACGCGGAGTACGAACGGAAGTTCGGGCACGCCTTCGTGATCTGCCTGGACGGACACCCGCCGGAGGAGCAGGCCGACCAGCTGCTGGGGGCGATCCGCCGCAGGATGGGGCACGAGGTGGACGAGGAGCGCTCGATCTCCGCGGACGAGCTGCGGCGTGTCGCGCAGTCCCGGGTGCTGGACCTGACGCGCTGGCTGACCCGCTCCGAGGGGGCATCGGTGGCCGAAATCGGGCTATTCGCCCCTGTGGGATAGCCCGTACGTGCCTGTTTGATCACACAGCCGGACCCCGCGCGAGGGAACCGACAACTCGTCGCTACGATGTCCGGGGCCGGTGGACCGTACCCGGCCGGGCCCGACCGACAAAGAAGCCGGCTGGCCCCCGCCCCGCTTCCGGAGGGTTTTCCGTGCCGGCTGGAACGTTGTACCGCGGCCGGGAAGGAATGTGGTCCTGGGTGGCTCATCGAGTCACCGGCGTCCTCATCTTCTTCTTCCTGTTCGTACACGTCCTCGACACCGCTCTCGTCCGCGTCTCCCCCGAGGCGTACGACGATGTCGTGGCTACCTACAAGACCCCGATCGTCGCGCTGCTGGAGTACGGCCTCGTCGCCGCCATCCTCTTCCACGCGCTCAACGGTCTCCGTGTCATCGCCGTGGACTTCTGGTCCAAGGGCCCGCGCCACCAGAAGACGATGCTCTGGTGGGTCGTGGGCATCTGGGTCGTGCTGATGGTCGGGGCTCTCTACCCCGTGCTCGGCCACGCCTACCTCGAACTGTTCGGGAAGTGACGCGCATGTCCTCTGACACTTCTTCCGCCAAGGTCATCGGCGACGTGGAGGGTGTTTCCCTCTACGACGTCGACAACCCCGCGCCGTACATCGAGGCCCCGCGCAAGCGCACGGGCAAGACGCCCCGCTCGACGCGCGGCAACTTCGAGATGGTCGCGTGGCTCTTCATGCGCCTCTCGGGCATCGTGCTCGTCGTCCTCGTCATCGGCCACCTGCTGATCCAGCTGGTGCTCGACGGCGGCGTCTCCAAGATCGGCTTCGCCTTCGTGGCCGGCCGCTGGGCGTCCCCGTTCTGGCAGGTCTGGGACCTGCTGATGCTGTGGCTGGCCATGCTGCACGGCGCCAACGGCCTGCGTACCGTCATCAACGACTACGCGGAGCGTGCCAACACGCGGCTGTGGCTGAAGGGCCTGCTCTACACCGCCACGGTGTTCACCATCCTTCTGGGCACGCTGGTGATCTTCACCTTCGACCCGAACATCCGCTAGGCAACGGGGCTGAGGCGAAACCAATGAAGATCCACAAGTACGACACCGTCATCGTCGGCGCGGGTGGCGCCGGCATGCGCGCCGCCATCGAGGCGACGAAGCGCAGCCGCACCGCGGTGCTGACGAAGCTCTACCCCACCCGCTCCCACACGGGCGCCGCGCAGGGCGGCATGGCCGCCGCGCTGGCCAACGTGGAGGAGGACAACTGGGAGTGGCACACCTTCGACACGGTCAAGGGCGGTGACTACCTGGTCGACCAGGACGCCGCCGAGATCCTGGCGAAGGAGGCCATCGACGCGGTCCTCGACCTGGAGAAGATGGGCCTGCCGTTCAACCGCACCCCGGACGGCACCATCGACCAGCGCCGCTTCGGCGGCCACTCCCGCAACCACGGCGAGGCGCCGGTCCGCCGGTCCTGCTACGCCGCGGACCGCACCGGTCACATGATCCTCCAGACGCTGTACCAGAACTGCGTCAAGGAGGGCGTGGAGTTCTTCAACGAGTTCTACGTCCTGGACCAGCTCCTGGTCGAGGAGGACGGCGTCAAGAAGTCGGCCGGTGTGGTCGCGTACGAGCTCGCCACCGGCGAGATCCACGTGTTCCAGGCCAAGGCCGTCATCTACGCCTCGGGCGGCACCGGCAAGTTCTTCAAGGTGACCTCCAACGCGCACACCCTCACGGGTGACGGCCAGGCGGCCTGCTACCGCCGCGGCCTGCCGCTGGAGGACATGGAGTTCTTCCAGTTCCACCCGACGGGCATCTGGCGCATGGGCATCCTGCTGACGGAGGGCGCCCGCGGTGAGGGCGGCATCCTGCGCAACAAGGACGGCGAGCGCTTCATGGAGAAGTACGCGCCGGTCATGAAGGACCTCGCGTCCCGTGACGTCGTCTCGCGCTCCATCTACACCGAGATCCGTGAGGGCCGCGGCTGCGGTCCGGCCGGTGACCACGTGTACCTGGACCTCACCCACCTGCCGCCGGAGCAGCTCGACGCGAAGCTCCCGGACATCACCGAGTTCGCGCGCACCTACCTGGGCATCGAGCCGTACACGGACCCGATCCCGATCCAGCCCACCGCGCACTACGCCATGGGCGGCATCCCGACGAACGTCGAGGGTGAGGTCCTGGCGGACAACACCACCGTCGTCCCGGGCCTGTACGCGGCCGGCGAGGTCGCGTGCGTGTCGGTGCACGGCGCGAACCGCCTGGGCACCAACTCGCTGCTGGACATCAACGTCTTCGGCAAGCGCTCCGGCATCGCCGCCGCCAAGTACTCGCAGGAGAACGACTTCGTCGAGCTCCCCGAGAACCCGGCGCAGCAGGTGGCCGACCTGGTCGAGCACCTGCGCAACTCCACGGGCAAGGAGCGGGTCGCCGACCTGCGCCTGGAGCTCCAGGAGACGATGGACGCGAACGTGATGGTGTTCCGCACGGAGCAGACCATCAAGACCGCGGTGGAGAAGATCGCGGAGCTGCGCGAGCGCTACAAGAACGTGTCCGTCCAGGACAAGGGCAAGCGCTTCAACACGGACCTGCTGGAGGCCATCGAGCTGGGCAACCTGCTCGACCTGGCCGAGGTCATGGCCGTGTCCGCCCTGGCGCGCAAGGAGTCCCGCGGCGGTCACTACCGCGAGGACTACCCCAACCGCGACGACGTCAACTTCATGCGCCACACCATGGCGTACCGCGAGGTCGGAGCCGACGGCTCGGACTCGGTCCGGCTCGACTACAAGCCGGTCGTCACGACCCGCTACCAGCCGATGGAGCGTAAGTACTGATGGCTACCCCCACCCTGGACAAGATGGAAGAGGCGGCCGCGGCCTCCCCGTACATCACGGTCACCTTCCGGATCCGCCGCTTCAACCCCGAGATCTCGGACGAGTCGCAGTGGCAGGACTTCCAGATCGAGATCGACCCGAAGGAGCGCGTGCTCGACGGTCTCCACAAGATCAAGTGGGACCTGGACGGCACGCTCACCTTCCGCCGCTCGTGCGCGCACGGCATCTGCGGCTCGGACGCGATGCGGATCAACGGCAAGAACAGGCTCGCCTGCAAGACGCTGATCAAGGACATCAACCCCGAGAAGCCGATCACCGTCGAGGCCATCAAGGGCCTCACGGTGATGAAGGACCTCGTGGTCGACATGGAGCCCTTCTTCCAGGCGTACCGGGACGTCATGCCGTTCCTGGTCACCAAGGGCAACGAGCCGACGCGCGAGCGCCTGCAGTCCGCCGAGGACCGCGAGCGCTTCGACGACACCACCAAGTGCATCCTGTGCGCCGCGTGCACGTCCTCGTGCCCGGTGTTCTGGAACGACGGCCAGTACTTCGGCCCGGCGGCGATCGTCAACGCGCACCGCTTCATCTTCGACTCGCGTGACGAGGCCGGCGAGCAGCGGCTGGAGATCCTGAACGACAAGGACGGCGTGTGGCGCTGCCGCACGACCTTCAACTGCACCGACGCGTGCCCGCGCGGCATCGAGGTCACCAAGGCGATCCAGGAAGTCAAGCGTGCGCTGATCACGCGCCGCTTCTGACCTTCTTCCGGTCCCTGCCGGTACGAGGGCCCCGTCCCCGGTTCTTCCGGGTGCGGGGCCCTCGTGCGTGGCCGACCTCCGCGGCGGCTCGGCCGAGTGCCCCGCCCGGCCGCCGGGGGGCGTCAGGGCCGGGCGGGGCTTCGGCCCAGGGCCGGCGGATCTTCTCCGGTCCGCGCCCGGTCCGGCGCATGCCGCCGCCGCACCGTCGTCAACTCCCGTCTCCGGCGGGCCGGAAGGAGGGCGCCGGCGCGGACGCACGTCGAACGGCCGCCGGACGACGCCCTCCTGAGGGGGACACCGAGCTGCGGTACCCGGGATACAGGGCGGGGGTGCCTGTGGAAGGATCGGCCGTATGAGTGAGCAGCAGCCGAACCCGTACACGAGCGACCCCGCCGGTCAGGGCGGCCCGCCCGGCGCGCCCGGCCAGGGCGACTACAAGTGGGGGCCCGGTGAGGCCAGTTACGGGTACCCCCAGCCCTACCCGGCGGCCCCGGCCTACCAGCCGACCATCGGCGGCGCGGGCATGCCAGTCCCCGGCGGCCACCCCGGCGCCCCGGTCGGCGGCGCAGGTTTCGCCCTCGGCGACATCACCATCGCCGGTGACCAGATCATGACCCCGTCGGGCCCCATGCCGCTCAGGGGCGCGATGTGGAACGCGACGGACTTCTCGCGCACCGAGGAGAAGATCCCGCCCCACGCGATCGTGCTGGCGATCGTCTTCTTCCTGTTCTGCCTGCTCGGCCTGCTCTTCCTCCTGATGAAGGAGAAGACCACGACCGGCTACATCCAGGTCACGGTGACCAGTGGCGGCCGCCACCACTCCACGATGATCCCGGCGGTGGACGCGAACACCTACCACTGGGTGATGTCGCAGCTCAATCACGCGCGTGCGCTGAGCATCTGAGGATCCGGCACGACGCGAGACGGGCCCCGGCCGAACGGCCGGGGCCCGCGTGCGTTCCGGGGCGCCGTCGCGGACACAACCAGTCGCTTGAACTTGTTCAAAAAACGCTCTAGAGTCATCCACGTCAGCATTTGAACACGTTCAAAGGGGGCTGGGACGATGGACCTCACCGTGGTCGCATACGTCATCTACCTGCTCATCAGCATCGGTCTCACCGTCTGGGTGGCCCGCACGCTCAGCCGCAACGGCCGGGCCTTCATCGGCGACGTCCTCCACGGCAACGAGAAGCTCGCGGACGCCGTCAACCAGCTCCTCGTGGTCGGCTTCTACCTCGTCAACATCGGTTTCGTGACCCTCTACCTGCGCTCGAGCGAGGAGGTCGACACCGCCCGCGCGCTCTTCGAGGCGCTCTCGGTCAAGCTCGGCGTCGTCCTGCTGGTCCTGGGCGTCATGCACCTCGGCAACGTGTGGGTGCTCAACAGGATGCGCCGCCGCGGGATCATGGAGCGCCAGCAGACGCCGCCGCTGCCCCCGCAGGGGTGGACCGCGCCGCTGGGGGCCTGAGCCATGGCACCCACGACCGGGGCCGTGCGCGGGCTGACCGTCCTCTACGACGCCGACTGCCCGCTCTGCGTGCACATCCGCCACTGGCTGCTGGCGCAGCGCCGGCTCGTCCCGATGGCCCTGGTTCCCGCCGCGTCCTGGGAGGCGCGGCGGCGGTTCCCGCGGCTCGACCACGCCTCGACGCTCCGGGAGATCACCGTCGTCGGGGACTCCGGGCAGGTGTGGACCGGGACCGACGCCTTCATCGTGTGCCTGTGGGCACTGGCGGAACACCGGCCGAAGGCGAACTGGCTGGCGACGCCGGCCGGCCGCCCGTTCGCCCGGGCCGCCATGTTCACGGCCTCGGCCTGGCGGCAGGCCGTACGCACCGAGGGGCAGCCCGGGGCCGCCGAGGGACCGGCCTGTGACGACCAGTGCTCCGTGCCCCGATAGGCTCATACACCGTGACTGATCAGAAGGCTCCCAAGAGCGAGCAGACCCGCACGCTCATCCTCGAAACCGCGCTCCGCCTCTTCCAGGAGCGCGGCTTCGACAAGACGACCATGCGGGGCATCGCGAAGGAAGCAGGTGTCTCGGTCGGCAACGCCTACTACTACTTCGAGTCGAAGGAACACCTGGTCCAGGGGTTCTACGACCGGATCAGCGCCGCCCACCAGGCGGCGGTCCGGCCCATCCTGGACAACGAGACCGATCTGCAGAAGCGGCTCGCGGGCGTGCTGACCAGTTGGCTGGACATCGGCGCCCCGTACCACGAGTTCGCCTCCCAGTTCTTCAAGAACGCGGCGGACCCCGAGAGCCCGCTCAGCCCCTTCTCACCGGAGTCCGAGCCGGCCCGCAAGGCCGCGATCGACATCCACCGCGAGGTGCTGGCCGGAGCGAAGACCAAGGTGCCGGCCGAGCTGGCCGACGTACTGCCTGAGCTGATGTGGCTCTCGCAGATGGGCCTGGTGCTCTACTGGGTCTTCGACCGCTCCCCGGACAGCGAGAAGTCGCGGCGGCTCGCCGAGCGCGGCGCGCAGCTCACGACGCGGGGCATCGTGCTGGCCCGCTTCCGGGTGCTGCGGCCGCTGGTGCGCGAAGTCCACGAACTGTTCGCGGACTTCCTGCCGGGCATGGCCCAGACGGCGGCGGGCCGGCGCAAGGCCTCGGACCCGCACCCCGGACACAGCACCAGCTAGAGCCAGTTGAGTTCCCAGAGCCGCCAGACACCGGTGCCGTCGGAGAGGTTCTGGGCGCCGGTGACGGCCTCGCGGGACATCACGTAGTCCTTCTTCTGCCAGATCGGCACCATCGGGGCCTGCTGGGCCACCGCCTTCTGCAGGTCCCGGAACTCGGCGGCGGCCTCGGAGCGCTCCGAGTGGGACTGGGTGCGGGTGATCAGCTCGTCGACGTGCTTGTCCGAGAAGCCGTTGTTCATGGAGGAGTCGGCGCCGACGAGCGGGGCGAGGAAGTTGTCCGCGTCCGGGAAGTCCGCGATCCACCCGATCGTGTAGGCGTCGAACTCGCCCGCCGCGTAGCCCTTCTGGAATTCCTTCCACTGCTCCACGGGCTTGAGGGTCACCTGGAAGAGGCCGGTGGCCTCCAGCTGCCGCTTGATCTCCTCGGCCTCGGACAGGTTCGCGCCGCGCACGTTCACGCCGAGCCTGAGCTGCACGGGGCCGTTGATCCCGGCGTCCTTGAGGAGCTTCTTGGCGGTGGCCCCGTTGGGTGCGGGGTAGGCGTCGAAGAACGGCGTGCTGTGGCCGGCGATGCCCGCCGGGACCAGGGAGTACAGCGGGGTCACGGTACCCCGGTAGACGTCGCCGGCGACCTTCGCGCGGTCCAGGACGGCGGCGACGGCCTGGCGGACCGCGAGCGGGGCGGCGGCGGAGCCGGGGCGGACGTTGAAGACGATCGAGCGGATCTCGCTGCCGCCGGAGGCCTGGTACCGGGTGTCCTTCATGCCCGGGTTGAGGCCGGCGAGCACCGCCGGGGGCATCTCCCGGTGGGCGACCTCGATCTGGCGGCCGTTCCAGGCCTGGTCGAGCTGCCCGGAGTCCTTGAAGTACCTGACCGTGACGGCGGCCCGGGCGGGTCTGCCCTGCCCCTTGTAGGAGGCGTTCGGCTTCAGCTCGGCGCTCGCGCCGGCCTTGTAGGCGCCCAGCGTGTACGGGCCCGAGCCGTCGACCTTGCCGTCCTCGCGCAGCGACGTGGCCGGGTACTTGTCCTTGTCGACGATCGAGCCGGCACCCGTAGCGATCTTGAAGGGGAAGGTGGCGTCGCCCGCGGACAGCGTGAAGGTGACCGTACGGCCCTCGGCCTTGACCGACGCCAGGGTGTTGAGGAGGGGGGCCGGCCCCTGGTCGGAGTTGATCGCCTTGATGCGGTCGAAGGAGTGCTTGACGTCCTCGGCGGTGATCGGGCGGCCGCCGCCGAACGTCACGTCCGGACGGAGCTCGCACCGGTAGACGGTGAGCTTCTGGCCCACGAACCCGCAGGAGGACGCGGCGTCCGGCACGGGGGTGTCCGAGCCGGGCTTCATGGTCAGCAGTGACTGGTAGACGTTGCTGAACAGGGCCCAGGAGCCCGCGTCGTACGCCCCCGCCGGGTCCAGGGACGACACGACGTCGCTGGTCCCGACGCGGATCGGGCCGCGGCTCTCGGCGTCCTGCGGCAGCAGCTGCCAGGCGGCGACGCCGGCCGTGCCGAGGACCAGCCCGGCCGCGATGATCTTCCAGCGGACAGACCGCATCCCGTGAACCCCACCCCTTGTCCCGGAGACAGCGATCCGCCGTCCGATTACCGGATATCCCATCACGGAATATCAGCCACCGGAAGATCGTTTCGGGGGCGGCCGACCGGCGGTTGGGGCGGGTCAGGCCTGGTATGAGGCGAGTTCGACGACGGTGATGTCGGACGGCGCGCCCACCCGGACCGGCGGTCCCCAGGCGCCCGCCCCGCGGGAGACGTAGAGCTGGGTGTCGCCGTAGCGCTCCAGGCCGGCGACGGTGGGGTTGGCGAGCTCGGCGAGGTACTCGCCGGGCCAGAGCTGGCCGCCGTGGGTGTGGCCGGAGAGCTGGAGGTCGACGCCGTGCTTGACGGCGTCGTGGACGACCACCGGCTGGTGGGCGAGGAGGACGGCGGCCCGCGACCGGTCGCGGTCGCCGAGGGCCGCCCGGAAGTCGGGGCCGCTGCCCTCCCGCTCCCCCTGGATGTCGTTGACGCCGGCGAGGTCGAAGTGCGGCAGGGCGCGGCGGGCGTTCTCCAGCGGGGTCAGGCCGAGTTCGCGGACGTGCTCGATCCACTGCTCGGCGCCGGAGAAGTACTCGTGGTTGCCGGTGACGAAGAAGGAGCCGTGGCGGGCGGTCAGCCCGCGCAGCGGCTCGGCCGCGGAACCGAGGTCGGGGACGCTGCCGTCGACGAGGTCGCCGACGATGGCGATGAGGTCGGGCTGGGTGCGGTTGACCGTGTCGACGATGCGCTGGGCGTGGGCGCGGCCGAGCACCGGGCCGAGGTGGACGTCGCTGACGACGGCGATCCGGAAGCCGTGCGCCGCGCGCGGCAGTTTGGCCAGGGGAACCCGGACGCGCCGCACGCTCGGCCCGCGCAGCACTCCGTACGCGCCGTTGCCGACGGTGCCGACCGCGACGGCGGCGGCCGCCCCGCCCACGGCGCGGGCGACGAAGGTGCGGCGGCTGAGCCCGCGGTCCGGGGCCGCCGCGGCCGGCTGCGCGGGCTCGGCGTCCGGGGCGAGCACCGCGCCGGGCTCCGGCTCGGTGCCGGCGGTGGAGGGCGGTTCGGTGTGCGCGGCCGTCCCGGTGCCGGAGGCGGATTGCGCCGCGGGAGGTGCGGCTACCGCGCCGGAGGGGTCGCGGTGGGCCAGACGGCGGAGCAACAGCGCGCGGATCGGCTCCGCGACCAGCATCGTCAGGGTCAGGTACAGGAGCACCGCGAGCCACAGGTACCCCGGCCAGGACACCGTCTGCTGAAGCCAGAAGGGCGCCCCGGCGCGGCCCGCGGTGAGGGCGGCCACGGAGAGGAGGGGCAGGGCGATGGCGGACGCGGTGCCGATGCGGCGGGGCAGGCCGCCGGGGGCGGTGGTGTCCCTCACCAGGCGGATCCACAGCCAGCGGTGCACCGCGACGAGCAGGGCGCAGACCGCCAGCGCGACCAGCGCGAAGACCACGATCGTCATGCCGCACCGCCCTCGGAGCCGGAACGCGACGCCCGCCGCAGGGCGAGGACCCCGCGCAACCCGATCACACCGACGGCCGTCCCCAGGAGAAAGGACGTCACCGCGAGCGCCAGGTGGACCCAGAAGTAGGCAGTGGGGTCGCCCGCGGTGTCGAAAGCCAGGCCACTGCCGTTCTTCCACAGGTTCCGGACGAAAGACACCCAGATGAACCAGGTCCACACTCCGAAGGCGAGCAGGAACCAGGAGGCGGCACGGCTGAGTTTCATGTCCCCAGTATCGGTTTCGTCCCCGGGACGGACGCGCCGGGGTGGGCTGTCCCGGGGGTGGTTGCGGCGAAATGGCCGGTCCGCGACGCCAAGCAGTTCATCGGGATGTACTTTCACCTGCGTGTCTGCCAAGACGACCGCTCTGACGGTCCTTACCGCCGCGTTGCTGGTGCCCACCGTGCTGGTGGCTCCCGCACACGCCGCGCCGACCCCGCCGACCGACGGGAAGGGCCGGCCCGCCAAGGCTCCGGCGGCGCCCGCACCGCCCGCGTCGATGTCCACGGTCGGCGGATCCCTGCTCGGCCAACCGGGCACGCAGGTGAACCTGCTGCCCGGCGCGCCCGCCCTGCCGACGAACCTCACGGGCCGGTCGTGGATCGTGGCGGACGCCGAGTCGGGCGAGGTCCTGGCGGCGTACAACGCGCACTGGCGGCTGCCCCCCGCCTCGACGATGAAGATGCTCTTCGCGGACACCCTGCTGCCGAACCTGCCCAAGGACCGGGTGCACAAGGTCACCGACGAGGACATGGAGGGCGTGGGCCCCGGCAGCAGCCTGGTCGGCGTCAAGGAGGACCACGAGTACTCCGTGCACGACCTGTGGCTCGGGGTGTTCCTGCGCTCGGGCAACGATGCCGTGCACGTGCTCTCGGCCATGAACGGCGGTGTCGAGAAGACCGTCAAGGACATGCAGGCGCACGCGGAGGAACTCCAGGCGCTGGACACCCACGTGGTGTCGCCCGACGGGTACGACGCCCCGGAGCAGGTGTCGAGCGCGTACGACCTCACACTGATCGCCCGCTCCGGGCTGCAGAAGCAGGACTTCCGGGAGTACTGCGGCACGGCGAGCGCGAAGTTCCCCGGCCTGCAGGAGCCCGGGAAGCCGCGGGACCACTTCGAGATCCAGAACACCAACCGGTTGATGACGGGCGCGGGCGGGCTCTCCCCCTACAAGGGCATCGCCGGGGTGAAGAACGGCACCACGACCATGGCCGGCTCCACCTTCACGGGCGCGGCGCAGCAGGGCTCCCGCAAGCTGCTGGTCACCGTGATGAACCCGGGAGCGGGCGGCGCGAACTCGGTCTACGAGGAGACCGCCGCGCTCTTCGACTGGGGCTTCGCCGCGGCCGGGAAGGTCAAGCCGGTGGGTGAGCTGGTGCCGCCGAAGAGCGCGGACACCTCCCCCCACGGCTCTCCGGCCCAGTCGCACGAGAACAACCCGTCGGCGGACGGCCTGGTCCCGGGCGGCGGCATGGGCACCGCGCTCGGCGTCGCGGGCGGTGCGCTCGTGGTCCTCGCGGGCGGCGCCTACGTGGTCAACCGCCGCTGGCCCCGCGGCCGCCGCAGCCGAGGCCGTGACGAGGAGTTCGTGTAGTCCGTGTCGTCCGCCGTCGCGGACCCGCGCGGGCGGGGTCCGCGACGGGGACGGAACCTCGCGGACGGCCTACCCACACGTCACACGGCCGAGCCGTGCATTCACCCGAACGGGTCCTTAAGTACCCTCACCTGGGGTTTCGCGCATCCCACCGCGTGTCGGGGCGTCCTCGGCGCCGGCCCCGGCCCCCTCGCCGGCACCGCCTTCGGCGCCGTCGTCGCGGGTGGCCGTCCAGGCGGAGACGTACAGCAGCAGCTTCGCCATGAAGTTGATCCAGAGCAGCAGGGCGATCGGCACGCCGAAGGCCCCGTACATGCTCTTCGCCGCGACCTCCCGCATGTAGCCGCTCAGCAGCAGCTTCAGCAGCTCGAAGCCGGCCGCGCCGATCAGTGCCGCCTGGATCAGGCGGCCCTTCGGCGGTTCGACCCCGGGGAGCAGGGTCAGGAGGTAGAGCAGCACCAGGAAGGCCGCCACCACCCCGACCAGGAAGGCGAAGGAGCGCAGCAGCGCGCCGCCCGGGCCCTCGCGCGGGATGCCCAGCCAGACGGCGGTCTTCCCGACCGCGCTGGAACCGAGGATCGAGGCCGCGGCGGAGAGCAGGCCCACCGCGCCGAGGCCGAGCAGGACGAGCCCGTCCTTGCCCTTGCGGACGATGGGGTTCCCGTCGTCCTCGTCGTCCTTGTCCCACACCGCGCGCAGGCAGTCCCGCATCGAGCCCACCCAGCCGATGCCGGTGAAGAGCAGGAGGGCGCCGGCGACGAGGCCGATGGTCGCCGCGTTCGCGACGAGCCCGTTGATGTCGAGCTGGTCGGAGATGCCGGGGACCTGTTCGGCGAGGGTCTTCTCCAGCCGGTCCAGCTGCTCCGGGCTGAGCAGCGCCGCACCGACCGCCGCGGCCACGGTGATCAGCGGGAAGAGCGCGAGGAAGCTGATGAAGGTGATGGCTGCGGCGAGCCGGGTCCAGTGCACGCGGTCGAGGCGTTCGTACGAGCGCCACGCGTGCGTCCGCATCAGACGGTCGGCCAGCGGCCCGATCACCGGGAGTTTCGTCAGCCAGTCCATGGGGTCACCGTAAATGAGGCGCCGGAAATAGCCAGGATTGTCGCTTTCAGGGACTACGGTCGTCGATTGTGACTTTTCGCCCAGCGCCCTCGACGGGATGTCCGTTCCACACCCTGGTCCTGCGAAGGCTGAGGTTCCGTGCCCGGCGCACCGCCCTGCTGGCCCTTCGTCCCCTCCGTCAGGAAGGACGTCGGGGCGTCCCCGCCGCCTCGGCGGTCTGGTCGACGGGGGAGCCCGGCTGCGCCGGAACGCCTATGGGCCCGCTCCCGAAAGGGTATTCACGCAGCTTGCGCCAGACCCCGTCGGAGCCCTGCTCGTAGAGGGCGAAGCCCTCGCAGACCCACTCGGCGGCATAGTCGGCCAGCGTCGCGAACGCCACGTCCATCGCCTCTTCGGAGATCCCGTGGGCGACGGTGACGTGGGGGTGGTACGGGAAGGCCAGCTCGCGGCTGAGCGGCCCGGCGGGGTCGCGGACCTCCCCCTGGAGCCGGGTGCAGCCCTCGGTGCCCTCGGCGATCCGCACGAAGACGACCGGCGAGACGGGCCGGAAGGTCCCCGTCCCGCTCAGCCGCATCGGGAAGGCCGGGAAGCGGGCGGCGACCTCGGTGAGGTGGGCCCGGATCTCCGGGAGCCGGTCCGCCTCCACCTCGGTCGGCGGTACGAGGGTGACGTGCGTGGGGATGCCGTGCGCGGCGGCGTCCCCGAAGCCCGCGCGCAGCTCCTGGAGTCGGCTGCCGTGCGGCTCCGGGACCGCGATCGAAACGCCGAGCGTTACGGTCCCCACGTATCTCTCCTCCGCTTGTCCCTGGTGACTCCTGCCGCCCCAGTGTGGGGCCAGGACCCCTCTTCGTGCCAGAGCGGTCTTTCCGCAGTTGCGTTCGTCAGTGCTTGGCGGGCAGCAGACCCAGGCGGTCGTACGCCTGCGCGAGGGTCTCCGCGGCGACGGCGCGGGCCTTCTCCGCGCCCTTGGCCAGGAGGGAGTCCAGCGTCTCCGGGTCGTCCAGGTACTCCTGGGTGCGCTGCTTGAAGGGTGTGACGAAGTCGACCATCACGCCCGCCAGGTCCGTCTTCAGCGCGCCGTAGCCCTTGCCGGCGTACTTCTCCTCCAGGGCGGGGATCGACTCGCCCGTGAGGGTGGAGTAGATCGTGAGCAGGTTGCTGACGCCGGGCTTGTTCGCGGTGTCGAACCGGATCTCGGCCTCCGTGTCGGTGACCGCGCTCTTGATCTTCTTCTCGGTGACCTTGGCCTCGTCGAGGAGGTTGATCAGGCCCTTGGGCGACGACGCCGACTTCGACATCTTGATCGCCGGGTCCTGGAGGTCGTAGATCTTCGCGACCTCCTTGACGATGTGCGCGGCGGGCAGCGTGAAGGTCGGGCCGAACCGGCTGTTGAAGCGCTCGGCGAGGTCGCGGGTCAGCTCGATGTGCTGGCGCTGGTCCTCGCCGACCGGGACGGCGTTCGCCTGGTACAGCAGGATGTCGGCGACCTGGAGGATCGGATACGTGAACAGGCCGACGCTGGCGCTGTTGACGCCGCCCTTGGCGGACTTGTCCTTGAACTGGGTCATCCGGCTGGCCTCGCCGAAGCCGGTGATGCAGTTCATCACCCAGCCGAGCTGCGCGTGCTCGGGGACGTGGCTCTGGACGAAGAGCGTGCAGCGCTCGGGGTCCAGGCCGGCGGCCAGCAGCTGCGCGGCGGAGAGGCGGGTGTTCGCGCGCAGGTCCTTCGGATCCTGGGGCATGGTGATCGCGTGCAGGTCGACGACCATGTAGAACGCGTCGTGCGTCTCCTGGAGGGCGACGTACTGGCGGATGGCTCCGAGGTAGTTCCCGAGGTGGAACGAACCGGAGGTGGGCTGGATGCCGGAGAGCGCGCGAGGACGATCAGAAGCCATGGCCCCATTCTCTCAGGTGCGGAGCGGGCCCACGCCCGCCCTCGGCATGATCCCTCCGGGTCGGTTGCAGGCCCGACCATGCCGCACGGGGCTCGGCGGGCGCCGCCCACCCCCGCGCCTCAATCGCCGGCGGGGCCGGAATTTCCGGGCCCCGCCGGCGATTGAGGCGATCCTTCAGCCTCGCCAGGGGGCAGCGCCCCCGGCCGGCCGGGCCGCGGTCAGGCGAGCGGCAGGCCCGGGGCGGGGAAGGCGGCCATCAGGTCGGCGACCTCGGCGCGGATCACGGCGAGGGCCTGCTCGTCGCCCTTGGCGGCGGCGTCCACGCCGCGGGAGATCCAGTCGGCCACCACCGGCATGTGCTCCGTGGACAGCCCGCGCGACGTCAGCGACGGCGTACCGATCCGCACCCCCGAGGGATCGAACGGCTTGCGCGGGTCGAAGGGGACCGTGTTGTAGTTCACGACGATCCCCGCGCGGTCGAGGGCCTTGGCCGCGACCTTGCCCGGCACCTCCTTGCCCGTCAGGTCGATCAGGATCAGGTGGTTGTCCGTACCGCCCGAGACCAGGTCGAAGCCCCGCTCCAGCAGCGCCGCGGCCAGCGCCTTGGCGTTGGCGACGACCGCGTGCGCGTACCGGACGAAGGACGGCTGCGCCGCCTCGTGCAGCGCCACCGCGATGCCGGCGGTCGTCTGGTTGTGCGGGCCGCCCTGCAGGCCGGGGAAGACCGCCTTGTCGATCGCCTTCGCGTGCTCCTCGCGGCACATCAGCATCGCGCCGCGCGGACCGCGCAGGGTCTTGTGGGTCGTGGTGGAGATGACGTCCACGTGCCCCGCCGGGGACGGGTGCGCGCCGCCCGCGATCAGGCCGGCGATGTGGGCGACGTCCGCTACCAGGACGGAGCCCGCCTCGCGCGCGATCTCGGCGAAGGCGGCGAAGTCGATGGTCCTGGGCAGGGCGGTGCCGCCGCAGAAGATCAGCTTGGGCCGCTCGGCGAGGGCCAGCTCGCGCACCGCGTCGTAGTCGATCAAACCGTTGTCGGCGCGGACGCCGTACTGCACGCCGCGGAACCACGACCCCGTCGCCGAGACGCCCCAGCCGTGGGTCAGGTGGCCGCCCATCGGCAGGGCCATGCCCATGACGGTGTCGCCGGGCTGCGCGAAGGCCAGGTACACGGCCAGGTTGGCCGGGGAGCCGGAGTACGGCTGCACGTTGGCGTGGTCCACGCCGAACAGGCCCTTGGCCCGCTCGACCGCCAGGGCCTCGACGCGGTCGATGTTCTGCTGGCCCTCGTAGTAGCGGCGGCCGGGGTAGCCCTCGCTGTACTTGTTCTGCAGCACGGTGCCGGAGGCCTCGAGGACGGCCGCGGACACGTAGTTCTCGCTGGGGATCAGACGCAGGGTCTGCGCCTGGAGGACTTCCTCCGCGGCGACGTGGGACGCCAGTTCGGGGTCGGTCGCGGACAGGGCGGGATGGCGGCTCGCGGACATGGCGGGCTCCTCCGGGGTCGATGTGATCGGTACCCCGCGAGGCCCAGGCGAGCGGCCCTGTATGCGGTCGTGCGCGCACGACTCCCCCGGAGTTGGTTCTCCGTACGCCAGTCGCCGTGCGTACCGAACACCTTATCTGCCGCGCCGCGCGGAAGGTTTCTGCGTCCGGGATACGAGCGACGATAAGAAGGTGACGCCACCCTCGTCACCGCTTCACCGCTTCACCGCTTCACCGCTTCACCGGCCAGACGGACGATCGGAGACCCCGTGTCGACAACAGCTGATGCCATCCGCTCCGCCGACGCGCACAGCGCGCACAACTACCACCCGCTGCCCGTCGTCGTCACCTCCGCGGAAGGCGCGTGGATGACCGACGTCGAGGGCCGCAGATACCTCGACATGCTCGCCGGGTATTCCGCGCTGAACTTCGGGCACGGCAACCGCCGTCTGATCGATGCCGCGCGGGACCAGCTGGAGCGGGTCACGCTCACCTCGCGCGCCTTCTACCACGACCGGTTCGCCGACTTCTGCACCGAGCTCGCCGCGCTGTGCGGCAAGGAGATGGTGCTGCCCATGAACACCGGGGCGGAGGCCGTGGAGACGGCGGTGAAGACCGCCCGCAAGTGGGGCTACGAGGTCAAGGGCGTGCCGGACGGGCACGCCAAGATCGTGGTGGCCGCCGACAACTTCCACGGCCGGACCACGACCGTCGTCTCCTTCTCGACGGACCACGACGCCCGCGACCACTTCGGGCCGTACACGCCGGGCTTCGAGATCGTCCCGTACGGGGACCTCACCGCGCTGTCGCACGCCGTCACGGAGAACACCGTGGCCGTGCTGCTGGAGCCGATCCAGGGCGAGGCGGGGGTGCTGGTGCCGCCCGCCGGCTACCTGGGCGGCGTACGGGAGCTGACCCGCGAGCGGAACGTCCTCTTCATGGCCGACGAGATCCAGTCGGGGCTCGGCCGCACCGGCAGGACCTTCGCCTGTGAGCACGAGGGGGTCGTCCCGGACGTCTACATCCTCGGCAAGGCGCTCGGCGGCGGTGTGGTGCCGGTGTCGGCGGTGGTCGCCGACCGGGACGTGCTGGGGGTGTTCGGGCCCGGTCAGCACGGCTCCACCTTCGGCGGGAACCCGCTCGCGTGCGCCGTCGCCCTGGAGGTGATCGCGATGCTGCGGACCGGCGAGTTCCAGCAGCGGGCCACCGAGTTGGGCGACCACCTCCACCGCGAGCTGAACCTGCTCGTCGGCGGGGGCGCCGTGACCGCGGTCCGCGGCCGCGGACTGTGGGCGGGCGTCGACATCGACCCCTCCCGCGGTACGGGCCGGGAGATCTCCGAGAAGCTGATGGAGCTCGGAGTGCTCGTGAAGGACACCCACGGTTCGACGATCCGGATCGCCCCGCCGCTGGTCATCACCAAGGAGGACCTGGACTGGGGCCTCGACCAGCTCCGGTCGGTGCTCGGCGCGTAGGACGGGCCGCGGCCACGCCCAGTGCTGTGACCGGCAAGGTCGCCGGTCACGGCACTAGAGGATGACGTGGGGCAGGAAGCGGGCGTACTCGTCCGTGACCGGCCCCGCCGATTCGCGGATGCCGAGCCCCGCCGCCTCGTCCTCGACGACCCACGCGCCGAGCACCACCCGGTTGCCGTCGAAGTCGGGCAGCGGGGCCAGCCCCTGGAAGCAGTACCGCTCCCCCGGCCGCGGTACGAACGGCTCGCCGTCCGGCCCCGGCTCGTGCAGGGTGACGCCGGCGCCCTCGCGGCCGAGGAGGGGCTTGGCCACGTATCCGGCCGAGTCGGGCCCGGCCAGCTCGCGCGGACCGTCGAGGTAGGCGGGCAGCAGGTTCGGGTGCTCCGGGAAGAGCTCCCACAGGATCGCGAGCAGCGCCTTGTTGGAGAGCAGCATCTTCCACAGCGGTTCGATCCAGCAGGTGGTGCCGGAGCCGCCGCCGTGGTCGTAGGTGCCGAGGACCTGCGGGCCGAACTCGTCCGTGGCCAGCCACTCCCACGGGTAGAGCTTGAAACAGCTGCGGATGAAGCGGAGCTTGTCGTCGACGAACCGGCCGGACAGGCTGTCCCAGCCGATCTGCTCCACCGACAGGGCGTGCGTCTGCAGGCCGGCCTGGTCGGCGGTCTCCTGGAGGTAGGCGACCGTCATCAGGTCCTCGCCGAGCTCGTCGGTCTCGGAGTGCGCGAAGTGCAGCGGGCCGGGGGCCAGCAGCTCCGCCTGGCGGCGCCAGGCGTCGACGAGGCGCTCGTGGAGGGAGTTCCACTGGTCGGCGCCGGGGAACCGCTCCTCCATCCAGAACCACTGCGGGCTGGCCGCCTCCACCAGGGAGGTGGGGGTGTCCGCGTTGTACTCCAGCATCTTGGCCGGGCTGCCGGTGCCGTCGTAGCGCAGGTCGAAGCGGCCGTAGAGGGAGGGCTGCTCGGCGCGCCGCCGCCAGGACTCGGCGATCAGCGCGGCGAGGCCCGGGTCGGTGATGCCGAGGTCAGCGAAGCGGTCGTGCTCGACGATGTGCGCGGCCGCGGCCAGGCACATGGCGTGCAGTTCCTCGACGACGTTCTCCAGGGCCTCGACCTCGGGCAGGGAGAAGGAGTAGTAGGCGCTCTCGTCCCAGTAGGGACGCAGCGAGTCGTCGGGGTAGCGGGTGAGTGGGTAGATCAGCCCCTGTTCCTCGACCGTCTTCTGCCAGCCGGGTCGGGGCTCGATGGTGTGCCGCTGCATCGTGTGATCAGCCGCCGCTGGAGCTGGAGTGGCCGCCGATGCCGCCGCGGGTGACGGCGGACTTGTCGAAGCTGCCGCCGGTGACCTTGCCGTTGCTGACGACGCCGCCGTAGTAGTACGCGCCGGTGCCGCCGGTCCTGCACTCCTTGCTGTTCAGGTGGTCCAGCGTGGAGCGCGACGCGCAGCGCCGGTCCGGTTCGTCGCTGCTGCCGCAGGCCACGAGGGTGGCCGCGAGCAGGCCCATGCCTCCGAGGGCGACGGCGCCGGAGCGCATACGGCGCTGGTTGGTGCTGCTGATGTCCATGTCTGCTGCTCCCCCTGGGGCCTGGCGTGCTCCCGACAGACTAGAGCGGGCTCCCCGGCCGATGGAATCCGGCCGCCGTGAGATCCGTGACCTAGAGTCAGTTCGTGCTGATTGGGATGATTTGCGCGCTGGGTGCCGCGGTGTGCTTCGGCACGGCGTCCGTTCTGCAGGCCGTCGCGACGCGGGCGGTGGAGCCCGGCAGCGGCTCGGGGGTGGACGCGGCGCTGTTCCTGCGGGCCGCGCGGCAGTGGCGCTACGTACTGGGCCTCGCCCTGGACGGCGCCGGTTTCGTCCTGCAGATCATCGCGCTGCGGCACGTGCCGATCTACGTGGTCGGGGCCGCGCTGGCCGCCAGCCTGGCGGTGACGGCGGTGGTCGCCTCGCGGCTGATGGCGGTGCGGTTGTCCCGCGCGGAGTGGTGCGCGGTGGGTGTGGTGTGCACGGGGCTGCTGATGCTGGGGCTCTCCGCGGGGGCGGAGGGCAGCGGGACGGGTTCGCTCGCGCTGAAGCTGGGGCTGCTGGGCGTGGCGGTGCTGGTGCTGCTGATCGGCACGGTCGCGGGCGGACTGCCGGACGGGCCGCGGGCGCTGGTCCTCGGTCTGGGGTCGGGCACGGGCTTCGGCGTGGTGGAGGTCTCGGTGCGGCTCGTCGACTCCGTGTGGGACCTCGGCAATCCCGCGCTGTACGCGCTCCTGCTCGGCGGGGCGGCGGGGTTCCTGCTCCTCACCTCGGCGCTGGCGCGCGGCTCGGTGACGGTGGCGACGGCGGGCCTGGTGCTCGGCGAGACGGTCGGCCCGGCGGTGGTGGGCGTGGTCTGGCTCGGCGACCGCACCCGGGAGGGCCTGACGTGGCTGGCCGTGACGGGCTTCGCGGTGGCGGTCGCCGGCTCGCTGGCCCTGTCCCGCTTCGGCGAACCGCAATCGCCCCCGGCACCGGCGCCGCCGCCCTCCCCGTGACCCCGCGCGCCGCGGGGTGCGGGGTGCGGCACCGCTGCGGGGGCGCCGTCCCCGAGCCCCGCGCCTTGCCCCCGGTTGCCCCCGGCCGGGCTGTGGGGCGCGAGGGTCCGGGGGCGCCCCCGCAACGGGGCGGCACCCGCAGGGTCACGGCAGGGAGGCGACGAGCGCCGCGAGGGTCGGGGACCACGCACTGTCCGACGGGGTCCCGTATCCGACGACCAGCGCGTCCCGCGGCGCCGACCCGGCCTGCGGGTGGCGGAAGGCGGACAGGCCGTGCAGGGCGAGGTCGTGCCAGGCCGCCGACTGCAGCACCGACCGCTCCGTGCCCGCCGGGAGCTCAAGCACCGCGTGCAGTCCCGCCGCGATGCCCGAGACGCCCGCCACCCGGCCGGCCACCGCCGCCACCAGCTCGTCCCGCCGCCGCCGGTAGCGCAGCCGCATCCCGCGCACGTGCCGGTCGTACGCCCCGGATTCGATGAACTCCGCCAGCGTCAGCTGGTCCAGCGTGCCGGAGGTCCAGTCCGTGTACCCCTTCGCGGCGGTCACCTCCTCCAGCAGGCCCGGCGGGAGCACCATCCAGCCCATCCGCAGCCCCGGGGCGAGGGACTTGCTGGCCGTGCCGAGGTAGACCACCCGGTCCGGGTCCAGTCCCTGCAGGGCACCGACCGGCTGCCTGTCGTAGCGGAACTCCCCGTCGTAGTCGTCCTCCAGGATCAGCCCGCCGGTGGTCCGGGCCCAGTCGACCGCTGCCGCCCGGCGGGCCGGGGTCAGGGCCGCGCCCGTCGGGAACTGGTGGGCCGGGGTCAGCAGCACCGCGCCCGCCGCCGCGGTCAGCTCCCCCGTACGGGCCCCGTCGCCGTCCACCCCGAGCGGCCTCGTCCGCAGCCCCGCCCGCACCAGCTCGTCCCGGTGGAAGTCCAGCCCGTACCCCTCCACGGCGACCTCACGCACCCGCCGCGCCCGCAGCACCGCCGCGAGCAGCTTCAGCCCGTGCAGGAACCCTGCGCACAGCACGATCCGGTCCGGATCCGCGTACACCCCGCGCGCCCGCGCCAGGTAGCCCGCCAGTGCCTGTCGCAGCTCGACGCGGCCGCGCCCGTCGATGGCGTAGCCGAAGGCCTCGTTCGGGGCGGCGTTCAGTGCCCGCCGGGCCGCCGACAGCCAGGCCGCGCGCGGGAAACCGCCCAGGTCCGGGGTGCCGGGCACCAGGCTGTACGTGGGCCCGCCGCGCACGGGACGCCGCAGGGGTGCGGCGGTCGCGGGCCGGCGCGGGCGGGCCCGCGCCGCGACCCGGGTGCCGGAGCCCTGCCGGGCCGTGAGCCAGCCCTCCGCGACGAGCTCGGCGTACGCCTCGGCGACCGTGTTCCGGGCGATGCCCAGGTCTGCGGCCAGGGTGCGGGAGGACGGCAGCCGGGTGCCGGCCGCCAGCCGCCCGCTGCGCGCGGCCTCGCGCAGCGCCTCGGTCAGCCCGGCCCGCAAGCCCCGCCCGGCGGAGAGATCCAGGTGCAGGTCGGCGCCGAAAGTGGCCCACGAATCCGTCATGGATATGGACCATATCGGCGGGCCGCCCGCCTCCTACGGTGGACCGCATGACCACCACCGCAGAAGACCGGACCCGCCCGCACGCCCACGCCCCCGAGCACACCCCGCGCATGAGCCTCGCGAAGCTCGCCCCCGAGGCGTACAAGGCCGTGCTGGCCCTGGAGACCGCCTCCACGAAGGGCCTGGACCCCTCTCTCGTCGAGCTCGTCAAGATCCGCGCCTCGCAGATCAACCACTGCGCCTTCTGCCTCGACATGCACACCAAGGACGCGATCGCCGCCGGTGAGAGCGTCGAGCGCATCGTGCAGCTGGGCGCCTGGGAGGAGTCCCGGCACTTCTACACCGAGAAGGAGCTCGCCGCGATCGAGCTCACCGAGGCCGTCACCGTCCTGACCGACGGTTTCGTGCCGGACGAGGTGTACGAGAAGGCCGCGGCGCACTTCGAGGAGCGCGAGCTGGCCCAGCTGATCACCGTCATCGCGACGATCAACGTGTGGAACCGCTTCGGCGTCGCCACCCGCATGGTGCCGGGCCACTACAGGCCGGGCATGTACAAGAGCTGACCGGGTCCGGGGACCCTTCGACACCGCGGCGTACCCACCCCGGCGCCCTCACGCCGAAGCGCCCCGGCCCTGTTGGGGCCGGGGCGCTTGGGTGCGTACTGGTTGCCGAGGCGGCAGGGGTCCGCGCTCCTCGGCGAGGAGCGCGGGATCAGCGGTGGATCAGATCAGGCCGAGCTCGCGGACCGCGTCGCGCTCCTCCGACAGCTCCTGGACGGAGGCGTCGATGCGGGCGCGGGAGAACTCGTTGATGTCGAGGCCCTGGACGATCTCGTACTTGCCGTCCTTGCAGGTGACGGGGAAGGAGGAGATCAGACCGGCCGGGACGCCGTAGGAGCCGTCCGACGGGATGCCCATCGAGGTCCAGTCGCCCTCGGCGGTGCCGTTGACCCAGGTGTGGACGTGGTCGATGGCGGCGTTGGCGGCCGAGGCGGCGGAGGACGCGCCACGGGCCTCGATGATCGCGGCGCCGCGCTTGGCGACGGTCGGGATGAAGGTGTCGGCGAGCCACGCCTGGTCGTTCACGACCTCGGCGGCGTTCTTGCCGGCGATCTCCGCGTGGAAGATGTCCGGGTACTGGGTCGCCGAGTGGTTGCCCCAGATGGTCAGGCGCTTGATGTCGGAGACGGCGGCACCGGTCTTGGCGGCCAGCTGCGAGATCGCGCGGTTGTGGTCCAGGCGGGTCATCGCGGTGAAGCGCTCGGCCGGTACGTCCGGGGCGGAGGCCTGCGCGATGAGCGCGTTGGTGTTGGCCGGGTTGCCGACGACGAGGACCTTGATGTCGTCGGCGGCGTGCGCGTTGATGGCCTGGCCCTGCGGCTTGAAGATGCCGCCGTTGGCGGCGAGCAGGTCGCCGCGCTCCATGCCCTTGGTGCGCGGGCGGGCGCCCACGAGCAGCGCGACGTTGGCGCCGTCGAAGCCCTGGTTCGGGTCGTCGAAGATGTCGATGCCGGCGAGCAGCGGGAAGGCGCAGTCGTCGAGCTCCATGGCGGTGCCCTCGGCGGCCTTCATGCCCTGGGGGATCTCCAGGAGCCGGAGCTTGACCGGCACGTCCGCGCCGAGCAGGTGACCGGACGCGATACGGAAGAGCAGCGCGTAGCCGATCTGGCCGGCGGCGCCGGTGACGGTGACATTCACAGGAGTGCGGGTCATGGCCTTCTCCGTTAGACAGCTGGCGGTGGGGCGTCCCTGCCCCATGTGCTGGAGGACGCCGCTCCCCTGTAAATCTTGACGTGAAGAGACATCCGCGGTCAGGCTATCCGACCTTGGCGCGGCCCAACCCCCGGGTCCCTGTGGTGCGCGGCACACGGACCCCGGCGTTTCGAAGGCGAAGTCGATTTCCGGACTTCCATTCGACCAGGCGGACCCGGCCCGTCCGACGGCTTTCGATCGACGTGCCGGCGGACCTGCGCTGCGGGCTGCGGCGCGGCGCCACCGGCAGGCCGTGCCACTCCTGCCGGGGCCGCTGCGCGACGCACCGCCGCCCGGCGCCGAGGCGCACTCGGCGCACTCAGCGCACGGTGAAGCGGACGGCGCTCTCCAGGAACGGGATCTCCAGCAGCGGCCTGGGCTCCATCACCAGCGCGAGCAGCGTGATCGCGACGCCCAGCAGCCCGTAGGTGATCATGTCGGTGAAGCGGGAGCGCACCGCGAGCATCCCCACCGAGGGCAGCACGCGCCGCAGCACCGCCGCCGCGATCAGGGCCACGCCGATCACCAGGCACCCGGCCCGGGCCTGCCCGAGCGCGGTGGTCAGCAGCCCGACCGCGGTCGCGGCGAGCACGCTGAGCATCGGCCACTGGCGGGCGGGCGTGGACACGGCCCCGGGCACGGCGCGCCCGCTGCCCTCGGGGCGGGCCGTGTCCCGCGTGACGGACGGGAAGCGGCGGGACCTGGCCGCGCCGCTCCCGTTCACGTGCTCGGCGCCCGGTTCAGCGCGCACTGCCGGTCCGCTCCGCCGCCTCGACGACGTTGACGAGCAGCTGGGCGCGGGTCATCGGGCCGACCCCGCCGGGGTTGGGCGAGATCCACCGGGCCACCTCGGCGACACCGGGGTGCACGTCGCCGACGATCTTCCCGGCCTCGTCGCGGCTGACGCCCACGTCGAGCACGGCCGCGCCCGGCTTCACGTCCTCCGGCTTGACCAGGTGCGGGACGCCGGCCGCGGCGACGATGATGTCCGCCTGGCGCAGCAGCCCGGAGAGGTCGCGCGTACCGGTGTGGCACAGCGTGACGGTGGCGTTCTCGGACTTGCGGGTCAGCAGCAGGCCGATGGACCGGCCCACCGTGATCCCGCGGCCGACGACGACGACGTGCGCGCCGTTGATCTCGACGCCGTGGTGGCGCAGCAGTTCGACGATCCCGTACGGGGTGCAGGGCAGCGGGCCCGGCTCGTTCAGGACGAGCCGGCCCAGGGAGGTGGGGTGCAGGCCGTCGGCGTCCTTCAGCGGGTCCATCAGTTCCAGGACCCGGTTGGTGTCGATGCCCTTGGGGAGCGGGAGTTGGACGATGTAGCCCGTGCACTGCGGGTTGGCGTTGAGCTCCCGCACGACCTCCTCGATGTCCTCCTGGGAGGCCGTCGCGGGCAGTTCGCGCTGGATGGAGGCGATGCCGACCTCGGCGCAGTCCTTGTGCTTGCCGTTGACGTACCAGCGGCTGCCCGGATCGTCGCCGACCAGCAGGGTGCCGAGGCCGGGGGTGATGCCCCGGGCCTTCAGGGCCGCCACACGGGCGGTCAGTTCGGACTTGATCGCGGCCGCGGTGGCCTTGCCATCGAGAATCTGGGCGGTCATGACCCCATCCTCCCGGATGAGGTGGCCCGGGTTCCAGTCAAGGTGCTCGTGGGGCCGTAGGGTTCATTGCACTTGCACAACAAGTGACCGGCCGTACGACCGCCAACTGGACAAGGGCTCGCCGGTCGGACCACGATGAAACGACTGAGTGCCGCGGGCAGTGCCGGGGGGCGGACCGCACCGTGCAGGATTCCTCCGCGCTCATTGCCGTGCGTCCCTGCACTTCCACGGAGGAACACCCCAGATGAGTTTCGGCGACCCGCACAACCCCTACGGACAGCAGCCGCAGGGCCAGCCCGGCTACGGCTACCCGCAGCAGGCCCCGCAGGGCATCCCGCCGCAGGGCGGCTACGCCTACCCGCAGCAGGCCCCGCAGGCCTACCCCGGCGGCCCCGCCGGGTACCCGGGCGGCCACCCCGGCGCCCAGATGCAGATGCCGGGCGGGGCGAAGGCCGCGCGCGTCATCCTCTTCGTCATGGGTGCCCTGCAGGCGCTGGGCGGCCTGTTCTTCATGATCGGCGGTGCCGTGTTCGCCGCGGCGCTCTCGGACTCCTCCAGCTCCTCCGCCGAGGACGCGGGCGCCATCGCGGGCACCGCGGGCGTCATCGTCGGCCTCCTGTTCATCGGCTTCGCCCTGTGGCCCATCCTGACCGCGGCCAAGATGGGCAAGGGAGGTGGCGGAGTACGCGTCTCCGGCATCATCTACGGCTCGCTCCAGACGCTCTTCGCCGTTCTCGGCGTACTGGTGAACCTCGTCGCGCTCGGCGCCAGCGAGCACACCACGGGCTCCGGCGGCCTCACCGCCATCTCCGTGCTGCCGTCCGTGATCTCCCTCGCCCTCGGCCTCACGATCATCATCGGCCTCGCCAAGGCCGGGGACTTCTTCCGCCGTCCCCGGTACTGAGCCGCCCCCTCCGCACACGGCGAAGGCCGCGACCCGCAGTGCGGGTCGCGGCCTTC
>NZ_MQUR01000111.1 GCF_001953875.1 Streptomyces amritsarensis
GCTCGCGCGGCTCCCCGGGTGACGCGGGCCACACCCGCCGGTCCGGTCCGGCGGAAGCCGAAATCCCGTGGCGCACCGGGGAATGCGCCGCCCCGCTCCTGACGTTGTCCCGGATGTCGGTACGTACGGAACGTCGGAGGAGAGGGAGCGCATGACCCAGGTCATCAGCCAGAACCGTCCGCAGGCCGCTGACCTGGACTGGACGGTCCTGCCCGCCCCCAAGCGCGGCCCGCTTCGGGCGGCGGGGGCCCGGGAGGGTCGACTATTCTCCGATTCGAGCGGATCCGCTTTCGGAGCCGCCACGCAGTCGGAGGAGGTGGGTCCTGTCGCTGGGACCGACGAAGGCCACGCGCAGGAGACGACCCCGGAGCGCAATGCGCGCTTCGAACGGGACGCCCTCGGCTACCTCGACCAGATGTACTCGGCCGCTCTGCGCATGACGCGCAACCCGGCCGACGCCGAGGACCTGGTCCAGGAGACGTACGCGAAGGCATACGCGTCCTTCCACCAGTTCCGCGAAGGCACCAACCTCAAGGCGTGGCTGTACCGCATCCTGACCAACACGTTCATCAACTCCTACCGCAAGAAGCAGCGCGAGCCCCAGCGCAGCGCCGCGGAGGAGATCGAGGACTGGCAGCTGGCACGCGCCGAGTCGCACATGTCGACCGGACTGCGCTCGGCCGAGTCGCAGGCGCTCGACCACCTGCCCGACTCCGACGTGAAGGAAGCCCTGCAGGCCATTCCGGAAGAGTTCCGCATCGCGGTCTATCTTGCAGACGTAGAGGGCTTTGCGTACAAGGAGATCGCGGACATCATGGGTACACCCATCGGAACGGTCATGTCGCGACTGCACCGTGGCCGCCGCCAGCTCCGCGGAATGCTGGAGGACTACGCCCGCGAGCGCGGGCTGGTCCCCGCGGGCGCGGGAGAGGCGAACGACCGGAAAGGCACGGGCTCATGAGTTGCGGAGAGCCGCACGAGACAGAGTGCTCTGAGGTCCTGGACCACCTGTACGAGTTCCTCGACCATGAGATGCCCGACAGCGACTGCACGAAGTTCGAGACCCACTTCGGCGAGTGCAACCCCTGTCTGGAGAAGTACGGCCTCGAACAGGCCGTGAAGAAGCTGGTCAAGCGCTGCTGCGGATCGGACGACGTGCCGTCCGACCTGCGCGCGAAGGTGATGGGCCGGATCGAGCTGATCCGGTCGGGACAGGCGGTGCCCGACCACGACGTCACCGCCGACAATCCCGCACCCGGCTGACCGCCCCGGCTGCGCTCGAACTGCTGAACAACCGCCCCCGGAAGATCAGTTCATTCACCCGAATGTGCTAATCCGGGGGCGTCCGCATGGCGCAATACGAAAATGTGGCCCGCCCCGCTCGGAGCCCCACCTATTCTCCCCAATCGGTACCGGTCCGATTCGGCACCCGGCTTGCCCGGCCCAGGGGAGGAGAGCGCCATGCGGGATCTTCCGCCGGTCGCGCGCGCATTCGTCCTCTGCACCGTCCTGGCGGCGCTCGCCTGCACCGCCCCGGCCCTGACGGACCCCGCCACGCCCTGGCCGGCCGTGACCCTGCTCGCCGTGCTCTACCTCGGCTGCGAACTCGTGAAGCTCTGCCCGCTCCCGGGCGGGCGGGTGCCCGAGGGCATCGGCTCCTTCCTCCCCGTGGTCCTCGCCGCCGTCTTCCTGCTGCCGCCGGCCGCCGCCGCGCTCGTGGCGCTGCCCGGAGGCTTCGCCGCCACCGTGGCCCGGCGGCCCGCCGCGGTGCGCCGGGCGTGGCACGGGGCGCAGCAGGCCGTCGGTGCGTGGGCGGCGGGACAGGTGTTCCGGCTGCTGGGCGGCCCGGCCGCGCTCGGCGCGGGGCCCGCCGCCGGATCCGGGCACCCCGACTGGCCGGCCGACTTCCCCTACGCGATGCTCCCCGCGACGGCAGCGGCGGCCGCCTTCTGCCTGGTGGCCGCCGCCCTCGACGGGGGCATCCTGGCCGCCGCGGAGCGCAGGCCTGCCGCGACCGCCTGGCAGGGGCTGGCCACCGGATCCCTCGCTCCGCACTGCGTCCACGGTCTCGCGGGACTGATGATGGCCGTCATGTGGCGCAGCCCGTACGGGGTCCCGGCGGCGCTGCTCGTCCTGCTGCCGATGTACGTCTCCTGCTGGGTCTTCGCCCAGTACCACCGGGAGCGGGCCGCCCACCAGGCCACCATCCGGGCCCTGGTCCAGGCCGTCGACATCAAGGACCGGTACACGCGCGGCCACAGCGAACGGGTCGGCCAGGCCTCCACGATGATCGCCCGCGAGCTGGGGATGGCCGAGGACCGCCTGGAAGTCGTGCGCATCGCCGGCATCCTGCACGACGTCGGCAAGATCGGCGTCCCGACCCGGCTGCTGCGCAAGGACGGGCCCCTGACCCCGCAGGAGCGACGGACCATCGAGCTGCACCCGGAGTACGGGCACGAGATGGTCCGCGGCATCGGCTTCCTGGGAGAGGCCCGGTCCGCGATCCTGCACCACCACGAACGGGTCGACGGCACCGGTTATCCGTACGGGCTGACCGGCGAGCAGATCCCGGTGCTGGCCCGGGTGGTGGCGGTGGCCGACGCCTTCGACGCCATGACCTCGACCCGCTCGTACAGCCGGGCCCGGCCGGTGCCCACCGCCCTCGCCGAGCTGGAGCGGTGCGCGGGGGCCCAGTTCGATCCGGTGATGGTGCGGGCCCTGACGCGGGCGATCGGCCGGCACGGCTGGCATCCCGTGGTCACCTCGGACGACGACCTCCAGGTGATCAGTTCCGCCGCCGACGGGCCCGCCGGGGCTCCCACGGCGGACCCGTCGGCGGCGGAGCCGGCCGGGCGGCGCGGCCCCGGCTCCGGGCCGGCTCCCGGACCTGCTTCCGCTTCCGCCCCTGGTTCCGGTTCTGCTTCCGGTTCCGGTTCCGGTCAGGGCGTGCCGGCGGGCCGCCGGGCCGGTGCGGGGCTGAGCGGCGCCGAGGGACCGCTCCCGCCCGCCCGGGGCGGCCGGTGAGGGGGGCCGCCGCCTGGGCCGTGCGCGGCGCGGCCGGGGCGCTCGCCGCCGCCGCCCTCGCCCACACCCTGTGGAACGGCCTGGCCGAGCCAGGGGTCGCCCTCGCCTTCGGCACCCTCGTCGCCGTCGGCGAGCTCGCCCGCAGGGACCGGCCGGGAGCCCTCGACCACCAGGGCGCGCCACTGGGCTCGGCCGGCGCCCTCGCCTATGCCCTGCTCGGCCAGAGCGCCGGCCGGCCCACCCAGCACGGGGTGCTGGAGACCGTCGCCGTCGTCGCCGCGGCCGCCCTCGCCGGGATCGTCCCGCACGTGGCCCGCGGCCGCGGGTCCGACGCCGACCACCTGGCCCGCCGGGTGCTCACGGTCGCCTTCGCCGCCGCCTGCTTCCAGCCGCTCCACACCTCCGGCCGGCTTCAGGAGCGGGTCGGCCATGGCCCCTACCTCGTCGTCTTCCTGCTGCTCCTGCTGGTTCTCGTCGCCCTGTGCGACGCCGTACTCGCCACGGCCCTCGGCGGGGCCCGCACGGGCCGGCCGTACGGGCCCCTGCTGCGCGACGGGCTCCGCGCCCAGCTCGGCATCGGCCCGGCGATCTGCGCCACCGGCGTCGTCATCGCGCTCGGCGCGGCCGTCGCGGGGCTGTGGGCGATCCCCGTCTTCAGCGTGCCGCTGCTGCTGACGCAGCTGTCCTTCCACCGGATCACCGCGATCCGCACCACCTACCGCCAGACGATCTCCTCCCTGGCCCGGGCCACCGAGATCGCCGGATACACCCCGCCCGGCCACTCCCGCAGGGTGGCGGCCCTGTGCTGCGCCGTCGGCCGGGAGCTGGGCCTGTCGGAGCGGGAGCTCACGGTGCTGGAGTACGCCGCCCTGATGCACGACATCGGCCAGCTCTCCCTGGTCGACCCGGTGCCGGACGGGGCCACCGCCGAGCTGCCCGCCGCCGAAGCCCGCCGGATCGCCGGTCTGGGCGGGGAGGTCGCCCGGCAGAGCGGGGTGCCCGCCGAGGTCGCCGTGGTGGTGGAGCGGCAGGCGGACCCGTACCGGGAGCAGCCCCCGCTCGCCCGGATCGTGCGGGCGGTCAACGCCTATGACGACCTCGTCGGCGCCCACCGTCACCCGGGCGGCTCACTGGCCGCCCTGGAACGGCTCCGTCTGGGCACAGGGCGCGATTACCAGCCCGAGGTCGTGGAGTGCCTGGCGAGGGTTCTGGCCAGGGGCGGACGTGGCAGAGTGGTGCCCGTCCCACCGGGGTAACCCATGGGTAATGAGCGGCCGTCCGAGTGGGCATGGTTGGATGCCAGTAAGAGTGTCGGCAAGGCTGCACCGTAGTCCCCCAGCCACCGCTGGGAGGGTGCCCCCAGGCAGGCGGGAATCGTGAGGATCTTCGGGAAGGTACGGCATCGGCCCTCCGCCTCGTGGCGGCAGGCCACCGACCGCGCGTTCACGCTGATCGGCGACGGGCGGTACGAGGACGCCGGCGCGCTTCTGACCAGAGCCGCGGACCTGGAGCCCTGGCTCTCCGAGTCCTGGTTCAACCTGGCCCTGCTCCACAAGTTCCGGCACGACTGGGAGCAGGCGCGGGCCGCCGGGCTGCGCGCCGTGGCCCTGCTGGACCGTGAGACCGGCGCACCGGACTGGTGGAACGTCGGCATCGCCGCCACCGCCCTCCAGGACTGGCCGCTGGCCCGGCGGGCCTGGCAGGCGTACGGCCTGAAGGTGCCCGGCGACCCCCACGGCGGCGGCAGCGGCGAACCGGTCGGCATGGAACTCGGCAGCGCCGCCGTGCGGCTCTCGCCGGAGGGCGAGGCCGAGGTGGTGTGGGGCCGCAGGCTGGATCCGGCCCGCCTGGAGGTCCTGTCGATCCCGCTGCCCTCCTCGGGGCGGCGCTGGGGCGAGGTCGTGCTCCACGACGGTGTCCCGCACGGCGAGCGGGTGACCGCGGCAGGCCCCTCGTACCCGGTGTTCGACGAGATCGAGCTGTGGGCGCCCTCGCCGGTGCCGACCTGGGTGGTGCTGCTGGAGGCGGCCACCGAGGCGGACCGCGACGCGCTGGAGCAGCTGGCCTCGGACGCGGGCTTCGCCGCCGAGGACTGGTCCTCGTCGGTGCGGCTGCTGTGCCGGACCTGCTCGGAGAGCGAGATGCCGAGCGACGAGGGCGACGGCGAGCACCTCGACCCGCACGACCACAGCGAGCCGGGGCACCCCGGGCCGCTGGGGCACCGTACGGCCGGCTCGGGCTCCCTGTGGGTGCCCGAGCGCGAATGCGGCATCGCGGCCCCGGCCGGGCTCGTGCGCGGCCTCCTCGACGGCTGGGTCGCCGACAGCCCGGACAGCCGTGAGTGGCGGGATCTCGAAGAAGTCTGCTGAAACGGGGCCGTAGGCTGTACGGGCACATCGGTGGCCATCGGCGACCACCGGTGACCGGGACTTACGGAAGGCGTACGGCGGACATGGCGCAGCAGGAGAACCAGGTTGTCGATGGTGGCGAGGTCGTGAACGACGGGTACGTCGTGGACACCGAGGACTGTGAGGCGCGCGAGCTGGCCCACCGGGAGCGCGGCACGGCCCGCCCGATCACGGTCGTCGGCAACCCGGTCCTGCACCGCGAGTGCAAGGACGTCACCGAGTTCGGCGACGAGCTGGCCCAGCTGATCGACGACATGTTCGCCAGCCAGAAGGCGGCCGAGGGCGTGGGCCTGGCCGCGAACCAGATCGGCGTCGACGCCAAGGTCTTCGTCTACGACTGCCCGGACGACGAGGGCGTGCGCCACACCGGTGTCGTGGTCAACCCGAAGCTCGTCGAGCTCCCGGCCGCCTCGCGGGTCCTGGACGACTCCAACGAGGGCTGCCTGTCCGTCCCGACGGCGTACGCCGCACTGGCCCGCCCGGACTACGCCGAGGTCGAGGGCCAGGACGCCCAGGGCAACCCGATCAAGGTCCGCGGCACCGGTTACTTCGCCCGCTGCCTGCAGCACGAGACCGACCACCTGTACGGCTACCTGTACATCGACCGGCTCTCCAAGCGGGACCGCAAGGACGCCCTGCGCCAGATGGCCGAGGGCACCCCGCGCTACGAGACCGTCCCCAACGCCTGAGTGCAGTACCAGGGCCGCCCCGGGGGGAAACCGCATGACCCGTGAGGCCGCCCTGTTCCCCGAGCCGACCGTGCGGCGCGTGCTGGGCGGCGGGCCGTTCGCCGAGATCGGGGACCCCGCCGTGGCCGTCGCCGACGACCGCTCGGGGCTCCTCGCGGTCGGCGGCGACCTGGGCTCGGCCCAGTGGACCGGCGGACCCCGGGGCACCGGGTGGTCCGGCCACCGCATCGGCGTGTACGAGCGGGACGGCCTGCGGTGCCGGTACGTGCTGCGGTGTGGCAGGCCGGTGCGGGCGCTCGCCTTCCACCCGGCCCTGCCCCTGCTGGCCGTGGGCACCGGATGCTACGACGGCGGCTACTTCTTCGAAGGTGAGCTGCTGCTCGTCCACCTGGACACCGGGGAGGCCGTGTCCGCCCTGGAGTACGAGCGGGAGGTCCTCGACCTCGCGTGGCGCGGCCCGGCCGAACTGCGCCTGGTACTGAGCCCGTCCGAGGACTGGGAGGGCCCGGTGGCGCACGAGCAGGGGCACACGGCCGTCGTGCACCGCGACGACTGGGGCGCGGTCGGGCCGGGGGACGTCCTCGGCGAGGAACTGGACGTGCCCGTGGCCCCCTACGACCGCCCGGACCGCGGCCCGCAGGCCCGCCGGCTGCTGACGGAGCTGGCCGGCGAGGCCGGCCGGGAGTGGTCCCCGCGGCGCCGGGTGTGGGCGGTCGAGGCACTGCCGGACGGCCGGGTGCTGGCCGCGCTGGACGGGGTCCTCGCCGAGTCGTGGCTGCCCTCGGGCGAACGGCAGTGGTCGGTCGGGGACGAGGAGGGCGGCCGCCAGCTGCTGGTGTCCGGCGACGGGGCGTCCGTGTGGGCCAACGCCGAGCGGCTCCGGCGCCACGCTCCCCCCGGCTGGAAGCAGGGCGGGGCCCGGATCGCCCGCATCGAGGTCGACACCGGCCGGGTGCTGGAGACCGTACGACCCGACGGGTACGCGGTCCTGGTGCCGGGCGGCGGCCGGCGGATGGTCCTGAGGCCGGCGGGGCCGCCGAGCGCGGGACGCGAACGGCTGTCGGTGTCCGAACTGGACGGCGCCGCCGCAGCATCCGGCGCCGACGTGCCGCAGGGGGCCGCGGCCGACGGCTTCGCCCTGTTCAACCACCCCTTCCCGGTGCGCCGTCCCAGCCGGCCCTACGTGCTGGTGGGTGATCATGAGCAGTGGTCGCCCCGGGACCTGTGGGTCGCCGCGGTCGACGAGGACGGCACGCCGCGGCCGCTCTTCCCGCACGCCCGGCCGCCGGCGCAGGACCACTTCGGCGGTCCGGCGGTGGAGATCGCGCAATCCCTGGTGTACGCCGGGTGCGTCCACGAGCCGCACGCGCGCCGGCCGGGCAGCTGCTACGTCGTACGGCGCTCCCTGGACGGCGCGGTGCTGTGGGAGCACCGCGGCGACCACCGCGCGACGGCCCTGGACTCGGACGGGAGCAACGTCTACGCCGCAGACGTCTCCGGGGCCCTGACGGTCCTGGACGCCGATACGGGCACGGTGCTGCGGCGCATCGCCCTCGCCGTCGACGGGGTCCCGACCTGCGCGCTGTCCCTCGCCGTGGCGCCCCAGGGGCAGTTGCTGGTCGGGACGGCCGACGGACGCATCGTGGAGTACGGGTGGGACCGCCCGACCGGCACGACCGGCTTCAGGCTGCCTGCGGTCCCCGGAAGGCACGCCTGAAGGCGTTCGGCGTGGTGCCCAGGGTCCGCAGGAAGTGGTGGCGCAGGGCCGCCGCGTTGCCGAAGCCGGAGCTCCCGGCGATCGCGTCGACCGTGTCGTCGGTGGACTCCAGCAACTCCTGGGCCAGCAGGACCCGCTGGCGCAGCACCCACTTGTACGGGGTGGTGCCGGTCTCCTGGAGGAAGCGGCGGGCGAAGGTCCGCGGGGACATGTGCGCGCGCTCCGCGAGCTGCTCGACGGTGATCTCCTGCGCCAGGTGGCGGCCCATCCACTCGATCACCTCGCCCACCGTGTCGCAGGGCGTGCGCGGCAGCGGCCGCTGGATGTACTGGGCCTGCCCGCCGTCCCGGTGGGGCGGTACGACCATCCGCCGCGCGATGGCGTTGGCCACCTCGGCGCCGTGCTCCTGGCGGACCACGTGCAGGCAGGCGTCGATGCCCGAGGCGGTGCCGGCCGAGGTGATCACCGGGCCCTCGTCGACGTAGAGGACGTCCGGGTCGACCAGCGCCCGCGGGAAGCGCCGCGCCAGGGCCGGGGCGTGCATCCAGTGCGTGGTGCAGCGCCGGCCGTCCAGCAGCCCGGCCGCACCCAGTACATACGCCCCGCTGCACACGCTGAGCACCCGCGCGCCGCGCTCCACACCGCGGCGCAGCGCGGCCAGGAGCGGCTCCGGATAGCTGCGCCCGGAGGCGTTGCGGAAAGCGGGCACGCAGATCAGGTCGGCGCTCTCCAACCGCTCCAGTCCGTGGGCGGGGGCGAACGCGAAACCCGTTCCGGACATGGTCAGCGGGCCGTCCTCCGCCGCGCACACGGCGTAGTCGTAGACCGGCAGCCCGTGGTCGCTGCGGTCGATCCCGAAGACCTCGCAGAAGATCCCGAACTCGAAGGGGGCCACTTCGTCGAGGAGGGCCACGGCCACGTTGTTCAGCATGGATCCAGTGTGGCAGTAATTCGGTCTTTCATGACAGTCCTGCCACTGGCCGGGTTTCGCGGACGGAGGGACAGTGGAGACATGAACACGTTCCTGAGCTACCTCGCCGTCCTCGCCGCCGCCACCCTGCTGCTCGCCCCCAGCCTGTACGGGATGCTGCGCGAGCGGCGGACCGACCGGCAGCTGCGGGCCGCCCGGACCCGGCTGGTGTGGCTGCCGCGGCAGAAGGCGGGCGGCATGCCGCCCACCCCGCGCCGGCGCGGACCGCGCTCCGCGGCCTGGCGCCGCGGGCGCCTCGCCCACTGAGCCCGCCGACGCCCTCCCGCAGGCGTCCTTCCCCGCCCCGGAACGCGAAGAGCCGGGACGCGACCACCTCGCGTCCCGGCTCTTGGCGCATCTGCGGACTAGAAGTCCTCGTCCAGGTCGACGGTGCCCTCGACGGCGACCTGGTAGGCCGACGGGCGGCGCTCGAAGAAGTTCGTCAGCTCCTGGACGCCCTGCAGCTCCATGAAGGAGAACGGGTTCTGCGAGCCGTACACCGGCGCGAAGCCGAGACGGACCAGGCGCTGGTCCGCGACGCACTCCAGGTACTCGCGCATCGACTCGGTGTTCATACCCGGCAGGCCGTCGCCGCACAGGTCGCGGCCGAACTGCAGCTCCGCCTCCACGGCCTCCTTCAGCATGTCGGTGACCTGCTGCTGGAGCGCGTCGTCGAAGAGCTCGGGCTCCTCCTTGCGGACCGTGTCCACGACCTCGAACGCGAAGTTCATGTGCATGGTCTCGTCACGGAACACCCAGTTGGTGCCGGTGGCCAGGCCGTGCAGCAGACCGCGCGAGCGGAACCAGTACACGTATGCGAAGGCGCCGTAGAAGAACAGGCCCTCGATGCACGCCGCGAAGCAGATCAGGTTCAGCAGGAAGCGCCGCCGGTCGGCCTGCGTCTCGAGCCGCTCGATCTTCTCGACCGAGTCCATCCACTTGAAGCAGAACTGCGCCTTCTCGCGGATGGAGGGGATCTCCTCCACCGCGTCGAACGCGGCAGCGCGGTCGTCCGGGTCGGGCAGGTAGGTGTCGAGCAGCGTCAGATAGAACTGGACGTGCACGGCCTCCTCGAACAGCTGGCGCGACAGGTACAGGCGCGCCTCCGGGGAGTTGATGTGCTTGTAGAGCGTCAGCACCAGGTTGTTCGAGACGATCGAGTCGCCGGTCGCGAAGAACGCGACCAGACGGCCGATCATGTGCTGCTCGGCGGGCGTCAGCTTGGCGAGGTCCGCGACGTCCGAGTGGAGGTCGACCTCCTCCACCGTCCACGTGTTCTTGATCGCGTCCCGGTAGCGCTCGTAGAAGTCCGGGTAGCGCATCGGGCGGAGCGTGAGCTCGAAGCCCGGGTCCAGGAGGTTCTTGTTGTCGTCGGAGCTCATTACTGGCACGCCTCGCAGGACTCGGGGTTCTCAAGGGAGCAGGCCAGCGCATCGGCGTCGACGGCCTGCGGGAGCGCCACCGGAGCGGCGGTGGCGGCCTGCGCGGCGCGGGCGATCTTCGTCGCCGGGCGCGAACGCAGGTAGTACGTGGTCTTCAGGCCCTGCTTCCAGGCGTACGCGTACATCGAGCTGAGCTTGCCGATGGTGGGCGTCTCCAGGAACAGGTTCAGCGACTGCGACTGGTCCAGGAACGGCGTACGGGCCGCCGCCATGTCGATCAGACCGCGCTGCGGGATCTCCCACGCCGTGCGGTACAGCTCGCGCACCTCGGCCGGGATCCAGCCGAAGCCCTGGACCGAGCCCGAGGAGTCGCGCAGCGCCTCGCGGGTCTGGGCGTCCCACACGCCGAGCTGCTTGAGCTCCTCCACCAGGTAGCCGTTCACCTGGAGGAACTCGCCCGACAGGGTCTCGCGCTTGAACAGGTTGGAGACCTGCGGCTCGATGCACTCGTACACGCCGGCGATCGAGGCGATCGTGGCCGTCGGCGCGATCGCCAGCAGCAGGGAGTTGCGCATGCCGGTCTCGGCGACGCGGGCGCGCAGCGCGTCCCAGCGCTCCGGCCAGTTCAGCTCGACGTCGTAGTGGTCCGGGTGCAGGACGCCGCGCGCGGTGCGGGTCTGCTCCCAGGCCGGAAGCGGCCCGCTGCGCTCGGCGAGGTCGCAGGAGGCCTCGTACGCGGCCAGCATGATGCGCTCGGAGAGCTTGGTGGACAGGGCCCTCGCCTCGGGGGAGTCGAAGGGCAGCTTCAGCTTGAAGAAGACGTCCTGGAGGCCCATCGCGCCCAGGCCCACCGGACGCCAGCGGGCGTTGGAGCGGCCGGCCTGCTCGGTCGGGTAGAAGTTGATGTCCACCACGCGGTCGAGGAAGGTCACCGCGGTGCGGACGGTCTCGTCCAGGCGCTCCCAGTCGATCTCGCCGTTCACGACGAAGGCGCCGAGGTTGACCGATCCGAGGTTGCAGACGGCCGTCTCGCCGTCGTCGGTGACCTCGATGATCTCGGTGCACAGGTTCGAGGAGTGCACGACGGTGCCCGGCTCGGCGGTCTGGTTCGCCGTGCGGTTGGAGGCGTCCTTGAAGGTCATCCAGCCCTGGCCGGTCTGCGCGAGGGTGCGCATCATCCGGCCGTACAGGTCGCGGGCGGGCATCGTCTTGCGGGCCAGGCCGTCGGCCTCGGCCTTGCGGTAGGCGGCGTCGAACGCGTCGCCCCACAGGTCGACCAGCTCGGGCACGTCGGCCGGGGAGAACAGCGACCACTCGGCGTCGGCGTTCACGCGGCGCATGAACTCGTCCGGCACCCAGTGGGCGAGGTTCAGGTTGTGGGTGCGGCGCTGGTCCTCACCGGTGTTGTCGCGCAGCTCCAGGAACTCCTCGATGTCCGCGTGCCAGGTCTCCAGGTAGACCGCGGCGGCGCCCTTGCGGCGGCCGCCCTGGTTCACGGCGGCGACGGAGGCGTCGAGCGTCTTCAGGAACGGCACGATGCCGTTGGAGTGGCCGTTGGTGCCGCGGATCAGCGAACCGCGGGCGCGGATGCGGGAGTACGACAGGCCGATGCCGCCCGCGTGCTTCGACAGGCGCGCGACCTGGTGGTAGCGGTCGTAGATCGAGTCGAGCTCGTCCAGCGGGGAGTCCAGCAGGTAGCAGGAGGACATCTGCGGGTGCCGGGTGCCGGAGTTGAAGAGCGTGGGGGAGGAGGGCAGGTAGTCCAGGCGGCTCATCAGCCGGTACAGCGAGGCGACTTCCTCGACGGCCTGCACGCTCTCGTCCGCGGCGAGGCCGCAGGCCACGCGCAGCATGAAGTACTGCGGGGTCTCGATGACCTGACGGGTGATCGGGTGGCGCAGCAGGTAGCGGCTGTGCAGGGTGCGCAGGCCGAAGAAGCCGAAGCGGTCGTCGGCGCCCTCGGCGAGGGTGTGCTCGACCAGGGCGTCCAGGCGGCTCGCGTGCGCGCGCACGAACTCGGCGGTGCGGTCGGCGATCAGGCCCTCGCGGTGGCCGACCTCGACGGAGGCGGAGAACGAGGTGGAGCCCTGGCTCGCCGCCTCGTCGCGCACGGCCAGCGTCAGCAGGCGGGCGGCGAGCTTCGAGTACGCGGGGTCCTCGGAGATGAGCCCGGCGGCGGACTCGGTGGCCAGCCCCCGCAGTTCGGCCTCGTCGGCGGCGGAGCTGCGGCCGCGGAGTGCGGCGGCGGCGACGCGGCCGGGGTCGGTGTCGGGGAGGTCCGCCGTCAGTTCGGTGAGGGTACGCAGCAGCGTGGCCCCCGGGCCCTCGGTGTTGTCGCCAGAAACGGACTCGGCGCGCGGTGCGGAAGGCGCGATGGTCACGGCGGGAGCTCTCCCTCGCTCGGCCCGGATTCATCGGCGGGCGGGCGCGGGCGCATGCGGGCGTGGCAGGAGGGCACACCGCATGGCGTCCACCGGCCCAACCGCGAGGCCCGGACGTGTCGGCACCCGGGTCGGTCGATCCGGGCGCGCTGTCGGCAGGTCATCGGACTTGGCGTCCGGATGCCGGACACTTCATACCGTTGCGGGACAGTTCCGGATTCCCACCGGATTCCCCTGCGGCGACAGCAGGCATGAGCATACATGTGGGGGCGCCCTTGTGCGGCAACCCCCACATGTAGTGTCGGCACGGCTACAGCTTGAGTCGGTACGTGAGGAGTTTCAGGCCCTCGATGGGCGCCCAGTCCCGCTCCGGAGTACGCACGAAGCCCAGGCGCGCGTAGATCCGGTGGGCCCCCGCCATGCTGCGCTGGGTGGACAGGACGACGCCCGTGACGCCCTCGATCGCCCGCGCCCGTTCGATGCACGCCCGCACCAGGGCCTCGCCGGCGCCCTGGCCGCGGGCCGCGTGGGCCACCGCGAGCATCCGGAACTCGGCCTCGTCGGGGCCGGCGATGTCGGCGAGCGGGCTGCCGGGCGCGGCGAACGTCACGCCGCCGAGCACCCGCCCGTCGCGCTCGGCGACGAGCACCTCGGCCAGGGCGGCCCGGCCGGCGACGTCACGCAGCACGGTCAGGTAGGCGTCGTCCTCGTTGAAGTCCAGGTGCCCGTCGGCGAGGTAGGCCTGCGCCGTGATCTCGCCCAGCGTCTCGTGGTCGGCGGGCACCGCCGTTCTGATCACCATGTCCATGCGGTCGAGTGTGCAGGACGCCTCCCGGCGGGCGGCGCTATCGTCGGAGGCAGCACCGTCGAGGAAGGTGAGCGAGGCATGACCGTGATGACCGACAGGCCCCACATGCTGACCGAGGACTTCGAGGCTGTCGCGCGTATAGCCGCCAGAGAGGTCGAAGGTCTGCGGCTGGAGTTCATTGACGGGGTCATCAGGAGCAAGGCAGTGCCGGACGGAGATCACGACCGCATCGTTCTGTGGCTCGCACGCATTTGCATGCAGCACCGGCCCGAGCTGTGGCTTCACGTGGAGCGGGGGTTGGCTGTGGGGGACTACCGCTCGGGTCGCGCCCGTCCCGATGCCGCTCTCGCGGTCGATGACGCGTTTGTCGGCCAGGGCGAGTGGGCCGACCCCGCTCCGGTCCTGATGGTCGTAGAGGTGACCTCGTACGACACCGACACGGACCGGCGTGACCGCGTCGAGAAGCCCCTCGCCTACGCCCGGACGGGCATCCCTGTGTACCTGCTCATCGACCGGGAGGCGTGCGACGTGACCGTGTTCAGTGAACCGGACGGCCGCAGGTATGCGAACACCCGTACGGTGGAGTTCGGGAACGACGTTGAGCTCCCCGATCCGGTCAACGTCACCCTTCAGACCGAGGTCCTCAAGGACTGGGTGCGCTGAGCAGCGCCGAAGGGGCCCCGCCGCACCCTGCGGCGGGGCCCCTCCGGCGTGTGTCAGCAGCAGCGGAAGCCCTCGCGGGGGTCCGCCTCGCGGGCGTCCGTGCGGGCGCGTTCGAAGGCGCGGCGGGTGAGGACCTCCGCGTCCGGGTCGTGGGAGCGGGCGTGGGCCACGTACCGGTCGTAGGCGGCCTCCCCCGAGAACTCCCGCACGTAGAACCGGGCCCTGGCCAGCACGGCGCGTACGGTGCTCACCCCACCGGCTCCTTGACCTGCCCGCCGCCCGAGTCGCGGCCGGCCGCGGCGGCGAGCTGGGCACGCTCCTCGGCGGTGGCGATCAGGCCGGCCGGGGCGACGATCTTCGACTCGGTCCACGGGACCTCGGAGAGCTTCGCCGAACCCGGGTCGCGGACGGCCTTGACGCAGGTCCGCAGGGCGTCCGCGAGGACCACGATGATCAGGACCGCGAAGAGGGCGCACAGCACGCCGTCGACCGTGGCGTTGGTGACGATGGTGTGCATGTCGTCCATGCTCTTGGCCGGGGCCAGCACCTTGTCGGCGTCGATGCCCGCCTGGTACTTGTCGCGCTGGGCGAAGAAGCCGACCTTGACGTCCTCGGAGAAGACCTTCTGGTAGCTGGCGGTGAGCGTGACCGTGGCGTCCCAGACCAGTGGGACGCCCGTCACCCAGGCCCACTTCAGCCGCCCGGACTTCACCAGCAGCGTGGTGCAGACCGCCAGGGCGACCGCGGCGAGCAACTGGTTGGCGATGCCGAAGAGCGGGAAGAGCTGGTTGATGCCGCCCAGCGGGTCCTTGATGCCGACCCACAGGAAGTAGCCCCACGCGCCGACCACGATCGCGCTCGCGAACCACACGCCGGGCTTCCAGCTGACGTCCCGGAAGGACTTGTGGACGTTGCCGAGGGTGTCCTGGAGCATGAACCGGCCCACGCGGGTGCCCGCGTCGAGCGTCGTCAGGATGAAGAGCGCCTCGAACATGATCGCGAAGTGGTACCAGAAGGCCTTCATCCCGGCGCCGCCGACGACGGAGGAGAAGATCTCCGACATTCCGAGTGCGAAGGTCGGCGCGCCACCGGTACGGGACAGCAGGCTGGCTTCCTCGACGTCCCTGGCGGCCTGGGTGAGCGCCTCGGGCGAGATGGCGAAGCCGAAGTTCGTCACCGCCTGCGAGGCGGACTCGACGGTGGTGCCGATGATGCCGGGAGGGGAGTTGACCGCGAAGAAGAGGCCGGGCTCGATGATGCAGGCCGCGATGATCGCCATGACGGCGACGAACGACTCGGTCAGCATGGCGCCGTAGCCGATCATGCGGACCTGGGTCTCCTTCTGGATCATCTTCGGGGTGGTGCCCGAGGAGACCAGGGCGTGGAAGCCCGACAGCGCACCGCACGCGATGGTGATGAAGACGAACGGGAACATCGACCCGGCGAAGACCGGGCCGTCGCCGCGGGCCGCGAAGTCGGTGACCGCGGGCATCTTCAGCGTCGGCATCGCGACGACCACGCCGATGGCGAGCAGTGCGATGGTGCCGATCTTCATGAAGGTGGAGAGGTAGTCGCGGGGCGCGAGCAGCATCCACACCGGCAGGACCGACGCCAGGAAGCCGTACACCACCATCCAGATGACCAGCGTCTCCTTCTCCAGGGTGAAGGTCCCGGCGAGGGAGGACTCGGCGACCCAGCCGCCCGCGACGATGGCGAGCAGCAGCAGGGCGACACCGATGAGGGAGACCTCGGTGACCCGGCCCGGTCGCAGGACGCGCAGGTAGAAGCCCATGAAGACGGCGATCGGGATGGTCATGCCGATGGAGAAGACGCCCCAGGGCGAGTGCGCCAGGGCGTTGACGATGACCAGGGCCAGCACCGCCAGCAGGATGATCATGATGGCGAACACGGCGACCAGGGCGGCGGCTCCGCCCACGGGGCCGATCTCGTCCCGCGCCATCTGGCCGAGCGAACGGCCGTCGCGGCGGGTGGAGAAGAACAGCGTCACCATGTCCTGGACGGCGCCGGCGAAGATCACGCCGGCGACGATCCAGATGGTCCCGGGCAGGTAGCCCATCTGTGCGGCCAGGACGGGACCGACGAGCGGGCCGGCGCCGGCGACGGCGGCGAAGTGGTGGCCGAAGAGCACCCGGCGGTCGGTGGGATGGAAGTCGACACCGTTGTCGAGGCGTTCGGCGGGGGTGGCCCGCGTCGCGTCGACCTTCAGTACGCGGTGCGCGATGAAGCGCGCGTAGAAGCGGTAGCCGATGGCGTACGAGCCCAGGGCCGCGGCGAGCAGCCAGGCCGCGGAGATCTCCTCGCCGCGCGAGAGCGCCAGCACGCCCCACCCGAGGGCGCCGACGAGGCCGACGAGCACCCATACGGCGACGGACTTGGGGGAGGGCGAGCCCGATGAGGTTCCCGGACCCGCCGTGTCCCGTTGTGTTCCTGTTGCTTCCGGTTCAGGCATGATCTCTCGTCCCCTCGTCGATCATCTGCGTAAGCAGGCGGAATCTACGGGGGATTGCCTGGTGAACGTAAGCCCCCGTCCGCATTCCGGCCGCGGAATTCCGGTAGGCGGGGCGGGGTCGGGGCTGTCAGACGGCGGGGCGCTTGAGCCTGGCGACGAACTTGTAGCGGTCGCCGCGGTACACCGACCGCACCCACTCCACCGGTTCGCCGTCGGCGTCCAGGGAGTGCCGGGAGAGCATCAGCATCGGCAGCCCGACGTCGGTGCCGAGCAGGCCGGCCTCGCGCGGGGTGGCCAGGGAGGTCTCGATCGTCTCCTCGGCCTCCGCCAGGTGGACGTCGTACACCTCGGCGAGGGCGGTGTAGAGGGAGGTGTACTTGGCGAGCGACCGGCGCAGCGCGGGGAAGCGCTTGGCCGACAGGTGGGTGGTCTCGATGGCCATCGGCTCCCCGCTGGCCAGGCGCAGCCGCTCGATGCGCAGCACCCGCCCACCGGTGTTGATCTTGAGCAGTCCGGCGAGGGTGTCGTCGGCGGTCACGTAGCCGATGTCGAGGAGCTGCGAGGTCGGCTCCAGGCCCTGGGCCCGCATGTCCTCGGTGTAGGAGGTCAGTTGCAGGGCCTGGGAGACCTTGGGCTTGGCGACGAAGGTGCCCTTGCCCTGGATCCGCTCCAGCCGGCCCTCCACGACCAGTTCCTGGAGGGCCTGGCGGACCGTGGTCCGCGAGGTGTCGAACTCGGCCGCGAGCGTGCGCTCCGGCGGTACCGGGGTGCCGGGCGGCAGCGTCTCGGTCATGTCGAGCAAGTGCCGCTTGAGTCGGTAGTACTTGGGTACACGCGCCGTGCGAGTGGCTGCCCCGCCGTCCGGCTCCGTGAGTGCCCCTTCGGTGGCCATCGCCGCCCGCCTTCCCGACTCCAGTTTCGCTGCCGTCACCGGCTCCTCCGATATGTGCGGTCACATGGTGACACGAGTGGGGGTACAGGCCTTCTCTCTCCCCAGGTGTCGGTCCGATAACGGACCGGGCACCCGCTCATTAGACCCTTGACACCCCTAAAGGTCTAGGCCAAGCTCCAGCTACTGGTCTACACCAATATGGATCAGATCCCAGCCCCACGGCAGTACTTCGCGTATGTCACCGCGGCGGGCAAGGGAAGTGCAGGCAGGCATCCCTGAGGAGGGTGGCGTGAAGCGCAAGCTCATCGCGGCGGTCGGTGTCGCGGGCATGATGGTCGGACTCGCGGCGTGTGGCAATGGGGACGACGACAAGGCCAAGGCCGACGCGGGTCCCAAGGAGATCACCGTCTGGGTGATGGACGGTTCCGCGCCGAAGGCCTGGATCGACGAGGTCAACAAGGAGTTCTCGGCCAAGCACCCCGGTGTGACGGTCAAGGTCGAGGAGCAGAAGTGGACCGGCATCCAGGAGAAGGTCACCACGGCCCTCTCCGAGAACAACCCTCCGGACGTCCTTGAGCTCGGCAACACCCAGACCGCCGGCTACGCGGTCACCGGCGGTCTCGCCGACCTGACGAAGGACAAGGCCGCGCTCGGCGCCGACGCCTGGCAGAAGAGCATGCTCGCCTCGGCCGAGGTCGACGGCAAGCTCTACTCCGCCCCGTGGTACGCCGCCAACCGCGTCGTCGTCTACGACAAGAAGGCCTTCGCCAAGGCCGGTGTCACCCCGCCCACCACCCGCGACGAGTGGATCGCGGGCCTGGAGAAGCTGAAGGCGGCCGACCCGGCCACCCAGCCCATCTACCTCCCCGGCCAGAGCTGGTACGTCCTCGCCGGTCTCATCTGGGACGAGGGCGGCGACCTCGCCGTCAAGGACGGCTCCAAGTGGAAGGGCGGCCTCGGCACGCCGCAGGCCGGCGCCGCGATGGAGTTCTACAAGAAGCTCCAGTCCTACTCCACCGCCCCCAAGGACAAGGACGAGGCCAACCCGCAGCAGTCCACCGACATCGTCCCCAAGGGCGGAGTCGCCTCCTGGATCGGTCTCGGCTGGGAGGCCGGCGGCGCCGAGAAGGCCCTGAAGGAAGCGGGCAAGGAAGCCGACTTCGGCTACTTCCCGATCCCGGGCAAGACGGCCGACAAGACCAGCACCGTCTTCCTCGGCGGCTCGAACCTCGCCGTGGCCGAGCGCTCCAAGAACAAGGAGCTCGCCAAGGAGTGGCTGGCCCTCGCCGCCGGCAAGGACCAGATGACCAAGTACGCGGCCGAGACCAAGGGCGCGCTGCTCCCGAACCAGGCCGCCGCCAACTTCACCCCCGCCGCGGGCTCCTTCGCCGAGGCCATGGGCAAGGCCGGTGTCAACGGCAAGATCACCCCGGTCACCGCGGGCTGGGCGAACGTCGAGACCGAGCCGAACCCCATCAAGGAGTTCATGACCAAGGTCCTGAAGGGTGAGGACGCGGCCAAGGCCGGCGCCGAGGCGGACGCCGAGATCGCCAAGCGCATCAACAAGTAGTCCCGCCCCGCAGTACCCGCACGACCCAGCAGTGTGAACGCACCGGGGGGTGCGGCAGGTGCCCGGACACCCGCCGCGCCCCCGGTCGCGCATTTGACTCCACAGTCAACCGCGAGGAAGCCAAGCCATGACCGTGCACTCCCAGGGAGCGGTGACCAGCGCTCCACAGGACGCACCACCGAAGTCCCCCGGACGGCCCGAGGCGCCGGCCCCAGCAACCGGCGCCAGCCATACGCCGCCTCGCGGAGGCAGGAAGTCGCTCCCCTCGGGGTGGCTGCCCTATCTGCTGGTCGCACCCGCTGTGCTCGCCCTCGCGACGCTCCTGCTGTACCCGCTGATCAAGAACGTGATCCTGTCCCTCCAGGACATCAACAAGGTCGAGTTCATCCAGCGGAAGTACCCCTTCGCCGGCCTCGACAACTACACCGAGCTCCTGGGCGACTCGGCGTTCTGGACCGTCGTCGTCCGCAGCTTCGCCTTCACCCTGGCCAACGTCGCGCTGATCATGGTGCTGGGCAGCCTGATCGGCATCCTGCTCAACAAGCTCGGCAAGAAGATGCGCCTGGCCTTGTCGATGGCGCTGGTGATGGCCTGGGCCATGCCGATCGTCGCCTCGGTACAGGTCTTCCGCTGGCTTTTCGACGAGCAGTTCGGCGTCATGAACTGGGTCATGCGCACCGCCGGCTTCTCCGGCTACGACCAGCACAACTGGATGGAGACCGGCCTCTCCACCATGGTGATCGTGACGATCCTGGTGGTCTGGGGCTCCATCCCCTTCGTCGCCCTCAACATGTACGCCGGCCTCACCACGGTCGGCGCCGAGCTGTACGAGGCCGCCCGCATGGACGGCGCCAACGGCTGGCAGACCTTCTGGAAGATCGTCTTCCCGAACCTGAAGCCCTTCTTCCTCATCACCACCTTCCTTGAGGTGATCTGGGTCTTCAAGGCCTTCACCCAGGTCTACGCGATGAACAAGGGCGGCCCGGACCGCGGCTCGGAGATCCTCCCGGTGTTCGCCTACGTCGAGGGCCAGAGCCAGGCCCACTACGGCCTCGCCGCCGCGATCTCCGTCCTGACGATCGTGATCCTCGTGATCGTCATGTCCTTCTACTTCCGCCTGATCCTGAAGCAGGAGGAGGAGCAGTGAGCACGAGCACGACCACCGCCCCGAAGCCCGCGGCTCCCCACAGGCCCGCACAGCAGCTCCGTACCCGCCGCCCGGTGCGCCCCGCAGCCGTGGCCAAGAACCTCGGCGCGCTCCTGCTGGCCCTGGTCTTCGTCTTCCCCGTGTACTGGATGTTCTCCTCGGCACTCAAGCCCGCCGACCAGATGCTCACGAAGGACCCCGTCTTCGTCTTCACGCCGACGCTGGACAACTTCGGCAAGGCCACCGGGGTCGAGAACTTCTGGACGTACGTCACCAACAGCGTCCTGGTCACCGTCGGCGCCGTGGCGCTGGCCCTGCTCGTCGCCCTCGCCGCGAGCTTCGCCATCGCCCGCATGAGGTTCAAGGGCCGCAAGGGCCTGGTCCTCACCGTGATGATGGCCCAGATGGCCCCCTGGGAGGTCATGGTCATCGCGATGTACATGATCGCCCGCGACGGCGAACTGCTGAACAGCCTGCCGCTGCTGACGGCCATCTACTTCGTGATGATCCTCCCCTTCACCATCTGGACCCTGCGCGGCTTCATCGCCGCCGTCCCGGTGACCCTGGAGGAGGCCGCACAGATCGACGGCTGCACCCGCGGCCAGGCCTTCCGCAAGGTGATCTTCCCGCTGCTGGCCCCCGGTCTGATGTCCACCTCGCTCTTCGGCTTCATCACCGCCTGGAACGAGTTCGCCATGGTCCTGATCCTCAACAAGGACAAGACCGCGCAGACCCTGCCGCTGTGGCTGACCGAGTTCATGTCCGCCTTCGGCAACGACTGGGGTGCCACCATGGCCGCCTCCTCGCTCTTCGCGGTCCCGGTCCTGCTCATCTTCATCTTCCTCCAGCGCAAGGCCGTCGGCGGCATGACCGCCGGCGCCGTGAAGGGATGACGCCGTCATGACTGTCCTTGCGCACCGCGCCACCGCCTCCGACGAGGTGACCCGCGACGCCCTCGCCGTCCTCCAGCCCGGCTTCGAGGGCACCACCGCCCCCGCCTGGCTGCTCCGCAGGATCGGCGAAGGCCTCACCTCGGTGGGCCTGTTCGGCCGCAACATCGCCTCGCCCGAGCAGCTCGCCGCGCTGACCGCGCAGCTGCGCGCCGAACGCGACGACGTCCTCGTCGCCATCGACGAGGAGGGCGGCGACGTCACCCGCCTGGAGGTCCGGGGCGGCTCGTCCTTCCCCGGCAACCTGGCCCTCGGCGCCGTCGACGACACCGGCCTGACCCGCGACGTCGCCCACGAGCTGGGCCGCCGCCTCGCCGAGTGCGGGGTCAACCTCAACTGGGCCCCGTCCGCCGACGTCAACTCCAACCCGGACAACCCGGTCATCGGCGTACGGTCCTTCGGCGCCGACCCCCACCTCGCCGCCCGGCACACCGCCGCCTACGTCGAGGGCCTCCAGGCCGCCGGGGTCGCCGCCTGCACCAAGCACTTCCCGGGGCACGGCGACACCAACGTCGACTCCCACCACGCCCTGCCGCGCATCGACGTGGACCTCGACACCCTCGCCGCACGGGAACTCGTACCGTTCAGGGCCGCCATCCGGGCCGGGACCAAGGCGGTGATGAGCGCGCACATCCTGGTGCCCGCCCTCGACCCGACCCGCCCCGCCACGCTCAGCCCGCAGATCCTGACCGGCCTGCTGCGCAAGGAGCTCGGCTACGAGGGCCTCATCGTCACCGACGGCATGGAGATGAACGCCATCGCCGGGACGTACGGGATCGAGCGCGGCTCCGTCCTGGCCATCGCGGCGGGCGCCGACGCCATCTGCGTCGGCGGCGGACTCGCCGACGAGGACACCGTCCTGCGGCTGCGCGACGCGCTGGTCGCGGCCGTACGCGAGGGCACGCTCCCGCAGGAGCGGCTCGCCGACGCCGCGGCCCGGGTCCGCGCGCTCGCCGCGTGGACGCTGGGGGCCCGGCCCGCCGCGCGGCCGGAGGGGAGCC
>NZ_MQUR01000163.1 GCF_001953875.1 Streptomyces amritsarensis
GCCCTCGAGGTCGCCACCGGCAAGGTGATCGGCTCACTCCACCGCCGCCACCGGGCTGAGGAGTTCAAGAAGTTCCTCATCAAACTCGACAAGGAAGTACCGACCGGTCTCGAGGTCCACCTGGTGCTGGACAACTACGCCACCCACAAGACCCCGGCGATCAAGACCTGGCTGGTGGAACGCTGGTTCGCCGAGCTGACAAACAAGCAGATACGGCGAGGCGTCCACAAGAGCGTCCAGGCCCTGGAACAAGACATCCGGGCCTGGGTCGCAGCATGGAACACCGACCCCAAGCCCTATATCTGGACCAAGACCGCGGACGAGATCCTCGAACGCCTCGCCTCATATCTGAACAGAATTCCCGACTCAGAAGACTAGGTCGCTGTCCACGTGTTCCCCTCCCGCCCGTCCGCTCGATGCGGACCGTCCCGAATACCCGTCCTGCTTCTCCAACGCGCCCGCGGGTTCCGGGACGCCTCCGCCGACCCCGGTGCCGCGAATGGAGACCGTCCCGGAGTCGACCGATTCCGGTCCGGCCACCCTGCGCACGACACGTGTCGGGCGACCCGAGGACGTCAGTGGTGGGCGACATCGGAAATGTCAGTAGCTCGGACAATGTGAGGACAGGGGCGCTGCCGACTCAGACGGATTCCGCCCGCATGTAAGAGAAGACCCTGCCCAGCGCGGCGTCCTGATCCCGGGGCGCCCTGTCGGAGAATGCCGCCCAGGCCCGGTTGAGGTCGTCGCGCCGGAAGGGGCGGGGCACTTGGGGGGTCAGTCTGATGACCATCGGAGGGACCCCCGCCTGCTCGTACGCGGCGAGCTTGTGGTGCCCGTCGAGGAGGTAACCCACCCAGCTTTCGGCGGTAGGGAACAGCACGACCAGCGCCGGCAGGTCGCCGCCGGCGCGGATGTGGTCGCGGTAGCGGCGCACCGCCCTGTGGTCGTGGGGCGGCCACGCGTCGGTGGTCACCAGCGCGAGCTCCTCGTCGGCGTACCAGCCGTGGACCTGGAGGGCGCGCGGGTGGACCACCCGCAGGTGGTGCGGAGCGACCGCGGCCGTCATCACGTACCGCCCGGAGGCGAGCAGCGACAGCAGCGGGCGCAGGCATTCCGGATCCGGAGGCTCGGCCTGGCCGGTGCGCGGATCGGGCACGAGGCCGGGGGCGCTGAGCCACTCGGTGAGGTACTTGACCTCGGAGAGCCCGGGGCAGCCCGTGCCCGCACGGGCTGCCAGCCAGCCCACGCTGCCGCAACCGTCGTTGGCTTCCAGAAGCACCGGATCGCCGGCCAGCAGGAGCATGCTGCCACCCTCGTCGCCTGTCACTTCGATGACGCCGTGTCCGTCGGGCACGTCGAAGGACACGGAGAGGGGAGGCGGCGGTGGTCGTCTGATCATTTGCCGATCCTATGAGCGGCCGCCCGTGCCGCACCGGACAGAGAGAACGCCGGAACCCTCACCGTCACCACCGACGGCGACACCGTCCTGGCCGACGAAGTTCAGTACAGCCTCCGCGCCATCGACACCGGTGACGTCAATCCCTACTGACACACGTCATGTCGCCGACCACTGACACCTCCTGTCGTCAGCCACTGACATCCGTCTGTCGTCCGACAGTGTTGCGGGGCGGGTGTCGCGGGTGGGCGCCCCCGGCGGGTTGGCCGACAGCCGGGTATTTCCCTCGGAGGTCCCTCAGCCCGCCGGTAGGAGAGCCGGGCCCGGCCCGTCTCAGGGCACGTCCAGCGACGGCGTCCGGCCGGGCCCTGCAGCCGTTGAGGAACAGCGGGCCAGCCAGCTGGGCTGGGAGAATGCGGAAGGGCCGGACCCACTGCCTTTGGGTCCGGCCCTGTCCGTGCGGCAGCACTACTTGACGGGGGCGCTGTAGGTGGTGCTGAAGCCGTTCTTGCGGAAGTACACCTTCGCGGGGGTGATCTTGCCCTTGAAGGTGACGGTGCCGGTGACCTTCTCGCCCTTGTAGAGCTTGACTGCCTGAAGGTTGTCGTCGGCTCCGAAGATCTCGGCGGAGTGCTTGACGCCGTCGGAGTCCGTGACCTCGAAGTAGAGCGGATTGACAGAAACCGTGTCATCGGAGTTGTTCACGACTGTGACCTGGACCGCGGTGTAGTCACCGCCGTCGTGCAGCGCCGTCGGCTTGAATACGGCCTTCTCCGCTGTCAGCGTGACCGGCGGAGTCTCGTTCTCCTCTTTTGTCGGCCCAGGCTTGGCCTCTGTGGACGCGGACGAGGCCCCGGATGGCGCCGTGGCACGGGTCTGCTTCTCTCCGCCTGTGCCGTTGCCGCTCCCAGCACCGAGGATCGCTGCGCACCCGGACATGAGGACGAGCGCGCCGACGATGGCGCCGCAGCCTATGCCGACCTTCGCTCCGGTACTCATGCCGGGCTTGACCGGCGGTGGCGGCCAAGGCCATGCCCCCGGTGCCTGCGGTATCCCGGGCTGCGGCGGGTAGGGCGGTTGATGACCGTAGGGCTGTGCCGGGTAGGGCGGCTGGTGGGGATTGTGCGGGGGCGGTCCCTGCGGCGGGGGTGGGGTGGCCATGCAGATGCTCCTGTCCGTGCGGTGTAGCCCGATGATGCCCTGGTAGCGGAGCGTTCTCCTCCATCGAAGCCGCGCGACCAGGTCGTCCGTGGGGCAGCTGGCCGTGTGGAAGACGCCTTCGGCAAACGTGTGCGGTGGCGCGGGAGAGGCGTTCGCGGTCGTGATGCCGAAGAGGGCGCCGGGCGGGTCGGAGACGGTCGAGCTCCTGGAGTACCTCATCGGTCCCGGGGAGCGCGATGAGCACACCGACCCCCACCTTGTTGCCGCCTGGGACCCGGACCTGCCCTGCCCGGCCCGCGACCCCGGCCGGATGTCGCTCGCCGGCCTGGCGCTGCTCCTGGACGCCCCCGTCGAAGCTTTGCGCGGCCCGCGCCCGGCCGAGCACGTGTGGCATGTCTCAGTCCGCAACCACGCCGGCGACCGCACACTGTCGGACGCCGAATGGGCGGAGGTCGCCGCCGCCATGGTGCACGCCGCGGGCATCGCCGCCCGCGGCGACGAACACGCCTGCCGGTGGGTCGCCGTGCGCCACGCGGACGACCACATTCACATCGCGGCGACCCTTGCCCGCCAGGACGGCCGGCATCCCCGCGTACGCGGCGACATCCCCAACATGCACACCGCCGCCCGCCTCTTCGAAGCCCGCTGGGGGCTGGCCGAGATGTCGCCGCTCGACCGGACCGCGCGCCGCCGCCCGCTCACTGGCGAGGCCGAGAAGGCCGCCCGCCGGGGCCTGGCCGAGACCGCCCGCGAATCCCTGCAGCGCACCGTCCGCACCGCGGCCGCGCTCGCGCACGACGATGCCGACTTCCTCGACCGGCTCCGCGACGCCGGGCTGCGCGTGCGGGAGCGTCACGGTGACGACGGCACCTTGGTCGGCTACGCGGTCGCGCTGCCCGGGGACCGTGCCGACCGTGGCAGCCGGCCCGTCTGGTTTGCGGGCTCCACGCTCGCCTACGACCTGTCCCTGCCGCGTGTCCGCGAACGCTACGAGCCCCTCGTCACCGACGCCGACTGGGCGCTCGCCGAGCACCGCATCCGCGAGGCAGCCCCGCCGCCGGTGGCCACCACCCTGTTCTCCCTCACCGAGCGTGGCCGCGAGCTGGAGCCGGTGCTGCAGGAGCTGAGCCGGTGGGGCGTCCCGCTGTTGCGTGAGCCGGACGGCAGCGACACCTTCCGCACCCACTGGCTGGACATGCCCGCCCGGGCACTGACCGACCACCGCCCCGACCAGCCGGCAATCGCCCTGCAACTGCACGCCGACGGCAACGAAGACCTGGTCATCGAAGTCAAGGACGGCGCGGTGCACACACACGCCGGCCGCGTCGACCACCCCACCGCGTCACTGACCGGACCGCCGCACCTGCTGGCCGCGACCCTCCTCGGCGACCTCGATCTGAGCGCCGCAGTACAGCAAGGCCTGCAGCTCAGCGGCGAACGCGAGGCAGTACTGCGCATCCTGCCCCGCTGATCGACCGCCCGCTCGCGGGCCCGCGACCTCAAGCCCTACCGAGGCTGCGCCGGTCTCAGAACGGCCCTTTGCCCGAGCAAGATCAAACATGATGCCCCGGCGGGCGCGAAGCGCCGTTCCGGTTCGCAGAACTCGTTCTCACTCGCCCCGCGGAATCGTGGGCGGTGGCCGTCGTCGTGCAGCCGGGAGCCGCTTTCCGGACCTCTGCCCGGGGCGGGCCCGGGTCCTGGCCCGCCCGTACCGCGTCGTCAGGTGGCCGGGACCAGATCAGCAGCCCCGGTCGAGCGGGGCTGCTGATCAAGCTGGGATCCTGCTCAGCCCGTGCCGATACGGCGTGCTCGGGTGAGGCCCGGCGCTCAGGCGCTCTGGGGCAGCAGCACCCCCGGCCGGGCAGCACCACGTGGTCGTCCCGGTCAGTTCTGCAGGCAGTCCAACTGCTTGCAGGGCGTGCGGTATCCCCGCGCCCATTCATGCCCGTCGACGTTGCCGACGCCGGGCCCCCATTGGCGCCCGTCCGTGATTCCGTACTTCTCGACCGTGCGGACCAGCTTCTTCACGGTCCTGGGCTTTTCGGCGTTGAGGCGCTTGATGGTGCGCAGGTTGTCGTCGTCGGTGTCGGCGGTGCCGCTCGTGGCGACGGCGGGTGCGGCGACGGCGGTGGAGGCGAGTGAGACGCCGCCGGCCAGGAGGGCGGTGATCAGGAGAGGCGCGACTCGTCGGGCGAGGGTGGCGGTCATGGGGGCAGGGCTCCTTGGGAAGGGATGGGTGCCTGGTCGCCGTTCCTTCTCGGCGTCACCGTCACTCCATTGCGCCCCACGCCGGACCTGGGGTCACGGCACGGAAAGACGGGGCTTGACCCCGGCCGCCAGTCATGCGGCGAGCGGCCCCGTCCCCGTCGTTTCACGACGGTGGAGACAGCCTCGCTGATGGTGATCAAACGCAGCGGGGGACCGAACCCTTCAGCCGTACCAAGGTCATCTCCGGCGTGCGCAAGGCGTGCCAGGGGCGGCCGGTCACAGAAGACGCCCTCGCCAAGCTCGACCAGCGGGTCGAGGTCCAGCCGGTCGGAACCGGCCTCCTCTGGTTCCTGAACCAGATTCCCCTGCGGTGCTTGGTGACGTCAGGCCTGCAGCGCCGTACCGGCGCTGCCGTGCTGGCGGTGGTGACCTTCGCCGTGTGCGGTGGGTGGAGGGGGAGGGCCGGTGGTGGTTGGCCGGGTTGGTGGTGGTGGGGGTCTTAGCTGTGTGGTGTCTGGTGTGCGGCACACCTCTGGCACTTTCGACACACGGTCGGCGTTTCGTCGTGGTCTCCCGTCGTGCGGGACGCGGGAGGGGGACCGGTCCGAGGTCCTGGGAGTGCGGCCGCGTTGAGCAGGGCCGTCACCGCGAACGTGGCGCGCGTCAAGGCCGGAGGTACCGACCGGTGGGGCCGACACCGGATACCGCGGCTGGACCAGGGCCGCTGCCGGGACACCACCGAAGCGTTCATCGGCCCCGCACACCGCCACACTCACCCGCCCCCGGCCTCTGGCCCTCGGCCGCCACGCCCCCGATGGCCGGCCGGGCCTGGTCGGCCGGACGTTCCCCTGCGCCCCGGTCAGTCCCGCCAGGTCGCCGGGCACTTGGCATTCACGCAGACGGGCCGCCCCGGGCGGGCGCCCGCTTCCCGGCGGGATAGGAGCCGCGCGATGTCCTCGACGTGACGCTGGTGCGCCCCGGACGGTCGCGGCGGTCGGCGCCGACTGGCCCGTCGGCAGGGGGCTTCCGCCCCCCACTCCGCTTCGAGCGGCTGCGCCCCGCGGGGCGCCCTCTCACCGTGACGGTCAGCGGCAACGCGATGTCCGCGACGAGGCCGGCGCGGCCGGCCGGGGTCTACGACGCCGCCGGCCTTCCGGCCCCGGGTCTCCCCGACAGAGGCCCGCTCCCGCTCCGAGATCGACCACACCGAACAGGTCGAAGATCAAGCTAGGGGCGGGCGTCCATGCGGTGGATGAGCCGGCCGTCGGGGCCGAAGACTTCGATGAAGTAGCCCCCCTTGAACGACGCTCCCTCCTTTGTCGTCAGGTGGGTGGTGACCGAGGTGTTCTGCCGGCGGAAGGTCGCGTCGGCATGATCCGCGTTGCGGGTCCGGATGACCACCCGGGGCACGCCTTCCGGTCCGTCCTCGACCTGGATCCCGTACACATCCGGATCCCCGCCGGCCGCCCGGTAGCGGTCGGCCAGGGCCAGGGCCTCCTGGGGAACTGCCGTGGCCGTGGACGTCGGACCGGGCATGGCCTGCTCCCGGGGTTCTGCCGTGCAGCCCACCAGCACCGCGGCTGCCGCCACCGCCGTCAGTGCCGCGCCGACGCCCCGCCGCAATGCGTGCCCCATCTCCAACTCCCCTGTTCGGTAAGGACCCGCCGACCCTACGCGAGGCTCGCCGCGCCCGGAGACCGGCCCACTCGGCGCCGAGTTCGGCGAGGGCGGCGAGCTGCAGCTGGTCGGGCTGGTCGCGGTCGGCTTTCGTGGTGCGGGTGATGGTGTGGTTCAGTTCTGCTGGCTGGGTGAGCGTATGTAGTTCACGCCGGGTGGGTCGTGGGGGAGGTATCCCTTCGCGCTGTCCTTCTGGGGGATGACCACGAGGTAGACCTTGCACAGCTGGGCGGTAGCGGGCCCCTGATAGTCGAACCTGATCCCGGGCCTCTCGTCGGGGTAGGTGTCAAACGCCCAGGTTGCCGGGCCGGTGTAGGAACGGGCCGGTGCGTCGGTGGAGTGCCCGCAGTTCGGTCCGGGACGTGTGACCCGTTCGAGGTCTGCAGTACCGTCCGCCCGGACCGTCAGGCGGCCGCCGTCGGAGCCTTGCCAGACTCCCGCCACATCAGCGATCGCGAGCGGTTCCTCATGGTCCTCGCCCAGCTGGATCCGGAAGGCGGCCATCAATGCCAGGAACAGCGCTGTCGCGCCTATGAACCACCAGAGGGTCTGCCGCCAGTCGGTACGCACCAGGTGCTCCTTCTCGTATCAGCCACGGCCAGACTGCACCTCCTGAAGCTGTTGAAGTCCGGGGTGCTGCAAAGGGAGAGCAGGTTCCGCTCGTCAAGGTTGCCTGTCCGGTGATCTTTCATGTCCCAGGCGCCGGGCTGGGCTGCGGCCGGCCCGTGCCGCTGCAGCATGCACGGGCGGGGTCCGGTGCCCTGGCCCGCTCTGAAGCAGCAGTACCACTCGGGCCCCCGACGGCGTCTACCGCGCCCAGTCGACACCGAGTTCGGCGAGGGCGGCGAGCTGCGCCTGGTCGAGCCGGTTGCGGCGGGCCTTTTGGTTCCCGACCCAGATGCCGGTGCGGTGCTCGGTTCCGTCGGGCAGCCGCTCGACGACGGCCCGCCCCGGCAGTCGGCCCTCCCGCGCGATGTACTGCTGCAGAGCCTCCAGCCCTTTCTGGAAGGCCGTCCCGCCCGCGCGCGGCCCGGACGCCGTGGTCGTCTTCGCCGCGGTCTTGCGGGCCCGTGGGGCCTTCTTCACGCCGAGTTCGGCGAGTCGGCGCTGCTGTTCGGTGTTGAGGCGGTCCCAGTTTCTGCGCTGTGTGGCGAGCCAGCGTCCGATGTCGTCCCCGTGCCGGGTCACCCCGGGCACGACCGCTGCCAGGCGGGCGCCCTCGGTAAGGAGCTGCGCGAGGTAGGTGTAGTGTCGCTGCCAGTCGACCGTCCACCCGAGCACGGCGGGGTTCCAGTCCGGGTCGATCGCGGCCAGCTGAGCGGCCCGCCGCTCGGCGCGTACGGGGTCTTTCCCGAGCCCGCCGGGGCGGCGCACGTTCGTGAGCCACTGACCGATCTGGACGTCCATGATGGCTGCGCCCCGTGGCGCGGCGAGGGTGCCGTGGAGGTCGTGGTAGGCGCGTGCCGCCCCGAGGTTGGTTTCGAAGCCGGCGTCGGCGGTGTCCCACACGACCCCCAGCCCCTCCAGCTCGGCCGCGCGTTCCCCGGTCATGGTCCCGGCGCGGTACGCCCGCCGCTGGTCCGACAGCCACCTGCCGAGCGGGAACGCCCCTGCCTCCTCCACGTGCTCGTACGGGACCTCCAGATCCCCTTCGCGCTGCCGGTACCGGTGGGCGGCTTCTGCGCCGCGGCGCCAGTCCTGGCGTTCGGTGTTGATCACCTGGTAGGTGATCCACTTCGCGATGAGCGCCGGGTCGCGGGGGGTCGCGAAGCGGAGCAGCAGCCGGGACTCCTCCTCGCCGTCCTCGGGCGCCTGGCCGACCGGCCGAGACGGGTTCACGGCTCTTTTCTGGTTCTCCTGTGGAATGGCAAGCATCTCCACGGCCTTCTCATCGTGAGCTCGAAGCCCTTCCAGTACACGAATTAGCGGCCGGTAGGAATTCGACGAAAGCATGTCTTCAGGCTTTTCCCCCGGAGCCATGAAGACGGGCACGATCAGAGTGGCTGTCTTGCCCTGGCCGGGTTTCTGCCGCAGGGCACGGCCGATGGCCTGGACGATGTCGACAGCTGATCCCTTGGGGTCGACCAGGGCTACTGAGTCCACGCTTCTGATATCGACGCCTTCGCCCAGGACCCGGCAGTTACTGAGCACGGCGCGCCCGGCCCGGCGTCCGAAGTCGGCGAGGACCGTCTGTCGGTGGCTGCCGTCGTGGTCCCCGCACAGCCACCCCGACCACACCCGCTCCGGATGCCGCCCCGGGTCGACTGCGTGGAGCCGACGGGCGACGCGGTCGAGCCCGGCGGCAAAGGCTTCCGCCTCGATCGTGCGGTGGTGGAACGTAATGGTGGTCTGCAGCCCGTGGACGGCCATGGTCTCCAGGAGAGCGGTCTGCACCGCGGCCAGCCGCTCACCGCGCAGCCGCTCCTCGTACCGCTCCACGCTGTTCAGCCGGTCCGGTGTGACGACGGGGTCGGCGAGTTCCGCCACCACGATCTGGTACTTCGCCAGAAGCCCGCGGGAGATCGCGTCGGCGAGCGACAGCTCGTAGACGACCGGCCCGAACACCTCCTCGTCGTCCATCGAGCACGCCAGCTCCTTCGGCAACCGGTCCCAGCGCGGCCTGCCGACGTAGACCCGCCCCTCTGCCTCCGCCTCCTCGCGCTCCTTCGCCTCGGCGAGCCGGCGAGCCTCCTCCAGCTCCCGCTCCTGCGCCCGGTTCCGGGGCGGCCGTTCCATCCAGATCCGCGGCGTCGCGGTCATATAGAGCCGGCGCATCGCCGGGATCACGTCCTGGCGGTGGACGTCTGCCCAGGCTTTCCCCGCCGATCCCGACGTGCGGTGCGCCTCGTCGACAATCACCAGGTCAAAGACATCCATCGGCAGCCCGTACGCGCCCTCGTGGGCCTCGGCGATGACCGGAAGAGAGGCGTAGGTCGCGTAGACCGTGACGGGGCCGCGCCCGTGCCACAGCCCCAGCTGCGGCGCCGACGTCGTCGTTCGGACGTCGAGCTGCCACAGCTGCGGATCGTCCTCGAGCGAGCACACCGCGACGGCCGGCCCGGTGTGTCCGACGAGCCGCCACTCCCGCACCGTCTGC
>NZ_MQUR01000088.1 GCF_001953875.1 Streptomyces amritsarensis
GGCGCGGACATAGTCGTGCGTGACCCTTTGCGGGACACCGGGCAGCGGGTGTCCCGCCGGGCTCTACCCGCTGGGACACCCCGATGCTCGGGGCGAACTTCCCCTTCATCGACTCCAGGATCCGTACCGGCGTCGTGACGAGCTCGGGGTTCTCGGCGCCGACGGCCTGCGGGTCGTGCGCTGCCTCCCCTGTGGCCTCCACCACGGCGAAGCCCTGCGCACTGGTCGCCACCTCAACATCCGTGCCGCCGGACGGCGTCCCGCACAGGCTCTCCGTGTGCGATGCGCCGCCGCTCTCCCAGGCGTACCAGCCGCCGCTGCCGAGGAGGACGGCGGCCGCGGTCCCGGCCAGCGCCCACGTCTTCACGCTCATGATCAGCCCCACAGCTTGGAGTAGTTGGCTCGGTCGACATCCTGAGGGAGATCGAAGTACTCGTGGGCGGTCGGCCACATCAGCGACCGCACATAGCCCGGACCGCCCGCGTCCGACTTGTGGCACAGCCCCAGGGCGTGACCCAGCTCGTGCGCCGCGATCTGCCGGCGCTTGGTGGAGCTCGCGTTCTTCATCGCCGCCGTGTTGAACCGGATGTAGTCGGCCTGACCAGGGCCTCCACGGTAGTTCCACTTCGCGGCCGCGCGGTCCTTCGGGTCGTTGTAGTCCACGAACTCGAGATCGTTGACGGTGGTCGCCGAGTCCGGAGCCAGTTTGATCTTGTGGCCGGAGTACTGCCACGCCTTGAGGGCATGCTTGTACGCGTCGGCGTAGGCCGTGTTCGCCGTCCATCTGATCTCGCCGTCGTCCGCCGAGCTGCGCGACCGCGACTCCGACTCGCCCCTGACACACGGCGCGGCAGCGACGGCCACCGCCCGAGGCGGTCAGGAGCAGGAGGCAGCTCGCCAAAAAACACCGCCCGGCCTTCGGCTGAGGATCACGCCGTCCCGGACGGCCCGGAGCCCCGGCCTCCGCACGGTGTGCGGGGGACCGGGGCTCCGGGGTCCAGGTGGTACGGGGTCCAGGTGGTACGGGGATCAGTCCTGCGTGAAGTAGCCGAGCAGGTCGGTGATCACGTGGTTGCTGCCGCCCCAGCTGTTGAACACGCTGACCTTGCCGTCCCGGACCGGGGTCGTCACGTGGTTCGGGACGGTCAGCCCGGGGAGGGTGTTCAGGCTGCTCGCCTCCGGGCGGGCGGACCCGTGGCCGAACGCGGTCAGGAACCCGGGACCGGTGGTCTCGGTGGCCGTCAGGTTCACCACCGCGCCCACCGCGTCGGCCGGCAGGCCGGACACCGTCGTGGTCGCACCCGGGGCGAGCTTGCCCGTCAGCCGGGTGTCGGCCAAACGCTTCGGGACGACCGGGGTGAACAGGGCCTTGGCGTCGCCGCCGTAGTAGCCCACCGCGTCCATGATCAGGTGCGTGGAACCGGCGTTGTTGTACAGCCAGATCGTGCCGTTCGGGCCGACCGGGACGATGACCTGGTTGGACTTGTCCTTGCCCGGCTCCGGGTTCAGGTTCGAGCTCCCCGTGGGATGCGCCGAGTCCGGGTAGGCGGACACCCACGAATCCGACGTCGCACCCGTGCTCGTCAGGTTGACCGCGACTGCCTTGGCGTCTGCCGGGATGCCGTTCACTCCCGCGACCTTCACCGGGCGTGTCGTACCGCCGGCAAGCGGGCCGCCCGCCGTACGGGTGTCGGCAAGGCGAGTGGGGGCGATCGGGCTGAACTTATGGCCGGCGTTCGGCTGGTAGTGGCCCACGAAGTCCACGATCAGATGGGCCTGACCGGAGTTGAGCCGCATCCAGACCCAGCCGTTCTTGTCGACGGGGACGGTCACCGTGTTCGACGTGGTGCCGCCCACCCGGACGTTGACGTTCGACGTCGCCGGACGGTCCTCGCGGGTCGGCGACACGCTGAGGTGGGTGTCCTGCGTGGCACCGGTCAGGGTCACGTTGAGAACCACCGAGGACATGCCGCCCGCGGTGGTGTGATCCGATGTCGGCAGCTGGAGCGGCATGCGGACGACAGTCGGTTCGCCGCCCCGGATGGCGCCGCCGTGGAAGCGGGTGTCCGTCAGACGGTGAGGCCTTTCGGGAGCCACGAAGCCGGACGGCGCGTAGTCCACCGCCACCGTCCGGGTGGTCGTGGCCGTGCCGCCCTTGATGTCGGTGAGCTTGACCGTAACCTCGTGGGCGCCCGGCTTGGCGTAGGTGTGCTGCACGGCGGTCAGACCGTCGTAACTCTGGGACCAGCCTTCACCGAAGTTCACGTCCATGCGCGCCACCGGCCACGGCGTCACCGACGCCGAGGCATTGATGGCGTAGGTCAGCGGGGCGACGTGCGCGTCCGAGCCGCCCGCGGGCGGCAGGACCTGCGTGGCGGTGAAGTCCGCCATCCCCGGGCCCGCCGGGGCCACCTTGACCGGCTTCTCGGCGGAGGCCTTCACGCCGACACCGTTGACGGCCGTCACCTTGACCACATAGTCGCCGGGCCGGCTGTAGGCGTGCTTGACGGGGGCGTGCGGGGTGCCCGGCGAGGTGACGACCGGAGTCGTCCCGTCGCCGAAGTCGACCTGGTAGCTCATCGTGGTGGGCCACCGGCTGTCGGAGCCCGCCTGCACCTGGACCTCGGTCCCGGCCGGCGCGTGGGCCGGGTCGACCGTCACCGTGGCCCGGGAAAGGCCGTCCTGGAGCTCGCTGGCGCCGCGGTCGAGGTATCCGCCGTTCTTCCCGGTGTTGGGAACGAGCGGGTCGTCCACCATCGGGTTTCCGGCGACGTCGGTGAGCAGGACGCCCGGCGCCGTGGCATCGGCGGAGTCGATGCGCGGCGAGCCTTCGAACCCGTCGCCCTCCACGTCCGACTCGTTCGAGATGTCGTGCGCACCCTGGCCGGTGGCGGCCAGGAACGTGTCCGCATCCTTGTACGTGGTGCCGGACCAGCTGTAGGGTACCGGGGCGAGACCGGGAACGGCGAACAGCAGGTTGTAGTCAGCGAGCGTGCCCGCCGCCGCGGTCTGCGACACGAGGACCGCGTTCCGCGGATCGGCCGACGTGCACGCGCCGCCGGTGCTCTCGGTGAGGAGCACGTTGTTGAAGATGCCGGAGGCGGTCGAGCTTCCGGTGACCGAGAGGGTCGCCGCGCAGTAGCCGTAGAGCGTGTTGTTGGTGACGACGGTGCCGGGCGCATCCGCCACGGCCACCGCCGGGCGGGAGTGGCCGAGGACATTGTTGCGGCTGAGCACGGTGTTGCGAGAACCGCCGTTGACGAGCACCTCGCCCAGGTTGCCCCGGCTGACGCGCACGTTCGAGCTTCCCTCGCCGACCACGAGAGAGGCCTGGCCGACGTTGCGGCTGTGGATCCGGTCCAGCTCCACGTCGGAGGAGCCCTTGATCTGGAGGCCGCCACGGATGAGCAGCTTGTTCAGCACGACGTGAGAGGCGCCGGTCACGGTCAGCCCCTTGCCGGCGGCCAGCTGTACGTGCCCGGCAGGGCCCGTCTGGATCTCGGACACGAAGCTGACGGGCCTGCCCGGCTCCCCGGAGCGGGCGATGGTGACGGCTTCGTCGTAGACCTTGCCCGGCTTGATCCGCACCGTCTGGCCCGGCTGCACGACCTTGGCCGCCGCGGAGATCGTGCAGTACGGGACGGCCTGCGTACCGGTCCCCGCGTCGGAGCAGTCGGAGCCGTCGTGGTTGCTCACGTAGAGGTTGGCCGGGGTCTCGGCGGCGCCCACAGCGCCGACCGGTCCACCAAGAAGGGTGACGACACCTGCGGTGAGCAGGGCCGTCGCACGAGTGGGACGCACCAGAAGGGTTCCTTCGCGAAGAGGTCATGGAGAGCCGTCACGGGCGCGGCGCCGCACGACTGGTAGACCTCTTGTTCCCCCAGCGACAGTCGGGCGCACGCAGACCTGCGAAGACTACGATCATCATCTACTGTCCGAAAGCCGATGTCACGCCCGTCGGGAACGGAGCTACGGCAACTGCGGCCGTACCGCCTCCCACGGCGCCGACCGCCGCCACGAGGGCTTCGTCCTCGAGGTGCGGGCGGATGACGACCAGCCACGGGATCAGGCCCTTGATACGGCGCAGGTGCCGGATGCGGTGGTGCGGCAGGTCCGCGCCAGACCCGCCCTGCGCCGCGGCCTGCTCCGGTTCCAGGTCGATCAGCGCGAGGAGCCCCCGGCACACGGCCTCCGGGTCGCCGCCGCGGCCCGAGCCGAACTGCTGCAGCAAGTAGACCTGTACGCAGGCCAGTTCCGGCGCACGGACCAGATCGGTCACGCCCTCGGCCTGTGTGCAGCGGTCGGTGGCGGTCAGCGCCACCCGGCCCCAGCGCAGGCGGGCCTCGTCCGGCAGCCGCTTGTCGCACATCCGCACACCGGCGCCGGGACGCGCAGGGTCCGGGGGTGGGGTTCGTCCTGCAGTGGCGGTCCGGTGGCCAGCCAGGCCTCCATGTCCTCCAGCGCGTGCCCGTCGGGCGGTACTGCGGTCAGTATGTGCCCCCGGGTGAGCAGCGCGACCATGGCGCCCGTGAGGTGGACCTTCGCGACGTGCCCGGCGTCGAAGGAGCCGACGGGCTCCGCCGGCCCTCGGCGAGGAGCCGGCGTGCGGCGGTGTGGTCACCACGGAGGGCGGCGGCGTGGGCCTTGCCGAAGAGGGCGTTCACCAGGCCCAGGGACGGCCGGTCGCTGATGGCCATGGCCTGGTCGGCGAAGACGTCCGCGACCGGGAGGGCGGCGCCTTCGTAGCCCAGGGCGATCGCGGCGCGGCCGCGGACCCACACGCGGGTGTCGAGGTCGTCGGAGGCGTCGGCGGCCTTCGCGGCCATCCGGTACCAGTGCACTGCCTTCGCCCCGTCCGAGCCCGGGAACGTCTTCGCGTAGAGGGTCATGAGACGGGCGGCGACGGACCACAGGCGGGGGTTGTCGAGCCGCTGCTGCAGGGTGACGAGCTCGGCGCTGACCCGGCGCTGAATGTCGGCCGCACCCAGGCTCATGTACTGCGTCCCGTACACCGCCAGCTTCGCCTCTCACGCCTCCACCGTGGGGCCGCCGGTCTCACGCGCAGCGAAGCTCCCGGGTAGGAGGTCGGAGGCCACCAGCGGGGCTATGGCAGCGCCGGCCGCGTCGGTGAGGGACTCACGTTGATCCACTTGACCCTCCAGAACAGCCAGGGGCACGTCCAGTACGACGGACAAGCACCGCAGGTAGTAGGCGCCCGGCGTGACCGCGCCTCGCTCCCACCGGGAGATGTACTCGCGGGTCAGTGCTGTGCCGTACCGGGCGTTGATCTGATCGGACAACCTGCCCTGCGACCATCCTCGCGCCGTCCGCAGGTCTCTGATCAAGTCCCCCAGGTCCATCACCCCATCTTGCCCCTACCGATGCCCCTGGTGAGGAGACATCAGATCACCGACGGTATGCGAGCAGGGGGAAGGTCGAAGAGCGCCGTGCAGGCGGCGCGAGGAGCGGTGGACGGCATGACGTACGACAGCAAGCCCGGCACACCCGGCGGAGGCCAGGGCGCCGCCGTGCACGTGACACTCCCCCGGCTCGATGGTGCGGGGGTGCAGCGGCGCGGCGGGCGGTGTGCCGGCGGGCCTGGGACCTGTCCGGGGTGTCCGACTGCAACGTCGACATCCGCCACCACCCCCACGTCGGTGAACAGGACGTCCGGTGATCGACCGGACCGACATAGGACACCGCGTCCAGGACGTCTACGGCCGGGTCGGGATCCTGCGGGACATCGACCCCGCATGGGAAGACCCCTCCGACCCGCCCCACCACCGCACCCGACGACCCGTTGCCTTCATCGCCCCCGAACACGGCGGACGCGAATGGCACGCCGACCCTGGCACCGTCACCCGGGCGCAAACCAGCTGACCACAGCCATCTACGGCAGGAGACACCTGGCCAGACGAGGGGGTCCGTAAGTCGGTTCACGGACCTACCCGGGACCCGCGTGCACCGCATTCTCAGATGTACTTGAAGACGGGGCCTCGGGCAGTCCCGCACACCCCAGTACATAGGGCGTTGCGCTACGGTGGGGTTTGGTGACGTAAATGCCTCACGCGACTGCGGCAATCAGGCTTCTGAACGTTGTCAGTGGCGCTCGGCAGACTGGTGTCACACGGTACGGCGGCCTCTGCCCGGCTCGAACCTTGGACAGAGACCGCCGCGGGTGGAACCCGCACCTCGCGCCTCTTGGTGGTAGGACACCAGGGGGCGCGTCGCGTTTTACAGGTGGCTGACGAGCATCTCGTACAGCCGCACCAGGCACCGGACAAACCAGTGCGCGGTCTCGTCGGCGACGTCGGCCATGACGGCTTGGACGACGCCGGCGAGCAGCATCTCGCGAACGGTGGTGCGGCCCTCACCCCGAACAGGCGGCCGGCCTTCGTCCTCGGAACCGTTGGACGTCGGCTTGTCGCTCTCCGGCATGGGAGCCCCCCAATCAGGACCGCCGCGCTGCAACTAGGGAGCCGGGGCGACGGTCCGTCAAAACCCGGTTCCCCAGAAGCTGCACGAGCCTCCCAATGGAGTACGCCAAGACTATCCGGCGCGGGTGACAGATCCGGGGCACGCACAGGTACGGTCCCGCGAAACACAGGCACGCCGACGAACGCGACGCACCGGCTCATCCTCCGTGGCATAGGTGGCTCGTAACGCCGCGAACAGGTGTTTGTTACTCAGCGCTCGCGGTCTCAGGCGAAGTTATCCACAGGCAGTCGTCCCGCGTAGGGCCGTCGTCTGCGTGACGACCCGCGGGCGTTTCGGGTGTAGCAGGCCGTTGACCGCTACCGCTGAACCAGCTCAACCAGTCGTCTGAGGCCGTCCGCCATCCGCCGTCACCAGGACGGTCCGGAGTCCTGCCAGGGCCTCTGACCTGGGAACAATCGATGGCAAGGCGGACCGGCAACAAGGATGTCGTGCTGCACGGCCGGACTCCCGACTTTCTCGACCGTTGGTCCGGAACCGATGTTCTTGAAGTCGTCGTTCGGGACGACTTCCGTTTCTCCACCTCTATATCGCCCCCGTACATGCAGAGACGGCCCTGTTCGACGTTCAGATGGAGGTAGACCCTTGTCGTAGGTGAGAACGGGCACCTTCATCTACGGGAACGGCGTTCCTGACTTATGTGACACCGGTCCCGTTCATCGGGTCCTTCGCAGGTCTCGCCGACTACGCACCTGCTCGGTGATGTCCTTGCAGAAGAACGTGCCCTTCGGCCTCGGGCCGGGCGGTCCCGGTCCCGTTCGGCGCAAGTCGGCTGACGCGCCGGGGCACGAACCAGGTCTTCCGTCTGGTCCTTCTTGCGTTTCCGGATGCATGTCTACTCAAGTCGGCCATGACGCGGACGTTGTCGATCTCGTCGTGGCTGTTGAAGACGCTCGGCATGACGATGAACTTGATGACGAAGTGCGTGTTCCCCGTGTAGCCCTCGAAGGCGACGTTCGCGGAACTTGGACGTGCCGCGGATGTTCGGATCGGCGAGAAGATCTGGCTCGGGGCGCAGTTCGTTGGTGGCGGCCAGGGTCTAGCCGAGCCAGACGATGTCCAGGACGGACAGGTGGCGCAGCATGCGGTTGGCGAAGTAGATGACGGATAGCCGTCCGGCGGACGCGATGCGGACGTCTTCGCCTTCGGGGTCGTCGGGGTCCCACTGGCGGAAGCCCCACGGGTCGGCCGCTGCGGCGTCGAGGAGGTCCCAGACCGTTTCTTCGGCGTGCTCGGGGAGTTCGGCAAGGACTTTCGCGGCCGGGGTCGAGAGGCGGACCGCGTATAGGGGCAGGCTCACGGGCGCCGCCGGCCGCGGAGCTCGGCCATGTCCACGAACTCCGTTTCGTCGCGGCCGGAAGCGGTGAAGGCGTCGACCGCGGGTGCGGAGACGAGCCGGGCCTGCCAGACGTGCACGACCTCGTAGAGGGTGGTCAGGGAGAACGTCCGGCGGGACTCCTCCAGCGCGGCCGCCCACTCCCGCTCGAAGGCTGGCACCCACCGCTCCGCACGCCGGTCCGCGCGGAGCTGGGCGAGGAGTTCGGCCGGAGCGCCTGGCGCAGGCGCGTACGGGGTGGTGGGGGCGGGTGTGTGGTCGGGCTGGGCGCTCATCGGCTCCTCCTCGCGGGTGCTACTGGCCACGGTAGAACGCCGCGGCCCCAGCCGGGGAGGTTCCGGCAGGGCAGTCGACAGCGGATCTGGCGGACGGTGGCCAGCGCAGCGGACGATGGCGTTCACAAGATGGCAGATCGGGGTGGGGGGTTCTTGAACAGGGATGACTTCTTCAGCAGCGGGGACGGCTGGGCGCAGCGCTGGGTTTTGGATGTGTCGCTGATCGAGTCGCTGCGTTTTGGCCCTCTGGCTGACAAGACGGATCTTGATGTGGCGGTCGCCCTGACCAAGCTCCTGTACGAGGACTTCGTCAGCTATGGAACCGACGGGAGGGACATACGACTCGATGACGAGGGTGTGGTGCTCGTCATCAAGGCGCACGGCGCTGTCATGCGGCGGCTTGCCCTGGAGGCTCCTACGTGGCCGTTCAAAACGTTCAACGGCCCGCAGGGCTTCGGCACCTACTGGCGCAAGAACGACATGAGCGGCAGCTGGCAGGCCCGGCGAGACTGCGTCGAAGGCATCCTCGGTCCGACCCGTGATGCGTTGGAGGAACTGCAGGAGCTGGAGTACGAGAGCCGCTTCAAGCAGGGGCCGGGGGGCAGCTTCAAGAACCTGATCTTCGCGGCTGTCGGGCCCAAGCCGGAGATCGTCCTGCGGGACGCGGTGAACAACGACGTCGAGATAGTCCGCAACGCCGAGAACTGCCTGGTGTACTCGGACCCGCTGCCGCCGCATGGCCTCACCTGGCGTCAGATGGTTGCCTGGTGGCGCACCCATCATCAACCCGACGTGGACGAGAAGACGGCAGCCGACACCCTCTATCGCCGCCTGTACCGGTCGCTGGACTCACTCCCCGAGCAGCTTGTGCTGCGCACCTACTGCGCGGCCTACGCGGAGACCGACGGCTTCGAGCTTCCCGCGCTGATTCCACAGGTCTACCTCCACTACGACCCGTACGCGCGCAAGAGCGGGAAGCAGTCCGGCGCGCTGTATCGGCAGCGGATGGACTTCCTTCTTCTCGCACCCGACCGGTCCCGGATCGTCATCGAGGTTGATGGCGTCCAGCACTACGGGCGCAGGAACCCGCCCGATGCCGAGGGGCGGGTCACCTACACCGCCGTCCCGCAGCTGTACTCGGACATGGTCGCGGAGGACCGGCGTCTGTGCCTGGCCGGCTATGAGATCTACCGGTTCGGCGGCTGGGAACTCACACAGCCCCACGGGGAAGGGGAACGGATCCTCACCGCCTTCTTCACCGACCTGCTCAAACGACACAGGAAGCCCGCCCCGTAGCGTCGGTCACGCCGCGGCCCACCAGCACGACGGACTGCTGCTGCCCGGATCCCTACGACACCCGGGATGTGCCCGAGGGCAGCAGCGGCGCGGCATCGTGCACCGCTCATCCCGGTGCCGAACTAGTCGACCGTCACCTCGGCGTCTGCCCGACCGCGGCCGCCCGTGCGGCCGAGAGGTCGGTGCAGCGGATCCCGCCGCCGGGGTGCCACTCCAACACCGGCGCCACGGCGTCGCCGTGCTCGGCACACCAGGAGACCGGGACCACGCCACCGCAGCCGTGCCGCGTACAGACGCAGGCCTCGCCCGGACCGGCGTACGCGACCCCGTGACGGACCACTCCGCCCGCCGGCCCCGGGGCGGCGGTGCCGCGCCAGGCCGGCCGGCCAGGCCAGCGTCAGCCGCAGGCCACCCGACCCCGACCGGAACCGGTCGATCACCCGCACCTCCCCCGGCACCGCCAACGGGCCGGCACCCGGCGCGGCCAGCCGACGCAGTACCGCCCCGAACTCCCCGGCCGCCAGGGCGGCGATCGCGTCGGCGTCGGTGTCGGTGGACCAGCCGGACAACGTGTCCTCGCCGCCGGCGTCGTCGGCCAGGGTGAGCCACGGGTCATCGAGACGGAACCGGTGCGAGGCACCCCCGGCCCCGACCCCGGCCAGGACGAGCGTGGCGAGCGTCGGCCCGGCGGGGACTTCGATCTTGTCGTGGGCGACCAGCCAAGCCGCGACCGCGCGGAAGTCGAACTGCGGATGCACGTCCGCACCGGCCACCGGGTTCCTGGTCCGGAGGCCCCGCTTTCGGCGTCTTGAAGCTCAGAAGAAGCTCTGACCGTGGGCAAAGGCTCACCGGAGCGGCAGCGTCGACGAGATCATCCGTCGGACAAAGCTGTATGCGGGCTTGAGGGGGGACGCAGGATGACGCGGATGTTCCGGCGCGGAGAAGCGGACAGCGGCGGCGAGGACCTGGACGCCTACCAGTACGCCTACCTTGCCGGCGGGGGCCTACGGGTCGCGGAGAGCGTGGTTGTCTCCCTCATTGAGCGCGGGACGCTGTCCTTGGGGGCTGCCCGCCTACGCGTCATCGGTGAGGAGCGCCCCGATCACCCGGTGGAGGTCGCCGTCATCGTCGCTTGCCCGCGGAGCAAGCCGGTGCGGGAGGTCATCGAGGCTGTCAGGCATTCCCCCGAGGTCGACGAGCTCGCGCGCCGCCTTGTCTGCCTGGGTCTGGTGCGTCGCAGACGGCGGAAGCCCACTCGCGCCGGACGGCGACGCCTCGCGGACGCTGCCTCCGCGGGGGATGTGCCCGCGTACGCGCTCCACGGTATCGCCGCACTCGTCCCTGGGTCCGCCCGACGCGGGCCTGTCGGCGCCCACCCCGTGTCCGACACCCTCGGGCGCGCCCTGATCCGCATGGGTAAAGCCCTCGATGACGACCGCGGTCACAGAACGGACAGCGGCGCGGATGGAGGCGGGTTCGGCGGAGGCGCTGGTGGAGGTGACTGACAGCGGTAGGCACGGCGGGGCTTCGAGGCTGTTGCCAACGAAGACAGTCCGCCCCGGTCAGCGGAGCGCAGCCGACGAGGACGCCGACCGCGCCCGCGTGCGCGTCCCCGAACTCCACCGTCCACCAGTCCCACTTCGCCAGCACACACCACCCTCCGACACGTTCCCGCCCGCCACCCTGCTCCGCCTGCGCCACCGCCCACACCCGAGGCGACCCAACAGCGCACCCCGTTGGGCCCGCCCGGCTGCCCGGCAGTAGCGCCGCGCCCGGCTGCGGGCACGGCGAAGGGCCGCCACCTGTCGAGGTGGCGGCCCTGACCTTCGGCGGTGTTCTACGGGGCGGAGGTGAACTCCACGTCCGTGCCGCCGCAGCCGGCCGCGTTGTCGAGGAGCCGGTCGCGCTCGGACTCGTCGACCGCGAGGCCCCAGCGGAGTTTCGTCGCGGTCCACTCGGCGCCGTACCGGCACAGCGCGTCCGGCGCCGGCGAACGGCCTCCCGCCCCTCTGGCTTCGTGCCGAGGCGCCCGCGGCGAGGCGGCGCCAGCAGGCGGCTACCGGTGGATCACTGCATGGGGAGCTGTGGTCTCGCGGGGTGGGGTGGGGGTGCTTCCGCCGACGAGGAGGGCCAGGAGGACAGCGATGGCTTCGTTGCGCAGGACGCGGGCGGCCTGCTGGAGCTTGTGGGGATCGGGGGTGGGCAGGGAGAGGGCCACGCATTCCGGCTCGGTGCCGGTCGGAATGGGGACGGCGGCGCACACGGTGCCGAGTGCGTACTCCTGCAGGTCCAGGAGCGGTTCGCCCGGGGGGCGGGTGTCGAGTTCGGTGAAGAGGACCTGGGGGTTGGTGATGGTGTGGGGGGTGAAGGCCTCCATGCGGTGGCGGTCGAGGTGTTCGCGGCGTTCGGCCGGGTGAAGTTGGGCGAGGAGGGCTTTGCCGACTGCGGAGGCGTGGGCGGCTTCGCGGAAGTCGACCCATTCGTGGACGGCGGGGGCCGTGGGGCTGTCGGCGTACTGGGTGATGGAGACCTCGCCATCGGTGTAGCTGGCCACGTAGACGGCGGCGCCGACCGCGTCGCGCAGGAACGCGAGTGTCTCGCGCAGCAGGGCGCCGCCGCTGCGGCCGTTCTCGGCGAGCTTGAGGGAGGTGCCGGCGGCGTAGACGCGCGGGGCGATGGGGGTGGCGAGCTGGGTGCGGACCAGGTGCTCGATGGCGTGGGCGAGGTAGTGCTGAGGCAGTCCGGTCTCCCGTGCGATCTGTGTCCGGGACACCCCCTCGGGGTGACGGTGGATGACCTCCAGCACGCGCAGGGCCCGATGCGCGGATTCCAGGTGGGTGTTGACGGGCTGCTGCCGCTTGGAGCGCCTGGCCAGGCGGGCGCCGGGCTTGGCTTCCGCGGCAAGGCCTGCGGGGTCCAGGCGTGCGCAGCGGGCCAGGGCGGAGGCCAGGCGGGGGGTGGGGGTGTAGATGTCGCCGAGTTCTTCGTGGTCCTCGGGTGCGGTGGCATCGAGGGCGTGGCGGATGGGGGCGGGGAGGTTGCGCAGGAGGGGTTCGGTCGGCGGGGTGGGGGTGATCTCGGTGGTGGAGACCGGTGGGGAGGCCCAGATGATGGAGGCGTGAAGGGTGTCCTCGACGGTGTCGAGAGACGGCAGGGGCGGCAGCTCTTCCCGCGAATCGGGGCCGGCGCCTTGGGGCTGGTTGCGCCAGTGGTGAGCGGTGGTGATCTCCGCTCGGGAGAGGTGCAGTAGGTAGAGGGCGCGGGCGGCGGTGTCGGATCCGGCGCCGGCGGCGTACTGAAACCAGAACTGGGCGGCCTCCATCCGCCCGGACAGGTGCAGGAGGCTCGCATAGAGGAGTGCGGAGGGCTGGCTGTGGGGCCAGGCTTCGGCATCGAGGGCGATCCGGGTGAAGGAGGGGCTGTCGACCAGAGCGCGGGCCATGGTGTCCAGGGTGCGCGCGGCCCTGACGTTGGAGGCCGCGTCCAGGACGTGCTTGCGGTCCGCCGGGCTGCCGGGCCGGGCCGCCGCCGGCAGCGCCAAGGTGGCGTCCGAGGCCCTCGGGGCGGTCAGCGCGCGGCTGGTGCGGGCAGCGGCGATACGGTGGGCGATGCGGCGGCGGGCGGCGTCCTCGTCGTAGAAGGCGTACTCGTCGGTGAAGACTTGGGTGTCCTGGAGAGCCTCGTCCAGTTCGCTGCCGGCGTCCGCGTCGTTGCGGATCATGTCATTCACAGGTCTTTCTCCTCTCCGGGATTCAAGTCGATTCCGATCTTCTTCGCGAGCATGCGGCGGGCCGTATGCAGGTGGGAGCGGACCGTCCCCACAGCGATACCCATCCGCTGCGCCACCTCCGGGGTCTCCAGCCCCATCAGGTAGGTCAGCAGCACCACGTCGTAGTGCCGGTCGGGCAGCTCCGCGATCGCCTCGTACACACCGGACCGGGACTCGATCAGCTCCAGCTGCCGGCGTGAGCCGCGGCGCAGGGCCGCGTAGCGGGCGGTGTCCACCAGGGCGACGGGGACGACCTGGCGGGCGCGGTAGCGCTCGACGTGCTCGCGCAGCTGCGCCCAGGCGAACGCCTGGAGGTTGGCCTCCTGCAGGGCGTCGGGCCACACCGCCAGGAGGAAGATGAACACGTCCTCCACCACCACCGGGGCGGCATCACCGCCGAGTTCCAGGTGGGCGTACTCGAGGTAAGCCACATGGTTCTGCGAGTGGAAGGCGACGAACTCCACCGGCATGACACCGGCGAGCTCGCTGGAGACGGCCTGTTCCCCGAAGGGGTCGTACTCGGCGTCGGTCATGAGCTCCCCCACGGCTGTTCCCCAGGCCCGTCCAGGCCGGCGGACGGGATCTCCTGCTGACGGGCCGCGGGGCCGTACACGGGGCGGCTCGCGGACAGCTCCGCCGCGCCGACCCGGACACCGGCGCCCAGCAGGCGCCGCAGACCTCTCACCACGTCGGGCGCGAACACCCGCACAGCAGTCGCGGCTATCAGCGCGAGGACGAGGGGCTCGGTGCTGTTCACGTCGAACGGAGTCCTTCCAAGCAAATGAAGTAGACAGACAGCCGTGCCACCCCCCGGGTCCGGCAGCCAGGACCCGGCCCGAAAACCGGCTCCTACTCATCAGCCAAGCGAAAACAACCCCCAAACGTTCAGGGCACTTTCGAAAACTTTCCGGAGCGGTCAAGTCCGCTTCCCTGCGCGGCCCACGCACCGGCGCACGCCCGGCGGAAACCCTCCTGGCCAGAGCCCCTTCCGACCCGCATCACGGCGCGCCCGCAACCGGTACGAGAGCGGAAAGCATCAGGGCGCAGAGCGGGCACGGCAGGTCAGAAGGACGGGATCCCGGCCACACCCCGGCTCCGGCCCGCACCGCACACCCCAGGCCGTCAGGCCCCGCCCGGGACATGACGCCGGACGGGGGCATCAACCGACGAAGGGCCCCCACCCCTGACGGGAGAGAGCCCTGCACGTGCCGCACCCCGCTTACGGGGCGGGGGTGAACTCCACGTCCGTGCCGCCGCAGCCGGCCGCGATGTCGAGCAACCGGTCCTTCTCCGCCTCGTCGACCGCGAGGCCCCAGCGGAGCTTGGTCGCGGTCCACTCGGCGCCGTACCGGCACAGCGCCTCCGCGGACGGCGGCAGCCACTCCGCCGGATCCTGATCGGCCTTCGACCGGTTCGACCGGGCCGTCACCGCGACCAGGGAGGCCGGCTGGCCCTGGTCGTTCGCGTAAGCCTCCCGCCGCGCCGCCGTCCACGCCGACGCTCCGACTGGCGGGGAGCGTCATTCTAACCGTGCGATATTCGGAAGGCGTCGGCGCCGGCGCGCCGTAGGGTTGGCGCGCCAAGGCAGCCTGGTAGCAGGGGAGAAGCGTGCGGTCCGAGGAGCATACGGGGTGGGAGCGGGACTTCCCGGTGCGGTATCTCCTGGTGCGGGAGGACATCCACGGTGAGGAGGAGGACGTGCTGTGGGGGCGGTGCGCGGAGGTTGAGGGCCTGTTCATGGACCCGCCTCCGCTACCGCGAGAGGTCCTGACACTGCGCGGCTGCCCGCGCGAGAGCCTGCTGGTCCAGGCCGTGGCGGCTGGCACCGAACAGGTGCGGCTGCTGGGGGACGGAATGCTCTCGATCGAGCCTACGGACCCCTCGAAAGACGGGCCGCCCCGCTTCTGGGACCTGGAGGACACGGCTGTCCTGGCCCAGTGGCCCACGCCGGGCGATCCCGGGCGCGTGGACGTCGTCGTGGGCACCGGCGTCAGGGAGGACGACTACTTGGGCAGCAAGCGGCTGCCTTCGAGTCCGCGGTTCGACCTGTGGTTCCCTTCGATCGGGGGGGATAGCCAATCGGGCGGTTGCCGTTCCATTGACGGCCTATTCACCCCGCGCCCGCAGCGACCGACCCAGCCCGTGAACCTGATCGGCTGCGAACCCGCCGCACCGCTTCAGGCCCTGCTGTGTCGTCCCCTTCCGCAGGAGGGCGACCCGATCACGCTCTGGCGCCTCGACCGCCACGGCCGGACGATGACCGGGTACCGCCTCGACCTGAACATTGTCGAGGCGCGCCCGTCTGTCCTCGGCGGAGCCCTGATTGACCTCACCATCACCGACCCCGGTGACGACCGCCCCACACTGGCCGCCCGCGCAGTCTGGGAGATCTGGTCCGACGGTGTTCCCACGCGGCCCAACCAGTGGGCACAGTTCGACGCCGAGGGCCGGTCCGAGTGGCTGGACCTCACCCGCGTCGGCCCGTACGGGCCGCAGGGCCTCTCCGGCGGGACGTACCACCTGGACGGACAGCACGTCACCGACAGGACCGGCTTGCTCCTGGCACTCGGCGAAGCCTTGCTCGGCCCCGGCGCCAACTACGGCAGAGACCTGGACTCAGTGCAGGACTACCTGTGCGGCGGGCCCTCCGTCGTCCCCCCGTTCACCCTGGTCTGGCACCACGCGGACATCGCCCGCCGCGCCCTCGCCGGACACATCCTGCACCACCTCGGTGCGTCCTACTTCGAGGAGACCGTGAACCTCCTGCGCGAGTACGGCGTCACCGTCGTGCTCCAGTGAGCGAGGCGACGGACAATCCCGGCCCCCTTGAGGACGGCGCCTGACCTGGAGAAGGAACGGAGTGGGGCAACGGGCCAGGCCATCAGGGCCCCGGTCGTATTGTCTCCCGGTGCCCGGCTGGTGCTGCAGGCTTGGAGGTAGGCGGTCCAGTCGGTGGCGGCGCGGCGGCGCCATTGCTAGGCGGTGATGGGGTGCAGGCCGAGCATGGGCGCGAGGATCGCGGGCGGCAGGTCCTGGGCGAGTTGGACCAGTGCGGTGGTGCGGGCAGGGCGGATGGGGATGTGGTGGGCGGCCAGGCGCCGGGACAGGGCGGTGGCGGAGATGTGCCGGCCGGGCCTGACGCCGGGAAAGATCCAGCGGCGCGGCGAGTTGGCCGCCCATCCGTCGGGCGGCGCCTGGTCGGTGAGAACGGCGAGGAGTCGGGCGAGGGGTTCGGGCAGTCGGATCGGGGTGCGGTCGAGGAGGAGTACCGCGTGGCCGTCGACCGTGCTCAGCGCGTCGGCGGGAAGGGCGGCGATTCGGGTGGCGTGCTGGCCGAGCAGGAGCAGGAGTGCTCCGGCTGCGCGGACTTCCAGCGGAAGCGCAGTGTCGGTGAGGCACTGCTGGAGGAGTTCCCAGTGCGAGTCCTCGTTCAGGCCCTCGGGGGCGGCATTTGGCCGATGGGGAACGAGGAGGGGCCGGCTGTGGCCGCGTCGGGCGGCCCAGACCGCGAAGTCGCGCACCTCGTAGCGGGTGCCGGAGCTGCCGGCAAGCCACGCGTCGACCTCGTGCTGGGTGACGGGAAGATCCTCCGCGACTGCCACCGGCCCAGCCGCAACGTGCGAGCGTCGCGACGACGTGGATGGGCGCCGGCCAGGTGGTGGGTCGCGTGGCGTACCGCGATCCACCGGCAGGCTTGTTCACCACCATGCCAAGCGATCAACCGCCGCTCCGCAGTCATACGGCCAATGGTCTGTGGCCCACTCCCCGAGGCCGGTGATCGTTGGCCAGAACTCTTCCGCACCTATAGACCGATTTAGCGATCAAGGTACGGTTTCCCTTTTGGGGCTGATCAGCGGGAGGGGACACAGTTCATGGGACTGGTTGCGGAGATTGCGGCGTACCGGGAGGGGAGGGGGGATCCTGGGCGCCTGGTGGGTGAGTTTCGAAGGGCCCTGCTCCCTGCTCCCGCGCGCGGACGGCAGCACCGGTTCCGGTGTCCAGGATGGGCTGATGTCTGCGCTGTCGGGTGGTGTCCGATGGCTGTACGCGTTCACGGACGAGGACTCCCTTGCACGGTTCGTACGGGCGCGTGGTGAGGGGGATCGGGAGTGGCCGTATCTGGTGATGCTCGGCGGCCGGCTGGTGGATGCGGTCGTGCCGCAGTCGGATCGTCCGATGGGGGTCGCGGTCAACGTGGCGGACGGAGACGGGGCGATGCTGTTCCCGCCGGTCTCCGGGATCGTCCCGGATCCGTTCGCCGTGGACCTGGGGCAGGACACCCACAGTGACCGCGGAGTGAGGGTCTGATGGCGGGCGACGGTGACCTCGAGGTCTCGCCGCAGGCGGTCGCGGCGATCCAGACCGGCCTGCGGGCGGCGATATCGGAGTTGCGTGAATCCGGGGACGCGGCAGGTGCCTCGCAGGGCGCGGGCTTCGAGAACCTGTCGATGACGGGGATGGAGACCGGGCACGCAGGGCTGGCAGCGGACTTCGAGGACTTCTGCGAGCGCTGGGAGTGGGGGGTGCGCGCCCTGGTGCAGGACGCGTCGACGCTCGCGGCGAACCTGGGGATCGCGGCAGGGACACTGTGGGAGGAGGACCAGTACATCCAGGGCTCCTTCAAGGTCGCCGTGAACGCCGCATACGGCAACCCATATGCCGGCGAGGACGAGATCGAGAAGAAGAAGTGGGGCGACATCTTCCGCGCGGACGTCTTCAAGCCGGACTACAGCGATGAGTCGTTCGACAAGAGCGACAAGGACATGGAGCAGACCTGGTCGGACACCAAGGACACGGTGACCTCGAACGGCAGGATCGGCTCGTTGAAGGACCTGCTGGACCAGTCCCGCGGGCACGATGGGGGGAACGGATAGATGGGCTGGCGGGATTTCGTTCCGGACTCGGCGGAAGACTGGGTCGAGGATCGTGCCGAGGACGTCGGTGACTTCGTCGAGTGGGGCGGTGACAAGGCTGCCGACTTCGCCGACGACATCGGCGCGCACGATGCGGGCAACTGGGTCCGCGACAAGAGCCGCTCCGCCGCGAACCAGCTCGGCGCGGATGTCGCCGAACTCGAACTCGGCCAGACCGAGGACCCGAAGCGGCTGGTCTACGGCAGTGCTGCCAAGATCCGGGAGCAGGTCGCCCACCTGACCGACTTCAAGGCGGCTTTTGAATCTGTCGGCAACGGCCTGAAGAACCTCACCGAGCCCGACGGGCTCAAGGGAGCGGCAGCCACCGCGTTCCGGGAGTCCGTCGCGAAGGAGCCGCCACGCTGGTTCAAGGCGGCTGACGCTTTTGGCAAGGCTGCCGACGCCATGAACCGGTTCGCAGAGACTGTCGAGTGGGCCCAGGGCAAGGCCAAAGAGGCGCTGGAGGACTACAAAGCGGCGTTGAAGGCCTCCCAGGACGCGTTCGACGCGCACGAGAAGCTCCGCACGACCTACAACGACGCTGTGAGGGCGAAGTCGGAGCACCTGCCGCCGCGGCCGTCGGAGACGTACCCCGACCCCGGGAAGGAGATGGCCAAGGCAGCGCAGGAGAAACTCAACAGCGCCCGGCGACAGCGCAACGAGCAGGCCGAGACCGCCGCGGCGGCCGTCCGTACGGCGCGGGATGCCGCCCCGCCCAAGCCGTCGTACAGCAAGCAGCTCGGCGACGGCCTCGACTACCTCGACCTGGCCTCCACGCACCTGGTCGGCGGTGTGCTCAAGGGCACTGCCGGCATGGCCAACTTCGGCCGCAGCCTGAACCCGTTCGACCCGTACAACCTGACCCACCCGGCCGAGTACCGCACCAACTTGAACTCGACTGCGGCCGGCCTCGTCGTCATGGCCAACGACCCGTGGGGTGCCGGCAAGCAAATGCTCGACGAGTTCATGAAGGACCCTTTCGAGGGTCTCGGCAAGCTCATACCCGAAGTCATCGGCTCCAAGGGCACCGGCGCCGCCAAGAAGCTCACCACCACCGCCAAGCACCTCGACGACGCAGCCTCTGCCACGCGGGCACGCAGACTCGCAGAGGACGGACCGGAGGGGGCCCACAGCACTGCGGACGGCGACCGCACCGTGGGCGGCGACCCGGTGGACCTCGCCACCGGTCGTATGTTCCTGCCACAGACCGATGTCGAGCTGCCCGGCATCCTGCCCCTCGTCTTCACCCGCCGCACGGAATCCGGTTGCACGGTCGGCCGCTTCTTGGGGGCTGCGTGGACGTCCACCGTCGACGAACGCCTGGAGATCGATGCGACCGGTGTCGTGCACATCACTGCCGAAGGCCTGCTGATCACCTACCCGCATCCGGCTCCGGGCCTGCCCACACAGCCGGAGCACCGAAGGGCGCGCACTCTTCTGGCCCGTGATGCCGTCGGCGACTACACGGTCACCGACTCCGACAACGGGGTGGTTCGTCGCTTCACCTCGCCGTCCGGCAGCAAGCCCGGAGACGACGGTCAAGCCTGGCTGACCGAAGTCACCGACCGCAACGGCCACACCATCGCCATCGACCGTGCAGAGGACGGTCTGCCGTCGGCACTGGTGCACTCGGCCGGCCACCACTTGAAGCTGACGGCATCCAACGGCTTGATCACCGCCGTGTCCCTGGCCGGCGCAGGCGAAGCCGATGCCGACTTGCTCCTAATCAACTACGGCTATGAGGAGGGCAACCTCGCCACGGTCACCAAGCCTTCGGGCGCCACCACCACCTTCGTCTACGACGACCGCCGCCGCGTCATCGCCTGGATCGATTCCAACGGCAGCCGCTATGACTACGTCTACGACGACCGCGACCGTGTGGTGGCGGAGGGCGGGGAAGCCGGACACGTCCGCCTCACTCTGGCCTACACCGACCCTGACCCTGCAACGGGCCACCACACCACCACGCTGACCACACCCGACGGACACGCAACACGCCACGTATTCGGCCCCGGCTGCAAGCTCTTGGCCGTGACCGACCCGCTCGGCCACAGCACCCGCTACGCATACGATCCTCGCGGCAACCTGCTGTCCCGCACCGACCCCCTGGGCCACACGACAACCTTTTCGTACGACGAGGACGGTCGGCTCGTCCGTGCCGTGCGCCCTGACGGGAACGAGCTACGCACCGTCCGCGGCATCTTCGGGCTGCCCGTAGAGGTCGTCTCGTCGGACGGCGCGCGCACGCTTCTGCAGTACGACGAACGTGGCAACCTCACAGCAGTCACCGACCCGGCCGGCGCCATCACTCGCTACACGTATGACCACGCCGGCCGCCTCGCGTCAGTCACAGACGCCGAAGGCGCGACGAGCAGCGTCGTGTGCGACGCGGCTGGACTGTCTCTGAAGGTGACCGCTCCGACCGGAGCCGTGACTCTGACGGAACGGGATGTCCTCGGCCGTCCCGTCCGCCTCACCGATCCGGAGGGCGGCGTCACCCGCCTGGAGTGGCACACCGACGGGCAACTCGCCCGGCGTACCGGCCCGGACGGGGCCACGGAGTCGTGGACGTACGACGGCGAGGGCAACCTGCTGACCCGCTCCGACGCGGCGGGCGGGGTCACCCGCTTCGAGTACACCCACTTCGACCTACCGGTCGCCCGCACCGGGCCCGACGGCGCACGCTACGAATTCGAGCATGATGCCGCCCTGCGCCTGACGCGTGTCACGGATCCCCGGGGGCGGGGGTGGACCTACACGTACGACGCCGCTGACAACATCATCGCCGAAACCGACTTCGACGGCCGTACGCTCACCTACCGGATGGACGCCGCAGGCCGGTTGGCGGCCCGCGCGGACGTGCTCGGCGGGACGATCGCTTTCGAACGCGACCAGCTCGGCCAGGTCGTCCGCAAATGCGTCGACGGCCGGGCGACGACCTACGCCTACGACAGGGCCGGACGCCTGCTGGAGGCAGTCGGACCGGACGCGGAGCTTCGCTACCAGTACGACCGTCGCGGACTCACCAAGACCGAGCTGGTCGACGGCCGCCCCATGAGCTACGCCTACGACGTCCTGGGCCGCCGTACAAGCCGAGTCACACCTACGGGACATGTGACCTCATACTCCTACGGTGCGGACGGGCAAGTCCAATCGCTCATCACCGGAGGACGGCGCGTAGGTTTTTCCCACGACAACGCCGGGCGCGAACTGGAGCGTGTCTTCGGCGACACGGTGACCATGACGTCCGCGTGGGACGCAGCCGGCAGGCTCTCGGCACAGCACGTCACCGCCGGGGAGCGCTCCGTCAACCGGCGCGCCTACGCCTACCGTGCCGACGGACGTCTCCTCTCCGTCACGGACGGAATGTCCGGCACACGTACCTTCGACCTCGACCGTGCGGGCCGGGTCACCGCCGTGCACGCCCAGGATTGGACGGAGCGGTACGCGTACGACGACACCGGCAATCAGACGTGGGCGTCTTGGCCGACAGGCCATCCCGGTGGGGAGGCTACTGGGCCGCGCACCTACACCGGCACGGCTCTCGACCGTGCCGGGGACGTCCGCTTCGAGCACGACGCGCTCGGCCGGGTCACCCTCCGCCAGAAGCCTCGGCTCTCCCGTAAGCCGGACACCTGGCGCTACACGTGGGACGCGGAGGACCGCCTCACGGCGGTGACCACCCCGGACGGCGCCCGCTGGAGGTACCACTACGACCCCCTCGGCCGGCGCACCGCGAAACAGCTTCTGGCTGCCGATGGCGAGAGCGTGGCCGAGGAGATCCGGTTCACCTGGGACGGCCTCACCCTGTGCGAGCAAGCCAGCCACCGGCCGGACCGGCCTCACACGGTCACCCTCACCTGGGACCATCTGGGCGACACTCCCCTGTGCCAGACCGAGCGCATCCTCACGGCGGACGACCGCCAGGAGGAGATCGACCGCCGCTTCTTTGCCATCGCCACGGATCTCGTCGGCACGCCCACCGAACTCATCGACGAAGCGGGCGACATCGCATGGCGCAGCCGGGCCACTTTGTGGGGCACCGCCGCTTGGGCCCGCGACAGCGGCGCGTACACCCCCCTGCGCTTCCCTGGTCAGTACTACGACCCCGAGACCGGCGTCCACTACAACGTTTTCCGCCACTACGACCCGGAAACTGCTCGCTATCTCACACTCGACCCGCTGGGACTGGGTCCTGCCCCCAACCCCGCCACGTATGTGGAAAATCCTCACTCCTGGACCGATCCCCTGGGGCTTGCCCCGTGTCCGCGGGGTGCTTGGGAGGAGAAGGCCGACTTCTCCTCCCAGAAGGTCATGAGTAAAAAGTTCCACGCTCATGCGGGGGATTTCCTGGACAACCCCGGAAATCTGAACAAGGCAAACCTGCAGCGGTTCGAACAGGCCATGCGTGAACATATGACAGCCGACGGAACAAAGATTTACCGATTCGACTACAGAGGCCAGGGGCAAGCCGTCGGATTCATCGATACGGCATCCCAGAAGATGGTCATGCTGCACGCCGATGGTACATTCTGGTCTGCCTGGAAGCTGGGCGATAAACAGTTCCAGGGAATCATCGACAAAGGGTTTCTGTGGTGACTGGTTCAGAGTACAAGGCTTCCGATCCGCGGGGCGTCCTCGGCTCGGACGGGGCTTTCGCCCCGAGTTGGCTACGGGACAAGTCCGTGGCACCGCTGCCTGCAGGTGTCCGACTCGATGCGGCGCTGGCTCGTCGGATCACGGCGGGGTGCCGCGCGGTCGGTGCAGCAAACATGCTTGCCTCTCAGCTCGCGGGCGGCCTCACGGAAACGGCAGGTGCGGAGTTCCGGCCGACCGCACCCGCACCCGGATTGGAGGTCCCCCCACCGTTCTTGCTCAGCACACCCGATCTGCAGGGAGCCGTTCTGTTCCCCGAACCGGGCTACGCGTTGATCGCGGGAACCGCGCCGTTCATGGCAGCCGCGGTCGGCGAAGGCGCCGATACGGCACGCGCACGCTTCGGCCGGTATGCGCGCACCCTCGCGGACCGCCACCCCCACCTGCCGGCAGTGGCCGCCGCATATGCGCCTGAGCACAGGGCAGCGTCCCGCACGGATGACATCGACCCGTCGAGTGCTGCGGCGCGACACGTGACGCTACTGGACGCCCTCACCGCCGGAACGTGCAGCGCACGCGACTTCGCAGACGGCTGGTGGGAAGCTCGACGCGCTTCCCTTGCGAACGGCGAACGGATCCAAGGGCCGCTCAGCGATCTCTTCGACCGGGTATTCATGATCCTTGAGGACTACGCTTACGACCCGGAATTCGCCGAGCCCGGAGATCTCGACGATGCCGAGGTCGAGGCAGGTGTGCGTGCGGCCTGGGAGGACTTCCGGCACGAGCAAGCCGACCGGCTCTGAGCGAGCCGCGACGAGAGCGAGGTCACGGGGAGACGGGGCCGCGATCCGCCCGTCGCGCGGACCCGGCCTCGGACCAGGGCCGGGGAAGCACGCGGCAGCAGTGCCAGGAGGTCACCGAGCGCGGCGACATCGCCGGCGCCCGCCTCCGCTCCAGCGCGGGCCCATAGCGGCGGGAACCTCCACCCCCGGTCGTCGAACCGGCGAGGGCGGCGGGGTGGCTGCGGACCACCACATACACACCTCCTCCGTCGGCCGGCGCGCAGCGCTTCGACGGAGGAGTCCAGGAGCAGCGCCGGCCCCGCGAGCACCATCCGGCCGAGGTCGTCGACGCCGAGGGAAAACGGGAACGAACGGCGCATCCAGCGTCCGGACCGCCTCCCGCCCCGCCAGCACCGCAGCCGGGACGTCCAGCACGCTGCGCAGCTCGGCCCACCACTGCTCAGGCCCGGGCCCGTGAAAGGACGCACCAGTACCTCCGGGCAGGCCCCGGGGATAACGCCCGCCGCGCAGGCAACGATCCAGGCTCACCCGACATCCAGGGTTGGAGATCACCCGTGCTCGAACGCAAGCAGCTCAAGGACAGGACCCAGGTCACCTTCGTCCTGCCGGAGGACCGACCCACCGGGCCGGTCAGCGTGGTCGGGGACTTCAACCACTGGAACCCCGCCGCCCACCCCCTCGAACCCCGCGGCGATGGCACCCGCGCAGCCCGCGTCTCGCTTCCTGCGCACAGCAGCCACTCCTTCCGCTGCCTCGCCGCCGGCGACCACTGGTTCGACGACGACACCGCCGATCACCACGACGGCACCAACAGCCGCGTCCACACCTAGAGCTCCCTGCTGCACCCGCAGCGGCCCCGGTTTACCCCGGCCACGGCCGGACAGACGCCCACCACGAGCCGTACAGCACCCGCCCCGGCCCCGGAACAAGGGCCCGGCGGGACACGCCAGGAACACGCGCTGCCCCGGCCACCCGCCGAGTCCCTCCGCACCCCCGCGCCGCTCCGAAGCCCCGGCCACACCGGCCCCGCCGACAGGGCTGCCGGCCTCTTGGCCCCGACCACCTGCCGCCGCCACACGGCCTCGCGGGGGTCAGGACTGCTCGACTTCCGCCATCAGCAGGCGCAAGGTCAGGGAGTACTTCTCCCGCGGGAGCGCATCCAGCGCCGCGCGGGCATACGCGGCACCGCCGGCGGTGTCACCGGCACGGGCGAGCATCAGGCCGCGGTGCGTCTGCAGATGGGTCGCGAACCGCGGCAGCTCGCGGGGCGCTCCGCGGTCGCGGTGTCTGTGACTTCACGCGGTAGATGCCACCTTCCAGCGATTGTTGCCACCGCTGTGACTTGCAGAGCAGGTGCATAGGATCGCCGGCATGACGCTGCGACCTGTCCTGGTGAACATAAAGGCGCTCGATGACTCGGCGGTCGGCCGGTTCTGGGCGGAAGCGCTCGGCTGGACGGTTGCCGGCGAGGAGGCGGGCGCGACCGCCGCCAAACCCGTCGGCTTCGATTGGCTGGACCCGGTCGGCGTATGCATCGACGTCATTGCCGTCCCGGAACCCAGGACGGCGACAAAGAATCGTGTGCACGTCGATCTCGCCACCACCTCTGTGGCCCATCAGGCGGAGTTGGTCGCGCGTCTGAAGGCTCTCGGTGCGACGCCCGCCCGCGTGGGCCAGGGCGATGTGCCGTGGACGGTCCTGGCTGATCCGGAGGGCAACGAGTTCTGCGTGCTGGAGCCTCGGGAGATGTACCGGGACACCGGGCCGATCGCCCGGGTGGTGGTCGACTGCGCGGATCCGCGGGCCATGGCCCGGTTCTGGGACGAGGCGATGGACTGGACCCTGCACGAGGTGACGGACGACCGTGCGGTGTGGCGCTCAGCCAAGGGTGTCGGCCCGTATCTTGAGTTCCTCCGCTCGCCCGACGTGAAGACTGTGCCGGACCGCGTCCATCTTGACCTGGTGCCGGACCCTGGTGACGACAAGGCAGCGGAGGTGGCCCGGCTGCGGGCCCTCGGCGCCGCCGACCTCGACGTCGGCCAGGGCGACGTTCCGTGGACGTGCCTTACCGACCCAGAGGGCCACGAGTTCTGCGTCCTCGCCCGGTCCTGACGCCGAGTCTTGACCACACCCCGACACGTGAACCTCGTGTACTCGTGCGCCGTCACTCCGGGTGGGCGGGCAGTGGCGTCCCGGTCAATCCGGGCGGCGAGAGATTGCGTGTCGGGGCGGGATCGGCTTGCTCGCCGCCCACCGCGCTCAACTCGCCAACGCAAACGCCGACGTCAACGGCGCGAAGTGGGTCTGGCACAAGTTCCGTGAACCGGGCACGCGTTGTATTTGTTGATCTTCCTTCGGGTGGTTCGGGAGTCGCTTGAAATCGTTCCTCGTCCGGGTGGTGCGGCCCAGATTCGGTGGCTGTGAACGAGGTGCTGTCCCGGCTGCAGGAGCCGTTGTTTCCGCGGCCTCCGCCGGGGCCTGCCGGCCAGGGGCCGCAGCGCCGGGGGTGGTGGAGCGGGAACGCGCGGCGGCCGCGGAGACCCGGGGCCGGGAGGGGGCCGGTGTGCCGGGTGGGGTGGTCAGGGAGGTGAGGGTGGCGTCGACGAGGCGGCCGACCAGGGCGGGGCCGGTGGCTTCCTGCCAGGAGGTGTTGGTGGTGAGGCGGTTCAGGTGCTGGGCGACGGTGTCGGTGCCGTGGTGTTCGCCGAGCTGTTGCATGCGGGCCGGTTGCCGAGGTCGAGGTCGAGGTCGCGGGGAACGGTCAGACCCTCGGTCAGCGGGCCCCAGGCCCGCTTCGCATCCGCATTCGCAGGCAGGGACGCGGCGGGGGCGGGCGGGCCCGCAGGGGCGGGTGCCGGAGCGGGGACCGGGCGGGCGGACGCGGCCCACGGGTCACCGGCCGCGCCCATGCGTTCGGCCAGCACGTCCCTCGCGGCGCCGGCCACGGCCCCGGGAGCAGGAGCGGGAGCTGCGGGAGCTGCGGGAGCGGGGGCCGGGATCGGTCGGGTGGGGGCGGTCGGGGCCGCGGTGGGGGCGGTCGGGGCGGTGGCGGCGGCCGCGGTGACTGCGGCGACGGCCTGGTCGACGCCGGCTCCGGCGCGGTGGGCGTCGGTGAGGATCCGGGCGACGTCGATGCCTGCGGCGTCGAGGCGGCCCATCGCGGCGGCGATGTCGGGCCAGGCCGGGGAGGCGAGGATCGCATCGCGGACCAGACCTGAAGGCATCGTCGCCTTGAGGAGCTCGGCCCAGCAGTCGGTGCCCTCGGCCTTAATCCGCGCGGCGTTCGCGGTGACGGCCTGGTGGATCCCGGCGGTCATCCGGCCCATCTGCGGCAGGAACACCGAGAGGTCGACACCGGCCAGCTGCAGACCGACCAGCCGGCGGGCCATCCACAGCCAGTCCGTATCCCGCATCAGCACGGCCAGAACGTCGTCGCCCAGGTGGCCGCGCAGCTGGTCGGCCGACCAGCCCGGCGCCCATCTTCCCCGCGTCCTCGCCGAGTTCCTCCACCCGGCCACTCAGGTGCTTCTGAGCGGCACGGCGGACCGCGTCGGAGATGGCCAGCACCAGGCGGTAGGCCACCGCCGCGGTGTGCGCGGCCTCCCCGAGGGCTCCGGCAAACGGCTCAGGCAGCGGCGGGTATCCGGATGTCATCAGCAACGAAAGGCCCCTTGGGGCCGCCTTTGATGAGGGCGGCCCCAAGGGGCCTGGTCGTGCTGCCGATGGTCAGGTCCGAGGTGTGGGGCGGCGGATCACGGGTCGGTCGACGTGGGGGTGGACCACGGTGGGGTCGAGGTCGGCGAGCGCGGCTGCGATGGTGGAGGCGACGACGACCGACCTCTGTGACGTCCGCCTGCGCACTCCGCCGCGTGTGGAGGGGGCCGGCGCTCCGGGTGACGGCCGTCCGTCGCATGGTTTAGGCGAGGGCTTCTCCGATGCGCCGGGCTACCTCATGATGTCCGAGGTAGCGGGCGATGGAGTGCGGTTCGTCTCCGTTGTCCACCTCGATGTCCTCGATTTCCTTGCTGCCCTTGGGGGGTTTCCCCCAGTTGGGCTTCAGTGGGTGGCCGAGGGCGACGATGTCGTTAACGTCGTAGGTGCTAACCCACTGGGGGACTCCGGGGTGGATCTTCCCCGGAGAGAGTAGGTTCTTCTGTACGGCTTCGAGGCCGAGGGGGGAACCTGCGGTGACCCAGAGCAGGGTGCGGTCGCGCACGTCTTTGTCATCGAGGAGGTCGCGCGCTACCACCGTGCCCAGGCTGTGCGTCACCAGGATGAGATCCCCGTCGGGGATCTCCTTCCTGACGAGGTCCTGGACGGGAGTCCTGGCCTTGGTCAGGTACATCGCTACGTCGCTCAGGAACGCTTTGATGTAGTCCTGGTCGGCCTTGGTGTGGCTGCAAAGCCACACGAGCAATCGCCGCGCGTCGTCCCAGGACAGGATGCCGCTCAGGAGTCCACCCAGTCCTTCCAAGTCCCCTCGGCGTCTTCTCTGCTCGACGACCAGGCTTCGGAGCAGCTCGCGTTCGGCCTTGCCGATGTCCTCTCCAAGATGAGGGTGGAACGGGGCCGGCTCATCGATGCCATCGGGCAGGGCCTCGAAGTCCCCCTTCGCGCTGCTCTGGGCGAGTTGATTGGTGATGCTGGCCAGCAGCTTCGCGTAGTAGGGCAGTACGACGGGAACGGAGTCCGCCGACTTCTGTTTGGCTCTGATCAGACCTGCGGCGAGCCCAGCCCGCCATTCCCGCTCCAGCTCTTCCGGGGTCTTGGTCTCCTGGCGGCGTCCGTGAATGAAGACGAGTGTTGCGCTCATACCTGTTCTCCCGTCAGTGCCTGGCTGATCAACACACGCATGGACTCGGCTACTTCCGCTTCCTTGAGGCGCTGGACGATCCTGCTCACCCGGATGCCTTCGTTTCGGTCGTATGCCTTGGCACCGGGGCCCATCTCTTCAGTCCAGGGTTGGCCTTGCAAGTTGACTTCTCGCCCATCGACGAGCTTGGGGATCCCCTCATGATGCAGCGCCACCATTTCCCACTGGTCGTTGAAAACCGGCGCCCCCGACGAGCCCCCCTGGGTGTCACTGGTGTAGCGCAGCCACAGTTCGTCCTCCGCCACCATGCGGTTTTCGCGGATGCTCATGCGCTTGAGGCCGCCACAAGGGTGGTGGATCACGTTCAGGGGCTCGCCTCTGATGACTTTGCCGGTCTGCTCGATGAGCGGTACCCAACCGTAGATATCGCCCGGACGCTTGCCGTCCACCTTCTTCAGCCCGACGAGGCTGAAGTCCAGCTCCACATCGGTGAACCAGCACACCTCAGGAGCGAAACGGAAGGTTTGATACTCGCGTGGCTTGCCGTTCTCGTCGTACTCGTAGTTGAACTCCACCGCCGCCTCGCTCTGGTGGGCCTCGAAGGGCACCACGTGGTTGTTCGTCAGCAGCAGCTGTGGAGCGATCAGCACTCCTGTGCCGAGCGCTTTGGAAGGCCGTTGCGGAAGGACAACCCGGCCGATCGCGCGGGACACGATCTCGCCCCGGCTGAAAAAAGTAGTCCACACGGAATCATCGAAATCGACGATGCCTTCTTTGACGCCTTCGGCGTCGTGGTGTTTCGCCAGCCGCTTGTTCCGCTGCTTGATTTCGTCCTCGGTGTTCGCCAAATCGAGACGCTTAGCACGGAGAGCCTGGTGAGTGCGTTTGGTCTGGTCAATGGTTTCTGTCCATCGCGAATCCGCATCGCCGCCGACCAATCCTGCTGCTTCCCTCACTATGCGCACCCCTCAGCTGCCGGCCCCGAACGAGACGGAGCGTGATTCGACACCCGCCAGCGTGCGCCCATGTCCTTGGCCCGGACGCCTTCACACGCACAGCAAGCGGGGTCGACCACCAAATGGCGATCAGAGAGGCCCCACATGGCCGAAACCGCCACCCGGCAAGCACTCACCCGAGCGGCGAGAGGGCGTCGCGGGTGGTCACTGGCCAGGTCACGGCCGTCGCCCGGGCACACGTGGGGACAGTTTCGCGGCCGGTCCGACAGGGCCGGTGGGGGTGGTGGTGTAAGGGGGCGGCGTGGCCGGAGAGGATGTGCTTATGACGCGCCCGATGCTGACCCAGCGGGAGGCCGCCGCCGCGGCGTCAGCCGCTCCACGATCCGCCGCCGCCGTGAGGCGGGTGACCTGCCCGGTTCCTTCCAGGACCCCGAGCGCGGCTGGATGGTCCCGGTGGACGACCTCCTGGCAGCGGGTTTCCGACTCAACGCCCCAGCCCCGCCGGACCAGGCCGCCCCGGCCCCGGCCGGTCCAGCGGCTCCGTCCGACGGTAAGGAGCAGGACGCGACCGCCCTGCGGGCGGAGCTGGCTCGGTTGAACGCGGAGCATGCCCTTGCGCTGGCCGAGGCCCGTTTCGGGCAGAAGTTGGCGGAGGCCGAGGCCGAGCACCTGCGCCGCGAGCTCGTGGCGCGGGGTGAGCACATTGCGGACCTGCAGCGGGCGGTGGCGGCCCTGACCCCAGCCCCGGAGCGTCCTGCGCTCGCCCCGCCGGGCGGGCCAGCCGTGCCCGGCCAGGCCCAGGGCGACCCGGGCGAGGTGAATTCCACCCCCGCAAGCGGTGGTGGGGCGGGCAGCCCTGACGCTGTCGACGGCGGCGGGCGGCACCTGCGTTCGGGTGCCGCCCGCC
>NZ_MQUR01000140.1 GCF_001953875.1 Streptomyces amritsarensis
CCCCCACCGCCGAGCAACCCCGCAGGGGCACCGCACCGCCCCACCCCCCGACACCGCCAAGCCCCCGCCACCGGCATGGTTCGGCTTCCGTCAGGGACCGCCACCGCTAACCCCGCCCCCCACACCGCCGAGTCCGTACATAGCTGCCCCCGCCAGGGAAACCGCCCGCGGCCACCGCCAACCCCCGCCGGGCGTGGCCCCGTGCGCCGTCGAGCCGCCGCAGGGCAGCCGGGCTGCCGCCAACTCCTGCCGGGCGCGGCCCCGTACACCGCCGAGCCGCCGTGGGGTAGCCGGGTCGCCGCCAACCCCCGTCGGGGGCGGGTGTCTATACCGGCGAGCCCCCCGCGGGGGAGCGGGTCAGGAACGCGCCCACGCGGGGCGAGCGTTGGTGGGGGACGAGGGCCGTGGCTGTTTCCGCGAGCATCGCGCGGACCCGCGTCGACTGGACCTCGGCCAGGAGGTCCAGTGCCCGCCCGCCCGCCCAGGCGGCCTCGTCGGGGGCGCCCGCCCGCGCCAGGTCACCGGCCAGCTCGGCGGTGTAGAGGGCCACGTTCCGGGCGAAGTGCGGATCCTGGAGGTCGGCCGCCCGCCGTGCGTGCCGGGCCGCGCGGGCGTGTTCCCCGAGCGCCGACCAGCAGCGGGCCTCCAGCGATTCCAGCTCCGCCTCCCCGAAGAAGGACATCCACTCGGGGTCGGCCTCCGCCGGCCCCCGGGAGAACTCCCGGTGGGCCCGCGCCAGAGACTCCTCGCACGCCTTGCGGTCGTCGAGGCCCGCCCAGCCGCCCGCCTCCCGCAGCGCCAGCAGGGACAGCAGCCGGGGTGAGCCGAGGGACGACGCGGCGCGGCGGCCCGCCTGGGCCGCGCGTACCGCCTCGCGGGCCCGACCGGTGTCCCGGGCCAGGAAGGACATGTTGCTGAAGGCGTGCGCCTCCAGGCCCGCGTCCCGCGCCACCCGGGCCGTGGCCAGAGCCTCCGCGTAGTGGGAGCGGGCGTCGTCGAAGCGGCCGGAGTCGTGGGCCAGCCAGCCGACCGAGACGGCCAGTTCGCCGGCGCCCGCGTGCAGCCTGTCCTCGGTGGACTGCCGCGTCGCCCCGGCGTCGAGCAGGGCGTAGGCGGTGCGCAGGGGTTCGGACGCCTTGCGGTACAGGGCGTCCGCCCCGTGCCGGTCGTCGAGCAGCCGGATCCGGCGTACCGCGTCCTCGACGGCCGCGGCCTCGGACTCGCCGGCGCGCGCGGGCAGCCGGCGGGTGTCGCCGAGCAGGGTGAGGCCGAGCGTCGCGGCCGCCACGGTCGCGGAGCCGCCCGCCATGAACGCGCGACGCAGCACGTCGCTCTCCTTGGCACTGGAAGGGGAACGGGGGACGTCCGGGCCGCGTTGCGCGGCGCGGCCGCGGACACTCTCGCGGGGGGAGAAGCCCAGGTCGGCCAGGGTGCGGCCGGGGAACATGTGGAGGAAGACCCGCTCGTAGGCGTAGTTGGGGCAGCGGATCTCGCCGGACTCGACCCGGCCGATGTAGCGCGCGTCGCAGGAAACCGTTTCTCCGATCTCCTTCGCCGCGCGTCGTACCAGGGCCGCGAACTCGGCAGGGGAGTGCTGCCCGCGCAGCCGCCGGAACGTGGAGTTGGGTGAGTGGGGGAACGCCGCCATGGACGTGACCTCTCTGGCAAGGAACGCAGCGCCGGTGCGGTGGCTGGTGCAGTTGGGCCCGGCGCGCCTGAACGTACCGCCAGCGACCGGGGTGTTCACACGATGTTTAGCTACAAAACGGATATCTCACCCGCGATCCGCCATGAACTGCCATCCTTTGCGGCGTCTTGGTGCCGCACCCGTTGACGTTCCCGTGCGTTGAACCCATGCGGATACGGATCGAGGAGGGGTTCCCCTTGGTGGAGGCCGGCATGGAGAGCACTGGAACGAACACCGCGCCCGGGCCCGGCGCGGCCCCGGACCTGGACCTGGTGACCGTGCCCGCGCGGCAGGGACTGGAGGCGGTGGACATCATCCGCCGCTCCGCCGGCCGGTCCGGCCCGGTGGGGCCCGTGCTGCACGACGGGTCCGGCGACACCCTCGGCTTCCTCGTGCCGCCCGGCACCGCCGACGCCTGGGACCTCCCCGGCAGTGCGTGTACGCAGACCGACGGGCGGGGGATGCGCTTCGGCGACGCCGTCTCGCCCACCGCGGGCGCCACGGGCTGGCTGCTCCCGCCGGAGGCGGTCGGGCCGGTCACCGACCCCGAGGTGCTGCGCGCGGCGCTCGGCGAGGCGGCCCGGCTGATCGAGGCCGCGGACAACTGCCGCTGACCGCTCCCGGCCGGCCGCCCCGCACAATGGGGTGGTGGCAGGCAAGGACAGGAACAAGGGCAGGCAGCGCGGGCGGGGCGGCGCGGAGGCGGTCGTCGGGCAGGTGGACGGCGGCCGGGCTGAGCTGGAGCCGGACCGCGAGCGCGCCGGCGCCTGGACCCTGCTGATCGACGGCGCCCCGCAGTCGCACGTCGACCTGGACGATCCCGCGTACCTGGACTTCTCCTACCAGCGGCGGATCGGCCACCTCATCGATCTCGCCGCGCCCGCCCGCCAGCCGCTGAACGTGGTGCACCTGGGCGGCGGCGCCTTCACCCTCGCCCGCTACACCGCGGCGTCCCGCCCCCGCTCCACGCAGCAGGTCGTGGAGATCGACGCCGCCCTGGTGGCCTTCGTACGGGAGCACCTGCCGCTGGACCCGCAGGCACGCGTCCGGGTCCGGGCGGTGGACGCGCGGGCCGGCCTGGCCAAGGTGCCGGACGGCTGGGCGGACCTGGTGATCGCGGACGTGTTCAGCGGCGCGCGGACCCCGGCGCACCTGACGAGCACCGAGTTCCTGGACGACGTACGCCGGGCCCTGGCGCCCACCGGGTGGTACGTGGCGAACCTCGCGGACGGGCCGCCGCTGACCCACCTGCGCGGTCAGATCGCGACGGCGGCGTCCCGGTTCACGGAGCTGGCGCTGGCGGCGGACCCGGTGGTGTGGCGGGGGAAACGGTTCGGCAATGCTGTGCTGGTGGCGGCCGACCGGGAGCTGCCCGTCGCGGAATTCACCCGGCGGGTCGCGAGCGACCCCCATCCGGGCCGGGTCGAGCACGGCCGGGCGCTCGCGGACTTCGCGGGCGGCGCGGCCCCGGTCGCCGACGCCGCCGCGGTGGCCTCGCCGCAGCCGCCGCCCTCCGCTTTCCGGTAGGAAGCGAGTCGGCCTCTTGTGCAGACCGGACTCCTGGAAGAAGATCGGGACTCCGGTCCCGGCGGGCGCTCGCGCGGTCCAGTGTGTGAACTCCCCACCGGGGCAGCCCCTTTGTGACGCGTTCAGGAAACGGCCGACGATGTCCGATCTCCCCGCTTCATCCGGTGCTCCGACCCCGAGCACGCCCAGTACCGCCACCTCCGACTACACGCGCAGGCTCGCCCGCCTGGAACGGTCCGGGCTCAAGCGGCTGCTGCCCACGCAGGCCCCCTACCGGTGGCACCTGCGGCGGCTCCGGCTGGGCCGGGTGCTCGACGTGGGCTGCGGGCTGGGACGCAACCTGGCCAACTGCGGACCCGACAGCGTCGGCGTCGACCACAACCCGCACTCGGTGCGGACCTGCCGTGAGCGCGGGCTGAACGCGTACACGCCCGACGGGCTGGCCGAGGCCCCGGACTGCGGTCCCGGCTCCTTCGACAGCCTGCTCCTCGCGCACGTGCTGGAACACGTCGAGGAGGGGACGGCGGCGATGCTGCTGGAGCAGTACCTGCCACTGGTCAGGCCGGGCGGGTCGGCCGTCATGATCACCCCGCAGGAGGTCGGCTTCCGCTCCGATGCCACCCACATCCGCTGGGTCGGCTTCGAGGAGCTGCGCCGCCACGCCGCGAAGGCGGGCGTGGCGGTCCGGCGGACCTACTCCTTCCCCTTCCCCCGTCCCGCGGGCAGGGTCTTCCCGTACAACGAGTTCGTGCTCGTGGGCACGGTCCCCGCCTGAATCCTCGCCAGGGCCGGGCCCCGCCGCGGCCCGGCCCTTTCGCGGCTTCACGGCGTCCGGCCCCGTCACCTCGTCCGCCCGCCCCGCCTCAGGGGTCGACGATCTCCACCAGCGGCGGGTGGTCGTGCCAGGTGCAGAACACCGACACCTCACGGCCGTCCCGGGTGAAGGTGACCCGGATCCAGAAGTCCTGCTTCCACACCTGCATCCGCCAGCCGGCCGCCGGCGTCGCCGAGACCAGCTCGGCCGAGGAGGCGCCCAGGGAGAAGGCGACACGGCCGCCGGAGACCGGATAGGCCTGCACCTTCCCCGCGCCCTGGCCGCTCGCCTGCTGCCCGCCGTCCGGGGTGGACGCGGGCTTCGGCGACGGCCTGTCGGACGAGGCCCCCGGCGTCGGCGACGACGCAGGGCCCGGCGACTGCGAGGGCGAGGCGGACGGGGACGGCGACGGCGACCCCTGGGGCTGCGCGCGCTGGGTCGAGGAGGACAGCGGCTGCCCGGTCAGCGGCACCGCGAGCGGCCGGTCGTACGCCGTGCCCGACATGACGGTGTGGACACCCCACCAGCACAGCGTCACCGCCGCCCCGGTCGCGAGCATCCACGCCATGGCATGCACAAGTCCTCTTCGCATCAGGGCACATACTGCACCACGCGCCCCAGAAGTGGCCCGACACCCCGTGCGGTCGCCCGGATGGGCTACGGTGCGGCCCATGGCAAGTGTGCTCGTGGTCGAGGACGACCAGTTCGTACGTTCCGCCCTCATCCGCCACCTGACCGAGGCCTCGCACACCGTGCGGAGCGTCGGCACGGCCCTCGAGGCACTGCGCGAGGTCGCGCACCACCGCTTCGACGTGGTCATCCTCGACCTCGGCCTGCCCGACCTGGACGGGTCCGAGGCGCTCAAGATGCTGCGCGGCATCACCGACGTACCCGTGATCATCGCCACCGCGCGCGACGACGAGGCCGAGATCGTCCGGCTGCTCAACGACGGCGCCGACGACTACCTGACCAAACCTTTCTCCGTCGAGCACCTCTCCGCCCGCATGGCCGCCGTCCTGCGCCGCGCCCGGGCCGCCGCCGGCGCCGAACCGCCCTCGCGCGTCCTGCGCGTCGGCGGCCTCGCCATCGACCCGCTGCGCCGCCAGGCCGAGCTCGACGGAGCCGTACTGGACCTCACCCGCCGGGAGTTCGACCTGCTCGCCTTCCTCGCCGGCAGGCCCGGAGTGGTCGTGGCCCGGCGCGAACTGCTCGCCGAGGTCTGGCAGCAGTCGTACGGCGACGACCAGACCATCGACGTGCACCTGTCCTGGCTGCGCCGCAAACTCGGCGAGACCGCCGCCCGGCCGCGGTACCTGCACACCCTGCGCGGTGTCGGCGTGAAGCTGGAGCCACCGCAGTGAGCGCCGTGACCGCAGTGATCCCGCGATGAGATGGGCCCTGGTCAAGGTGTGCCTCGCGGTCACGGCCATGGTGGTCGTGGCCTTCGCCGTACCGCTCGGGCTCGTCGTCCAGGAGATGGCCAGCGACCGGGCCTTCTCCAACGCCGAGCGGCAGGCCGCCACCATCGGACCGACGCTGTCGATCACCACCGACCCGACGCAGCTGAGCAAGGCGGTGGAGTCCACGCAGATGGGCGCCGCCCGGCGGATGGCCGTCCACGTGCCCGCGATCGGCGACAGCCGGCCGGTGAGCATCGGCGAGGGCCGGGCCGGAGAGCGCGCCGTCGCCGAGACCCGGCGGATGGGGCGCGCCACGACGGCCAAGCTGTCCGGCGGGGGCTCGGCGCTGCTCCAGCCGACCGCCCTCGGGTCCGGGGACATCGCCGTGGTGGAGATCTTCGTACCGGAGAGCGAGGTCAGCAACGGCGTCGCGACCGCCTGGCTGGTGCTGGCCGGCGTCGGACTGGCCCTGATCGTGGGCTCGGTCGCGGTCGCCGACCGGCTCGGCGCCCGGCTGGTCCGGCCGGCCGAACGCCTCGCGGACGCCGCCCACCAGCTGGGCGAGGGCCGACTCGGCGCGCGCGTCCCGGAAGCCGGCCCGAAGGAGCTGCGCTCGGCGGCCGTCGCGTTCAACTCCATGGCGGACCAGGTCGTCGAGCTCCTCGCCAACGAGCGGGAACTGGCCGCCGACCTCTCCCACCGGCTGCGCACCCCCCTGACGGTGCTCCGGCTCAACACCGCCTCGCTCGGGGACGGTCCGGCCGCCGAGCAGACCCGGGCCGCGGTGGAGCAGCTGGAGCGCGAGGTCGACACGATCATCCGCACGGCCCGGGAACAACGCCCGGCCACCGGCCTGGTCGGGGCCGGGGCGGGCTGCGACGCCTCCGAGGTGATCCGCGACCGGATGGCCTTCTGGTCGGCGCTCGCGGAGGACGAGGGCCGCGAGGTGCGGCTCGCCGGGGTGGACCGCACGGTACGCATCCCCGTGGCGCGGCCCGAACTCGCCGCCGCCCTCGACGCCATGCTCGGCAACGTCTTCCGGCACACCCCGGAGGGCACCCCCTTCGCGGTGGACGTCCACGACGCGGGCGACGCGGTGATCGTGCTCGTCTCGGACGCGGGCCCCGGCATCTCCGACCCGGACGCCGCCCTGCGCCGCGGCAACGACGGCGGCCGGGACGGCTCCACGGGCCTCGGCCTGGACATCGTGCGCCGGGTCGCGGAGTCGACCGGCGGCGACGTCCGGCTGGGGCGTTCGGTACTCGGCGGCACCGAGGTCCGCGTGTGGATCGGCCTGGACGGCCGGAGCACGGGCGGCCCGGGCGCGGGGCGGTCCGGCCGCGGCCGACGCGGCAACCGACGTAACCGGGGGCGCGCCACGCCGTGACCGGGGGCGCGCCTAGCAGGCGGGATGTCCTCGTCTCGGTACGGTCCGCGGCATGGACACCCTCATCTTCGGCGGGCTCCTCGCCACGCTGATCGCCATGTACCGGGAGACGTCCCGGATGGTCGTGCTCGGGGCGTGGTGGGTCATGCTCATCGCCGTCACCCTGCTGATGGCACACCACATCACCGGCAGCCTGGCCCTGACGCTGAGCTGGTGACGATGGCGACGATCGAGAGCCTCATCCCGGAAAGCACGCCCGAGGCCACCCAGCCGGGCAAGGTCCAGTACTGGTTCGCCTGCTTCTTCGCCATCGGCTGGACGGGCGTGGTGGGCGGCGGCCTCTTCTACCAGTTCGCGGTGCGCGAATACCCGTGCCCGCTGTGCGTCGTACAGCGGATGTACATGCTGCTGGCGGCGCTGGGAGCGGCGTACATCATCCGTACGGCGCTGCTGCGCGGCTCGGTGACCGGCCGCCACTACATGGCGGGCTGGGGCCTGACGCTGGTCGCGCTCATGGGGGGTTCCTTCGCGTCCTGGCGGCAGACGACGCTGCACATCCTGCCGGGTGCCAAGGGGTACGGGGGCGAGGTGTTCGGCCTGCACCTGTACACGTGGGCGTTGATCCTCTTCCAGGTGTCGGTGGTCGTCGTGGGCATCGCCCTGGCCACCGCGCACACGACGGCCGAGCACGGGGTTCCGGCGACCGGGCCGGGGCTGCTGCGGACGGCGGGACTGTTCGCGTTGTGGCTCCTGGGCGCGGTCATCGCCGTGAGCATGGTGGCCGTCTTCCTGGAAGAGGGCTTCCACTGGTTCCTGCCGGACGCCCCGAAGCGGTACCGGTTCTTCTCCGACATCGGGATCCTGGGCTAGGAAGGAAGCAGAGATGCGCTACGCAGTCCTCGGCACCGGCATCGTCGGCCGTACGGTGGCCGCCCGGCTCGACTCCCTGGGCCACCAGGTCGTCATCGGGACCCGGGACCCCGGCGCCACCCTGGGCCGGCCCGAGTACGCGGACTGGCAGGAGGTCCACCCGGGGGTGGGGCTGGCCGGGTTCGCGGAGGCCGGGCGGGACGGCGAGGTGCTGGTCAACGCCACCGGCGGGCGGGTCAGTGTCGCCGCGCTGACGCAGGTGGACGCCGCCCGGCTGGAGGGCAAGGTCCTGATCGACATCGCGAACCCGCTGGACTTCTCGGGCGGTTTCCCGCCCGGCCTGGACCCGGTGGACGACGACAGCCTGGGCGAGCTGCTCCAGCGGACGTTCCCGGGGCTGCGGGTGGTCAAGACGCTGAACACGATGAACTGCCAGATCATGGTGGACCCGGCGCGGGTCGCCGGCGAGCACCACGTCTTCGTCTCGGGCGAGGACGCGGAAGCCAAGAAGCTGGTGCGCGAGCTGCTGCACTCCTTCGGATGGCCGGAGGCGAGCGTCCTCGACCTCGGCGGCATCGAGACGGCCCGGGGCACGGAGATGCTGCTGCCGATCTGGCTCCGCCTGATGACCGCGCTCGGCCACACGGACTTCAACTTCCACATCCAGGGCGCCTGACGGGACGCGGCGCCGCCCGGCCCGCTGCGGCCCGGCCCGGACGGGGGCGCACATGTTGCCGCGCCCCCGGACCGCTGCGAAGTCCTCGCCGTAGGGCACGACCCCCTCCATGGAAGACCCCGCCGGCCGATGCCGACGGGGTCTTCGGTCTTCGCCGAAGCGGGGCCTCAGGGGTTCGCCTTGCGCAGAGGCTTTCCGTCACCCGAACGTATGAGGTCAGAGTCCGGAATTCAGGATCTGCAAGGCCGCGAAGAAAGCAGTCACTTCGATTTCTCGGCGGCGTTTTCTCCGCGGAGAAAACGCGCCTTGCTGAGCGCCAGAGCGTAGGCTCCGCCCAGGAGGAATGTCGCAACGTATTGCGCCCAGGTGACATCTTGAAAGGCCCGATTGGTTGCGACGAGCACGATTGCCCAAGCGAGAGTGAATGCAATCCTGGCCATGGTTTCCCTGTCTTAGGCGAGAGCCGCGAGGCAGCCGGTGGCCCCGGCGACAACGGTCTTCGCGGCTATGTCCTTCGCTACGTCCTTACTCACGAAGCGTCCGATGATCAGGGCTCCCGCCCCGCCGATAGCGCCCTTGAGCAGGCACTCCCTCACCATTTCGTTCATCTTGGTGTGGGACATCAGGTATGCGCAGTCCCCCTTGCTCTTGGACATGATGCACTTGGAGCGGGCTTCTTCGAGCGGGTTCACCTGGGCGGACTGGACAACGGGACGTGGGCCCGAGTCGGCGTGCGCGACGCCGACCCCGCCCGCCATGATGATGCTGGTCGCAACGGCTAAGGACAGCATGCCCGAAGTGAGCTTCTTCATTTGTTCAATTCCCCGATTCGTGAATGGTGCGACGCGGAGCTGGTCAGTATCCGCGCCTTCGATCGATTTGAATGTATCCGACAGGTACGTTTCTGAGAACCCTACTTGAGGAAACCCTGAGCTTGATCGGTATTTGCGTTTCGACGTGCCTGAGGGTGAATTCTCGCCACTCCGATGGAATTCGGACTCCTGCTTTCCGGCAGGCGGGACCCTGTCGCGGAGGCACACCTTCCGGCGAGCCCAGCCGGGACCGAGGTCAGGGCGAGGGCTGTGGAGGCTGTGACCGCGGCGCAGGCGACGGCGCAGGCGGCGCGGTGGCCGTGGGTGGCCGCCAGTGGGCCCGTGACGAAGCCGGCGATGGTGCTGGTCACGGCCATGGTCGCCCACACGAGCCCGGCCGCGCCGGCCTCGCCCAGAGACGCGGCGAGCGCGTTGAAACCGTGTTGGCCCCGCTCCAGGCGGCCCCCTGCGGCATGGGCATCGTGAACAGCAGGACCAGCCCGGGCGACCACAGCCGTACGCCGCCCCGCGCGCCGGTGGTCGGGAAGCCGCCGACCGGGCCCGGAGCGGTCGGGTGCACCGCGAAGAGGGTGCCGAACACCAGGACCAGCCCGGCCGCGAGGACGAGCGCCGAGGCGGGGTGCACGGTCACGGCCAGGACGCCGGCCAGCGCGGGGCCGACCATGAAGCCGACCTCGTCCAGGGTGGTGTCGAAGGACAGGGATGACCCGAGGAGTTGTTTGTCCCCGCCGGCCAGCCGCGCCCAGCGGCCCTGGCGAGCGGGCCGACCTGCGGGACGGTGAGCCCGGCTGTGGCGGCCAGCGCCAGGAGGACGGCCGCGACGAGGGCGAGGAGGGCGGCGGCGTTCGCTGCGCAGGCGAGGAGCAGCACGGGGCGGTGGCCGCGCAGGTCGGCGAGCCGGCCGATGACGGGCCGCGCGGCGGCGACGGGGGCCGCGTCGCCGATGCCGTCGCGTTCGGTGATGTGCCTGTTGCCCCGGACCGTCATGCCGCAGCGGCCCCTGCGGAAGCCCTCCCGCAGTCCGTTCCGCGGTCGGCTCCGCGGTGCGTCAGCCGGGCTCGCCCGAGGTCAGCCGCTTGGCCTGGGTGCGTCCCACCTCGGCGGCGCGGTGCAGGTAGTCGGCGATGACGGCGAGTTCGGAGTCGGAGTAGCTCTCCAGTACGGCACCGAAGGCGCGGCTCGGGGTGTCCCATGCCGCGCCGATGCGCTCGCGGGCCTCGGGGGAGAGGGAGACGAGGGAGCGGCGGCGGTCGTTCGGGTCGGTTCGCCGTTCCACGATGCTCGCTTTGACCAGCCGGTCGACGAGGCGGGTGGCCGACCCGGAGGTCAGGCCGGTGAGGCGGGCGATGTCACCGGTGCTGACGGGCCCGGGCTCCATGCCGAGGAGCGCCACGCACTGCATGTCGGTGGGGTGCAGGCCGACCGAGTCGGCCATGGCCTGGTTGAGGAGGGAGTAGTCGGCGTGGTGCCGCTGGCTCTCGGTGACGATGCGCGCGAGGAGTTCGGCGCGGCTCCACTCATCACCCGTACGGGGGGAATCGGTTGACATCGGATTCTCCGTGCTCCAAATTTATCTGTGTGACACAGAAGATGTCTAGTGCAGAGCCTGTGTCGCGTAGTCATCCTAGCGTCAGTCCACACCCTCCAGAAATGAGGACCAGCCATGTCCCTTCTCGTGACCGGCGGCCGTGCCCGTGGTGCCGTCGCCCGTGCTGTCGCCGGCCTCGTCGCGGCCCCCGGCACCCCGTACCCTCTGGGCTCCCGCGAGCGGGACACCCCCGACTCGGTCCACAGCGATCAAATCCGCCCCGGGCGCCGCCGACAGCCCGCTGTCGGCCACCCCTCTCGTGGTCGAGCAGGCCCTCTCGGCCTCCCCGCTGCGCACCACCCTGTCGCGGCCGGGGTCCTTCGCGGGCAACGCCCGGGGCTGGGACCGGTCGCTGAGGTCGGGCCGGCCGGGCCGCCTGCCCGGTCCCGGTGGCTACTGCGACCCCGTGCACCAGGCCGACCGCGCCGAGGCGGCCTTCGGCCGTCGGGGCGGCTACATGGCCCCCTTCCGGGCCAGCCGGGCGTACCAGTGGGCGCTGGAGCGCGGCGTGCGGACCTGGGTGTCGTAGTCGACGTGCACGATGCCGAAGCGCTTGCTGTAGCCGTAGGACCACTCGAAGTTGTCCAGCAGGGACCACAGGAAGTAGCCCCCCACCGGGGCGCCGTCCGCCAGCGCGCGGTGGACGGCGGCGAGGTGGGCCTCGAGGTAGGCGATGCGCTGCGGGTCGTCGAGGTCCGGGGCGTAGGCCGCGCCGTTCTCGGTGACCATCAGCTGCAGGCCGGGTGCCTCGCGGGTGAAGCGCATCAGCAGGTCGTACAGGCCGCTCGCGTCGATCGACCAGCCCATGTCGGTCTGTTCGCCAGGGGGCTGGTGGAAGGCCACCGTGTCCGCGGCGGGCCAGGGGGAGTGGGATGCGGCGCCGTGGCCGTCGGCGCGGGGGCCGTTCCCGTCCGGGGCGGCGGACACCACCGCCGGTGTGTAGTAGTTCACGCCGAGGAAGTCCAGCGGCTGGCGGATCAGTGCTTCGTCGCCGGTGCGCACGAACGACCAGTCCGTGAGGGAGGCGGTGTCGGTGAGGAGGTCCGGCGGGTAGGCGCCGTGCAGCAGCGGTCCGGTGAAGATCCGGTTGGCCAGTGCGTCGATACGGCGGGCGGCGTCCAGGTCGGCCGCCGAGCCGGTCAGCGGCCGCACCGCGCTGGGGTTGAGCGCGATACCGACGCGGGTGCGGGCCGGCAGGGCCGCCGCGGCCAGGCCGTGGGCCAGGTTGAGGTGGTGGGCGGCGCGCAGCGAGTCGACGGGGGAGGTGCGGCCGGGGGCGTGGACCCCCGAGGCGTAGCCGAGGAAGGCGCTGCACCAGGGCTCGTTGAGGGTGGTCCAGAGCTCCACCCGGTCGGCGAGCACGTCCGCGACCTGCTCCGCGTACTGGGCGAAGGCGTAGGCCGTCTCCCGCTCCGGCCAGCCGCCGGCGTCCTCCAGCTCCTGCGGGAGGTCCCAGTGGTAGAGGGTCACGCAGGGTTGGATGCCGTGGGAGAGCAGCTCGTCGACGAGCTTGTCGTAGAAGCCGATCCCGCCGGCGAGGACGCGCGGCCAGGACACCGAGAACCGGTAGGAGCCCAGCCCCAGTTCCGCCATGAGCCCGATGTCCTCGCGCCACAGCCGGTGGTGGTCGACGGCGACGTCGCCGGTGTGGCCGCCGTACACCTTGCCCGGGGTGCGGCAGAAGGTGTCCCAGATGGAGGGCCCGCGCAGGGCGGCCGCGCCCTCGATCTGGAAGGCCGCCGTGGCCGTGCCCCACAGGAACCCGTCGGGGAAGCGGAGCTCCCCGCCCGGATCCGTCGCCTGCGTCGGGTCAGTCGTGTGCGTCGGGGTGTCAGTCATCCCTTTACCGCTCCCTGCATGATGCCGCCGACGATCTGGCGGCCGAAGACGAGGAACACCAGCAGCAGCGGGAGCGTGCCCAGCAGCGCACCCGCCATGATCACGGACTGGTCGGGGATGTACCCCCGGCCCAGGCCGGTCAGGGCCACCTGGACCGTCGGGCTGCCGTTCTGGGTCAGCGCGACGATCGGCCAGAAGAAGTCGTTCCAGGACATGACGAAGGTCAGCATCCCCAGCACCGCCATCGCCGGCCGGGCCGCCGGGAAGACCACGTGCCACATGACCCGCAGGGAGCTGGCCCCGTCCGTGCGGGCCGCCTCCACCAGTTCCGTCGGCAGCGCGTGCACCAGGAACTGCCGCATGAAGAACACGCCGAAGGCGCACACCAGGGACGGCAGGACCACCGCTTGGAGCCGGTCGGTCCACGACAGCTTCGCGATCAGCATGTACAGCGGCACCACGCTCAGCTGCGGCGGGATCAGCATCGTGGCGACGACCATCGCCATCAGCATCCGGCGTCCGCGGAAGCGGAGTTTGGCGAAGGCGAAGCCCGCCAGGGTGGAGAAGAGGACCGTCCCGACGGTGACGGTGCCCGCCACGATCACCGTGTTCAGCAGGGCCGTGCCCATGTTGGCGTCGGTCCAGGCGATCTGCAGGTTCCGTCCCAGGTTCCCGCCGAACCAGAACGGCGGCGGGGTCTGGGCCAGGCGCGTGTTGGTGCGGGAGGCCGCGATCGCCGTCCACACCAGCGGGAAGAGCGAACCGGCGGTGAAAAGCCCGAGCACCACATAGGTGAGCCGGCCCGCGCGCAGCGATCTCATCGCGAGTCCCCCCGTCCGCGCAGCAGCCGCGCCGCCCCGGCGATCAGCAGCAGGATCAGGAACATCGCCCAGGCGATCGCCGAGGCCCGCCCCAGGTGCAGGTTCACCCAGCCCTGCTCGTACAGGTACAGCCCGAGCGTCTGGAACTGGTGGTCCGAGCCGCCCGTCGCACCCGCCCCGCCGTTGAACAGCAGCGGTTCACCGAACAGCTGGGTCGCCCCGATCGTCGACACCACGCAGGTGAAGAGGATCGTCGGCCGCAGCGAGGGCACGGTGACATGCAGGAACTGCTGCCAGCGCGAGGCCCCGTCCAGCGCGGCCGACTCGTACAGCTCGCCCGGCACGGCCTGCATGGCCGCCAGGTAGATCAGCGCGTTGTAGCCGGTCCACCGCCAGATCACGATGGTGGACACCGCCAACTGCGAGGCGAAGGTGCCGTTCTGCCAGTCCACCGCCCCGAAACCGACCGCCGAGAGCGCCCAGTTGATCATCCCGTAGTCCCGGCCGAAGAGCAGCACGAAGACGAGCGTGGCCGCCGCCACCGAGGTCGCGTACGGGGTGAGCACGGCGACCCGGAAGAACGCGGAGCCACGCAGCCGGTAGTTGAGCAGATGGGCCACGCCCAGCGCGATCGCCAGCTGCGGCACCGTGGAGAGCAGCCCGATGGTGACCGTGTTGCGCAGGGCGTTCCAGAAGAACTCGTCGTCCCACAGCCGGGTGAAGTTGCGCAGGCCCACCCACGTCATGCTGTCCGGGTCGGTCAGCTCCACCTGGTGCAGGGCCGCCCAGCCCGTGTAGAGCAGCGGGAACAGCCCGAAGGCGGCGAAGAACAGGAAGAAGGGCGCCACGAAGGCGTACGGGCTCCAGCGCAGGTCCCAACGGTAGCGGCGCGAGCGCCACACCTGGCCCGGCCGGCCCCGGCCGCCCCCCTCCCCCCCCCCCCCCCCC
>NZ_MQUR01000194.1 GCF_001953875.1 Streptomyces amritsarensis
CCCCCGCCCGCGCCCCGCCCGCCCGGCGCACCCCCGGAGTGACGCACACCACCCCACCCCCGCCCCAACCAGTGCCAAATAGGGACAAGCTGCCCATATCTGGCATTCAACTGGTTTGTTTCCATATGCCTCTTGAGGGTGTGTCAGCAGAAAACACGCGGGGCATAATCGGCCCCGGTCGTCTCCGGAAGTGCTGGAGCCATCGGGGCACCGACTCCCGCCCTTCGGCGCACACCCGCACCGGACCGACCCCAAGGCGCCCGCAGATGTCCCTGGCCAGCCGCACCCGCACCGCGGCCCTGCTCGCCGCACTCACCGCCGGCGCCGCCGGGATCACCACCTGGGCCTACGGATACACCAGCGCCCCCCGGCCCGCCGCCCCCCACGCCCCCCAGACCCCCCTGCGCCCCAGCGTGACCCAGGGCACGGTCCTCCAGGTCGTCGCGCACCCCGACGACGACCTCTTCTTCATGAACCCCGACCTGAGCCGCTCCATATCCACCGGCGTCAAGGTCACCACCGTCTACCTCACCGCCGGCGAGTCCGACGGCCGCAACGAAGCCCACAGCCCCCACCTGCAAGACCCCGCCCGCCCCGCCGACCACGCCGCCTACGCCGAAGCCCGCCAGAACGGCATACGCGCCGCCTACGCCGAGATGGCCACCGGCCGGCGCACCAGCGCCTGGCAGCGCACCTCCGTACCCACCACCGGCGGCGGCAGCGCCGAGGTCGACATCCTCCTCGCCCGCCCCGAGGTCAACCTGGTGTGGATGCAGATGCGCGAAGCCCGCAGCATCTCCGGCGACAACCCCGACAGCCTGCGCGGCCTGTGGGACGGCAAGGTCCCCGCCCTCGGCTCCCAGCTCGCCTCCGGCACACCCGTCACCACCCCCTTCTCCTACACCAAGGAGCAGGCCGTCCAGGCCATCGCGAACGTCTTCGCGCTCTACAAGCCCACCACCATCCGCACCCAGGACCCCACCCCCGGCCGCACCCGCCCCGCCGGCGCCTTCCACGACCACCAGGACCACATGTACGGGGCCCGCTTCGTCCAGGCGGCCACCGAACGCTACGCCGCCTCCACCGGCCGCCCGCACTTCTCGGTCCAGAACTACGTGAGCTACCCCAACAGCTCCCTGCCCCCCACCCTCGACGCGAAGGCCGCCGAGGAGAAACTCGGCTACCTCAAGACCTACGCCTGGAGCGACCACCAGGACTGGTGCGGCAGCCCCGCCGGCTGCGGCGACCGCAAGACCGCGACCCGGCCCACCGGCGCCGGATGGAACCAGGCCATCCGCTACAGCCGCGGCGAGAGCACCACCTGGATGACCCAGGGCGCCCCCGGCCGGCTCTACGCCTTCGCCGCCCTCGACGGCCAGATGGCCTACTGGACCCGCCCCGGCCCCACCGCCGCCTGGCAGGGCCCCCGCTTCCTGCCCGCCACCGCCCCCGGCACCTCCATCGACGCCGGCGCGTCCACCGCCCGCCTCCCCGACGGCCGCATCGCCGTCCTCGCCACCCGCACCACCCTGGGCGCCACCCCGAAGGACTACCGGCGCGAAGCCGTCCTAGCCCTCCAAAGCGCCCCGGGCGCCGCCTTCGGCCCCTGGCAGAACCTGGGCACCCCCGACACCGGCCACACCGGCGACACCCCCGCCACCGGCGACACCCCCGCCACCGGCGACACCTCCGCCACCGGCCACACCGGCCACACCGGCGATGCCTCCGCCACCGGCGATGTCTCCGCCACCACCGCCCTCGGCGCACCGACCGCCGCCGTGGACGCCACCGGCCGCATCACCGTCTACATGCGCGACTCCCGACGCACCCTGCGCGCCCGCACCCAGCCGGCCCCCGACACCGCCTTCGGCCCGTGGCAGACCCTGGGCGGCACCGGCCTGCAGGGCGACCCGGTCACCGCCACCGACAGCGCCGGACGCCGCCACGTCTACGCGGCCACCGACCGCACCGTCCTGGCCTGGACCCAACCCGCCCCCGGCGCCCCCCTCGCCGGCCCCTTCCCCACCGGCCTGCCCGCGACCACCGGCGTGCTCTCCGCGACACCGCAGGACGACGGCGTCCGCCTCTCCTTCCGCCGCCCCACCACCGGCACCGTCACCACCACCCAGGCCACCGCCACCGCGGCCGCGCCCGTCCTCTCCCCGCCCGCCGAAGCCGGCGGCGAAGGCGGCTACGGCGCCGTCGGCACCGCCGGACACCTCCTCGCCGGCCGCGCCGCCACCGGCACGGCCGCCGTCACCCTCCCCGGCCGGACACCCGCCTGGTCGGAGTCCCAGATGCTCTACACCGGCGCCCCGGCCGCCGTGACCGCCCCCGACGGCACCGGCCTGGCCGCCGCCCTCGGCCTCGACGCCGACCTGCACCTCACCACCACACCCCCGCCCACCCCCACCCCCACCCC
>NZ_MQUR01000148.1 GCF_001953875.1 Streptomyces amritsarensis
CCCAACGCGTGGGCCCTCGGCCTGGGGAGCACCGCCCGGGACCGGCTGGCGGCGGCCCACCTCAGGGAGGGGGCCGAGCCGTACGACACGGCCGTTCAGGCGTACGGGCGCATCCTCGGCGGCGCCGACACGGACGAGGAATGGGACCGCGCGGCGCCCCTCTTCTACGGCCGCTGGGACGATGTCGCGCGGGCGCACTTCGCCGCGGGCGAGCACGAACAGAACGAGAAGGCGGCCGCGGCCTTCGCCGGCCCGGACGCCTGCGACCCGCCCGCCGTCCGCGCGGCCCTGCGCCGCGTCGCGGGGGAGGTGCTGGTGCTGGCGGGCGAACTGGACGGCAACCCGCCGCCCGGCCTCGCAGGGCAGATCGCGGCGGCGTTCCCCGCCGGAGTCCTCCACGTCCAGCCCGCCGCCGCGCACTTCCCGTGGCTGGACGACCCCGCCGGTTTCGCCGAGCGCGTCGGGCGCTTCCTGGCCACCGGAGCCTGACCGGGACGAACGGGTCCGGTTCGGCGCCGCGCCACGTGCGACGCGGAGCCTGACCGGACCCGCCGGTCCGCTCAGCGCGCGGTACGGGGGCCCGTCCCGCCGGTGTCCGCCTCCGTCGCGACCGCCTTCGCCCAGCGGTAGTCCGCCTTGCCGCTGGGCGACCGCTGGATGGCCGGCGTGATGACGAGCTGGCGCGGGATCTTGTAGCCCGCGAGCCTCGTGCGGCAGTGACTCTGGATCTCCTCCAGAGTCGGCGCCTGCGCCCCCGGCCGCACCTGGACCACCGCGGCCACGTGAGCGCCCCACGTCGGGTCCGAGACCCCGGCCACCAGGGCGTCGTACACGTCCGGATGCGACTTCAGCGCCTGCTCGACCTCTTCCGGATAGACCTTCTCGCCACCGGTGTTGATGCACTGTGAGCCGCGGCCGAGCACGGTGACGATGCCCCGCTCGTCGACGGTGGCCATGTCGCCCAGCAGCACCCAGCGCTCCCCGCCCTTCCGGAAGAACGTGTCCGCCGTCTTCTCCGGGTCGTTGTAGTAGCCGAGCGGCACGTGGCCGCGCTGCGCCAGGCGCCCCGGCTCGCCGACCGCCACCGGTTCGTGCGTCACCGGATCCACCACCTGCGTACGGTCGTTGACCTCCAGGCGGAAGCCCTTCTCCGGGCCGGAGTCGTCCGTGGCCCGGCCGTTGGAGCCGGACTCGGAGGACCCGAAGTTGTTCAGCAGCAGGACGTTCGGCACCAGCCGCTGGAACTCGGCGCGCACCGTCTCGGACATGATCGCCCCCGACGAGGAGACGCTGAACAGCGACGACAGGTCGGTGCCCTTCAGCGGACCGTTCAGGGCGTCGATGAGCGGCCTGAGCATCGCGTCGCCGACCAGCGACACGCTCGACACCTTCTCCTTCTCGATCGTGCGCAGCACCTCCTCGGGCACGTACTTGCGGTGGATGACCACCCGCTGGCCGTAGTTGAAGGCGATGAACGAGGTCAGCGTCGACGTCCCGTGCATGAGCGGGGGAGCCGGGAAGAAGGTCAGCCCGGCGCCGCGCGCCGCCACCCGCTCCGCCAGCTCCTGCGGCCGCTTCACCGGCTCGCCCGAAGGCTCGCCGCCGAACAGCCCGGCGAAGAAGAGGTCCTCCGCCCGCCACATCACGCCCTTGGGCATGCCCGTGGTCCCGCCGGTGTAGATGATGAACAGGTCGTCGGCGCTGCGCGGCGGGAACCCGCGCGCGGGCGACCCGGCCGCCTCCGCGTCCGCGTACGCGACCGGGGCGACCGACGGCTCCGCAGCCCCCTCGGGCACGTCGCCGACCCGGATCAGGTGCCGCAGCTTCGGGGTCTTCGGCAGCGCGGCCGCCACCCGCCCGGTGAACTCGCCCTCGAAGACGAGCGCGGCGAGATCGGCGTCGTTGTAGAGGTAGACCAGCTCCTCCTCCACGTAACGGTAGTTGACGTTCACCGGAACCAGCCGGGCCTTCAGGCAGGCCAGGACGGTCTGGAGGTACTCGATGCCGTTGTAGAGGTGCAGGCCCAGGTGCTCGCCGGCCGTCAGGCCGCTGTCCAGCAGGTGGTGCGCGATCCGGTTCGCCGCGGCGTCCAGCTCCGCGTACGTGAGGCGGCGCTCGGCGCCCGTCCCGGGGTGGTCCACGTACACGAGGGCCTCGCGGTCCGGGACCACGTCCACGACCGACTCGAACAGGTCGGCAAGGTTGTACTCCACCGTTCCTCCTGACCCCGTTGTTACCGATGACTGGCCCCGCGGCCGGCTGCTCCGGCGGTCATTAGAGCGCCGTGGCAGGCAACTGGGAAGGGCACCGCCCAAATAATCTGACTGAGTGTCAGAAAACTATTGAACTGCACCCTCCCCTACTGCAACCTGTTCTAGGTCTTGAGACGGGAGGACGGCAATGGGTGGGACGGAACACCTGACCGTGGAACGCCGCGGCGCCACGCTGGTGCTCACCATGAACAGGCCCGAGGCGAAGAACGCGCTCTCGCTGCCGCTGCTGGTGGGGCTGTACGACGGCTGGCTGGAGGCGGACGCCGACCACGAGATCCGCTCCGTGGTCCTGACCGGTGCGGGCGGCGACTTCTGCGCCGGCATGGACCTCAAGGCGCTGGCCGGCAAGGGCATGGCCGGCGACCAGTACCGGGACCGCCTCAAGGCCGACCCCGACCTGCACTGGAAGGCGATGCTCCGCCACCACCGGCCGCGCAAGCCGGTGATCGCTGCCGTCGAGGGCTACTGCGTGGCCGGCGGCACCGAGATCCTCCAGGGCACCGACATCCGGGTGGCCGCCGAGGGCGCCACCTTCGGTCTCTTCGAGGTCAAGCGGGGGCTCTTCCCGATCGGCGGGTCCACGGTGCGGCTGCCCCGTCAGATCCCGCGCACGCACGCCCTGGAGATGCTGCTGACCGGACGCCCGTACTCGGCGGCGGAGGCGGCGCGGATCGGCCTCGTGGGACGGGTCGTCCCGGACGGCACGGCGCTCGACGCGGCCCTGGAGATCGCCGAGCGGATCAACGCGTGCGGGCCGCTGGCGGTCGAGGCGGTCAAGGCGTCGGTCTACGAGACCGCGGGGCTGACGGAGGCGGAGGGCCTGGCCTCCGAACTCCTGCGCGGCTGGCCGGTGTTCGACACCGCCGACGCGAAGGAGGGGGCGCGCGCCTTCGCCGAGAAGCGGCCCGCGGTGTACCGCCGGGAGTAGCCCCGTACCCCGTCCGCCGGTGGGCCGGAACCCCCAAGCCCTCCCGCCCCCGGCCCGGGCCAGGCCCCTGCGGCCGGACCCGAACCGGCCCTTCGGAGGCGGACCCCGGAGCCGGACAGCCGGACCCCGGACCCGGGACACCGACCCCGGGCCCGCCCGGATCCCCGCGCCCCCGGCGGCGGGAGTGCGGGACCCGGCGCGCCGGGGCCTCCGGCCGGGCCGCCGGACCCCGCCCGCACCCGCAATCAACCGCATCGGAGAGCCACCATGACAGCTGCCTCCCCACCGGAGGTGCTCCGCGCGCCTCTCGTCGTCGAGTTCCCCTTCACCCGGTCCCTCGGGCCCGTCCAGAGCGCCTTCCTCACCGGCCTGCGCGAGCGCGTCGTCCTCGGCGTGAAGACCGCCGACGGCAGGGTGGTGGTCCCGCCGACCGAGTACGACCCCGTCACTTCCGAGGAGGTACGCGACCTCGTCGAGGTCGCCGCCACCGGCACCGTCACCACGTGGGCCTGGAACGACCGGCCGCGCCCGAACCAGCCCCTGGGGACCCCCTTCGCCTGGGTGCTGGTCAAGCTCGACGGCGCGGACACCGCCCTGCTGCACGCCCTCGACGCCCCCGGTCCCGACGCCGTGCGCACCGGCATGCGCGTCCGCGTCCGCTGGGCCGCCGAACGCACCGGCGCCATCACCGACATCGCCTGCTTCGAGCCGTCCGACGACGCCGCACCCGCCTCCGAAGCCGCACCCGCCCCGCACGACGGCGTGTTCCGCGACGCCGTCACCGGCATCGTCGCCGAAGCCCGCCTGGACTACGTCTACAGCCCCGGCCGCGCGCAGACCGCCTACATCAACGCCCTCTCCGAGCGGCGGACCGTCGGCGAGCGCTGCCCCTCCTGCCACAAGGTGTACGTCCCGCCGCGCGGCGCCTGCCCCACCTGCGGCGTCGCCACCACCGACCAGGTCGAGGTCGGCCCGGCCGGCACGGTCACCACTTTCTGCATCGTCAACATCAAGGCGAAGAACCTGGACATCGAGGTCCCCTACGTCTACGCCCACATCGCCCTCGACGGCGCCGGCCTCGCCCTCCACGGCCGGATCGGCGGCATCCCCTACGACCAGGTCCGCATGGGCCTGCGCGTCGAGCCCGTCTGGACCGAAGGCGGCCGCTACCCCGACCACTACCGCCCCACCGGCGAACCGGACGCGGACTACGACGCGTACAAGGAGCTCATCTGATGACCGGGCCCAGGACGAGCAGGTACGCACGGGACGTGGCCGTCGTCGCCTTCGCGCAGAGCGACCACCTGCGCCGCACCGACGAGCTCAGCGAAGTCGAGATGGTCATGCCGGTCCTCCACGAGGTGCTGGCGGCCACGGGACTGAAGGCCGGCGAGATCGGCTTCACCTGCTCCGGCTCCAGCGACTACCTGGCGGGCCGTGCCTTCTCCTTCACCATGACCCTCGACGGGGTCGGCGCCTGGCCGCCGATCTCCGAGTCCCACGTCGAGATGGACGGGGCGTGGGCCCTCTACGAGGCCTGGGTCAAGATCCAGACCGGCGAGGCGGACACCGCGCTCGTCTACTCGTACGGGAAGTCCTCGCCCGGGTCCGTGCGCGACGTGCTCACCCGCCAGCTCGACCCGTACTACCTCGCCCCGCTCTGGCCCGACTCGGTGGCCCTGGCCGCCCTCCAGGCCCGGGCCCTCATCGACGCCGGCGAGACCGACGAACCCGCCCTGGCCGCCATCGCGGCGCGCAGCCGGGCCGACGCCGGCGCCAACCCGCACGCCCAGCTGCGCGGCGCCGTCCCGCAGGGCGACCACCAGGTCCGGCCCCTGCGGACCGGGGACTGCCCGCCCATCGGCGACGGCGCCGCCGCCGTCGTCCTGGCGGCCGGCGACCTCGCGCGCCGGCTGTGCGAACGCCCCGCCTGGATCACCGGCATCGACCACCGCATCGAGGCGCACGGCCTGGGCCTGCGCGACCTCACCGACTCCCCGTCCACCCGGACCGCGGCCGAGCACGCGGGCCTCTTCGACGCGCCCGTGGACACGGCGGAACTGCACGCCCCGTTCTCCTCCCAGGAGGTCGTCCTGCGCAAGGCCCTCCGGCTCGGCGACACGGTCGCCGTCAACCCCTCCGGCGGGGCACTCGCCGCCAACCCGATGATGGCCGCCGGTCTGATCCGCATCGGCGAGGCGGCCGCCCGCATCCACCGCGGCGCATCCGACCGGGCCGTCGCCCACGCCACCTCCGGCCCCTGCCTCCAGCAGAACCTGGTTGCCGTCCTGGAAGGGGACCGCGCATGAGCACCTCCGGCACGTCAGACCCCTCCAGCCCCTCCAGCCCCTCCGGCATCTCCGGGGCACCGGGCAAGGAGCCGGTCGCCGTCGTCGGCATCGGCCAGACCAAGCACGTCGCCGCCCGCCACGACGTCTCCATCGCCGGACTGGTCCGCGAGGCCGCCACGCGCGCGCTCGCCGACGCCGAGCTGACCTGGGCGGACATCGACGCCGTCGTCATCGGCAAGGCCCCCGACTTCTTCGAGGGCGTCATGATGCCGGAGCTGTACCTGGCGGACGCGCTCGGAGCCGTCGGCAAGCCGATGCTGCGCGTGCACACGGCCGGCTCGGTCGGCGGGTCCACCGCCCTCGTCGCCGCCAACCTCGTGGCCGCCCGCGTCCACCGCACCGTCCTCACCCTCGCCTTCGAGAAGCAGTCCGAATCGAACGCCATGTGGGGGCTCTCGCTCCCCGTCCCCTTCCAGCAGCCCCTGCTCGCCGGCGCCGGCGGCTTCTTCGCCCCGCACGTGCGCGCGTACATGCGGCGCACCGGCGCGCCCGACGGGGTCGGCTCGCTCGTGGCGTACAAGGACCGGCGCAACGCGCTGAGGAACCCCTACGCGCACCTCCACGAACACGACATCACCCTGGAGAAGGTCCAGGCCTCGCCCATGCTGTGGGACCCGATCCGGTACTCCGAGACCTGCCCGTCCTCCGACGGCGCGTGCGCGATGGTCCTCACCGACCGGGCCGGCGCGGCCCGTTCGCCGCATCCGCCCGCCTGGGTGCACGGCGGCGCGATGCGCAGCGAGCCCACCCTCTTCGCCGGCAAGGACTTCGTCTCCCCGCAGGCGGGCAAGGACTGCGCCGCCGACGTCTACCGGCAGGCCGGCATCACCGACCCGCGCCGGGAGATCGACGCCGTCGAGATGTACGTGCCGTTCTCCTGGTACGAGCCGATGTGGCTGGAGAACCTGGGCTTCGCCGAGGAGGGCGAGGGCTGGAAGCTCACCGAGGCCGGCGTCACCGAGATCGACGGCGACCTTCCGGTCAATCCCTCGGGCGGCGTGCTGTCCACCAACCCGATCGGCGCGTCCGGCATGATCCGCTTCGCCGAGGCAGCCCTCCAAGTACGCGGCCAAGCCGGGGAACACCAGGTCCCGGGAGCCCGCCGGGCCCTTGGGCACGCCTACGGCGGCGGCGCGCAGTTCTTCGCGATGTGGCTGGTGGGGGCGCAGGAACCCACCACCTGACGCAAGCCGTCCGCCCGCCCGGGTGCCGGACCGGTCACGAGTGACTCACCGTGGCCTGTGCGGCACCCGCTGCGATGGTTAACCTGGCCCCCGGACGACGTACCGGGAGGAGCACGCACGTGGCCGAGAGCATGACTTCACAGCCCCTCGCTGGCTGGGGGAAGCCGGACCTCGATCTCACCGAGGCCGACTGGCAGTCGAGCAGCCGGGGAGCGGGTGACGTCCAGATCGCCTTCGTCGAGGGCTTCATCGCGATGCGCAACAGCGAGCGCCCCGAGAGCCCCTCCCTGATCTTCTCGCCGGACGAGTGGCACAAGTTCGTGCTGAACGCCCGGGGCGGGGAGTTCGACCTCACCTGACCGCACGCCGCCGCCCCCTCCCCGCCGGGGCGGCGGCCCCCGCGCCGGCCGGCCGCCGCGGCCGTCGTCAGCCGGTGGGCGGGGTACTCAGGGAGCCGTTGAGTACTCCCGCTCATGATCCGCGGGATCGCCGCTGCCTACAGTGACCCGCATGGACACGGACCCGACCCCCACCGACACCGCGACCGCGGACACGCCCCGGTGGTTCAAAGGCTGCGCCGTCGCCGCCCTCTGCCTCCTCGGCCTGGCCGGCCTCGGGGCGTGGGCGCTGGCCGAGTTCGAGAAGGGCCTCGACGGATACGGCCAGCTGGAGCAGAGCGGCCCGTCCGGATACGTGGCGGACCCCCTCGGCCCCGGCGCGACCGCCCGGTACGAGGACGGCCTGAAGATCACCGTCAGTCGCCCGCGCGCGGAGCCCGACGGCACCTACAGCCTCACCGTGACCTACGACAACGACACCGACGAGGAGCTCCGCCCCGGCGGCGACTCGGCGGCCACCGCCGTGTCCTCGTACGGTGACGCGCCCCTGGCCGTACGCGCCGGCCGGTCGCTCGACGACCACGCTTCCGGATACACCCTGGACTGGCTGAACGCCCAGGCGTCCGCCGCCGCCCTCATGCCGCCCCTGGGCGCGGAGCGCAAACGCACCGTCCCGGTCCGCGTCAGGCCGAGCACGAAGGGCGTCCCGGTCACCGTGGAGGTGCGTCCGCCGACCGCCGGCTTCCGCGAGACGGCGTACTTCCAGCTCACCCTGGACTGACCCGGCCGGTCGCTAGGGTGGCGGCATGAGCGGAGAGAACGACCTGCGCAAACTGCTGAGCGGCATGCGACCGGAGCTGAACGAGGGCGCGTACGTGTTCTGCACCGTCCCCGGCACCGCGGTCCCTGCCGGAACCGCGCCCGTCGCCACCGTCCTGGAGGACGAGGGCCTCACCCTCGTCCTGCGCCAGGAGGACGCCGACGCCGCCGGACTCGCCTACGACTACACCGCGGGCTGGATCACCCTGCGGATCCACTCCGCGCTCGACGCCGTCGGCCTCACCGCCGCCTTCGCCGCCGAACTCGGCGCCCACGGTCTGAGCTGCAACGTCATCGCCGGATACCACCACGACCACCTCTTCGTGGACGCCGACAGAGCCGCCGAGGCCGTGGCCGTCCTGGAAGACCTCGCGGCACGTTCCGGACAGGACCGATCGGCTTGAGGACCGCATCGGACCCTCATCCGACAGCCATCGGAACCCACTCGAAACCCTCCCCGGAAGCCCGCGGAAACCCCCTAGGAAGACCGTCGGAAAAGAAGATCGGATTCTTTCCGACAGTGGGATCCCCCGCGATGTGCGCGGGCGTACGCTGATCTCCCAGAACAGGCCTGGGGGGTACCAGCCATGACGGAACACCGGGCGCGCAGACGGCGCACCATGGTCGAACGCGACGCCGAACTCACCATCGTCGACGAGGCCCTGGACCAGCTCACCGGTCCCGGGCCGGACGCCGGCGGCGCCCTGCTGGCCTTCTCCGGGCCCGCCGGCCTCGGCAAGACCACCCTGCTCGCCGAGCTGCGCCGCCGCGCCCACGCCCGCTCCTGCACCGTCCTCGCCGCCCGCGGCGGCGAACAGGAGCAGAGCCAGCCCTTCCACGTCGCCCGCCAGCTCATCCAGCCGCAACTGGCCGGCACCTCCGAACAGGAACTGCGCGCCGCCCTCGGGAGCTGGTACTCCATCGTCGGCCCCGCCCTCGGACTCTGCGCCCCCGAACAGGGCGCCCCGCCCGATCCCCAGGGCCTGCGCGACGGCCTCGACTGGGTCCTCACCCACCTGGTCGTCAAACGCGCCCCCGTCGCCCTCGTCCTCGACGACGCGCACTGGGCCGACCCCGAGTCCCTGAGCTGGCTCGCCGCCTTCGCCCCGCGCGTCGAACACCTCCCGCTGCTCCTCGTCGTCGCCTACCGCCCCGACGAACTGCCCGCGCACGCCGACGCCTTCCGCACGCTGCCCGGCCGTGCCGGACAGCGTCCGCTGCCCCTCTCCCCGCTCACCCCGGCCGCCGTCGCCGCGCTCGTCCGCGAGGCCATCGGCGACCACGCCGACGACGCCTTCTGCCACGAGGCCTGGACCGTCACCGCCGGCAACCCCTTCGAGGCCGTCGAACTCACCGCCAAGGTCCGCGGCAGGGGCCTGCGGCCCGTCCGGGAGAACGCCCCGCAGCTGGCCGACCTCGCCGCCGCCCAGCGCGGCAGCGGCCTCGTCGCCCGCCTCGAACGCCTCGGCCCCTCCACCGTCCGCTTCGCCTGGGCCTGCGCCGTCCTCGGCACCGCCATCCCGCAGGACATAGCCGCCCGGGTCGCCGCCCTCGGCGCCGAGGAGGCGGCCGGCGCCACCACACGCCTGCGGGACGCCCGCATCCTGTCCGCCGCCGGATCCACGACGGACCAGGAACCGCAGGCCGGGCTGGAGTTCGTCCACCCCCTCATCGCCACCGCCATCTACCGCGCCATCCCCGACGCGCTGCGCGTCGCCCTGCACGGGAAGGCCGCCGCGGCCGTCGTCGACGCGGGCCTCGGCGCCTCCGCCGCCGCCCGCCACCTCCTGGAGACCCACCCCGAGAACGACCCCTGGGTGGTGCGCACCCTGCGCGAGGCGGCCGGCGAGAACCTCCGCGCCGGCGCCCCCGACGCCGCCCGCCGCCAGCTCGCCCGCGCCCTGCGCGAGCCACCCGACTTCGACGAACGCGCCGCCGTGCTGTACGAACTGGGCTGCGCCTCCCTGCTGACCGAGCCCGCCAACACCGTCAACCACCTGCGGGCCGCCCTCGCCGAACCCTTCGACGACCCCGCCCTGCGCCAGGGCATCGTCATCCGGCTCGCCCAGGTCCTCGCACACAGCGACCGTCTCGCCGAGGCATCGGAAACCCTCGCCCGCGAGATCGCGCAGACCCCGGACGTACGGGCCCGACTGCGCCTGCAGTCCGAACAGTTCATGTGGGACGCCTTCAACGCCGCCGAGACCGACTCACCGGCCCGCTCCCGCCGCCTCACCCGGCTCGCCGACCGCCTCACCGGCCGCGACCTCACCGAGCGGTACGTGATCGCACTGCGCGCCTGGGACGCCTGCCTGCGGGGCGAACCCGTCGACGTGGTGCTGCACCACGCCGGCCGGGTACTGGAGCGGCCCTTCAGCTGGGCGTACGAGGACCGCGGCTTCGAAGTCCCCGTGCTGGCCGCCATGGTCCACATGTACGCCGACCGGCCCGGCCGCGCGGAGGAGCTGTTCGAGGCGGGCACCGCCGAGTTCGAGCGCCAGGGCTGGCGCGGAGCCCACCTGTCCTTCGCGTACAGCCTGCGCGCCTACATCCGCTACCGGCGCGGACGGCTCGTCGACGCCGAGGAACTGGCCCGATCCGGCCTCCACCTCGCCGAACGCGTCGGCCGGCGCACCCCCGTCCACTGGTACGCCATAGCGATCCTCCTCACGACACTGCTCGCACGCGGCCGCGTCGACGAGGCCTGGGAGCTGGCACAGGAGCACGAGTTCGGTGCGCCCTTCCCGGCCGCCGTGGTCTTCCCCGACTCGCAGACCGTCTACGCCGAACTGCTGCTCGCCCGCGGCGAGGTGCGCGCGGCCGTCGCCGAACTGGAGGCGGTGGAGCGGCGGCTGACGCCGCGCGGGATCCAGAATCCCGCCTGGTGCCCCTGGCAGCTGCACCTCGCGCGGGCCGTCGCCGCCGACGATCCGCAGCGGGCCCGCGCCCTCGCCGCCGACGCCGTCCGGCGGGCCAGGGCATTCGGCGCCCCCTCCGCCATCGGCCAGGCCCTCAGGGTCGCGGCGGAGGTCGCCGCGCCGCAGGACCGCACCGAGTTCCTGCGCGAGGCGGTCACCCTGCTCTCGACGTCACCCGCCGGCTACGAACTCGCCCGCGCCCTGAACGCCCTCGGCTACGGGCTGCGCGACGCGGACCTGCTGACCGCGGCCGTGGTCACGGCCCGGGAATGCGGCGCGGACGCCCTGGTGGAGGAGGCCACCGAGACCCTGCTGGGCCTGGGCGGCGCCCTGCCCGGCGGATCGCCGCGGGTGGACTGGGTCACGGAGGAGGAGATCCGCGCCGCGGACCAGGCCGTGCGCGGCGAGAAGGAGCCCGAGCCGGCCTCCCCGGACTGGGTGCTGTCCGCCGCCTGCCGCAAGCTGGGCACCGACCGGTCCGGGCTGCGCGCCGCCCTGGAGTCCTTCGCCCGCAGCTCGACGTGATCGCGGCCGCTCCCGGCGGGCAGGGTCCCCGGTGGACCCCATCGGCAGAGTCCCCCGTTCCGGAGCGAGGCGGCGGCCTTCGGCAAGGCGGTCCGCCGGGCGTACCACCTGGGTGATCCGGTGCCGCAGGTCCCGTCGAATCCCGGCTGGACGGTCACCGACCCGGTCCGCCACCTCGGCGGAGCGCACCGCTTCCCCGCGCACGTCCTGCGCGCACGGCTCACGGCCCCACCCGCCCCGCCCTCCCCGATCCCCCCGCCGTCGCCGTGGACGCCGCCACCCGGACGGCGACGTCAGGGCCCCGGCCCTGACCGCAGCCGGCAGCAGACGCCACCGGGTACGGGGGAGAGGTACCGCTTCCGGCGTACGGACGGCCCGAAATCCCGGACGGTCCTCTTCTCGGGTGACCCTGTGCTGCTGGAGACCGGCGCCACCGCGCCGGAGCCGGCGAGGCCGCCGGCTCCGGC
>NZ_MQUR01000196.1 GCF_001953875.1 Streptomyces amritsarensis
GCGTCAGCTCTTGACCAGGAGGCCGCGGCTGCGCAGGACGTACCGCTCGATCGGGCTGAAGATGAGCAGGTCGATGGCGATGCCGACGACGAGGATGAGGATGATCGCGAGGAACACGCCGGGCAGGTCGATGTTGTTGCGGCCGTTCTCCAGGAGCTGGCCCAGGCCCAGGCCCAGGTCGGGGGAGGAGGCGATGATCTCTGCGGCCATCAGCGAGCGCCAGGAGAACGCCCAGCCCTGCTTGAGGCCGGCGAGGTAGCCAGGCAGTGCGGCCGGAACGACGACGTGCCAGGCGCCGCGCAGGCCGGTGGCGCCGAGCGTGCGGCCGGCCCGCAGGAACAGCGGCGGGACCTGGTCGATGCCGGAGACGAGGCCGTTGGCGATCGAGGGGACGGCGCCGAGCAGGATCACCGTGAACATCATGGCGTCGTTGAGGCCGAACCAGAGCACGGCCGGCGGCACCCACGCCACCGACGGCAGGGACTGCAGGCCNNCCTGCGAGGTCGTCCGTTGTCGCCTTCGTTTCAGTGCTGGCCATGGCGGCGGATCTCCCCACGCAGGTGTTCAGTGATCTCGAGGGACAGTTCCGCGACGTCCGCGTCCTCGATGCGGCGCGGCTGCGGGATGTCCACGGTCCATTCCTTGGCGACCCGTCCGGGTCGGGAGGAGAGCAGGACCACGCGCTGGGCGAGGCGGACGGCCTCGCGGACGTTGTGGGTGACGAAGAGGACGGACAGGCCCGTCTCGGCCCAGATGCGGGTGAGTTCGCCGTGCAGGACGTCGCGGGTGATGGCGTCGAGGGCGGCGAAGGGTTCGTCCATCAGCAGCAGGCGGCTGTCCTGGGCGAGGGCGCGGGCGAGGGCGACGCGCTGGCGCATGCCGCCGGAGAGTTCGTGGACGCGTTTGCCGTGGGCGCCGCCGAGGCGGACGAGTTCGAGCAGGCGTTCGGCCTCGGTCCTGCGGTCGCTCTTGGCGATTCCGCGCAGCCGCAGGGCGAGTTCGATGTTCTTGCCGGCGGTCAGCCAGGGGAAGAGGGCGTGTTCCTGGAACATCAGGGCGGGGCGGCCGCCGGGGGTCGTGATCGAGCCGGCGGTGGGCCTGTCGAGGCCGGCGACCAGGTTGAGCAGGGTGGACTTTCCGCAGCCGGAGGCCCCCAGGATGGTGACGAACTCTCCGGGAGCGACATCGAGGCTGATGTCGTCCAGGACGAGCTGCGATCCGGCCGGGCCGGAGAAGGACTTCGAGACGTGCTCGATGCGGGCGGCGTGCCGGTGCTCCGCCACCGTGCCCTCGGCAGCCTTGGCGAGTGTCGTGGCCATGGTCGTCACCTCCTGGGATTGCTGGGATTACGGATTACTTGGCGCCGAGGCCGGCGTCGGAGACCTCGGGCTTGCCGGCGGCCTTCAGGACCTTGTTCAGCAAGGTCAGGTCGTAGATGCCGGCGAGGTCGGGCTGCTGGATGAGCTCGGCCTTGACGGCGTGGTCGGCCTGGGCCTTGAGGGTGGCGGCCAGCGGGTCGTCGGTGACGAGGATGCTCTGCCAGGCGGGGTCGATGACCTTCGCGTCCAGGGGCTTGCCGCCCTCGGCGGCGAGCCTGGCGTTGGCGGAGGCCTTTGCCTGGTCGGGGTTGGCGTTGATCCACTCGTTGGTCTTCACGGTGCCCTTGAGGACCGCCTCGACGACGTCGGGGTGCTCCTTGAGGAACTTCTGCGACACGATGATGTTCGTGATCACGAACTTCTTCTCGGGCCACAGGGCGGTCTCGTCGAGGAGGACGGAACCGCCGTCGGAGACGAGCTTGGAGGCCGTGGGCTCCGGCACCCAGGCGCCGTCGACGGAGCCCTGCTTGAAGGCGTCCGGGGTCACCTTGTTGTCGGTGCGGACGACGGAGACGTCACCCTTGCCGGATTCCGGGTCGACGGTCCAGCCCTTCTCCGAGATCCAGTTCAGGAAGGCGACGTCCTGGGTGTTCCCCTTCTGCGGGGTGGCGATCTTCTTGCCCTTGAGGTCGTCCAGGGTCTTGATCTTCTCCGGGTTCACGACGAGCTTCACGCCGCCGGAGGCGGAGCCGGAGATGATCCGCAGGTTCGAACCCTTCGACTTCACGTAGCCGTTGATCGACGGCGAGG
>NZ_MQUR01000158.1 GCF_001953875.1 Streptomyces amritsarensis
TGGTCGTCGGGATCCTCACCACCGTCCTCTTCCTCCGCACCAAGGCCGCGAAGGACGTCGCCGCCGCCGGCTGATTCACCGGCCGAAGAGATCCCCCTCCCTCCGCAAGCGCCCCGGCACGGTCGTCAGACCGCTCCCGTCGACCGTGCCGGGGCCGCCTCCCTCCTCCCCAAGGAACGTGATGGACCTCCATATCGAAGACCGCGTGTACCTCGTCACCGGCGCGTCGTCCGGTATAGGCGAGGCGACCGTCCGCCTCCTCGCCGCCGAAGGCGCCACGGTCGTCGGCGTCGCCCGCAAGCCGTGGAGCACCCAAGCCCTCGGCGACCGGGTCAGCACCCTCACCGCCGACCTCACCGAGCCCGCCGCGGCCCGGCAGGTCGCCGACGCCGTGGCCGCGCGTCACGGCCGGCTCGACGGCCTCGTCAACAACGTCGGCGCGCTCGAATCCCGCGCCGGCTTCCTCGACGTGGGCGACGAGCAGTGGAAGAGCACCTTCGAGGTCAACTTCCACTCCGCCGTGCGCATGACCCGCGCGGCACTCCCCGCACTCCTGGAGTCGGGAGCCGGATCCGTCGTCCACGTGGCGAGCGAGGCCGCCCGCTACCCCGACCCCGGCATCGTCGACTACGCCGCCTCGAAGACGGCCCTGCTCTCCCTCTCCAAGTCCCTCGCCGCCGAGTTCGGCGCCCGGGCGGTGCGTTCGAACGTGGTCTCCCCGGGGCCCACCCGGACCGCGCTCTTCGACGCCCCCGGAGGCTTCGCCGACCAGCTCGGCGAGCGGTTCGGCCTCCCCGCCGACGAGGCCGTCGACCACTTCATCCGCGAGGTGCGCCGACTCCCCAGCGGCCGCATCGGCACCCCCGAAGACGTCGCCGGCGTGATCGCGTACCTGCTGTCGCCGCTGGCCGGCCAGGTCACCGGCGCCGAATGGAGCGTCGACGGCGGCGCCCTGCGGCAGATCTGACCAGGCCGATGCGTGCTTCCCTCCTCGCCCTCGCCGTCGGCGCCTTCGGGATCGGGACGACCGAGTTCGTCATCGTCGGCCTGCTCCCCGAAGTGGCCGACGACCTGTCGGTGTCCATCCCCTCCGCCGGCATGCTCGTCACCGGATACGCCCTCGGCGTGGTCGTCGGCGCACCGCTGATGACCGCGGCCGGCGCCCGCCTTCCCCGCAAGACCATGCTTGTCGTGCTCATGGCAATCTTTGTCGCCGGCAACCTGCTCTGCGCACTCGCCGGGGACTACGCCGCCCTCATGGGAGGACGGCTGATCGCGGCCCTCACCCACGGCGCGTTCTTCGGGATCGGCTCCGTCGTCGCCGCCGACCTCGTGGCCCCCGACCGGCGGGCCAGCGCCATCGCCCTGATGTTCACCGGCCTCACCCTGGCCAATGTGCTCGGCGTGCCCCTGGGGACCTTCCTGGGCCAGGAGTTCGGCTGGCGCTCGACCTTCTGGGCGGTCACCGGCATCGGGATCGTCGGACTGCTCGCCCTCATCACACTGGTCCCGGCGCAGCCCGCCCCGCCGAGCGGGGCCCTGCGCGGTGAACTCGCCGTCTTCCGCAGACCGCAGGTGTGGCTGGCCCTGGCCACGACGGTCCTCGGATTCGGCGGCGTCTTCGCCTCCTTCACCTACCTCGCCCCGATGATGACGGAACTGGCCGGCTTCTCCGACGGCGCGGTCGCCTGGCTCCTCGTCCTCTTCGGCGCCGGGCTGTGCGTGGGCAACGTCCTCGGCGGCCGGGCCGCCGACCGGTCCCTCATGCCCAGCCTGTACCTCATCCTCGGCGGCCTCTGCCTGGTGCTGGTGGTCTTCACCTTCACCTCGCGGGCCGCCCTGCCCGCCGCGGTCACCCTGGCCGCCTTCGGGGCGATCGGCTTCGCCACGGTGCCGCCGCTCCAGGCACGCGTGATGCAGCAGGCGGCCGGGGCCCCGGCCCTCGCCTCCGCGGCGAACATCGCGGCCTTCAACCTCGGCAACGCCCTCGGCGCCTGGCTCGGCGGCCTCGCCGTCGCCCACGGCCTGGGATGGACCTCGCCGACCTGGATCGGCGCCGGACTCGCCGCCGCCGGGCTCGGCACGGCGGCCCTCTCCGGCCACCTCGACCGCAGGAGCCGGCGGACACGTCCGCTCCCCGCCGAGCCGTTCCCCCCTGCACCACTCCCCGCGCAACACCACTCCGCCGGTGCCGGGCACGGCACCCACCCCATCGTCGAACAGAAGTCGAGGTAGCCCCATGAACGGTGTCGATCGCCGGACCATGCTCACCCGCAGTGCGGCCGTCGTCGGAGGCGCGGCGGTGGCCGGCGCGCTCGCCGGGCCCGCGGCAGCGGCCACGGACCCCGCCGCCACCGCGGCGCCCGGCGCGGCCGCCGGAACGGGAGCCGTCGTACGCCCGGGAGACCCGCGCTACGAGATGCTCACCACCGGCAACAACCAGCGCTTCGTCGCCCGCCCCGACTACATCAAGATGGTCCGCTCGACCGCGGACGCCGAACGGGCCCTCAGAGACGCCGTCCGGGCCGGCAAGCGGGTCTCCGTGCGCAGCGGCGGACACTGCTTCGCCGACTTCGCCGCCCACCCCGGGACCGAGGTCATCATCGACTTCTCGGAGATGACCCACGTCGGCTACGACCCCGCCCGCCGCGCCTTCGTCGTCGAGGCCGGCGCCCGCCTGATCAACGTCTACGAGGCGCTGTACAAGGGCTGGGGCGTCACCATCCCCGGTGGCATCTGCTACAGCGTCGGGGCCGGCGGGCACATCGTCGGCGGCGGCTACGGGCTCCTCTCCCGGGCCCACGGCCTGGTCGTCGACCACCTCTACGCCGTGGAGGTCGTCGTCACGGACGGCAGGGGAGGCGTCCGCACCGTCGTCGCCACCCGAGAGAAGAACGACCCCCACCGCGACCTGTGGTGGGCGCACACGGGCGGCGGAGGCGGCAACTTCGGCCTGGTGACCCGCTACTGGTTCCGCTCCCCGGGCGCGAAGGGCTCCGAACCCTCCGAACAGCTGATCTCGCCACCGTCGAAGGTCCTCGTCAGCGCCCTCGACTTCCCCTGGGAACAGCTGACGGAAGCCGGCTTCACCCGGCTCCTGAAGAACTTCGGCGCCTGGCACGCCGCCCACAGCGCACCCGACAGCCCCTACCGCAACCTCTCCAGCCTCTTCAACGTCAGCTCCAAGGCCCACGGCAGCCTGGGCATGTTCACCCAGGTCGACGCGACCGTCCCGAACGCCCGCAAGCTCCTCGACGACTACGTGGCGGCCATCACCGCCGGCACCGGGGTCACCCCGCGGGCACTGACCCGCGCCACCGGCGAACTCCCCGCCATGCCGCAGTTCGCCGAGCCCAGAACACTGCCCTGGTTCCAGGCGACCCGGCTCGTCGGCACCAACAACCCGACCATCACCGATCCGACCTCACGCGGCGCGCACAAGTCCGCGTACATGCGCAAGAACTTCACCGACCACCAGATTGCCGCGCTCTACCGGTACATGAGCCGGCCGGACTTCAAGAACCCCGACACCATGCTGGTGCTGTTCTCCTTCGGCGGCCAGGTCAACGCCGTCGCACCCGACGCGACCGCCAACGCCCAGCGGTCCTCCATCTTCAAGATGTGCTTCCAGACCTTCTGGCAGGAGGAGAGCGAGGACGCCTTCTACCTGGGCTGGCTGCGCGACCTGTATGAGGACTTCTTCGCGGCGACCGGCGGCGTGCCCCTGATCGACGACAGCACGGACGGCTGCTACATCAACTACCCCGACCGCGACATCACCGATCCGCGCCGCAACCGCTCCGGCGTGCCCTGGCAGACCCTCTACTACAAGGACAACTACCCGCGCCTCCAGCAGGTCAAGAAGCGCTACGACCCGTCCGACTTCTTCCGCCACTCCATGTCGATCAAGCCTGCCCGAGGCTGATCCCCGGACGGATGACGGCCGGCGGGCCGCCGCCGGCGGTCCGCCGCCCCCCACACGGCCCTGCCCGCGGTCCCGCGGCCGTCGTCCCTGCTCACCAGCCCCGCACTCCCTTCCCCGGAGTGCGGGGCTTCTGGCGTTCCCGGCCAACTGTTCGAGTGGCCGGGGGAGTTCGTTGACTGTCCGTGCGGCTCCGGGAAAGCTGATGACAGGCCGGAAGAGGGCAGCCGAAAAAGGCCCCTCGCAGAGCGATCCGATCCCCTGGCCCACACCCGCAGCCACACCCCCGGACATCCACCCGGACACGCCCGCGGCACCGCCGTGCCCGCGCCCCTTCCCCCGCCATGCCACGGCCCGATTCCCACCGCGCCCGAAAGAAAGAGGAAGCCATGCGTTCCGTCGCCGTAGTCCTCGGCACCCGGCCGGAAGCCATCAAATTCGCGCCGGTCATCCGCGCCCTCCAGGACGACCCGCGCTTCGAGCCCGTCGTGATCTCCACCGGGCAGCACCGCCAGATGCTGGACGAGACCCTCGACGCCTTCGGCCTCACCGCCGACGTCGACCTGAAAGTGATGGCGCCCCAGCAGACCCTCTCCCAGGTCACCTACCGCTCGCTGCGCGGCCTGGAGGACTACTTCGCAGCCTCGCCCGCCGACGCGGTCCTGGTCCACGGGGACACCGCCACCACCCTCACCGGCGCCCTGGCCGGATTCCACCTGCGGATCCCCGTCGTCCACGTCGAGGCCGGCCTGCGCAGCGGCCGGCTGGGCTCGCCCTTCCCCGAGGAGGGCAACAGACGCCTCGTCGCGCAGGTCGCCGCCCTCCACCTGGCCCCCACCCCCGGCAACCTCGCGAACCTGCTGCGCGAGGGCATCGCCGCCGACACCGTCACCGTCACCGGCAACACCGTCATCGACGCCCTGCGCTGGGCCAGCGGCCGCGCGGAGAGCTACGGCGACCCGGCGCTGGCCGACCTCGACAGCGACCCGCGCCGGATCGTCCTGGCCTCCGCCCACCGCCGGGAGGCCTGGCCGCACCTGCCGCAGATCGGCCGGGCCCTGGCCCGCATCGCCGACGAGCCCGGCGTACGCGTCGTCGTACCGCTCCACCGCAACCCGGTCGTCCGCGAGGCGCTCCTGCCGCACATCGGCAGCCACCCGGGCATCACCGTCACCGACCCGCTGCCCTACCTCAGCTTCTGCAAGCTCATGGGCCGCGCCGACCTCATCGTCTCGGACAGCAGCGGCAGCCAGGAGGAGGGGCCCGCCCTCGGCAAGCCCACGCTCGTCCTCGGCGACGTCACCGAACGCTCCGAGGCCATCGTCGCCGGCACCGCCTGCCTCGTCGGCACGGCCACCGAGGGCATCGTCGCCCACACCCTGGAGCTGCTGCGCGACCGGGCCGCCTACGACCGGATGGCCAACGCCGCCAACCCGTACGGCGACGGACAGGCCACCGAGCGCACCGTCGCCGCCCTCGCCCACTTCTTCGGCCTGGGCCCCGCCCCCGAGCCCTTCGTCCCCGACGACGCCGTCGACGAGCTCAGCGTCGAGCTCGCCCGCACCGCCGACTTCGCCCGCACCTGAGCCCCCCGGCCACCACCCCGGCCGCACCCGGGCCCGCACCTCGGCCCGCGCCCGCGGCCCGCACCCGATCGAGAGGAGCACACATGAGCGCCACCCCGTCCGCCGTCGAACGCCCCCTGAGCTTCAGCACCCCGTACCTGAGGGCCGACCTCGTGCGCGACGCCGTGGACTACACCGTCGAAGGCCGCACCATCGTCGTCAACCCCGGTGTGACGCCCGTGACCATCGCGGAGGAGCCCCGCAAGACCATCCCCCCGCTCTCCTCCACCGTCCTCGCCGACACCCGCATCGAGAAGGCCGACGCGCTCCTCCTCCTGCGCTCCGCCCCCGACGGCACCGACATCACCGCCATCACCGAGGAACCCGGCTGGTCCCACCTCGCCGACCTCCTCGGCCCCGGTGAGTTCCCCCGCGAGACCGCCCTCCACCGCAGCCCCCAGGACGACATCAACACCGTCCTGTTCGACCCCGCCCACGTGCTCGGCGAGCGTGAGAGCGCCACGGACCTGCGCGAGTTCAACGTCCGCGCCAACCTCTGGTTCTCACCCGCCGGCACCGACTGCGCCGTCCACAACAGCCACGACTTCATCGAGGTCCACACCCAGGTCCACGGCCTCGGCCGGATGCAGCGCTTCCGGGACCGCGACCACGCCTCGCTCTACCAGGACGTCCTGATGAGCCCCGGCTACACCACCCCGGACCCGTTCTGCGCCACCGGCCCCCAGTGCACCTACCACTACCCCTGGCACCAGTACCGGGCCGACACCGACTGCATCTGGCTCGCCATCGAGTACCACCCCGTACCCCGCGCACTGCGCACCCTCCCCGTGACCGCCCCGAACCCCCTGGAGAACCAGTCGTGACCACCACCGGCCCCACCGGCGAAACCGTCCTGCGCGCACCGAAGTTCACCGCCGAGATCGTCGCCGACCAACTCCGCGACGGCTACTGGCTGGAGGCCCCGGACATCAACGGCGACGGCAAGCCCGACCTCTTCGGCTACGGGCTCCGCCTCGGCGAGATCTACTGGTACGCCAACGACGGCGACTGGACCCGCCGCCTGATAGCCGACCGGATCAAGATGCCCGTCGGCGCCGACTACGCCGACGTCACCGGCAACGGCCACCCCGACGTCATCGTCTGCTACGACCTGTACGGCCCGATCGGCACGATCCACGACGCCAACACCGAAGGCGGCAAGATCGACTGGCTGGAGAACCCGGGCACCCCCGACAAGGACGAGTCCCGCTGGAAGCGCCACTACGTCGGCCGCGCCACCGGCATGCACCGCCTGCGCGCCGGCCACTTCACCCGCACCGACCGGCTCCAGATCATCGGCCTCCCGATCGTCGCCAAGGAGGACGTCCACGCCGTACTGCCCGTCGTGCTGTTCACCCAGCCCGACGACGTGCACACGGCGCAGGAGTGGGAGATGACCGTCATCGACGACAGCCACTTCCGGATGATCCACGGAGCCGAGAAGATGAAGGGCCTGGTCCCCGGCTCCGACCTCGAGTCCCTGCTGCTGGCCTCCGACGAGGGCGTCACCTGGCTCCACTACGACGAGACCCGCCGGGAGTGGATCCGCGAGCTGATCGGCACCGGCGAGCTCACGCAGTTCGAGCAGACCGGATTCCGCGGCAGCGGCGACCTCAACGCCGGCCGCCTCGGCGACGACCCCATGGCCTACGTCGCCGCCATCGAGCCCTTCCACGGCAACACGGTGGCCGTCTACACCAAGGCCGGCGACGGCGAGGGCTGGAACCGCGTCCTGCTCGACGTGTACGGCGACCCCAACGAGAACGGCGAGGGCCCCGGTCACCAGATCGTCTGCGCCGACTTCGACGGCGACGGCGACGACGAGTTCCTCGTGGCGCTCCGCGGCCCGTGGCCGTGGCAGGGCGTCATGTACTACAAGGCGATCGACGCCGCCAACGGCATCTGGGCCAAGTGGCGGGTCTCCGACGAGTCCGTCGCCCGTATCGCGACGGCCGACTTCAACGGCGACGGCCGCCTGGACTTCGCCACCATCGCGTACTCCGTGCAGAACTACTACGTGGCCAAGGACGCCAAGCTCATGCTCTACCGCAACCAGATCGAGCACTGATCGAGCACTGAGGGGTGTTCCCCTGGGGGCGCGCCGGCCCCGGCGCCCTCCTCCCGCCCCCGACGGGCAGTCCCGCCTTCCGCGACGCCCCTGCGCGCGCCGCCCGGGACCGTGCCCCCCGCCGCACGGCGGACCACGGCCCCGGGGGCCGTCCCTCACGAGACCTCTTCCGCACCTCTTCCGAAAGAGCGATTCCCTGTGGCCTCCACGACGTCCTCCGACGCCGCGAAGCGGGCGAAGCTGCCCTCACTGACCGGCCTGCGGTTCTTCGCCGCCCTCTCCGTCTTCTTCTTCCACTCGTCCCTGACCGACTCCCCGATCCCGCCCAACGCCCCCATCAACCCCTTCGCCGACGCCGGCATCGCGGACTGGTTCGCCACCGCCTTCGGCAAGGCCGGCTACCTGGGCGTCTCCTTCTTCTTCGTCCTCTCCGGCTTCGTCCTCGCCTGGGCCGCCAAGCCCGGAGAGCCCGTCACCGCGTTCCTGCGCCGCCGACTGCTGAAGATCTTCCCCAACCACATCGTCGTCTTCGCCGCCGCGATGGTCCTCTTCGCCGGCTCGGCCGTCACCGGCGTCGCCGACTGGCTCCCGAACCTCCTGCTCATCCACACCTGGTGGCCGCAGCCCACCGTCAACCTCAGCGTCAACCCGCCCAGCTGGTCCCTCGGCAGCGAGCTGCTGTTCTACATGCTCTTCCCCGCGCTCATCGTCCCGATCCGCAGGCTCCGCGGCCGGACCGCCCTGTGGGGCTGGAGCGCCGCGATGATCGCCGGAATGGTGGCCGTCCAGCTCATCGCCACCCACTTCGTCCCCGACACCCCGAAGTCCACCATCACGCCGATCTCCGGCATGCAGTTCTGGTTCGGCTACCTGCTGCCCGCCGGCCGCCTCTTCGAGTTCGTCCTCGGCATCCTGCTCGCCCGCATCGTCCTCGCCGGACTGTGGCCGCGCCGCGTCGGGTTCGGCGTCTCCCTGGCCCTGACCGTCCTCGGCTACGCCGCCGCGCTCGTCGCCCCGTTCCAGTACGGGTTCGTCGTCGCCACGATCATCCCGGTCGCCGCGCTCATCGGGGCCACCGCCAACGCCGACGTCGAGGGCCGCACCACCTTCCTGCGCAGCCGGCCCATGGTCTGGCTCGGCGAGGTCTCCTTCGGCTTCTACCTCGTCCAGGGCGTCACGATCTTCTACCTGCGTTCGCTGCTGGGCGAGCACACCTACAGCGTTCCCGTCGCCCTGCTGGTGATCGCCGGCTTCTTCGCCGCCTCGCTGCTCGGAGGCTGGCTCCTCTTCCGCTTCGTCGAGATGCCCGCCATGCGCCGCTTCGGCCGGGCCAGGCCCCGTACGCCGTCCACCGCGACCCAGGCCCCGGCCCCGGCCCACGAGCCGTCTGGGGACCGGACCCCGGTCAGCGCGGCCGCCCGCGACTGACCCGCCCCGACCCCCCCACCTGCGACCACCGCCCCACCTGCCCTACCGCTCACCGCCCGCGTCGGCATCAGCCGGCGCGGGCTCCGGCGTACCCCGGCCCGTACCCGACGCCGCCCCGGCGGTCAGGCTCGACAGCATGCGCAGCGCCGCGTCGGAGGGGGAGGACTCGGGGGCGCTGTAGAGCAGCATCCGGTGGTTGGTGCCGTCGGTCAGGTGCAGGTTCTCGAAGTCGAGGGTCAGCGGGCCCACCACCGGATGGTGCAGGGTCTTCGTACCGACCGTGCAGTCCCGCACCGGGTGCTTCGACCACAGCGAGGCGAAATCCGGGCTCTGCAGCATGAGCGAGCCGATCAGCTCGGCCAGCGCACGGTCTCCGGGATTGCGGCCCGCGACCAGGCGCAGCGCCGCCAGCGCGACCCGGGCCTCGCTCTTCCAGTCCGTGTACAGCTCCCGGGTGTGCGGGTCGAGGAACAGCATCCGCGTGAGGTTCGGGCGTACGGCGGGATCGTCGGGGCTCGCGAAGTCCAGATGCCCGGCGAGGAGGGCGTGGCCCAGCGGGTTCCAGGCGAGCACGTTGTTGCGGCCGTCCAGCACCACGGCGGGGACCTGCGGCATCGCACCGATCAGCCGGCGCGTGGTGTCGCGGGCGTACTCGGGGCGGGGCGACGCGGCCCGCTTGGCGCGCGGCGGACGGGCAAGGTTGTGCAGGTGCGCGTGCTCGTCCGGCGTCAGGCGCAGCGCACGGGCCAGCGCATCGAGGACGCTGTCCGAGGCGTTCGTGCTCTGCCCCTGCTCCAGGTGCGTGTAGTACGTGATGCTCACGCCGGCCAGCAGGGCGAGCTCCTCGCGCCGCAGCCCGGGCACGCGCCGGCGGGTGCCGTGGGACGGGAGCCCGACGTCCTCGGGCTGGAGCTGGGCGCGACGGGTGCGGAGGAACTCCCCCAGAGCGGTCGGTGTGTCCATGCCTTCCAGTGTGCCGGGGGAGCGCGCCGCACACCGCCCCGGAAGGTGGCCCTGGGAGTGCTAGCTTGCGCGGCGCCAGCACAACCAGAGGGCTGGGTAACCCCTTCCGACCGGTCCAGAGTCGATGACGCAACACACCGTTGCGTGATCGAGAGGGAGTCTGGCGATGTCGGTTGTCGAGGGTGCGCGGGTCGATTCGGG
>NZ_MQUR01000114.1 GCF_001953875.1 Streptomyces amritsarensis
CGGGCCCGGGCCCCGGGCCCGCCCGCGCGCCTGCCGGAGCTGCGAGCCCGGACGGCCCAAGGCGGGCCCTCGTGCCGGGGCCGGGCCGTGCGAGCGCGCCTATCGTGGGAGGAACCTCACGACCGGGACGGAAGCACACGGACAGGTGGATCGTGAACGGATCCGGGATCGACTACCGGGCGGTGTTCCACGCGCTGCCGGGCGCGGCCGCGCTGCTGACCCCCGCTCTCGTCTACCTGGACGTCAACGCCGCGTACCTGGCCGTGGCCGGCCGCACCCGTGAGCAGATCATCGGCCGCCACATCTTCGAGGCCTTCCCCGACAACCCCGACGATCCGGCAGCGACGGGCACCCGCAACGTACGGGCCTCGCTGGAGCGGGTGGTGGCCACCGGGGAGCGCGACGCGATGGCCATGCAGCGCTACGACGTGGAGGACCCCGAACGCCCCGGGGTGTGGCAGGAGCGGTACTGGAGCCCGGTCAACGTGCCCGTCCTCGCCCCCGACGGCAGCGTGGCGCTGGTGCTGCACCGGGTGGAGGAGGTCACCGAGCTGATCCGGGCCCGGGGAGCCCGCAGTGGTGAGGACGCCACCCAGGTGCTGGAGTCCGAGCTCTACAGCCGGGCGCGGGAGCTCCAGGAGCTCAACGAGAGGCTGCGCCAGGCCCACGACCGCGAACGCGAGGTGGCACTCCACCTCCAGGAGTCGATGCTGCCCGAGCCGAGCCCGCTCGCCCACCACCAGGCGGCCGTGCGCTACCGTCCCGCCGCCGCGGCCCTGAACGTGTGCGGGGACTGGTACGACCTCGTCGAGGCGCCCAGCTGCACCGCCGTCGCGGTCGGGGACGTCGTCGGCCACGGGCTGGGCGCGGCCGGCGTCATGGGGCAGCTGCGCAGTGCCCTCTCCGCGGCCTCGCTGGTCGCCGACGGTCCCGCGCAGGCCCTGGAGGTTCTCGGCCTCTACGCCCGCTCCGTCGCCGGCGCCGAGTCCACCACCGCCGTCTCCGTCTTCATCGACTGGAACAGCCGCACCCTCACGTACAGCAGCGCCGGTCATCTCCCGCCCGCGCTCTGCGACCCCGACGGCGCCGTCACCTTCCTCGACCGGGCCACCGACCCGCCGCTCGGCGCCCGCCCGGAGCACGCTCCGCGCCCCCAGGCCCGCACGGATTTCACGGACGGCTCCGTCCTGGTCCTGTACACCGACGGGCTCGTCGAGCGCCGCCGCGAGGACATCGACACGGGTCTGGGCCGGCTCGCCGACGCCCTGGCCCGGCACCGGGCCGCCGACCCCGCCGCGCTCGCGGACGCCCTCCTGGCGGAGCTCGTGCCGCCCGTCGGTGTCACCGACGACACGGTCCTGGTCGTCCTCCGTCTGGAAGGACAGGCCGACACGCCCACCAGATTGCATGAACATGCGTGAGCCTGCATACTCTTCCTATGTCTAAGGTCCTCACCTCCCTTCCCACCGGCGAGCGCGTCGGCATCGCCTTCTCCGGCGGACTCGACACCTCCGTCGCGGTCGCCTGGATGCGCGACAAGGGTGCCGTCCCGTGCACCTACACCGCCGACATCGGCCAGTACGACGAGCCCGACATCGCGTCGGTGCCCGCCCGCGCCTCGGCGTACGGCGCCGAGATCGCCCGCCTGGTCGACTGCCGCGCCGCGCTGGTCGAGGAGGGGCTGGCCGCCCTCACCTGCGGCGCCTTCCACATCCGCTCCGGCGGCCGCGCGTACTTCAACACGACGCCGCTCGGCCGCGCCGTCACCGGCACCCTGCTGGTCCGCGCGATGCTCGAGGACGACGTCCAGATCTGGGGCGACGGCTCGACCTTCAAGGGCAACGACATCGAGCGGTTCTACCGCTACGGCCTGCTGGCCAACCCGCACCTGCGCATCTACAAGCCCTGGCTCGACGCGGACTTCGTCACCGAGCTCGGCGGCCGCAAGGAGATGTCGGAGTGGCTGCTCGCCCACGGCCTCCCCTACCGCGACAGCACCGAGAAGGCCTACTCCACGGACGCCAACATCTGGGGCGCCACCCACGAGGCCAAGACCCTGGAGCACCTCGACACCGGTGTCGAGACGGTCGAGCCGATCATGGGCGTACGGTTCTGGGACCCCTCCGTGGAGATCGCGCCCGAGGACGTGACCATCGGCTTCGACCAGGGCCGCCCGGTGACGATCAACGGCAAGGAGTTCGCCTCCGCCGTCGATCTGGTGATGGAGGCCAACGCCATCGGCGGCCGGCACGGCCTGGGCATGTCCGACCAGATCGAGAACCGGATCATCGAGGCGAAGAGCCGCGGCATCTACGAGGCCCCCGGCATGGCGCTGCTGCACGCCGCGTACGAGCGCCTCGTCAACGCGATCCACAACGAGGACACCCTCGCGCAGTACCACAACGAGGGCCGGCGTCTCGGCCGCCTCATGTACGAGGGCCGCTGGCTGGACCCGCAGGCCCTGATGATCCGCGAGTCCCTCCAGCGCTGGGTCGGCGCGGCCGTCACCGGCGAGGTCACGCTGCGGCTGCGGCGCGGCGAGGACTACTCGATCATGGACACCACGGGCCCGGCGTTCAGCTACCACCCGGACAAGCTGTCCATGGAGCGCACCGAGGACTCGGCCTTCGGCCCGGTCGACCGCATCGGCCAGCTCACCATGCGCAACCTCGACATCGCCGACTCGCGCGCCAAGCTGGAGCAGTACGCCGCGCTCGGCATCGTCGGCAACACGCACGAGACGCTCATCGGCGCGGCCCAGGCCGCCTCGACGGGCCTGATCGGCGCGATGCCGGAGGGCGGCGCCGAGGTCATCGCCTCCCGCGGGCAGGCCGAGGGCGACGACGAGCAGATGCTCGACCGCGCCGCGATGGAGTTCGGCACCGACTGACCTGGGGCAGGCCCGGCGGCGGGCGGCGACCGCCTCACCCCGGCCGACATCCCGCGGAGCCGCGCACCGGCGGCCGGGGCCTGGACCCGGCCGCCCGCCTCCTCCCGGCCTTCCCCCGCCCGTCCTGGCCCTCCCGGCCCTCCCGGCTCTCCTGGCCGCGGCAGCCGCCGACTCACGCTCGGAGCAGGCCTCGGCCGCGCAGGCGTGGGAGGGGGCGGGGTCAGCGTTCGCCGAGGTCCGAGGGGGCTTCCTGGACCACCCAGCCGTTGCCGTCGGGATCGCTGAAGGACAGGAAGGAGTTCCAGGTGCCGCCCTTGCCGTCCTCCCAGCCCGCCTCGCCGATGTGCCGGACGGGGGAGACGCCCACCCCCCGCCCGCTCAGGGTCGCGTGGGCGGCGTCGATGTCGGTGACGCACATCTGCAGCCCGTGCAGGGTGCCCGGGGCCATGACCTTCGTGCCGGGCGGTGTGGGCATGCCCTCGAGCAGGGCGATGGAGCACCGCGAGCCGGGCGGCGTCAGCTGGATGACGCGTACTCCGGGGGCGACCTCGTCGTCGAGGTCGACATTGAAACCGATCTTCTCGGCGTAGAACGCCTTCGCCCGGTCCATGTCGGTGACGGGGACGGGGACGACTTCGATGGTCCAGTTCACGGGGTCTCCTCGGAGACGTCGGGGTGTTCGGTCGGCGCCATGACGGGTCCACGGTTGCCGATGGCGGTCCGGTCGCGCACGCCGAAACGCCCATGCGGCCTGACAGGGTTGTTCCTGAACCGTTGTTCGAGGGCGTGGTGGCGTGATCGGGACGTGATCACCTCCCTCGCCGGTGCCGTACCTGCCGGCTGCGCGCCGGGATGACGCTCGGGGGAGTACGCGCGTGCAGGGCGGTCTCGCTCACGCCGTGGCGAGCACCCCCGTGGTTCGCCACGGCGTGTGCGAGGCCGCCCTGGTGCGGTGCGGTGCGGTGCGGTGCGTGCTGTGCGTGCGGTGCTGTCGGTCAGTCGGTGGGGGAGCCGCACGACTGCGGTGTGCCCGTGGGATGGAAGCGGTCGATCCGGCTCGCGGGGACGATGGTGGGGAGCAGGAAGTTCCACAGGTCCGTGACACGGGTGTGGAGGTCCTGGCGGCGCGTGCGGACGTGCGAGGTGACCTGGATGCCCGTGAACGCCCCGACGAGGAGCGCCGAAAGGGCGTCCACGTCCAGGGCGGCGTGGATGTCACCGTCCTGCTGGGCCGGTGTCAGACAGCTGCGGCAGGTGTCGATCCAGGCGTCGTAGGGGGTGGGGTCGGGGCTGGTGAAGGAGCCGAACTCGATGACCAGGCGGATGCCGGCGCGGACGCGGACGTTGGTGCGCAGCCCGTGGGCCATCTGGTGGGTCAGGTCGATGACGGTCTGCAGCCCCGGGTTCTCGACCGCCGGAAGGTGCTCCGAGACCTGGAACTGTTCGTCCATCAGCGTGCGGGCGAGTGCCTGCTTGGACGGGAAGTGGAAGTAGAGGGCTCCCTTGGTGACTCCGGCGTGCTTGACGACGTCGCTGAGGCTGGTGCCCTCGAACCCGCTGTCGTCGAACGCGACGGCCGCGCCGTCGAGGATGGCCTGACGGGTGATCTCGGCCCGCTCCTGTCTGGCCCTCGCCACGTGGTGGTCCTCCCGGGTAGCTGTCGATGGGGTGTCCGCTGCGATGTGCCGTCAATGTAATCGGGTGACCTGAAAGAAAACCAGTCGGCAGGTACTTTTGTATGAGAACGCAGAGGCGTTCATGCTGTTGTGGTGCTCTTTGTACGGCTGCCACGCCACGGGCTGTTGCACTGTGAGAGGTGAACAGCGGCTGAAATCAAGCGAGTTGCTTGGCCGAAAGTCGCTCGCAACGTCACGTCACCACGCCGGCGGCCCGGCCAACACCCGGCATCCGCCGCGACCGTGAACGCTCCGGAGCCGGATCCGGCCCGCCACCCGGAGGGCACGCCCGGGGGAGGGCCCCCGTCGTGTGAGCCCGGGCCGGTCGGGGCAGGTTGCCGCGGCGCCGTTCTACTGGGTCGTCCCGGCATGCTCCGACCTGCGGCGGACCCCTGTCCATCGGTGCCGGCACCCGTGTTCCGGTCATGGCGGACATGGCAGCATGAAGCCCGCCGCGCCGGTTCCGCCTGCCTGGATCCGGTGCGCCGCACCACTGTCACAACGCTCACAACACGAGGGGGATGGGCTGTGCCTGCTCCACGGATGCGTACGACGCCGCTGCCCGGCATCGGCGTTCAGTACGACCTCACCACCCGCGAACACCGCAACCTGTCGGTCATCGCCCACCGGGACGGCACCCGCACCGTCAGCCTCTACCGGGCCGACGATCCGGACGCCTGCGCCGAGTCGCTGCACCTGACGGGACCGGAGACGGCCTCGCTGATCGACGCGCTGATGCCCGCGCACCACAGCCCGAACCTCCTGCACACCACCGACCTGGGCCTGGTCGCCGAACGCGTCGAACTCTCCGCGCACTCGCACTGGAACGGCCGGGTGCTGGGGGAGACCCGGATGCGCACCGAGACCGGCGTCTCGGTCGTGGCGGTGCTGCGGCGGGCCGAGGCCCGTCCCTCCCCGGCCCCCGACTTCCGCCTGGCCGGCGGCGACACCCTCATCCTGATCGGCACCCGCGAGGGCGTGGACGCCGCCGCGGCGATACTCGGCAGGGAGTGATCGCGTGCACTCCGCCGTCTTCCTCATCGAGTTCGGAGCGATCATCCTCGGCCTGGGCCTGCTGGGCCGGGTCGCGGGCCGCCTGAAGTTCTCGCCCATACCCCTGTACCTGCTCGCCGGCCTGGCCTTCGGCACCGGCGGCCTCCTCCCGCTCGGAGCGAGCGAGGAGTTCGTCGCCATCGGCGCCGAGATCGGTGTCATCCTCCTGCTGCTGATGCTGGGTCTGGAGTACACCGCCAGCGACCTCGTCTCCAACCTCAAGACCCAGTACCCCGCGGGGATCGTCGACTTCACCCTCAACGCCCTGCCCGGCGCCGCGGCGGCCCTGCTGCTGGGGTGGGGGCCGGTCGCCGCCGTGGTCCTGGCCGGCGTCACCTGGATCTCCTCCTCCGGCGTCATCGCCAAGGTCATGGGAGACCTCGGCCGGCTCGGAAACCGCGAGACGCCGGTCATCCTCAGCATCCTGGTCCTCGAAGACCTGGCCATGGCCGTCTACCTGCCGATCATCACCGCCCTGCTCGCCGGGGTGAGCCTGGCGGCGGGCAGCCTCACCCTCGCCATCGCCCTCGGCGTCGCGGGCGCCGTCCTCTTCGTCGCCGTCCGCTACGGCCGGCTCATCTCCCGCTTCGTCTCCAGCGACGACCCGGAGAAGCTGCTGCTCGTGGTCCTCGGCCTGACCCTGCTGGTGGCGGGCATCGCCCAGCAGCTCCAGGTCTCCGCCGCCGTCGGGGCGTTCCTCGTCGGCATCGCGCTGTCCGGCGAGGTGGCCGAGGGCGCCCACACGCTGCTCAGCCCGCTGCGGGACCTGTTCGCCGCCGTGTTCTTCGTGTTCTTCGGCCTGCACACCGACCCGGCGAGCATCCCGCCGGTCCTGCTGCCCGCGCTCGCGCTCGCCGTCGTCACCGCCGGCACGAAGATCGCCACCGGCTACTGGGCGGCCAAGCGGGCAGGTATCGCCGTCAAGGGCCGCTGGCGGGCGGGCGGCACGCTCGTGGCCCGCGGGGAGTTCTCCATCGTCATCGCCGGACTCGCCGTCACCGCGGGCATCGAACCGGCACTCGGCCCGCTCGCCACCGCCTACGTCCTCATCCTCGTCGTCATCGGGCCGCTCACCGCCCGCTACACCGAGCCCCTCGCGGCGTGGTTCGCCGAGCGCCGAGGCGCCGGCGACCGGTCCGCCGACCCGGTGCCGGACCCGGCCGCGGCCCTGCCGGAGCCGGCTTCCCGGGAACGCTGACGCAGGACGCGGCGTCCCGCACCCCTCTTCGCGACCCGCGTCACGAACGGGCCGCCTGCGCCGACCCCGGTGGTTCGGCGCAGCGCAGGCGGTCGCCGGTCACCGGGGCGCCGTCGGCGATGTTGCGGTCGTAGGTGACGGTCTTCACCGGCACCGGTTCCGTACCGACCGCGACGTCGAAGAGCGCGTCGTGCCCGGGTACGGCTTCCAGCCGGGAGCCGGGCAGCGCCGCCGCGAGGGTCGCCGCGTGCTCCTCCTGGCCCGGCGCGTACCGGATGACCGGCGGTCCCGCGGGTCGGACGGGCGGTGCGGACGGGGAGGTGTCCGTGACGACGAATCCGTTGCGGCGCAAGGCCGCGGCCACGGCGGCGTCGTCGACCCGGACCGCGACGGCGGCGGGGTTGGTCGGCACCGGGGTCTGCGCGACGGGCTGGATCCGGGTGTCGCCGGTGATCGGGCGGTCCGCGCCCAGCGCCTCCCACAACGCGGTGGACCGGGCCTCGTCCCACACGAGGGTGGACCCCACGCCCGGCACCCGGTGGTCGAAGAGCCGGATCGGCACCGTGGCGAACTCGGTCCGGTCCGCCCGCAGGCGGCCGAGCGCCCAGCCGATGCCGATCAGGTCGCCGGGCCCCGTGCGGGCATCGGTGCGCACGGTCTTCAGCAGGGTGTGCACGGTCCGTGCCGCGCGCACGGGGCTGGCCAGCGCCCCCTCGACGGTGAGGCGGGCCAGCAGGTCGTTGACCACGCGCTGCTGGCGGCGGACCCGGCCCAGATCTCCGGGCCGGAGGTTGACGTGCCGGGCCCGCGCGTAGCGCAGTGTCGTGTTGCCGTCGGTGTGGTGGCGGCCGGCCCCGATGTCCAGGCCGGAGTTCTCGTCCCGGAGCGGCCTGTCCGTGCAGACGGTCCCACCGCCGAGATTGTCGACGGTCCGCTCGAAGCCCGCGAAATCCGTCTCCAGGTAGTGGTCGACAGGGAGTCCGGTGGCCTTCTCGACGGTGGCCACCGTGAGCGGGCCGCCGCCGAGCGCGAACGCGCCGTTGATCTTGCCGCTGCGCGGGGGGACGGCGGTACCGGCGTACTCGACGTAGGAGTCGCGCGGGATGGAGACGACGCTCGCGCGGCGCCGATCCTCGGAGAGGTGCACGAGCATCATGACGTCGGTGCAGTTGCAGCCCTTCCCGCCCACGTGGAGCCGGTTCTTCTCGGCCCTGGAGAGCCCCGCGCGGCTGTCGATGCCCACGATCAGGATGTTCGTGCCCCGACCGCCGCCCGCCGCGGCCGCGGGCTGGGCGGATACGGCGTGCGGGCCCACGAGGGAGCCGCAGGCGAGGGCGGTCACGCAGGTGAGAGCAACGGCGAGTCGACGCAACGCATATCCCCCAAACAGGACGAATCATCTCGATTCGCGACTGTAGGGGGCGTCGGCGGAGGAGTCGTCGCGCACACGCCGGTGTCACCCGCGCGGCGGGGCCGCGGGCCTACTCGCCATTGGCGGAGAAGTGCTGGTAGTCCGGGTTGGCCCAGCGGCCGCCCCACTGCCAGCCCACCCGGCGGAAGGCCGCGGCGACGGCGTCGTCCGGGTGGATCTGTCCCGGTCGGGACGGGGACCGCCGCAGGTGGGTGCGGGCGGCCGGCGGGTGGACGATTCCGTTGACGTCGACGTACGGATTCTCCACGGGGTTGATGTCGACGGCGTCGCCCCAGGCGTGTCGCGACAGGCGCCGGGGGTCGCCGGTGACCGGGCGGCAGTTGAAGGCCGAGGTGTTGTCGTCGGCCATGGCCTGAGCGTCGTCGCGGTACTCGGCCATCACGCGCATCCGGCGGATCGGGAACCGGGCCTCGAAGGCGCGCTGGAAGACGTGGAGGACGGGGTCGACGGCGTTCTCGTGGACGACCATCTCGCCCACGTGGGCGCGGCCGTCGAAACCCCAGTGGTTCATCCGGACCAGCCGGAGCCGCTCCGGCGGGACCGGGCAGCCCGCCCGGTGGGAGGCGCCCAGCTTCTCCTGCGGCACGGGTGTGACGCGCGCGGCGAACCGGGCCGGCGGGTCGGGCGGCCCGGCCGGCAGGCGCGGAGGTGCGGCCTGCGTGGAACAGGCCAGTGCGGCCGCGCACAGGGCCGCCGTCACGGCCGCTGCCGCGGTGGTGTGGCGCACGGGACAACGCTACGGCGGGCAGCCCGCACGGGCATGCCGCGCGCCCCCCGGCGGGCACGCCCCGGAGCCGGCCGTGCGTACCCCCCCGGGCGGGGTGTCGGGAGCGGCTTCGGCCGGGGGCGTCGCGAGCGGGAGCGGGCCGTGCGGACCCCCCGGGCGCGGTGTCGGGAGCGGGCTCCGGCCGTGGCGTCGCGACCGGGAGCGGGCCGTGCATACGGGGCGGGGTCTGTCGGGAGCCGGCTCCGGCCGTGCGTCGCAGGCGGGAGCGGGGGGCCGTGCGTGGCCCCGGCCGGAGCCGGGGCTGCGTACCCCCCGGCCCCGCCCACGGCCGGGGCCGGGGGGCCGGTCGGGGCGTCCCCGGGCGGGGGAGGGCGGGAGCCGGGCGGGTTTCAGGGGCGTGCTCCGGCCGGGTGCGTTCTGGACCGGAGCCGGCCGTGTGCACCCCGGCTTCGCCCGGCCGGGCGAAGCCTTCGGGCGTACCGCGGCGAAAGCGGACTCCGGCCGTGCCGTCACCCCGGCCCCCTGCCCCGGACCGGGCGCGCCGATCGGGCGTCCCCTCGGTCGGGCGAGGCCTTCGGGCGTACCGCGGCGAAGGCGGGCTCCGGCCGTGCCGTCACCCCGGCCCCTTGCCCCGGACCGCGCGCGCCGATCGGGTGTACCCCCGGTCGGGTGTCGGGGAGCGGGAAGTCCGGCCGTCGTGTGTCGCGGGCCGGGGCCCCCGGCCCCTTGCTCCGGACCGGGCGCGCCAAATCGGGCGTACCGCCGGTCGGGTGTCCGGAGCGGGAGGTCCGGCCGTCGTGTGTCGCGGGCTCGGAGCCGGCCGGGCGCTCCCGGCCCCTTGCTCCGGACCGGGCGCGCCAAATCGGGCGTACCCCGGGCGGGGTGTCGGGAGAGGGGTCCGGCCGTGGGTTGCGGGTCGGCGCCTGGCCGGGCGGCATTGCCCGGGCGGGCGCCGGTCGGTTGGAGTCGTACGGGGCGGGCGGGTCGCTCAGCAGTCGGTCGGGGCCGGGCGCGGCGTCTCGCACCCGGCGTCGCCGCCCCTGGCGGCCGCCGCGCACAGGGAGCCCTCCACCTTGCCCAGCAGGCGGCCCAGCTCGGCGCGCTCCGCGCCGTCGAGGCCTTCCAGGGTCTGGCGCTCCAGGTCGCCCCACGCCCGGCTCACCTCGGTGAGGAGCCCGCAGCTCGCCTCCGTGGCCTCGACCAGCGAGGCCCGCCGATCCGCGGGGTCGGGACGCCGCCGCACGTGGCCGGACTGTTCGAGGCGCTGGAGCATCTTGGTCACCGTGGAGGGGTCGAGCCCGACCGCCTTGATCAGCTCGGACTGGCGCACCGCCCCGTGGTCCCACAGGTGCATCATCAGGAACTCCTGCCCCGGATGCAGCCCCAACTCTCGCAGGAGACGGCCCGCGACGATGCGGTGGAGCCGGGCCACCCGGCTGATCGCATGGCTCACCGGCCCGTCCAGCACGGCGCCGGGCGCCGCCGCGCACTGCGGGGGCGTGCGCGTTTCCCTGGCGGTTTCCGGGGTCATGGGAGAGCTCCTCGTGCGTCGGGTGCGGTGGGTCCGGCGGGCGGGGCTCCGCCCCGGACCGCCGTCCGCTCCGCCGATTTTACCCGCCGCCCCGATTTTACCTTGGCCGGCCAACTAATGAGGTACGCTGCATTCCGAAGCCATTCATTGGCCGACCAACTATCTCTGTGAGGCGAAGATGACCAGCGCTTTCGACCCCGTCCGCATGGCCGACAGCACCCTGTCGAACCGGATCGTCCTGGCTCCGATGACACGCAGCCGCGCAGGCGAGGGCGGCATCCCCACCCCGGTCGTCGCCGAGTACTACACCCAGCGCGCGTCGGCCGGCCTGATCGTCACCGAGGGAGTCCAGCCCTCCGCCGTCGGGCAGGGCTACCCCTTCACCCCCGGCCTGCACGACGCCGAGCAGGTCGCCGCCTGGCGCGGGGTGACCGACTCCGTCCACGCGGCCGGCGGGCGGATCTTCGCCCAGCTGATGCACTCCGGCCGCATCGGCCACCCCTCGCTGCTGCCCGACGGACTCGTCCCGGTGGCCCCGTCGGCGGTCGCCCCCGCCGGCCAGGTGTTCACGGGCGAGGGCATGAAGGACTTCGTCACGCCGCACGAGCTGACGGCCGACGAGGTGCGGTCGACCATCGCCGACTACGCCGAGGCCGCCCGCAACGCCATCGCGGCGGGCTTCGACGGCGTGGAACTGCACGGGGCCAACGGCTACCTCATCCACCAGTTCCTGGCCCCCGGCTCGAACCTGCGCACCGACGAGTGGGGCGGGCCGGTCGAGAACCGCATCCGCTTCGCGGTCGAGGTGGTCGAGGCGGTCGCCGCCGCGATCGGCGCCGAGCGCACGGCCCTGCGCGTCTCGCCCGGAAACCCGTACAACGACATCGCCGAGCCCGACCCGCGGCCCGTCTACGAGGCGCTGGTCAAGGAGATCGACGGGCTGGGGCTGGCCTACCTGCACGTCATGGAGCACGGCCCCGAGGTGCGGGAAACCACGCTCGCCCTGCGCAAGCAGTTCTCCGGGCTGCTCGTGCTGAACCCGGCCACCGAGGGCCCCACCGACCACCGGGCCCTCGCGCTGATCGAGGACGGCACCGCCGACCTCGTCGCCTTCGGCGCCCTCTTCCTGGCCAACCCCGACCTGCCGGCGCGCCTGCGCACCGAAGGCCCGTACAACACCCCGGACGTGTCCACCTTCTTCGGGGGCGACGCCCGCGGCTACACGGACTACCCGGCCCTCTGAGGAGTGCCGCCGCCGATCGCAGAGCGGCGCTCCACCCGCATGCCGTGAGTGGAGCGCCGACGTCGCTAGTGCTGTGACCGCGCGGAGACGGTCACGTGGTCCACCCGCATCGGATGGCCCGGCTCGGTGTCCGGCCCCACGTCCGTACCGTCGGCCTGCGGCAGCTTGCCGCCGACCGCCACGTTGAGGATCAGGAACAGCCCGTGGTCCACGGCCCGTTTCCACGTCGCGGGGTCCATGGCGTCGGCCGCCACCCGGTGGTACACGCGGCCGTCCAGGTACCAGCGCACCTCCTGCGCCCCCGGGGCGAGGTCCACCTCCACGGCATACGAGTGGAACGCCCCACGGCAGCCCTGGCACGGCTGAGGACCCGAGGTCAGGCCCACCGGCTCCCGGCAGGGGCCGCCCTCCGGGACACCGCAGTGCATGGAGCCGAAGACGGTGTCCCGCCCGTTCACGGACTCCATCACGTCGAGCTCGCCGACGCCCGGCCACCCCGTGTACCCGTCGCGCAGCGGCGCGCCCAGGGTCCAGAACGCCGGCCAGTACCCGGCCGCCCCCGCCCCGGTCACGTCCGGCAGGGCGATCGACGCCTCGATCCGCAGCGCGCCGCCCGGCGGGGGAGCGAAGTCGGAGCGCCGGGTCTCGATGCGCCCCGAACTCCATGCGCCGTCCTTGCGGGTGGGGACGATCTCCAGCGCGCCCTTCCCGTCGAGCCGGACGTTGTCGGTCGAGTCCGTCATGGTCTCGACCTCGCCGGTGCCCCACTGCGGCGCCGGGCACCCCGGATAGCAGGTGCCCACGTCGTGGATCCAGTGGGCGGCGGAAGGCGGGCTGCCCATCGGCCCGTCGAAGTCGTCCCGCAGCAGCGGAGTCCACCCGTCCGCGCCGCCCGCCGGCTGCGCCGCGCCCGCCGGCGGCGCCGGCGCGGGCAGTACCCCCGCCTCCGTGAGCAGCCGCTCCAGCCGGTCGGTCAGGACGACGGCCGCCGCATTGGTGAGGTGCGCGTCGTCCCGGTAGAGCAGGATCCGGTCGAGCACCGCGGGGCAGGTAGGTCCCACGCCCGGGCACAGCACCTCGTTCACGCCGACACTCCGTACGCCGGGCAGTGCGCCCGACGCGATCCGCCGTGCCAGCGGATCGGGCCGGAGCGCGTCCGCGCGCTCGAACGCGCAGTCGGCGGGGGAATCCGGGCGGCCGGAGACGCACGCCGGGACGTCCGAACCCGGTACGGGGGTGTCCTCGATGTAGACGATCGGCGCGCCCAGGGCCCGCAGCGGAGCCAGGGTCTTCTCCCAGGCCTCGGCCAGGAGCCTCTCGTCCGCGGTGTACCGGTTGAGCGAGGAGACCACGACGAGGCGGGGCTTCGGCTGCTTCCCGAGCCGCTCCAGGGTGTCCGCCCGCCAGGTGTCGCATTCCCGGTAAGCGCGGCCCAGTTGCGGGCTGTCCACCGCCAGCTGCGGCAGCGGGCAGCCCTGCTTGACGAACTCCTGGAGCGCCCAGCCCCGCGATGCCGCCAGCGCCAGCATCGGCGAGAACCACTGCCCGGCGTGCGAGTCGCCGAGCAGGACGATCCGGTCCGGGCTGTCCACCGCGCCGAACAGGCACTCGGGGCTGCGTGTTTCGGCCGGGGCGATCTGGCAGGGCGCGTCGGGCGGGAAGTCGGCCCGCGCCTGGACGGGGCTGGGCACGACCGGGCCGTCCGCGAACGGTGTCCCCGCCGTCCGCGCCAGCAGGGTGGGGCCCGAGGCGGCGCCCGGAGGCAGCCCCTTCGGGTCGACCGGGGAGGCCGGGCCGAGCAGGTTCAGCGTCGTGGTGCCCACCACCAGCGCGATAACGACCGGCAGCACGACGGCCGAGACGCCCACCGACAGTCCGCGGCGGGGGAGTTCGGAGACGGTGCGGCTGCGCCGCAGCGGCCGCTCGACCCAGCGCATCGTGGCCAGGGCGGGCAGCGCCGCCGCCAGCGTCAGTGCCGTCTTCGCCGGCCAGCCGAGCGGGCCGGTCCGGGCCTCCGCGAGCACGAGCACCGGCCAGTGCCACAGGTACAGGTTGTAGGAGAGCCGTCCCACGGCGCGCGGAGCCCGCCCGGCCAGGAACCGTCCGACGTCGCCGGCGCCCGGCGTGCGGTGCTCGCCGCGGCCGGGCACCGCGGCCAGGATCACGGCGGCGGTGGCCAGGGTCGGCACCAGCGCCGCCCAGCCCGGGTACGGGGTCGCGGTGTCGTACGCCACGACGCACCAGCCGATCGCCCCCGCCCCCGCCCATCCGCCCAGCACCCGCAGCACCCGCGGCCCCCGCATCAGGTGCCGGGGCAGCAGGGCGAGCAGCGCGCCGACGCCGAACTGCCAGACGCGCGACGGCGTGCCGAGGTACGCGAGGGATACGGAGTCCCGCGTCCAGTGGAGGGACAGGACGAACGACGCGAGCGTCAGCGGCGCGGCGGCCAGGAACACCATGCGGCGCACGGACCGGCCCCGACGGACCGCCCGGGCCGCACCGAGCACGAGGACGGCCAGCAGCGGCGCCCAGAACAGGTAGAACTGCTCCTCGACGGCGAGCGACCAGAAGTGCAGCAGGGGACCCTGCTGGTGTCCGGCGGCGAGGTAGTCGGTGTGCTGCGACACGAAGCGCCAGTTGGCGAGGGACAGTGCCGCGGCGACGACGTCGTGCTCCAGGTCGGTGCGGCGCAGCGGCACGGTCAGCCAGGCCCCGGCCACCGCCACCGCGGCCAGCACCACGGCGGCCGACGGCAGCAGTCGCCGGGCGCGCCGGGAGAAGAAGTCCCCGAGGCGGATCCGGCCGGTGGCGATCGCCTCGCGCACCAGCAGGCCGGTGATCAGGTAACCAGATATGACGAAGAAGACGTCCACGCCGACGAACCCGCCGGTCGCCCAGGGGATCCCGGCGTGGAAGGCGAGTACCGCGACGACGGCGACCGCGCGCAGGCCCTCGATGTCGGGGCGGAACACGGACCGGTGCGGGCTGGGCCCGGATTCGCCGCCGGAGCGGGAGCCCGGGGCCGCTTTCCGGTCGGCGGTCGCGGCGGCGCGCCCCCGGGATCGGCGTCGGCCGGGTGAGAGGAGGAAGGACATGGCAGCGGCGCCTTTCAGCTGAGCCAGGGCAGCATCGGGTCGACCCATCCCGATGCCAGCAGGCCGGTGAGCAGGAGCACCGCCGAGGCGGCGACGGTCTCGGGCCAGCGGCGGGGCAGCATCCCGGCCGGGGAGCCCGGGCGAGTGCGGACCCCGACGCCCGCCCCGGCGTCGAGCCCGCCGCCGGCCCCGAAGCGGGCGCCGAGGCGGGCACGCAGCGGGGACCCGCTGCCCCGGGCGGGGGTCAGTTCGGCCGCCAGGTCCCGGACCAGCGGGACGTTGATCTGCAGTTGCACCACGACGTAGAGGAGCAGCCCCCAGTTGGGCTCCCAGCCGTTGCGGGCCACGGCCAGGGCGAGTCCTGCCACGGCCGCCCCGTTCGAGAGCACGAGCCACACCAGCGACACCGCCACCACCCGGCGGGCCATCCCGCCCCGGGACGCGGCACCCAGCGTGCCGGTGGGCACCCAGGCGGCGCTGCGGCCCCGCAGCGTGTGCAGGAAGGCGGCCGCGGCGGCGACACTCGTCAGGATGTTCGCCCGGATGACCTCCACCCGCCAGCGGGTGCGGCTGACCCGGGGCAGCAGCACGTGCCACAGCCACAGCGGGGCGAGCAGCGGCAGCACGTGCCAGGGGCGGATGTGGTCCGGGTACCGGAACAGCATCACCAGCGGCGGCAGGGGCGCCACGAAGGTGTTCACGGCCGTCGTCAGGTAGCCGATGATCCCCTCGTAGAAGCACAGCCGCATGCGCCAGGGCGCGCGCATCCGTTGCAGCACGGGGGTGCCGAGGAGGTGGAGGTTGCCCATGGCCCACCGGTACTGCTGGTTGACGAAGGAGGTGACGCGGTCGGGCGAGGTGCCCTTGGCGACCAGCACCGGCACGTAGAGGGTGCGGAACCCCTGTGCGTGCAGGGCGAGTCCGGTGTACAGGTCCTCGCTGTGGTCGAGCCGGGCGAAGCCGCCGGCCCGGTCGATCGCCGAGCGGCGGTAGACGGCGTTGCTGCCGCAGCAGATGGCGGCGTCGCTGGCGTCCCGGGACGGCTGGATCCAGCGGAAGAACCACTCCTGGGCGGAGCCGGCGGCGCGCTGGATCCAGCTCATGGTCCCGTCGGTGTCGAAGCACTGCGGGCTCTGGACGATGCCGACGGCGGGGTCGGACAGGTAGGGGACGAGATGGCGCAGGAAGTCCGGCCTGGGTGCGAAGTCCGCGTCGAGGATGGCGATGAACTCGGCGCTGCTCAGGGTGAGCGCGTGATTGAGGTTCCCGGCCTTCTTCAGGTGCCCCCGGTCGGGGCGCACGAGGTACTCGTAGCCGTGGCGGGCGGCCAGCGCGGCGACTTCGGGCCGGTCGGCGTCGTCCAGGATCCAGACGGTCAGCGCGTCGGCGGGCCAGTCGAGGGCGGCCACCGCGCGGTAGGCGTTGGCGAGGACGGGCAGTGGTTCCCCGCAGGTGGGCAGGTAGAGGTCGACACCGGGCAGGGCGGCCGGCTGCCAGGCGCGGACGAGCACCTCGTGCGACCGCCGGGTGAGCCGGCGCTGGCGCAGGCTGTTGATGCAGGAGAGCGCCAGGGCCGCGACGTTGAGCCCGAGGACGGCGAGGAAGGCCCACAGGGCGGGCGTCCGCAGGGCGAAGGTGAACATGGTCGCCGCCGTGAACGCGAAGGCGAGCGAGGTGGCGATCAGGACCCAGCGGCGTTGCGGCCCGAAGTACCAGTAGAGCTCCTCGTCGGACGGTGGTTGCGGAAGATGATGAACAGTCACAAAGCCCCCCACGGCTGTGCATGTACCCGTTTGCGGTGGCCCAGCCTAGTGTCAAAGGTATAGACCACTTGCCCGGATCCGGGGTGACGGAGCTAATGCGCCACGGGATTGGCGCGACTCGAATGGTCCAGACCTCTTGCTCTCGTCATTCGACCCGCCGCTCCGGGCCGTTCCGGGAAGTCCCAGGTCACGAGGGGGTGAACAGTCCCGGAACTCCGTTGCCTCCGCCGGGCGTTCGCCTCACGGAGCGCTGTCACCCCGGTCACGCTCCTGCCGGAGCAGCTCCGGCAGGTCCCCCAGCCGGTCGAGGCCCCGCACCGGGCCGGCGGTGCGGGCGCCCCGCTCCAACAGGGCCCGGTGGCGGTGGAGGAAGGCCCAGTAGCCGGCGGTGTAGGGGCAGGCGTCCGCGCCGCTGCGGGAGCCCGGCCGATAGCGGCACGGCCCGCACAGATCGCTCATCCGGTCGATGTAGGCACCGCCGGACGTGTAGGGCTTCGTCGTCATCCGGCCCCCGTCCGCGTACTGCGACATGCCGACGACGTTCGGCAGCATGACCCAGTCGTAGCCGTCGACGAACGAGCGGTGGAACCAGTCGGTGAGCGCGGCCGGGTCCCAGCCCCGCTGGAGCGCGTAACCGCCCAGCACCATCAGCCGCGGAATGTGATGGGTCCACCCGGTGTCCCTGACCTGGCGCAGCACCGTCGACAGGCACCGGGCCGACACCGCGTCCGCGTCCAGCGAGAGCCACCACGCCGGCAGCGCAGCGGTGTGCCCCAGGACGTTGGACGCCCGGTACTCATCGCCGAAGTGCCAGTACAGGTGCCAGACGTACTCCCGCCATCCGGCGATCTGCCGGACGAAGCCCTCGACCGAGTTCAGGGGCGCGGCGCCCGCCCGCCACGCGGCCTCCGCGCGCTCCACGCACTCCGCCGGATCCAGCAGGCCCAGATTGAGCGATGAGGACAGCAGGCTGTGGCTCAGCACCGGGTCGGCGGCCAGCATGGCGTCCTCGTGGGCGCCGAACCCGGCGAGCCGGTGGTCGACGAACCTCCGCAGCGCGGCCAGCGCCTCACGCCGGTCGGCCGGGAAGAGCCGCGGCCCGTCCCGGCCGACGAACGAGACGGCGCCGTCCCGCTCCCAGCGGTCGAGGTCCTCCCGGACACCGGCGTCGATGTCGTCCTCGCGGGGCCGGTAGGGGGCGGGCGAGCCGAGGGTGCGCGCTGCCCGCGGCGGCGGCTCCCGGTTGTCGTGGTCGAGGTTCCACCGCCCGCCGGCCGGCTCGCCCCCCTCCATCAGCAGATCGTGCTCCCTGCGCACATGGCGGTAGAAGTTCTCCAGCCGAAGGCCGCCGCCGCCGTGGCCGGCCGCCCACGCCGCGAATTCCTCGCGGCCCACCAGGAATCCCCGTGCGGGCAGGACGGTCACCTGGGGGAGGGAGGCCACCAGTGCCGCGGCCGCCCGAGAGGTCGGGTGGTACACCGTGACGGGCGCGCCGCCGACGGCTCTGCGCAGGCCCTCGCGGTAGGTGTCGGCCTTGACGTAGACCACGCGGTCCCCCAGCTCGGCGGCGCGATGGCGCATCGCCGAGAGCACCAGGTGCGCCTTGGCGCGGTGGTAGCGCCGTCGCCGGAACACGGCCTGCGATTCGATCATCACCAGTCGGGCGTCGCGGGGGACCCCGCCGCTGCCCGGGGCGGTGAACGCGGGACCCAGCTGATCCCCGAAGAGCCAGTGCGCGCCGGTCATGTCGCCGACCTTCCTCACGTGGTGCATGCCTTCCCGCTGCCCTTTCCCGGACGCGCGGTGTTTCGGACGCACCCCGCGGGCGGGGTCCGCGCTGCATCCGACCGTGCGGCTCCGGCCGAAGAAGGTCGCAGGGGTGTCCGCAGCGGCGGACGCCTTCCGGATCGCGGAGCGGAGGCCCGATGGGAGGAACCGGGCGGTGGCAGGTCGCGCCCGACGCGGGGCGCCCCGACGGACGGACGTGCGCGCACCTCGACCTCTTGGACGACGAGAGCACGGACCGGGCGCCGGCGTCCGCCGCATGCGCGGGGTGCCTGCCGCGCGGGCTGCCCCAGGTGAGGCTGCGGCAGTGCGTGACGTGCGGATACGTCGGATGCTGCGACAGCTCCGTGGGCCGCCACTCCTATGCCCACCACAGGGAGAGCGGGCACCCTGTGGCCGTGTCGCTCGCACCGGACGAGGACTGGGCGTGGTGCTTCCACGACGAGGTCTTCCTGGTCCGGGTCGGGCGCGGCACAGGGGCCCGCCGTCCGGCGGGGCGCGGCACTGACGGGAGGCCCTCATGGGAGTGAACGGCGTGGACAGGGCGGGGACGGAATCGGTGTGGGACTATCCGCGCCCGCCCCGGATCGAGCCCGACGGGCGGCACGTGGTGGTGCGGCACGCCGGCGTGCCGCTCGCCGACTCCAGGCGCTGCCTGCGCGTCCTGGAGACCAGCCATCCGCCGGTGTTCTACATACCGCGGGCCGATGTGCGCGTCGAACTCCTCCGCGCCTCTGAGCACCGGAGCGTGTGCGAGTGGAAGGGTACGGCCACCTACTGGCGGCTCGGCCCGGAGCTCGGTGCTCCGGGCATGCCCGACATCGCGTGGAGCTACGAGGACCCGCGGCCCGCCTACGCGCCGATCACCGGTCATCTCGCCTTCCACGCCGACCGGGTCGAAGCGTGCACGGTCGACGGGGAGCTGGTGCGTGCCCAACCGGGAGGCTTCTACGGCGGGTGGATCACGGACGAGATCACAGGCCCCTTCAAGGGCGTGCCCGGAAGCCGGGGCTGGTGACGGATCCCGAGGCGGTGCCATGGCCGAGAACTCTCCCCGCAGCCCCCGCCTGACCACCGGAGCCGTGGCCAGGCGGCTCGGCATCTCACCCACCACCCTCAGGTCGTGGGACCGGCGCTACGGCATGGGCCCGGCGGTACGGGACGGCGGCCGGCACCGCCGCTGGACCGTCGAGGACGTCGCCGTCCTGGAGGACATGTGCCGGCTCACCACATCGGGGGTGCCCCCGTCCGAGGCCGCCGGTGTGGCGCTGTCCCGGGCGACCCGCTCCCGCACGGCGGCCACCGGGCCGATGAGCCCCGCCGACGGTGCCCGGCCCCGCGGCCCCGCACCGGGCGGCGGGCTGCCCCTGGGCGACATCCGGCAGGAGTTCCGGGGCCTGGCCCGCGCAGCGGTACGGCTGGACGGCCCGGCCATGGACCGGCTGCTGGCCGGGCTGGTGCACGGACACGGCCTCGTGGCGGCCTGGGAAGAGGTCATCGCGCCGACCCTGCACGCGGTGGGCCGCAAATGGGAGTCCTCCGGCGACCGCTACATCGAGGTGGAGCACCTCCTGTCCTGGCACGTCTCCACCCTCCTGCGGCAGTCCGTCGGCAACGCCCCGCCGGGCCCCCGGGACGCGCCGCCCGTGCTGATGGCATGCGTCCCCGGCGAACAGCACTCCCTGCCGCTGGAAGCGCTCGCCGCCGGCCTCGCCGAGCGCACCCTGCCGATGCGCATGCTGGGCGCCGCCGTACCGGCCGAGGCTCTCGCCGCGTCGGTGCGCAGGACCGGGCCGTGCGCGGTGGTCCTGTGGTCCCAGTCCCGGCACACCGCCGACCGCACCCTGGCCCGCCAGGTCGCCGCGACGGCCTTCGGTGTCCGGGGCGCCCGCACGCGTCCGCTGCTCGTGCTCGCCGGCCCGGGCTGGGGCAACCGGGCCCCCGGTCCCGGCATGATCCGCCCGACTGGTCTGCGCGAGGCACTGGACGCCCTGGCCCGCCACTGCGCGGCCGTGGCGGGCCCGTTCACCACGTGAAGGGCGTCGTAGGGAGGTGTCGTCTACTTCGGCATCAGCACGGTGTCGACGACGTGGACGGTGGCGTTGGAGGTGGCGACATCACCGCAGACGATCGCGGCCGTGCCGTTGACCTTGTACGAGTCGCCGGATCCGCTGGTGGTCAGCGTGCCGCCCTCCAGCGACGTGAACGATCCGTCGGCCAGATCGGGCTTGTCGACCGTCGAACCCACCACGTGATAGGTGAGGATCTTCGTCAGGGCGGCCTTGTCGGCCAGCACCTTGTCCAGATCCGCTTTGGGGATCTTCGCGAAGGCCTCGTCGGTCGGCGCGAAGACGGTGATGCCCTCGGCGTTGTTGAGGGTGTCCACGAGGCCGGCCTGCTTCACGGCCGAGGCCAGGGTGGACAGGGCGGGGTTGCCCGCCGCCGCCGTGGCCACCGGCTGCCCGGCCATCACCGACGGGCTGCCCGGCCCCTGCTTCGGCAGGGCGGCGCAGCCGGGTCCGAAGGGTTCACCGGCGTCCGCGGCCCACGCCTGCGGGGCCACGGCCGCGAAGGACAGCGCAAGTGCCAGGGCCGCGGCGGCGCGGCGGCGCGTGTGAGAGATGTTCATGACGTACTCCTCGACGTGCGGCGGGCTCACCAGCCCGCGGCACGGGCGACGAAGAAGAAGGCGACCAGGACGGCTCCGACGACGATGGCGACCAGGAACACCCCCGGGTGTTCCCAGATCCCGCCGTCGCTGCGCTCCTGATGGGCTGAGGAGATGGACCCCTCTGCCGGGGGAGTCTCCCCCGGCGGTATGCGTGGCGAGGACATGAGTCTCCTTTCGGCCGGGCATCGGCCCGGGCCCCGACCGGGCCGATGCCCGGGCCGCGACTCGTGGACGATCACGGTGTACGGATCCCCGAGGCCCTAACGGTCACCCGCTCGGGCGAAGCGGTGCAACTCGCAGTGTTTCTGCATCGAAACGGCCCGCCGCCGGGGCGGCGGGCCGCGTCCGGGGGGTCTACCTGCGGG
>NZ_MQUR01000033.1 GCF_001953875.1 Streptomyces amritsarensis
GGCTCCGCGCCCAGGGGGTCGCGGAGCCCGTGCACGGGACGGGATGGTGGGATCAGCCGAGGGCGGGCGCCTGCTGCTGAGCCGTCACTTCCGTGCCGTCGGTGCGGGTGTCCAGGAGCTTGTGCGCCAGGACGCCGAAGACGACGGCGAACACCGTCCACAGGACGAGCTGGACGGCCAGCGAGGCCATCCGGAACTCCCACAGCAGGGCCGCGGGGAAACCGGGCTGGACCGCGTCGCTGTTGTCCGGCAGGAACACGAACGCCAGGGCGGTGGCGACGACGAAGCCGCCCGCCGCGGCGAGCGTCGCGTTCCAGTTGCCCAGGCGCGGTGCCAACCGTCGCCCGAGGATGATCGCGCCGACGCCGAGCAGCACGCTCAGCAGGATCATCAGGAAGAACAGCGTGGTGCGCTGCCCGATCGTGTCCGGGTTGCCGACCGCCGGCGGGGTCGCCGGGTACTTGAGGAACGGCACCAGGTACACCAGGGCGAACGCACCCGCCCCGGTGAGCGCGGCCGTGGCCCGCGGGCTGAACCTGCCGACGCGGCCGAGGGCGAACGAGAACGCGAGCGAGGCGATACCGCCCAGCGCGACCCCGTAGACCAGGACGCCGGTGGCCAGGCCGACGGTCGACTGGACCGGCCGGCTGACGAGCTCTTCCTCCTCCTCGGCGGCCCCGCCCGACGTGGCGTCACCACCGTGCCCGGCGTGGCCGCTCGGGGCGCCCGCGGCGTCCTGGGCGGCGGCCGCCTCCTCCACGGCGATGGAGCCCCGTACCGGCGGCTCACCCACCACGTAGGCGACGGCGAAGGCGAACAGGCCGGCGATCAGGCCCGCGAGCATGCCGCGGACCAGCAGACCTCTGACAGTGGAGGCGTACATGTGCGAGGCCTCTCAGTGGCAGGGGAAGCCGAGCAGGTGGCGACCGTCGTGCACCCACTCGTGCACGCCCTCGCCGGCGAACACGGCGGTCGCGCCCTGCTCGGCGCCGACGAAGTAGAGGGCCACGAGCATCAGGAGACCGACGAAGGCTGCCCAGGGCAGTACCGCGCGCACGGGCAGCGGAGCCGACGGCGAGACGGCGGGGGTGGATATGGCAGCGGAAGCGACAGCCTCGGCCATGATGGAACCTCCTTGGGGAACAACGCGTCCCATACGGTGGTGCAGGACGACGGTCCTCGGGTCTGACTCGCCGCGAAGCCCTCCGGGAGGGCACCGCAGCACACAGTGGCGCGACCATGCCGGATTCACACCGGGCTTCCGTCTCGCCGTCGTCGCTATGTCTTTATGTCGCGTTGACGCTACAGTGCGGCGGCCCCGCGGCCAAGACCGTGAGTTCCTGATCACACACCTACGCCGCGGTCATGCCGTGCGGACCGCTTCGGGAAACGCCGAACGCCCCGCGAGCGGGCCGTGACTGCTGCTAGAATCACCGTCGTTGGCCTTCGGCGTGCGTCCTGCGTGCATGCGTTCGGAGGCTTTTTTCATGCCTGCGCACCTGACCACCAGCCATGATCCCGCCCCCGCCCCCTCCCTCGGCTACCGGAAGCTGCTCCGCAGCACGGAGTTCGGCGGTCTCTACGTCAGCTTCACCCTCACCGCCGCCGCGGGCGCCCTGTCCGGCATCGCGCTCGGCACACTGGTCGACCGGCAGACCGGTTCGCCGTTCCTCACCGCCGTCAGCATGTACGGGGCCACCTTCGCGACGGTCCTCGGCGCGCTGACGCTGATGTCGGTCGCCGACGGGAAGCGGCCGCGCCGCACCCTCCTCCTGCTCCAACTCGCCTCACTCGCGGGCCTCTGCGCCCAGGCGGCCCCCGGGCTGCCGCTCGCGGCCCGTTTCGCCCTCCTGCTGCTCCTCGGCTTCTTCCAGTCCCTGGGCACGGGCGCGCGGCTCGGGCTGCTCGCCGAGGTCGTGCCGGCTTCCGGATACGCGCCGGCCCGTTCGCTGATGAACGTCACCGCCGGCACCGCGGCGCTCCTCGGCTACGCCGGCGGCGCCGTACTGCTGCGGTACGAGGGCCCCCAAGGGGTCTTCGCCGTCGCCGCCTGCCTCACCGCCCTCGGGGCGGTCGCGGTCGCGGCCACCGTCCGCGAGCACTCGGTGCGGCTCACCCGCCGGCCGGGCCTGCGGCAGACGTGGCGGACGAACGCCGAACTGTTCTCCCACCCCGGCCGGCGGGCCCTGCTGCTGGCCCTGTGGGTCCCCAACGGCCTGATCGTCGGCTGCGAGGCCCTCTTCGTCTCCTACGACCCCGGCCACGCCGGGATTTTCCTGGCCGCCGGGTCCGCCGGCATGCTCCTCGGCGACCTGATCGTCGGCAGGCTGCTCTCCGCCGGGCGGCGCCGCCGCCTCACCTCCGCCCTGCGGCTGCTGCTCGCCGCCCCCTTCCTGCTCTTCGCCGTCCACCCGCCCACCCCCGTCCTCGCGGTCGCGGTGTTCCTCGCCGGCGCCGGGTTCGCGGCGACCCTGCCGCTCCAGGAACGGCTGCTGGAACTCACGCCCGAGGCGATCCGCGGGCAGGCCCAAGGGGTCGAGTCGGCGGGACGGATGACCTGGCAGGGCCTGGGCGCCGCGATCGCCGGCGGCCTGGCCCAGTACCTCGGCGCCGGCACGGCGATGGCCCTCGCCGCCGCGGCCTCGCTCGCCGTCACCCTCCTCACCCGGCCGTCCCGCCGTGCGGGCGGCGCCGGGCCGATCTGACGGCCGCCGGTCAGGGGATGCCGGGCGCCGCCCGCACGACTATTCGTGCACCTGTTCGGTTATGGGTTTAGGCTGGGTCCATGCACGCGCTCCAGGGTCTCCAGGGTTCCCTCTTCGACCAGGGCGACGAGATCGGCCTCGGCCCCCTCGACGGACTGCGCCGGACCGATCTCGGCGCCGGCGCCTGGGTCGACCACCTGCCCGGCTGGCTGCGCGGCGCCGACGCGCTCTTCGAGCGGCTGGCCGCCGACGTGCCCTGGCGCGCCGAGCGGCGCCAGATGTACGAGCGGGAGGTGGAGGTGCCCCGGCTGCTCGCGTTCTACGGCGAGGACGAGGCCCTGCCGCACGCCTCACTCGTCGCGGCCCGCGACGCGCTGAGCGGCCACTACGCCGCCGAGCTGGGCGAGCCGTTCGCCACCGCCGGGCTGTGCCTGTACCGCGACGGGCGGGACAGCGTCGCCTGGCACGGCGACCGGACCGGCCGTTCCTCGACCGAGGACACCATGGTCGCCATCGTCTCCGTCGGCGACCCGCGCGACCTGGCCTTCCGCCCCCGCGACGGCGGGCCCACCCTGCTGCGGCTGCCGCTGGGCCACGGCGACCTCGTGGTCATGGGCGGCTCCTGCCAGCGGACGAGGGAACACGCCGTACCGAAGTCCGTGCGCGCCGTCGGGCCCCGCATCAGCGTCCAGTTCCGTACCCGGGGCGTGCGCTGACCGCGGTCCCGCGCGGGCCGGGTCAGACGCGGGTCCGCACGTCGACGCCCGGCTCCTTCGAGGGGCGCGCAGCCGAGGCCGCCGAGTGCAGTGAGCGCAGGGCCAGCATCAGGATCCCGATGTCGTCCAGATAGACCGGGTCCGGAATCAGGTCCACGGGCGAGACGGTGTAGACGAGCGCGGCCCAGAACAGCGCCTTGTCGTGCAGCGGGATGCCCGCGTCGAGCAGCAGCCGCCGCGCCTTGAGCACGCGCACGAACATCACGGCCGCGACCACGGCGAGCCCCGCCATGACGACCGCGCCCACGATGAGCCAGACCGTTCCGTCCATGGCGCCCATATACCCCGATTCCGGTCGGTGATACCCCCGCGTCGGCCGGAGCCGCTCAGGCCCCCTGCCCGCGCAGCCGGCGTCCGACCTCGCCCAGCCCCTCGGCGAGTGCGTCGAGCTGGGCCGGGGTCAGGACGTCGACGAGGACCTCGCGGACCGTGGCCACGTGCCCCGGGGCGGCCTCCTCCAGCTTCGCGCTGCCGGCGTCGGTGAGCACGGCGAAGACCCCGCGCACGTCGGAGGGGCAGCTGCGGCGGCGCACCAGCCCGGCCTTCTCCATCTGGGTGACCTGGTAGGTCAGGCCGCTCTTGGAGTTGATCAGGCCGTTGGCGAGCTCGGTCATCCGCAGTTCCCGGCCGGGTGCCGCGGCGAGCCGCACCAGGATCTCGTACTGCGGGTGCGAGAGCCCCGCGTCGTCCTTGAGCTGCTGGTCGAGGCGCCGGTTCACCAGCGCCGAGGCGGCCAGGAAGCCGCTCCAGGCGCGCATCTCGCGCTCGTCCAGCCATCTCGGTTCAGCCATGGCCCCACCCTACACGGGTTGTTCGAATTTGAATCACCGGTTAGGGTCCGTGTGCAGCGGTTCGAATTTGAACAACCTTCCACCTGCCTCCCCGGGCCGCACGACCGAAAAGGACCCCACGATGACCAGCCCCTCCGTCGCCGCGACGAAGCCGCAGGCCACCGCGCCGGCCGCACAGTCCCTGCCCGCCGCCCCCTCCACCGCCGGCCACGACGCCGGCCTGCTGCTCCTGCGCCTCGTCCTCGGCCTGACCATGGCCGGACACGGCGCGCAGAAGCTCTTCGGCTGGTTCGGCGGCGGCGGCATCAGCGGCACCGGCCAGTTCTTCACCGCCAGCGGCTACCCCGCCGGCGACGCGATGGCCGTCCTCGCCGGCCTGACCGAGACCCTCGGCGGCCTCGGGCTCGCCGCCGGCCTGCTCACCCCGCTCGCCGCAGCCGCCGTCGCCGGCACCCTCGTCAACGCCATCGCCGTCCACGGCACCGGCTCCTTCTTCGCCCCGGCCGGCATCGAGTACGAACTCCTGCTCACCGCGGCCGCCGCGGCCCTCGCCCTCACCGGCCCCGGCCGCTACGCCGTCGACCGCCTCCTCCCCGTCCTGCGCGCCCACCGCCCGGCGCACGGAGCCCTGGCCCTCGCCCTCGGCGCCGTCCTCGCCGCCGTCATGCTCCTCGTGCGCAGCTAGCCTTGAGGGCACCCGTCCGGCGGATCAGGCCGGACGGCCCCTGCGGGTCCGCGCTCGGGGGTGTCCGGGGCGGTGGCTGATTGGCCCCGGACATTCAGGGGAAGAGCGCACAAATGACACAACCCATCGAAGACTACGCACTCATCGGCGACCTCATGACCAGCGCACTGGTCGGCCGCGACGGGTCCATCGACTGGCTGTGCCTGCCGCGCTTCGACTCGGCGGCCTGCTTCGCCAGGCTCCTCGGCGACCAGGAGAACGGCCACTGGCGCATCGCCCCCCTCGACGCCGCCGACGGCGAGCGGTGCACCCGCCGCGCCTACGTCGACGGCACACTGGTCCTGGAGTCGTACTGGGAGACCGGGACCGGCACCGTCAAGGTCACCGACTTCATGCCGCAACGCGAGGTCGCCCCCGACGTCGTCCGCATCGTCGAAGGCATCAGCGGCACCGTCAGGATGCTCAGCACCCTGCGCCTGCGCTTCGACTACGGCCACGTCGTGCCCTGGGTGCGCCGCAGCGACGGCGACCGCGTCGCCGTCGCCGGACCCGACTCCGCCTGGTTCCGCAGCGAACCCCCCGTCCGCACCTGGGGCGAGGCCAACAGCACCCGCTCCCAGTTCCCGGTCACCGCCGGCCGCCGTGTCGCCTTCGTCCTGACCTGGCACCCCTCGCACGAACCGCGCCCCGAACCCACCGATCCCTTCGAGGCCCTGGACACCAGCCTCGCCGACTGGCGCGAGTGGACCTCCCAGTGCCGCTACGACGGCCCCTACAGGGAAGCGGTCACCCGCTCCCTGATCACCCTCAAGGCCCTCACCTACGCCCCGACCGGCGGGATCGCCGCCGCCGCCACGACCTCCCTGCCCGAGGAGATCGGCGGCGTCCGCAACTGGGACTACCGCTACTGCTGGCTGCGCGACTCCACCCTCACCCTCGGCTCCCTCCTCACCACCGGATTCCTCGACGAGGCCCGCGCCTGGCGCGAGTGGCTCCTGCGCGCCGTCGCCGGCGCCCCCGAGGACCTCCAGATCATGTACGGGATCGCGGGCGAGCGGAGGATCCCCGAGAGCGAACTGCCCTGGCTGAGCGGCTACGCCTCCTCCGCCCCGGTCCGTGTCGGCAACGCCGCCGTCAACCAGCTGCAACTCGACGTGTACGGGGAGGTCATCGACTCCCTGCACCTGGCCAGGTCCGCCGGGCTGCCCGCCGAAGCCCACTCCTGGCGCATCCAGCTCGCACTCCTGGACTTCCTGGAGCAGAACTGGCACCGGCCGGACGAGGGCCTGTGGGAGGTCCGCGGACCCCGCCGCCACTTCGTGCACTCCAAGGTGATGGCCTGGGTGGCCGCGGACCGGGCCGTACGGACGCTGGAGGAGGACCCCTCGCTGCCCGGCGAGCCGGACCGCTGGCGCGCCATGCGCGACGCGGTCCACCGCGACGTCTGCGACAACGGCTTCGACCCCGAGCGCAACACCTTCACCCAGTACTACGGCTCCAGCGAACTCGACGCCGCGACCCTGCTCATCCCCCGCGTCGGATTCCTGCCGCCCGACGACCCGCGGGTCACCGGAACGGTCGACGCGGTGCGCGCCGAACTCGGCCGCAGCGGACTGGTCCGCCGCTACAGCACCACCGACACCGACGACGGACTGCCCGGCGACGAAGGCGCCTTCCTCGCCTGCTCGTTCTGGCTCGCCGACGCCCTGCAGCTGACCGGACGCGAGGACGAGGCCCGCATCCTGTTCGAACGGCTGCTGACGGTGTGCAACGACGTGGGACTGCTCGCAGAGGAGTACGACCCCGTCTCCGGGCGCCAACTCGGAAACTTCCCCCAGGCTTTCAGCCACGTCGGCCTCGTCAACACCGCGCTCACCCTGGCCGGCATGGAAAAGCGGACGACCGAGGCGGGCTGAGACAGTGCAGCTGCCCCAGCAGCACGCCGAAGGCGCGGGCCCCTTCACCACCCGGGTCACCTGGCAGCGCCCCGACGGGGAGACGGTGGTGTGGGAGTCGCGGCCCGCGCGCAGGCGCGGAACGCTCGCGGTCCGCAGCCCCGGAGAGACGGGCGCCAGGACCGCCACCGCCGACGCCGAAGCCCTGCGGCGCCTGCGCCGCCTCAACGGCATCGCCTCCGCCGCGTTCGTCGTCGGTGGCGCCCTCTTCGCCCTCGGCGCGGCCGTGTCCCAGTTCGGCTGGGGCACCACCGCGCAGAGCGCGGCGATCTACTTCGCGGGAGGACTGTTCTTCAACACCGGCGGCTACGTCTGCCTCCTCCAGGTGCTCAACGGACCCCGCCACACACCCGAGGACGGCGGCCGGCTGGTCACCTCCGCCTGGAAGTGGTGGGGATACGAGCCCATGCGCCTGGACTGGTTGAGCACCTTCGTGCTGTTCACCGGGACGCTGGTGTTCGGCATCAACCTTCTGGACTCCTTCCTCCAGGGGCTCACCGTCCAGCAGACCAACCGGCTGATCTGGACTCCCGACGTGATCGGATGCCTGCTCTTCCTGCTCTCCGGACACCTGGCCTTCGTCGAGATCTGCCACCGTCCCTGGCCCTGCCTGCGCTCGCGCAGCCTCGGCTGGTGGGTCGTCGCGGTGAACCAGTTCGGCTCGGTGCTGTTCATGGTCTCGGCCGTGGCGGCCTTCACCCGGCCCGCCACCGGAAGCCTCGTCGACGCCGCCGTCGCCAACTGGGGGACGCTGCTGGGCGCCCTGTGCTTCTCCGCCGGCGGCGTGCTCCAGGCCTACGAACGGCCCTGAGCGGGCGGCTCGGGGCCGCCCGTGAGGGACGCCAGCAGCAGGGCGATGTCGTCGGGCCGGTCGACGGCGTTGCCGATCAGCCGGTCGGCGGTCTCCGTCAGCGGAACCGGCAGCGCCGACGCCAGCGCCAGCCGCAGCCGCTCCACCCCCTCGTCGATGTCGACGCCGGGCCGCTCCACCAGCCCGTCCGTGTACAGGGCGAGCACCGCGCCCGGCACCAGGCGCAGCTCCGTCACCGGGTACGAGGCCTCCGGGTCGACGCCCAGCACCACCCCGCCCGCCAGGTCCAACACCTCCGTGCGGCCGTCGGGGCGGCGCAGCAGCGGCTGCGGGTGCCCCGCCCGGACGGCCAGACCGGAGCCGGACGCCGGGTCGAGCACCACGTAGCAGCAGCTCGCGAACTGCCCCGGATCGAGGTCGATGAGCAGCCGGTTGGTCCCGCGCACCACCTGCTCCGGCGTGCTGCCGGCCAGCGCGAAGGCCCGTACGGCGCTGCGGAGCTGGCCCATGGTCGCGGCGGCGGCCACCCCGTGGCCCTGGACGTCGCCGATGACCAGGGCCAGCCGGCCCGACCCGGCCTCGACGACGTCGTACCAGTCGCCGCCCACGTCCATGCCCGCGGAGCCGGGCAGATAGCGGCCCACCGTCTCCACGTGCTCGCGCACCGGCAGCCGGTGCGGCAGCAGCGCCGACTGGAGCCCGTGGGCGAGCGCCGCCTCGCTGTCGTAGCGCCGGGCCCGCGCCAGGGCCTGCGCGATCAGCCCGGCCAGCGCGGTCAGGACCGTGCGCTCCTCCGGGCTGAAGCCGCGCGGCGAGTCGAAGCCGAGGATGCACGAGCCGACCGGCCGGCCGGACGCGATCAGCGGGAGGAAGGCCCGGGCGCCGACGTCGGCGTCCAGCGGGATGCCCGGATAGGCCGCGGCGAGCCGCTGCATCGACTCGAAGAACAGCGGCCGGCCCGTGGTGAGCGTCTCCACGCCCGGCAGCCGGACATCGAGCGCGACCCCGTCGAACCGGTTCAGGAAGCCCTGCGGGAAACCGGTCTCCCAGGCCAGGTGCAGATGCCGCTGGTCGAGCAGGTAGATCGCGAGCTGGCGGCCGCCGAAGGCCGGCAGCAGTTCCTCGGTGACCACCGCCGACACCTGCCGGGCCGTGACCGCCTCGGTCAGCGCGATGGCGAGGGCCACCGGCCGGTACAGCGCGGACGCCTGCTCGGCGGGACCCGGGCCGGCGGCGGGGTCGGCCGCGGCCGACCCCGCCGCGTAGGCGGGCGGGTCGGCCGTGCCGATCGTCACGGTCACGCCGTCGGCCGCCGGGTAGAGGCCGACCGACAGCCACTCGCCCGGCGGATGCCGCACGCGCCGGGCGGAGAAGTGCACCGGCTCCGACGACATGAAGACCGCCCGGAAGTGGTCGTCGTACGCGGGTTGCCCGAGCCACGGCAGCGCCTCCCACAGCAGCCGCCCGTACAGGTGCCCGGTGCCGGCGCCGAGCAGGCGCTCCGCCGCGGAGTTGACGAAGCCGATCCGGCCCTGCCGGTCCAGGGAGAGCACCGCCAGCGCGAGCCGGTCCACGGCGCCGCGGGCACCCGCGGCACCCGCCTGCGGAGCCGGACCCGGCACGCAGACCGGATCCCCCTCCCAGACCACCGGCTCCCCGGCCGCGGACAGCGCGGAAAGCTCACGCGCCAGCTCCTCGGCGGCCTGCCGCAGCCGTTTGCGGTCCCCGGCCCCGACCGGGACCCCGGGGGTGGCCGGGCGCAGCACCACCAGCACGCCGTACCGCTCCGGCCCGGACGCCACCGGCTCGTACAGCGAGGCGAAGGGGAAGGGCAGTCCGGCGACGAACTGCGGGAAGCGGCTCATGGCAGACTCGGCGTCGGCCAGGAGCACGGCCTGCCCCGAGCGGTAGGCCTCGGCGACCGGATAGGGGCGGTTGACCTGCATCCGCCACCACGGGCGGAACAGCGGCAGCGGCAGCCCGGTGAACAGGGCCAGCAGCAGGAGTTCGCCGGAACGCGAGCGCAGGTAGACCCCGCCCGCGTACCCGCCCACGGCCTCCACGGCGCTCACGACGGCCCTCGCGAGCACGGCGACCATGGCATCGGTGGCGGCGCCGACGCTGTCCGCTCTCGCCATCACACAGTCAGCATGCGCCATCGGCGACGGCATCGGCATCCCGGCGCCCGGGCCGTGCGGACCGGGTCCGAGGCCGTTCGGACCGGGTCCGCAGCCGTCGGGACCGGGACCGCGGCCTCATCCGGGGCCACGCCGGCCCGTGCCGCGGAGCCCCGCCACCACCACGGCCGACGCGAGCAGCAGCACCACGGCCACCGTGCGCAGCGCGGTGCCCATCGCCTCGGTGAAAGCGGCGACCTGGGCCGGATCCTGCGGGTTCCCGTGGAACCGGGAGGCCAGCACCGTGCCGACCACGGCCACCCCGAGGGCGGCGCCGACCTCCCGGGCCGCCGTGTTCAGCCCGGAGCCCAGCCCGGCCTGGTGCGCGGGCAGCGAGCCGACCACCGTCAGGGTCAGCGACGGAGCGGACAGACCCGCGCCTGCCGACAGCACCACCAGGTAGAGCGCGTAGAGGGCGTACGGGGTGCCGGCGTCGGCCGTGGAGACCAGCAGCAGACCCGCCCCGATCAGGCCGAGCCCGGCGCCCACCGGCAGCCGGGGCCCGGTGCGCTCCTCCAGCCGAGCGCCGAACCGGGGCACCACTGCCATCCCGATGGTCAGCGGCACGATCGCGAGACCGGCCTGGGCCGCGGAGAACCCCTTCGCGTACTGCAGGTACTGCGCGTTGACGAAGAACAGGGCGAACATCCCGAAGAAACCGGCGCCGATGCCGAGGGTCCCGGCGCGCAGCCGCCGCGAGGTGAAGATCCGCAGGTCCAGCAGCGGGCGGTCGGCGCGCAGTGCGTGACCGGTGAAGGCGGCCAGGAGGACCGCAGCGGCGGCGAAGGCCGCCAGGACGCGCACCGAGGCCCAGCCGTACGCGGGCCCCTCGATGATCCCGTAGACCACCGCGACCAGCGCCCCCGTGAGCAACACCGTGCCGAGGGGGTCGACGGCAGCGTCGGGCCGCGACGGCGTGCGCGGGACGGTACGGGCGACCGCGAGGGCGAGCAGCACGCCGAGCGGGACCACGGCCCAGAACAGGGCCCGCCACGTCAGGTACTCGCCGGCCAGGCCGCCGCCGACGTTGCCCGCGAGCCCGCCCAGGCCCACGGCGAGCGTCCAGGTGGCCAGGGCCCGGCCGCGGGCCTCCGGCGGAGCGAGGTGGATCAGGACCGACATCGTGGCGGGCATGATCAGGGCCGCGCCGGCCCCGGACAGTCCGCGCCCGGCGATCAGCACGGCCGGGGCCGGGGCGAGCGCGCTGACGGCCGCGCCCGCCGCGAAGAGACCGAGCCCGGCCAGCAGGGCGCCCTTGCGGCCGTGGCGGTCACCGACCGCGCCGGCGGGGATCAGCAGGGCGGCGAAGACGATGACGTAGGCGTCCACCGACCACAGCAGCTCGCCGGGGTCCGGCCGCAGGTCGGAAGCTGCCAGCTGGGGGATCAGCAGGTTGACGGCGGCGACCAGGGCCTGGGCGGTCAGCACACAGGCGCACAGCACCAGCAGGGCGGGCCGGGAGAGGGAGGTCGCGGACGGGGCGACCGTGGGGTCCCGCGGGACGGCATGGCGGAGCACGGCTCCTCCTGGGAGTCGGAAGGGATGAGGACAGCGGAATCGGAACGGGACGGGCCGTGCGGCGCTCATCCCCCCTGAATCACCGTAGAGTTGGGGTGACCTGCTTTCCAGTGCAAGTTCTGCAAGGAATCCATGCGTGTGACGCAATCCGGGCTCGACCTGAATCTCCTCGTCGCCCTCGACGTGCTCCTGGAGGAGTCGAGCGTGTCCCGGGCGGCGGCGCGCCTGCACCTGTCCGAGCCCGCCATGAGCCGGACCCTCGGCCGGATCCGCAAGGCACTCGGCGACCCGGTCCTGGTCCGGGCCGGCCGGGTCATGGTCCCCACACCGCACGCGCTCGCCGTGCGGGGCGAGGTCCGCTCGGTCGTCGAACGGGCCCGGGCCCTCTTCCTCAGCGGCGGCCAGGTGGACCTGCCTACCCTCACCCGCACCTTCACCGTGCTCGCCAACGACGCCTTCACCGCCGTCACCGGCGCCGCGCTCCTCGGCCGGGTGGCCCGCGAGGCCCCCGGGGTGCGGCTGAGGTTCCTCGCCGAGAGCCACGTGGAGGTGCCGGCGCTGCGCGAAGGCGTCGCGGACCTGGAGCTCGGCGTCATCGACACCCGCTCCCCGGAGGTCCACGTCGAGCACCTCTACGACGAGCGGATGGTGGCCGTCGTGCGCTCCGGCCACCCGTTGCTGCGCGGCCGCCCCACGGCACGCCGGTTCGCCGCCGCCGAGCACCTCATCGCCTCCCGGCGCGGCCGCCTGGAGGGTCCGGTGGACACCGCCCTCGCCGCACAGGGGCTGTCCCGACGGGTCGTGGGCAGCGTCGGCAGCTTCCCCACCTCCCTGTTCGTCCTGCGCGAGAGCGACCTCGTGGGACTGCTGACCGCTCGAGCCGTGCCGCTCGCCGCCACGCTCGGACTCGAGACCTTCGAGATCCCCCTCGACCTGCCCACCCTGCCCTTCGGCATGGCCTGGCACCCGCGCCACGACGCCGACCCGGCGCACGGCTGGCTCCGCGACCGCGCCCGCGAGCTGATGACCGAGGGGAGAGAGGGACGGGCGGACGCGCGGCGATAGGCCGACCGCTTCCCCCGTCCGGGGGACGTACGCGGGCGCACGGGTGTGCGGGCCGCCACCCGCGCGCGCCGCGGGGCACGATACGCACGCGTCCCACCCCCGGCAGGCCCCCGGAAGGCAGAGCATGCGGTTCCAGTACGACACCATCGGCGAGCGCTACGCGGAGTCCAAGAGCACGGCGGCCTTCTCCGCGGCCGACACCTACACCCTGCACGGGGCCCTCGACGCGCTCGGCGGCCTGCGCGGCCTCGACGCCCTCGACCTGGCCTGCGGCTACGGCTACAACACCCGGCTGCTGGCGCGCGGCGGGGCCCGGCGGACCGTCGGCGTCGACGTCTGCGAGGAGATGATCCGGCTGGCCCGCGCACACGAGGCGACCAAAGGCCGCCCCGACGTCGAGTACCTCGTCGCCGACGCCGCCGGCCTGCCCGACCTGGGCCCCTTCGACCTCGCCACCGCCGCGTACGTCTTCAGCTACGCGCCCGACCGGCGCACCCTGCACGCGATGTTCCGGTCGGTCCGCGCCAACCTGCGCGCCGGCGGCCGGCTGCTCGCCATCGTGCCCAACGCCGGGGCGTTCCCGCGGGTGGACTGGTCACCGTACGGGGTCCGCATCCTCGACCGGGTCCGGGACGGCGACGCGCCGCTGCTGAAGGCACACCTTCTGACCGAGCCGCCCGTGCCCTTCGAGTTCCGCGAATGGGCCCACTCCGACCTCGCCGAAGCGGCCGTCGAGGCGGGCTTCACCACCGTCGGCTGGCAGCCGAACCGGACTCCGCCCGCCGACTCCGTGCGCGACGAGGCGTACTGGACGGCGTACCGCGCCTGGCCGATCAGCTCGCTGATGACCTGCACGGCGTAGCGGTGGGGACCCGCCGGGCGGGCTGCCGGGCCCGCGCCGCCCGGCCCGGGCCGTCACAGGTCCGCCGCGGACCTGACCAGCTCGACGATCCGGTCACGGGCCGCCCGCCCCTCCGGCACCGGCAGCAGCGGGTAGGCGTGCGGCATCCCCGGCGCCTCGTGGAACTCCACCTCGGTGCCCTCCGCGCGGGCCCGGCGCACCAGCTCCCGGCTGTCCGTCGAGAGCACGTCCCGCGTGCCGCTGAACACCGTCAGCGGAGCCAGCCCCGCGAACGTCCCGTGCAGCGGGCTCACCAGGGGATCCTCGGCGGGCAGCGTCCCGGCGTACAGCCGCCCCGCCTCGAGCAGCCCCGCGCGGGCCAGCAGCGGGTCGGCCCCCTCGATCGCCTCCTGGTCCGGATGGCTCATCGTCACGTCCAGCCAGGGGGAGACCAGCACGATCCGCGAGGGCTGCTCGCCGTCGCGGTCGCGCAGGCGCTGCGCGGCGGCCAGCGCCAGCCCGGCGCCGGCCGAGTCGCCGATGAGCACCGTCCCGCCGTCGCCGCCGGCCGCGATCAGGCCGCTCAGCAGGTCCGTCGCGACCGGGACGGTCCGGTCCGCGGTACCGCGCGGGGCCAGGATGTACGCGGGGACGACGACGCGCGCCCGGGCCTGTGTCACCAGGGTCCGCACCAGCTCCCAGTGCGGGCGCTCCAGCTCGCCCACGTAGCCGCCGCCGTGCACGTACAGCACCTGCACCGACGGCTCGGCCCCCAGCGGGGACACGTCGTACACCGGCCAGGCGCCGACGAACGTCCGGGAGATGTCCGCGACCCGGCCCAGCCGCCGCGGCGGCAGGTGCGACGCGGGCCTGCGGGCGGCCGACGCCACCCGCCGGCGCACCGCCTCGGCGCTCGCGAACCGTCTTCGCCGCCCCACCACGGCCAGCGCCACCGAAAGCGCCCTGCTGCGCAGACTCGGCACGCCCCTCACCTCCCCTTTTCCCTGCCCCGTCAAGGGAGGAGCATAGGCGTGAAGACACGCTCGTGAAGCTGCGCTGTCGGCCCGCTTAAGAAACTCTCGATGGACTGATCACCACGGAGATCGGCAGATTGGTGCCCGTCACCGACGCCGCCGGAGCCCCGCACGCCCCCGGCGCCCCCCTTCCGCATGCCTGGAGCCACCCATGAAGGCACTCGTCAAGCACAAAGCCGAGCCCGGCCTGTGGCTCATGGACGTCCCGGAGCCCGAGTACGGCCCCGGCGACGTGCTGATCAAGGTGCTGCGCACCGGCATCTGCGGAACCGACCTGCACATCCGCTCGTGGGACGGCTGGGCGCAGGGCGCGGTCAGGACGCCGCTCGTCCTCGGCCACGAGTTCGTCGGCGAGGTCGCGGCGGTCGGCGCGGACGTGGCCGACATCGAGCTCGGCGCGCTGGTCAGCGGCGAGGGCCACCTGGTGTGCGGAAAGTGCCGCAACTGTCTCGCCGGCCGCCGCCACCTGTGCCGCAGCACGATCGGCCTCGGCGTGGGCCGCGACGGCGCCTTCGCCGAGTACGTGGTCCTCCCCGCGCAGAACGTGTGGGTGCACCGCACGGCCGTGGACCTGGACGTCGCCGCGATCTTCGACCCCTTCGGCAACGCCGTGCACACCGCGCTGTCCTTCCCGCTCGTCGGCGAGGACGTGCTGATCACCGGCGCCGGCCCGATCGGCATCATGGCGGCCGCCGTGGCCAAGCACGCCGGCGCGCGCAACGTCGTCATCACCGACGTCAGCCCCGAGCGGCTGGAGATCGCCCGCAAGGCGGGCGCCACGCTCGCCGTGAACGTGGCCGAGTCCTCGATCGCCGAGGCCCAGACCCGGCTCGGCCTGCGCGAGGGCTTCGACATCGGCCTGGAGATGTCCGGGCGCGCCGAGGCCATGCGCGACATGATCGACAACATGACGCACGGCGGCCGGATCGCCATGCTGGGCCTGCCCGCGTCGGAGTTCCCCGTCGACTGGGCGAAGGTGGTCACCTCCATGATCACGATCAAGGGCATCTACGGCCGTGAGATGTTCGAGACCTGGTACGCGATGACGGTGCTCCTGGAGGGCGGGCTCGACCTCAGCCCCGTCATCACCGGCCGCTACTCGCACCGCGACTTCGAGGCCGCCTTCGACGAGGCGTCGACCGCCCGCAGCGGCAAGATCATCCTGGACTGGACGGCGTAGGAGCGGCCCGACCGCCGAACGCCCCCGCCCCACCGAACCATCTCCCTCCGGCCGGGCCCCGCACACCCTCCCCCTCCGCGGGGCCCGGCCCCTCCGCCGCACAAGGAGAAACGCAGCATGTTCGAGACCGTCCGCGACGACCTCCGCACCACCCTCGACGAGATCCGCGCCGCCGGCCTGCACAAGCCCGAGCGCGTCATCGGCACCCCGCAGAGCGCGGCCGTCGCCGTCACCTCGGGCGGCGCCGCCGGCGAGGTGCTCAACTTCTGCGCCAACAACTACCTGGGGCTGGCCGACCACCCCGAGGTCGTCGCCGCCGCGAAGGACGCGCTGGACCGCTGGGGCTACGGCATGGCGTCCGTCCGCTTCATCTGCGGCACCCAGGAGGTCCACAAGGAGCTCGAGGCGCGCCTCTCGGCCTTCCTCGGCCAGGAGGACACCATCCTGTACTCCTCCTGCTTCGACGCCAACGGCGGCGTCTTCGAGACCCTCCTCGGCGCCGAGGACGCGGTCATCTCCGACGCCCTCAACCACGCCTCCATCATCGACGGCATCCGCCTGTCGAAGGCCCGCCGCTTCCGCTACGCCAACCGCGACATGGCCGAGCTGGAGGCCCGGCTGAAGGAGGCCGCCGAGGGCGGCGCCCGCCGCAAGCTGATCGTCACCGACGGCGTCTTCTCCATGGACGGCTACGTCGCCCCGCTCCAGGAGATCTGCGACCTGGCCGAGCGCTACGACGCCATGGTCATGGTCGACGACTCCCACGCGGTCGGCTTCGTCGGCCCCGGCGGCCGCGGCACCCCCGAGCTGCACGGCGTCATGGACCGCGTCGACATCATCACCGGCACCCTCGGCAAGGCCCTCGGCGGCGCATCCGGCGGCTACGTCGCCGCGCGCGCCGAGATCGTCGAGCTGCTGCGCCAGCGCTCGCGCCCGTACCTCTTCTCCAACTCCCTCGCCCCGGTCATCGCGGCGGCCTCCCTCAAGGTCCTCGACCTGCTGGAGTCGGCCGGCGACCTGCGCGAGCGCCTCGCCGCGAACACCGCGCTCTTCCGCACGAAGATGACCGAGGCCGGATTCGAGATCCTGCCCGGCGACCACGCCATCGCCCCCGTCATGATCGGCGACGCGGCGGAGGCCGGCCGGATGGCCGAGCTGCTCCTGGAGCGCGGGGTCTACGTGATCGGCTTCTCCTACCCGGTGGTGCCGATGGGCGCCGCCCGCATCCGCGTGCAGCTCTCGGCGGCCCACTCCACGGCCGACGTGGAGCGCGCCGTGGCCGCCTTCGTCGACGCCCGTGCGGCGCTGGGGACCACCGGGGCCCGAGTGACCTCCGCATCCTGAGACAATGGTGGGGTGATCGACCCCCGCCGGCTGCGCATCCTGCGGGCCGTGGCGGACCACCGTACGGTGACCGCCGCGGCCGCAGCCCTGTACCTCACCCCTTCCGCCGTCTCCCAGCAGCTCGCCGCGCTGGAACAGGAGACGGGCCACGCGCTGCTCACGCGCAGCGGCCGAGGGGTACGGCTGACCGCGGCGGGGGAGATCCTGCTCGGCCACGCCCACGAGGTGCTGGCGCAACTGGAGCGGGCGGAGGCCGAACTCGCGGCGTACGCGGGCGGCGCGGCCGGTGAGGTCACCGTGGCCGCCTTCGCCACGGGCATCGCGGAGGTGCTCGCCCCGGCGATCGCCCGGCTCGCGCTGGAGCGGCCGGGCATCAGGCTGCGGGTGCGCGACGCGGAGGGCGACCAGAGCCTGCCGCTGCTGCTGGACGGCGAGGCGGACCTCGCGCTCGCCGTGGAGTACCGGGGCGCGCCGGGCGCCGACGACGGCCGGCTCTCCGTCCTCCCGCTGTACGCGGAACCCTTCGACGCGGTGCTGCCCTCGGGGCACCCGCTGGCCGACCTGCCGTCGGTGTCGCTCGCGGACCTGTCCGACTCGGACTGGGTGGGCCAGTACCCCGGCAACCCGTGCCACGACGTGACCCTCCTCGCCTGCGAACTGGCCGGCTTCCAGCCGCGGTTCGCGCACTCCTCCGACGACTTCCGCGCCGTGACGGCGCTGGTCGGGGCCGGGGCCGGGGTGGCTCTCGTACCGCGCTCGGCGCTGCGGGGCATGGACCTCAAGGAGGTCCAGGTCCGCCCGGTCGCCGGGCCGGCCGCCACCCGCCGGGTCTTCGCCGCCACCCGCCGCGGGGCCGAGACCCACCCGCTGATCGCCCCCGTCCTGGCAGCCCTCGTCCGCGCATCGGAGCGCCTGCCGGCCCACTGAGGGTTTGTGGCAGGGTGAATGGTTTCGTCACGCGCCTTTCCGGGTGAACTCCGGCGCGCGCTCCGGGAAGGGCGGCCCCCGCGGTCGAAGACTGTGGCCCGAGCCGTAGGAGCCCATCCCGATCACGGAGGCATCATGGGCCGAGCCGATTCCGACACTTCCGCCGCACCTTCCGACTACCTCGAGCTGACGGCCGAAGTGGTCCGCGACCACCTGGCAGCCGCCACCCCGCTCGAAGCCTTCCTGGAGGGTGCGGGCACCCTCACCCTGGATCAGCGGATGCTCCTCGTCGACCAGGCGCTGGTTCTCCTGGAGCAGAACTACGTACACCTGCCCCTGAAGATCGCGATGCACGCGGTCAATCCCGTCCAGCGGCTGCGCCTGATCCGCCGGCAACTGGAGCAGCAGACACCGGCCACCATGCCGCCCGAGTGGATCTTCCACGCGGAGATGTCGAAGGTGTTCCACTCGGTGCGGGACCTGCACACCAACTACCAGCTGCCGGCGCCGTTCGCGAACAAGATCGCCTTCCTGCCGTTCCTGGTCGAGGAGACAGGCGACGGACCGGATCCGCGCTTCCTGGTCACGCTCGTCATGCCGGGTGTGTCCGCGCCCGGCTTCGAGCCGGGAGCGGAGATCACCCACTGGAGCGGCGTCCCCATCGAGCAGGCCGTCGAGCTCAACGCCGGCCGGTTCGCAGGCGGCAACGCGGCGGCGCGCCGCAGCCGGGGCATCGAGTCGCTGACGCTGCGTTCGCTCTCCGCCCATCTGCCCCCGTTCGAGGAATGGGTGACCGTCAGCTACGTCGGCACCGACGGCGAGGAACACGAACTCCGCTTCTTCTGGCAGATCGTGGACAGCTTCGAGGGGCGGGAGGGCCCCGAGGGTGAGGAAGCGCGGGTCCTGGGAGTGGACTACGAGGCCGAGGAGATCGGCCGTGCCAAGGTCATGCTCTTCGTCCCCCACGTCATCGAGCAGCAGCAGGCGCTGGCCGCGGGGCAGGCGCCACGGTCCGCCGCGGGCGAGGTCGCGAGCACGATGCCGGAGGTGTTCACGGCGCGTTCCGTCGAGACCCCCTCGGGCACCTTCGGCCACATCCGCATCCACACCTTCTGGGTCCGCAACTCCAGTGCATTCGTGGCGGAGTTCGTCCGGCTCATCGGCATCCTTCCGCAGAACGGCCTGATCGTCGACGTCCGGGACAACGGCGGCGGCTCGGTCTGGGCGTCGGAACTCACCCTGCAGACACTGACGGCCCGCCACATCACGCCGGAGCCCTTCCAGTTCATCAACACGCCGCTCAACCTGCGGATCTGCCGCAGCAGCGGCGACCTGGAACCGTGGGTGCCCTCGATGGAGCAGGCGGTGGAGACCGGGGCCGCCTTCTCCGCCGCCCTGCCCCTCACCCCGGAGGACCGGGCCAACCAGATCGGCCAGCAGTACTTCGGCCCGGTCGTCCTCATCACCAACGCCCGCTGCTACTCCGCCACCGACATGTTCGCCGCCGGCTTCCAGGACCACCGGATCGGGATCGTGCTCGGCACCGACGACAACACCGGGGCCGGGGGCGCCAACGTCTGGCAACAGGGCGACTTCCTCTCGGACTTCCCGCTCACCGCCTCGCCCTACCGGCCGCTTCCGAACGGAGCCGGCATGCGCGTGTCGATCCGCCGGTCCCTGCGGGTCGGCGACCGGTCCGGCACGCCGCTGGAGGACCTGGGCGTCGTACCGGACGAGCGCCACCGGATGACCCGCCGGGACCTGCTCGAAGGCAACGTCGACCTCCTGGCGCGAGCCGGGGAGCTGCTCGCGGCCCAGCCCGTACGGGAGCTGAACATCGCCGACGTCGCCCGCGCCAACGGGTCGCTCCGCCTCAAGGTGAGGACCTCCAACATCGACCGCGTCGACGTCTACCTCGACCGGCGTCCCGGCGCCTCCGTGGACGTCCCCGACGGTCAGGCCGAGGTCACCGTGACGGGCGCCACGGCCGCCCGCGCGGTGCGGGTCGAGGGGTACGCCGTGGGCGAGCTCGTCGCCAGCCGCACGATGCCGCTGTAGGCGCGGGGGTGGCCGGCGGCGGGCTGCCTTTGCACGTCCGCCGCCCGCCGCCCGCCGCCCGCCGTCCGCCGCCCGCCGCCCGCCGTCCGCCGTCCGGCGCCCGCCGTCCGCCCGTCACGACCGCCACACCCCTCACACCCCTCACGCCCGTCACACCCCCCTCACACCGTGACGACCTCGACCCCCGCCGCGGTGAAGGCCCCGGCCACCGCCGGGGCCAAGCCCGTGTCCGTCACCAGGACGTCCACGGCCGAGGTCGCGCAGATGCGGGCGAAGGCGCGGACGCCCAGTTTGCTGGAGTCCGCCGCGACCACCACCCGGCGGGCGCGTTCGCACAGGAGGCGGTTGACGGCGGCCTCGTCCTCGTGCCGGGTCGCGGCACCGTCCTGGGGGTCGAAGCCGTCCACGCCGAGGACCGCCGTGTCCACCGCGAGCTGTGCGAGGACCTGCTCGGCGAGCGGGCCCGTCAGTTCGTACGACTGGGGGCGCGCCACACCACCCGTCAGCACGATCTTGAACTGCGGACGGATCACCAGTTCACCCGCGATGTTGAGGGCGTTGGTGACCACGGTGAGCGCGGGCGAGCCCTGGGCCAGGTCCGGCCGCCCGGCCAGGGCCCGGGCCACCTCCGTGGTCGTGGTGCCGCCCGTCAGGCCGATCACCTCGCCCGGCGAGACCAGCGCGGCGACCGCCTCGCTGATGCGGCTCTTCTCGGCGGCGCGCCGCGATGTCCGGTAGCGCAGCGGGAGTTCGTAGCTGACCCCGTGCAGCACCGCCCCGCCGCGCGTGCGGACCAGCAGCTGCTGTTCGGCGAGCTGGTCGAGGTCGCGGCGGATGGTCGCGGCCGACACCCCGAGGGCCTCGGCCGCCGGCTCCACCTCCAGCTCACCGCGTTCCACCAGCAGGTCCAGCAGTCTCTGCCAGCGCTCCTTGCGGGTCATCGGCCGCCCCCTCCCGTGCTCGTCCCGTGGCCTCCGTCGGGCTACCCGGCGACACTAACCCAGCAGAACACCCCGTGGTTGCTTGAAGTTGCGCGAAACTGCCAGCTACCTTGCAGGAAAACGCATTCAGACCCGTCTGTCGCACGAGGGAGCCTGTATGAGTCACGTCGCGTACGAGTTGGGCACGCAGCCCGCATGCTGGGAGCGGGCCGCCGAACTGGCCCCGGCCCGGCGGGCGGTGCTGCCGCAGCCGGGGGAGCGTACCGCGATCGTCGGGTGCGGCACCTCTTACTACATGGCCCAGGCGGCCGCCGTACTGCGCGAGGAGGCGGGGCAGGGCGAGACCGATGCCTTCCCCGCCTCGGAGTTCCCGCGCCACCGCCGCTACGACCGGGTCGTCGCGCTCACCCGCTCCGGCACCACCACCGAGGTGCTGGACCTGCTCGCCGCACTGCGCGACGCGGGCGTGCCCACGACGGCCGTCGTCGGCGACCCGGCGACCCCCGTGATGACGGTGGCGGACGAGCTCGTCGTGCTCGACTTCGCCGACGAACAGTCCGTCGTGCAGACCCGCTTCGCGACCACGGCCCTGACCCTGCTGCGCGCCCACGTCGGCCGGCACGGCCCCGCGGCCGTCGCCGACGCCCGTACTGCCCTCGACGAGCCGCTCCCCGGGGAACTCGCGGACCGCGGCCAGTTCACCTTCCTCGGCCGCGGCTGGAGCGTCGGACTCGCCCACGAGGCGGCCCTGAAGATGCGCGAGGCCTCACTGGCCTGGGCCGAGTCCTACCCGGCGATGGAGTACCGGCACGGGCCGGTCAGCATCTGCGCGCCCGGCACCGTCACCTGGTCGCTCGACGAGGCTCCCGACGGGCTCGCCGCGCAGGTCCGCCGGGCCGGCGGTCAATGGGTGGCCGGACGGCTCGACCCGCTCGCCGAACTCGTCCGCGTGCACCGTCTCGCCCTCGCCGTCGCCGCCCGGCGCGGGCTGGACCCCGACGCTCCGCGCAACCTGACCCGCTCGGTGATCCTCACCACCGGCGAGGAGGCGGTCCGATGACCCTCGTCTGCGCGGGCGCGCTCGTCAGGGAGGCGGCCGGCGCGGGCCGCGCCGTCGCCGCCTTCAACATCATCACACTGGAGCACGCCGAAGCCGTCGTCGCCGGCGCCGAGGCGGCCGGGCTGCCGGTCATCCTGCAACTGAGCGAGAACGCGGTGAAGTTCCGCGACGGGCGGCTGCTGCCGATCTCCCGGGCCGCCGCCGCCTGCGCGGAGGCCGCCGAGGTCCCGGTCGGCCTGCACCTCGACCACGTCAAGAGCCCCGAGCTGCTGCGGCAGGCGTGCGACGCGGGATACAGCTCGGTGATGTACGACGCGGCGCAGCTCCCCTACGCCGAGAACCTGGAGGCCACCCGCTCGGCCGCCGACTGGGCGCACGCCAACGGGCTGTGGATCGAGGCCGAACTCGGCGAGGTCGGCGGCAAGAACGGCGCCGCACCGCTGGACCCGCACGCCCCCGGCGCCCGCACCGACCCCGACGAGGCGCGGCGCTTCGTCGCCGACTCCGGGGTCGACGCACTGGCCGTCGCCATCGGCAGCAGCCACGCGATGACCAGCCGGACCGCCGCCCTCGACCACGCCCTGCTGGCCAGGCTGGCCAAGACGGTGGAGGTCCCGCTCGTCCTGCACGGCTCGTCTGGGCTGCCGGACTCCGAGCTCGCGGCGGCCGTCGCCGGAGGGATCCGCAAGGTCAACATCGGCACCGCGCTCAACCTGGCCATGACGGAGGCCATCCGCACCCACCTGACCCCGGCGGACCCCCGGCCGTATCTGACGGCGGCCCGTGCGGCGATGACGGCCACGGCCACGGCTATGATCGGCGCCCTGAACTGAAGGGCACCGGGGGTAGGCCGTGGACGCACAGCGGGAGCAGCGAGGGCCGCGAGGGCCGCTGGGACCGCTGGGGCCGGAAGGACAGCGCGGGCGCCTCGACCGCCGGCGCTTCCTGCTGATCGCCGGGCTCCCGCTGTTGACCGCGGGCGCGGGGACGGCCTGCGCCGCGTGGCCCGGCTCGGGCCGGCCAGGGCCGCGGGTGCGCACCGACCTGGAACCCCTGAACGCGCGCTTCGGCCCGTACGTGGGGAGTCTGGGCGAGGCGCACTGGCTCGGCTACGACCTCGATGAGGAGCCCGGTTCCGCCGAGAGCCGGACCATCCCGGGCCCTGACTCGCGGATCCGCCTGGTCGGTGTCGCCCGCCTGGCGGCCGGCGGAGCGGCGGCGGTCACGGGCAAGGCGGAGTACGCCTTCACGCCCGCGGCCGCGCCGTCCCCGCTGCCCGCCGCACTGGCCCCGTACGCGCCGGCCGGTGCCGCCTGGCAGCACAGCCGGAAGTTCGACGCGTACGCCAACCACGAGGGGGCGCAGGGGCGTCCGTCGGGGGAGTACCTCTTCGACGCCGACCGGGACCTCGTCCGCTTCGACCTCCTGTACCTCTACACCTGACGGGTGCACCTCACGGGTGCCTGCACGTGCGGACGCCGGTGGCGGACGCCCGGTACGCGGGTCCTTCCGAATTCTTGCAACAGGTTCTAATCTGGCCGCCGCCATCACGCCATCACGCCATCACGCCATTACGGCGAACCGGCTGGACCGCGAGACTCCCGGAGGGGCCGTGCACCTCGAATACACGCCTGAGCAGCAGCAGTTGCGCGCCGAGCTGCGCGCGTACTTCGCCGAGCTGGTCCCCGAGGACGTCTCCGCGCGCTACGAGGACCCGGCCGCCCAGAAGCGGTTCTACCGGGAGACCATCCGCAGGCTCGGCGCCGACGGCTGGCTCGGCGTCGGCTGGCCGAAGGAGTACGGCGGCCGCGGGATGACCCCGATGGACCAGTTCATCTTCTTCGACGAGGCCGCGCAGGCCGTCGTCCCTCTTCCCCTGATGGCGCTCAACACCGTCGGGCCGACCATCATGCAGTTCGGCACCGACGAGCAGAAGGCCTACTTCCTGCCCAGGATCCTGGCCGGGGAGATCGACTTCGCCATCGGCTACAGCGAGCCCGACGCCGGCACCGATCTCGCCGCGCTCAGGTGCAAGGCCGTCCGCGAGGGCGACGAGGAGACCGGCACCTACGTCGTCAACGGGCAGAAGATCTGGACGACCAACGGCGACACCGCCGACTGGGTCTGGCTCGCCGTGCGCACCGACCCGGACGCTCCCGCGCACAAGGGCATCAGCATGCTCCTCGTCCCGACCTCGGACCCCGGCTATTCCTGCACCCTCATCAACACCCTGGCCTCCCACGACACCACGGCCACCTACTACGAGGACATCCGCGTCCCCGCCGCCCGCCGGGTCGGCCGGGAGAACCAGGGCTGGCGCCTGATCACCAACCAGCTCAACCACGAGCGCGTCACCCTGGCCGCCCACGGCACGATGGCCATCCGGGCCCTCCACGACGTCCAGCGCTGGGCCGCGTCGACGAAGCTGGCCGACGGCCGCCGCGTCATCGACCTGTCCTGGGTCCGCGGCCGGCTCGCCCGCACCCACGCCCGCCTCGACGCGATGAAGCTGCTCAACTGGCAGATGGTGAACGCCGTCGAGTCCGGCACCCTCACCCCGCAGGACGCCTCCGCGGTCAAGGTCTACGGCTCCGAGGCGCGCCGCGACGCGTACGCCTGGCTGATGGAGGTCGTCGGCGCGGCCGGCCCCCTCAAGGACGGCTCGGCCGGCGCGGTCCTCCACGGCGAACTCGAACGCGGCTACCGCAGCGCGGTCATCTTCACCTTCGGCGGCGGCAACAACGAGATCCAGCGCGAGATCATCTCCTGGATCGGCCTGGGCATGCCCCGCGTCCGCCGCTGAGGGCACGCCGTGCGCACGCCGCCGTGGGCCTCGGGTGCCGTGCCCCCGTCGCGGGCCGACGGGCGCGCGACGGGGCACGGCCCGCCGGCGGCTAGGGGGCCGCGGGGGCCGGGGACTGTTCGACGAGGCGGCCGTCGCGCAGTTCCACCACGCGGTCGGCGAGTTCGATCAGGTTGGGGTCGTGCGTGGCGACGAGGACGGTGACCGACTCGCTGCGCACCACCGCGCGCAGCAGTTCCATGATCGACCGGCCTGTTTCGGAGTCGAGTTGGCCCGTGGGCTCGTCCGCGATGATGAGGTCGGGGTCGTTGGCGAGGGCGCGGGCCACCGCCACGCGCTGCTGCTGGCCGCCGGAGAGTTCGCCCGGGCGCTGCTCGGCGTGGTCCGCGAGGCCGACCAGGGCGAGCAGGGTGCGGGCGCGCTCCTCGCGTTCCCGGGCCGGCATGCGGCGCAGCCGCATGGGTACGCCGACGTTCTCCGCGGCGGTCAGGACGGGTATCAGGCCGAAGGACTGGAAGACGAAGCCGATGCGGTCGCGGCGCAGGGCGAGCAGGTCCGGTTCGCCCAGGGCCGCGAGGTCGGTGCCGTCGACGCTGATCCGGCCGGACGTCGGGGTGTCGAGGCCGCCGACGAGGTTCAGCAGGGTCGTCTTGCCGGAGCCCGACCGGCCCTTGAGGGCGGTGAGTTCGCCCCGGCGGACCTCGAAGGACACGCCGCGCAGGGCGTGGACGGCCTGCGCCCCGCTGCCGAAGCTGTGGTGCACGTCGTCCACGACCACGATCGGCGGGCCGTCGGCCTCCCGTGCCGCCGGGACCGTGGCCGTTTCCTGGTGGTCCGTCATCGCCTGTACCCCCCGTTGGGTCGTCCGAGCGGGCGTCCGGGCGGAGCGTCCGGCTCCGGGTCGCGCGCCCCGCTCACATGCCGCTGCAACATTCTGATCGCATTTGCGCATCTGTCGCACCAATCACGCAAGCCCCTTCCGTCCATGGCCCGAATCTGACAACATCGTCCGCTATCCGGTACCTGGGGTCCGGACGGGGGAGGAACTCAACACGTGCTCGGCTTCGTCGTGCGCCGGCTGCGCGGGCGATGGCCGCTCGCCGTCGCCGTGCTGCTCACCGTACTGATCACCGCGACCGCTCTGACCGCGCTGACGGCTTTCACCCGCGGGGTGGGGGAGGAGGGCCTGCGACGGGCCCTGACCGGTCCGGAACAGCCCCGGACCGCCGTCGTGATCACCAGCGGCCATCCCGCCGAGTCCCGCGCCAAGGACGACGACTCCGTCCGCGCCTACGCGGACGAGGTGTTCGGGCGGCTCCCCGTCGCCGCGGAGAGCGTGGCCCGCAGCCGCTCGTACGGGCTTCCCGGCGCCGCCGCCTCCGGCCAGGACGCCGACCTGACCCTCCTCGCCGCCTTCGGCCGGGACCACGTACAGCTGCTCGCCGGCCACTGGCCCGGCCCGGTCACCGCACCGGCCGGGACCGCCGCCGCCCCTGCTTCTGCCGATGCTGCGGCACCGCTGCAGGTCGCCGTGCCGCGCGCCGCCCTCGCCCGCCTCGGCCTCGCCGAGTCCGCCCTGCCCGCACCGGTCCGCCTCGACGACCGGTTCGGCGGCCCCCCGCTCACCGTGCTGGTCACCGGCGTGTACCGGGCCGCCGACCCGGACGCCGGATACTGGCGGCTCGACCCGCTCGGCGGCCGCGAGGTCCAGTCCAGCACCCTTGCCACCTACGGCCCGCTGATGGTGGACGACAGCGCCTTCACCACGGGCGCGCTCCTGCAGAACTACCGCCTCACGCTGCTCACGCCCGATCTGGGCACCCTGCGCACCACCGAGGCCGAGGCGATCCGCGACGCCGCGGAACCGGCCGCCGCCGCCCTGGAGGCCGCCACCTCCCTCCGGACCGCCACCGAACTGCCGAAGGTCCTCGCCGAACTGGACTCCGGCCTGCGCGTCGCCCGCTCGACCGTGATGATGGGCGCCCTCCAGCTCGCCGTCCTGGCCACCGCCGCACTGCTCCTCGTCTCCCACATCGTCACGGTCCGCCAGGAGCCGGAGCGCGTCCTGCTCACCGCCCGCGGCGCCTCCCGCCGCCGGCTCGGCGCCCTGAGCGCGGCCGAGTCCCTGCTGCTCGCCCTGCCCGCCGCCGTCCTGGCGCCGCTGCTGACCCCGCCCCTGCTGCGCCTGTTCAACCGGTTCGGGCCACTCGGGCGGGTCCACCTGGAGATCCCGGACACCTGGCTGGTGTGGCCCGTCGCGGCCGGCTGCGCCCTGGCCTGCGTCCTGCTCACGACCCTGCCGTCCGTCCTGCGCGGCGCCTCGGCCGCCGTACTGCGCCGCGCCGGCAGCCGCCAGGCGGTGGTGACCGGGGCCGCCCGCTCCGGCCTGGACCTGGCCGTGGTGGCCCTCGCCGTCCTCGGCTACCGGCAGCTGTCGCAGTACGGCGGGACGGACGGACCGCCGCCCGCCACCGGCTTCGGCGGCGGGCTCGGCGTGGACCCCGTCCTGGTCGCCGCCCCGGCCCTCGCCCTGTGCGGAGGCACCCTGCTCGTCCTGCGGCTGCTGCCGTTCGCCGCGCGCGCCGCAGGACGCCTGGCCGCGCGCGGCCGGAGCCTGGCCCCGGCCCTGTTCGGCTGGCAGCTCGCCCGCCGCCCCGGCCGAGCCACCGGCCCCGTACTGCTCCTCGTACTCGCCGTCTCCAGCGGCATCCTGGCCCTCGGCCAGGACTCCGCCTGGTCCGCGTCCCAGCGCGACCAGGCCGACTTCGCGACCGCCGGCGGCCTGCGGATCTCCGCGAGCAGCATGCCCGCGATGGGACAGGCCGGACGCTACGGGGCCCTCCCGGGCGGCGACCGCCTGGTCCCGGTGGTCCGCCGCGAGCAGCAACTGCCCGGCGGGATCGTCGCCGACGTCCTCGCCCTCGACGCCGCCAAGGCAGGCGAACGGGTACCGCTCCGCGCCGACCTGCGGGGCGGCCGAGACATGCGCGAACTCTTCGCGCCGCTCACCGACACCGCCGCCCAGGCCCCCGGGGTGGCACTGCCCGGCAACCCGCGCCGGATCGACCTCGATGTGACCGTACGCTCCTCCGGTACCGGCTGGGCCGCAGTCAGCGTGCTGCTGCGCGACCGGTTCGGGGCGGTCCACGGCACGCAGTCGGTCACCCTGCCGGCGGGCGGCGACACCACCCTCGCCTTCCCCCTGGACACCCTGACCGGCGCCCCGGTCGGATCGGCCGCGGCCCCACTGACCCTGGCGGGCCTGCGCCTCTCCTACGCCGGGGACGGCGGCCCGCCCGGCGACGGGAGCGAACTGACGCTGCGCCGCATCGGTGTCTCCGACACCGTCGACGGCGCCGCGGCGGCCGTCCCCGCACCCGCCACCGCCGGCCCGGGCGGCTGGCGGGCGCTGCCCCCGCAGGGGCAGCGCATCCAGCGTGCGCCCGAACCGTCCCCCGTCCCGGCCGGATCCACGGACCTGGCGCGGCTGCGCTACTGGGGCGGGTTCGGCACCGACAGGGGAGTCACCGTCGTACTGTTCCCGACGCCGTCCGCGCCGCCCGCCGACGCGGTCCCGGCCGTCGCCACCACCCGCTACCTGCGCAGCGTGGGCGCCGCCGTCGGCGACACGGTCCCGGTCCCGATGGACGGGGCGACCGTCCCCATGCGGATCACCGCCGCCGTGGACTCCCTCCCCGTGGCCGGACGGACGGCGCTCGCCGCCGACCTGCGCACGCTCGGCCGGTTCCTGCTGGAGGCCGCCGGCCGGCAGCCGGGCCCGCCCACCGAGTGGTGGCTGCCCGCCACCTCGGCCGCGGACCCCGCGCCCGCCCGCGCCGCCGCCGAACTGCGCGCGGGTGTCAGGACCGAGCGCGTCCAACTCCGCGAGGAGATCACCGACCGCCTCCTGGACGACCCGCTGAGCGCCGGCCCGCAGAGCGCCCTGGCCGCCCTCGCCGTCGCCTGCGCGGTCCTGGCGGCCATCGGCTTCGCGACCGCCACGGCCGCCGAACGAAGGGTGCGCGGCCGGGAGTTCTCCGTCCTGCTCGCGCTCGGCACACCGCGCCGGTCCTTGGCCGTGGCGGCCGCCGCCGAGGGCGGCGTGCTGATCCTCGTCGGGACCGCCGTCGGGACCGGGCTGGGCGTGGCCCTCGTCCATCTGATGGCGCCCCTGATCGTGCTGACCCCGTCGGCCGGGCGGCCGTTCCCGCCCGTGCAGGTGGACATGCCGTTCTGGCAGATCCTGCTGACGGCCGCCGCCATCGCCGCCGTACCCCTGCTGTCGGCCGCCTTCAGCGGCCCCCGGGGCCGCGACATCGCCGCCCGGCTGCGCCCCGTGGAGGAGATGTGACCACCCCGCCGTCCGCGACCCCGCCGCCGTCCGACCCCCGGCCGTCGGCCACACCCGCGCCGTCCGCGACCCCGCAGCCCGCGCCGTCCGCCGCGCCGCGGCCCGCGCCGTCCGCCGCGCCGCGGCCCGCGCCGTGGGTGCGGACCCGGCTGCGCGCGGCTCCGCTCGGCACCCTGCTCGCCGCCGCGCTGGCGTTCGTCGCCGTGCTGCTCGCCGCCGCGCTGCCGAGGGCCCAGGACCGCGGCGCCGACCAGGCCCTCAGGTCCTTCCTGAACGACACCGGGCCGACCCGCACCAGCCTCCAGGCGACCGCGCCGGCTCCCGCGTCCGGGCAGAGCGCCCAAGCCCTCGACCAGACGCTGAAGAGCCTGCTCGCCCGCACCGGGAACACCTTCCACGTCGACGCCGAGCAGGTCGTCCACGGCACGCGGACCAACAAGCGGCAGCCGCTGATGAATCCGGAACTGTCCCGCCCGCACCGCCTCCCGCCCGTGATGTCCCTGCTGTACGTCCAACAGGCCCAGGAACACGTCAAGCTGGTGGAGGGGCGCTGGCCGAGCGGCACCCCGCGGCCCGCCGGAGGCGCCGCGTACGATCCGCCGCTCCAGGTCGCCCTGTCACGGCAGGCCGCCGACACCATCGGCGCCCGCGTCGGGTCCGTCCTGGCGAGCGCCCCCCTGGTCGACGGCACGCCGTCCGTGGAGGTCGTGGGCCTCTTCTCGGTCCCGGACGAGACCGACGCCTTCTGGGTGGGCATGGACTGCCTCCCGCGCGCCTGCAAGAAGTTCGCCGGCGACAGCTACCTGTGGGAGGCCGACGCCTTCATCGGGGCCGGCGACCTCGACCGGATGGACCTCTGGGGCCACGACGCCCAGGACTTCTGGCGCCTCCCCGTCGACGTCGACCGCCTGCGGGCCGACCGCCTCGACGCCACGAAGGAGGAGATCGCCTCCCACGTGGCCGGTCCCACCGCCGCCGCCCTCTCGTTCGAAACCCGCCGCGAGCGGCTGCGGACCACCTCATGGCTGCCCGAGCTGTTCGAGCAGGCCCACCAACGCAGGCAGGCTGCGGCTCCGCTCGCGCTCATCGGACCCGCCGGGGTCGGCGGGGTCGCCTTCGTCGTCCTGTGCCTCGCCGGCGCGCTCGCCGCGGACCGGCGCGACGCCGAACTGCGGCTGCTGCTGGCGCGCGGCGGTTCCCGCTCCGCCATCGCCGGCCGGCTCCTCGGGGAGGGCGCCGTCACCGTCCTGCCGGCCGCGGCCGCCGCCACCGCGCTCGCCGTGCTCCTGCTGCCCACCCCACGGCTCGCCCCCGCGCTGCTCTCGGCCGCGACCGTCGCGCTGCTCGCGCTGCTGGCCCTCCCCGTACGGGCGGCCGTGCTGCTGACCCCGCCGCGTCCGCACGGGCGCTGGCGCCGGCCCGTCGCCGAACTGCTCGTCCTCGCCGCCACGGCCGCCGCCGTCCTGGAGGTCCGCCGCCGCGGGGTCGCCCCGGCCGGCAGCGACCCGGACCCGCTGCTCGTCGTGTCCCCGCTGCTGCTCGCCCTGTGCGGGGCGCTGCTGCTGGCCCGGGTCCAGCCGGTGGTGACCGGGTGGTTCGCCCGGGTGGCCGGCCGCCGCCCCGGACTGGTCGGCTTCCTCGGACTCGCCCGGGCCGCCCGCGGCTCCGGTGCCCGCGGCGCGGGCCGCTCCGGCCCGTCGGTCCTGCCGATGGTCGCCCTGCTGCTCGCCATCACCACCGGCGGGTTCGGTGCCGCCGTCCTGCAGTCCGTGGACTCGGGCCGGCTCGGCGTCGCCCGGCTGACGGTCGGCGGCGACGCCTCGATCACGGCCTTCGGCAAGGCGGACCTCCCGGACGGCCTCGCGAAGGCCGCCGGCGAACTGCCCGGCGTACGGACCTCCGTGCCGCTGTGGATCGACCACGACTCGGCCCTCGTCGGCACCGTCCAGCGCTCCAGCCAGGTCAACCTGATCGTCGTCGAGCCGGCCGCCTACGCGGAACTCTCCCGCGTCCTCGGCTGCGGCGCCTTCGACCCCGCCCTGCTGGCCACGGGCGGCGGGGAGTCCGCGGACGCGCCGGTGCCCGCCCTGTTCAGCTCCGGCGTGGCGCGCCTGGGCGGCTCCGGGACCTTCACGATCCAGCCCGGCAACGGCGGCGAGGTGCGGGTCCGGGGCGCCGCCGTGATCGACTGCACCCCGGCGGTCCCGGCCGCGGACGCCGCGACCGTCGTCCTGCCCGCCGGCCGCGCGACCGCCCTGATCGGCGGCTCCGACCGCCCGAACCGGTGGTTCGGCCTCGGCCCCGTCTCCGGGGACCGGCTGCGCGCGCTGGTCCGCTCCGCGCTCCCGCCGGAGTCCGCCGCGCCGTCGCCGTCGCCGTCGCCGGCGCCCTCGCCGTCGCCGACCGCCCGGGTCCCCGCCGAAGGCCGAGGCCAGGCTCCCGAGACGCAACCGGACGACGAGGTGTATCCCGTGCGCACCAGCGCCGACGCCGTCGCCGAGCTGGGCGCCGATCCGCTCCAGCGGTCGGCGGAGCGCCTCTTCTGGGCCTCCGTGGCCGGAGCGGCCGGCTTCGCCCTGCTGGCCGTACTGCTGACGCTGATGCGGACCGTCCCCGAACGCGCGGCGCTGCTGGCCCGGCTGCGCACGATGGGCCTGCGCCGTCGGCAGGGCGTCGCGCTGATCCTCGCCGAGACCCTGCCGCAGACCCTGGCCGCGACGCTCGGCGGGGCCCTGGCGGCCGCCGCCGCGGTGGCGCTGCTGGGTCCGGCGATGGACCTGTCCACCCTGGTCGGCGCGAGCGTGCCGACCGGCATACGGCTCACCGCCGGGCCCGTACTGACCCAGGCCCTGGGCCTGGCCGCCCTGGTCGCCGCGGCCGTGCTCGTCGAGGCGGCGACATCCGGGCGACGGCAGATCACCACCGAGTTGAGAGCGGGAGACCAGCGTTGAACAGCGACCAGCCGACGTACGAGGAGCTGCGCCGCCGGGCGACGGCCGCTGCGGAGCCCCGCACCCCGGCGACGGACGCCGCGATCGCCTGCGACCGCCTGGTCCGGATCTTCAGCACGGACGGCATCGAGGTACAGGCACTCCAGGGGCTGGAGCTGACGGTCGCGCAGGGCGACCTGGTGGCCCTCGTGGGCGCCTCGGGCAGCGGCAAGTCCACCCTCCTGAACATCCTGGCGGGACTCGACGTCCCGACGGCGGGCAGCGCGGCGGTCGCCGGCTACGACCTGCTGGAACTGACGGCCCGGGACCGGCTGCGCTACCGGCGCGAAGCGGTCGGGTTCGTCTTCCAGCAGACGGCCCGCAACCTGCTGCCGTTCCTGACGGCCGCCCAGAACGTGGCCCTTCCGATGCAGTTGAAGGGCGGGGGCGGTCCCCGGCGCGGCGCGGGCGCCCGCCGCACCGCCCGGGTGGCGGAGATCCTGGACGCCCTCGGGATCGGCGACCTGGCGCACCGGCGTCCGGCGGAACTGTCCGGCGGCCAGCAGCAGCGCGTCGCGATCGCCGTGGCGATGGCCAACGACCCCAAGGTGCTCCTGGCCGACGAACCCACCGGCGAACTCGACTCGGAGACGGCCGCGGCCGTCTTCGAGACCTTCCGCACCGTCAACAAGGAACTCGGCGTCACCGTGGTCATCGTGACGCACGACCCCATGGTGGCGGGCGAGGTCCGCCGCACGGTCGCGATCCGCGACGGCCGCACCAGCAGCGAGGTCCTGCGCCGGCTGGTCACCGACGAGCACGGCGAGGAATCCATCAGCGAACGCGAGTACGTCGTCCTGGACCGCTCGGGGCGCGTCCAGCTCCCCCCGAAGTTCCTGGAGGCCCTGGGCATGGAGCACCGGGTGGCGGTCGACCTGGCAACGGACCACATCGAGCTCCGCCCGGACCGCGGCGAGGAGGTCTCCTCCGGATCGCGCGGGGCCCGCGCCGCCGGGCACCCCGCCTGATCCTCCTGATTGCGTCCGGGAGACCCCGTGGTGCTCGGGGCTGCCGGGTACGTCCGGTCCGCGAGGAGCTCCCCCCCGGCCCTGCGGCCCGGGTCCCGGCCCTGCGGCCCGGGTCCCGGCCCTGCGGCCCTCGGCCTTGCGGCCTTGTGGGCCTGCGGCCCTCGGCCTTGCGGCCTTGTGGGCTGTGGGGAGCGCCATGGCACCGGACAGCGCGGGCTCGGCCGCCGTGATCGGGAAGGAGACGGCCGGGCCGACGGGGCCGTCGGGCAACCGGTGCGGGCGGGCGTCCCGGACGGGGCAGGCCGGTCGGACTGCCCATCACGAGGCCCGAGAACCACGGGTGTTCGTCCACCGCCCCCGCCGGGCCCTGCCTCCGGAGTGGCCTCCTGTGCCGGGACCGCTTCTGCCGGGCCTGCGTTCGGCGGGGCTGCCTCGGCGGCAGGGCCGCGGCAGATCCGCGACGGGACGGGAGCACTCCCATGGGGGTCAGCCTGTTGGCCCACTGCGGCCTGACATGCCGTCACACCGCCCCCTACGCTGCAGTGCGCGCATGCTCCGGCAGGCCGGAGCGCGCCGCTGTCGCGACCTCACGTGCCGCCCGGACAGCGCCCGGACCCGTCGGCGAGGTCGCGCCCGACGACGGGCCCGCCCCCGAACCCCGGCCGAAAGGTCTGCCGCCGATGACCCCCCGCACCCTGGGCGGGCCCCCGCCCACCCCCGCCCGACGCCGCCGTGCGCGCTGGGCCCTCCCGCTGGCCGCCGCCCTCCTCCTCGGTCTGGCCGGTCCGCCCGCCACCTCGGCCGCCGCCCCCGTCCCCGCCCCCGTCCGCGGGGAGGTCGGGGACATCGCCGAACACCCGCTGGCCGCCGGCAGCGCGCCGAGCGGCATCGCCACGGGCTCCGACGGCAACCTCTGGTTCAGCCAGACCGGCACCAGGAAGATCGGCCGCCTCACTCCGTCCGGCCAGCTGACCGAGTTCCAGCTGCCCGGCACCGCCAACGACGCGCTCGGAATCACCGCGGGCCCCGACGGAAACCTGTGGTTCACCGACATCAGCGGCCGGATCGGGAAGATCACCACAGCCGGCGCCATCACCGAGTACGACCTGCCCCCGGGCAGCGGCCGGCCCTTCGCCATCACCGCCGGTCCCGACGGCAACCTGTGGTTCACCGAGGACCCCGGCGACCGGATCGGGAAGATCACGACGGCGGGTGCCATCACCCGGTACGCCCTGCCCCACGCGGGCGGCGGTCCGGAGAGCATCGTCACCGGGCCCGACGGCAACCTCTGGTTCACCGAGATCCTCGGCAACCGGATCGGGAGGATCACCACCGGTGGAGCCGTGACCGCGTACGACCTGCCGCATCCCGACAGCGGACCGGACGTCATCACCGCGGGTCCCGACGGAGCGTTGTGGTTCACGGAGCTCTTCGGCAACCGGATCGGGAGGATCACCACGACCGGGACGCTCACCGAGTACGACCTGCCCACCGCCGACAGCGGCCCGGACGGGATCGCCGCCGGCCCCGACGGCAATCTGTGGTTCACCGAGCAGCTCGGGAACGGCATCGGCCGGATCACGCCTTCCGGCCGGTTCGCGCACTACCCGCTGCCCGCCCCCGCGAGCTTCCCGACCCGTATCACCGCCGGTCCCGACGGAGGCATGTGGTTCACCGAGATCGTCGGCGACCGCGTCGGACGTGTCGAGGCCGACGCCGGCCGGCCCAGGGCCGACCTCGCGGTCCGGCTGGACGCGCCGGCCACCGTACGGGAAGGCGAGCAGTACGCCTACACCGTCACGGTGACCAACCACGGGCCCTTCGCCGCGGCGGACGCGGTGGTCACGTTGAACCTGCCGCGCGGGGCGCAGGTCACCGGCACCGCTCCGGCAGCCGACCGCAACGGCACCAACCGGGTGAGCCGCCGGATCGACGCCCTGGGCGCCCGACAGCTGAGGGTCTTCCACGTCACGGTCCGGGCCGCCCAGCGGCCCGTCGTCATCGCGACCGCCGAGGTCGGCTCCCGTACGCCGGACCCGAAGCGGAACAACAACACCGACCGGGCGGTGACCCGGGTGACCCGGCCCTGACCGTTCTCAGTCCACGTCGATGTGGACGCTGGTGGACTTCACGCGGGCGACGGCCCGGACGCCGACGGCGAGTCCGAGCTCCTCGACCGCCTCGCGCGTGAGCAAGGAGACGACCCGGTGCGGACCCGCCTGGATCTCGACCTGGGCGGCGACCTCGCCGAGCGTCACCGCGGTCACGATGCCGGGCAGTGCGTTGCGGGCGGACGTCGCGACCTCGCCGTCGTCCTCGGCGGACTCCCGGGCGAGCTCCACGCAGAACGCGGCCAGGTGCGCGCCCTCCACCATCCGCCGGGTGCCGTCCCGCCGGGTCGGGAAGCGGCCGGCGTCGGCCCAGCGACGGGCGGTGTCGGTGCTGACGCGGAGGAGCCGGGCGGCCTCGCCGATGGTGTAGAGCTGCACCCGGCAACTCTATGCCGCCGCCCGGCCGGGCCGGCCCCGACCAACCAGCTTCTGCGGGGCCCGCGGCCCGACGGCTGCCCCGCGGGGGTCCGCCTCGGTAGGCTGGATCGGCCGGGGCCTGCGACGGGGAGGTACGGGATGGGGATGGGCAACGCCGCCACCGGGCCCGGGCCCGGAGCCGGGCCCCGGACGGGATCCGGCGCCGACCCGGGGCTGTACGGCCCCGCGTCCGTCACCTGGCACTGCCACGGCGACCCGATGATGTGGATCGCCGGGGTCCGCGCCCTCTACCTCCAGGCCCTCCACCCGCGCGCCGTCCGGGGCGTCATGGAGAACTCCGACTTCCGGCGGGACGCCTGGGGCCGGCTGCTGCGTACCGCCGACTTCGTCGGCACCCTCACCTACGGCACCACCGAGGCCGCCGAGCGCGCAGGCGGCCGGGTCCGCGCCATCCACCGCCGGCTGTCCGCCACCGATCCGGCCACCGGCCGCACCTTCCCCGTGGACGACCCCGAGCTGCTGCTGTGGATCCACTGCGCCCAGATCGACAGCTTCCTGCACGTCCTGCGCCGATCGGGGATCGCCCTCACGGCCGCCCAGGCCGACCGCTACGTCGACGAGAACCGCGTCAACGCACGCCTCGTCGGCCTCGACCCGGCCGGCGTCCCCGCCGACACCGCCCAGCTCGCCGCCTACTTCGACAAGGTCCGCCCCGAGCTCGCCGCCGGGCCCGACGCCCTCGCCGTGGACGACTTCCTGCGCGGCCCGCCCGTCCCTCCCCTCCTGGTGCCTGGCCGAAACCTGCTGTGGCGCCCGCTCGCCGGCCTTGCGTACGGTTCCCTCCCGGGCTGGGCGCACCAGCTGTACGGGCGGCCCGCTCCCGCCCCGCGCAGCGTCACCCGGCGCCTGCGCCTCACCGGACGCGTGCTGCGCAGCATTCCCGCAGGTCTGCGCTGGAAGCTGCCGCCAGGTCACATCTTGAAAGCGATGCGCCGCATGGGCCCCGGGAGCCGCCCCTCTCCGTACACACTGCGTACATCAGCGGCCATACTGGACCGGCCGGGGAGGGCGTAGCGCGACAACGGGGGCGACTTTAAGACATGGCGGAGTCCAGACTGATCCAGGGCCGGTACCGGTCGCTCGATCTGATCGGGCGCGGCGGCATGGGCGAGGTATGGCGCGCCCGGGACGAATCGCTGGGCCGGCAGGTCGCCGTGAAGTGCCTCAAGCCGATCGGTGCCGATCAGGACGCCCACTTCACGCAGGTGCTGCGCGAGCGCTTCCGGCGTGAGGCGCGCGTGGCCGCCTCCCTCCAGCACCGGGGCGTCACCGTCGTGCACGACTTCGGCGACGACAGCGCCGCCGGCGGCCCCCTCTACCTCGTCATGGAGCTGCTCGAAGGCCGCAACCTGAGCCAGCTCATGGAGGACAACGAGACCCGCCCCCTCCCCGTGGACGTGGTCGTCGACATCGCCGAGCAGATGGCCGCGGCCCTCGGCTACACCCACGACCAGGGCGTCGTCCACCGGGACCTGAAGCCGGCCAACATCATGCGGCTCGTCGACGGCACCGTGAAGATCTGCGACTTCGGCATCGCCCGGCTCGCGCACGACATCGGCTTCACCGCCAAGCTGACCGGCGGCGGCATGGCCATGGGCACCCCGCACTACATGTCGCCCGAGCAGATCGCGGGCGGCGAGGTCGACCACCGCAGCGACCTCTACTCCCTCGGCTGCGTCCTGTACGAGATCGCCACCGGCGCCCCGCCCTTCGACCTCGGCGACTCCTGGTCGGTGCTCATCGGCCACCGCGACACCGCGCCCGTGCCCCTGCGTGAGCACCGTCCCGAGCTGCCCCCGTACTTCGAACAGGTGGTCCTGGACCTGCTCGCCAAGTGCCCCGACGAGCGCCCGCAGGACGCCCGGCACGTGCACCGCAGGCTCGTCGAGTCCCGGCTCGGCCCCGGCGGGCTGCCCGGCGCCCTCGCCCCCCTCCCGGCCTGGGCCCGCGGCATGACCGCCGGCCGCAAGGCCGGCATCGAAGCGCGCCCGGCGAGCGGCGAGTGGGCCGTGCTCACCGGCTCCTGGACGGCCGTGCGCGCCGGCGGCGAACAGCCCTTCCCGCGCGCCGGCGACCGGCGGCACGGCACCATCGTGCGCCCCGCGCCCGCCGAGGACCCGCGGCTGACCGCCGCGTACGGGTTCCCGCGCCCGGCCGGCCCGCGCGAGAACGGCCCCGACGCACTCGCGGCCGGCCACGCCCGCGCCCACGCCCTCAGCCGCGCGGGCCGCCCCGAGGAGGCCCTCTCGGTGTACACGTCCGTGGCCGACGGGCGCGCCCGGGTCCTCGGCCCGGACCACGCCGACACCCTCGCCTCCCGCCAGGAGGCGGCGTACGAGCTGGGCCGCCTCGGCCGCCACGAGGAGGCCCACGACGTGTATCGCGCGGTGCTCGCCGCCCGCGAGCGGACCGTGGGGCAGCTCCACCCCGACACCCTGCGCTGCCGCCACAACCTGGCCTGCGCCCTGCGGGCGCTGGGCCGGTACGCGGAGGCCCACACCACGGCCGTCGCGGTCGCCGCGGACCGCGCGGCCGTCCTGGGAGCCGAGCACGTCGACACCCTGCTGACCCGCTACGAGGCGGCGTACCTGCTCGGCCGCCTCGACCGCTGGCAGGAGGCACTGGCCGGCTTCCGCGACGTCGCCGCGGCACGGGAACGGGTCCTCGGCCGCGACCACCCCGACACCCTGGCCGCCCGCTACGAGGTCGGCATCGCCCTGGGCCGCACCGGAGGCAGCACCCAGGCCCTCGACCTGTTCCGGGCCCTGGTCCGCGACCGCACCCGCGCCTACGGGGCGACCGACCCGGAGACGCTGCGCGCCCGGCACGTCCTCGGCGTCAACCTGGGCCGCCTGGACCGCTGGGAGGAGGCGGTGGCCGAGGCCCGCCAGGTGGCCGCCGTACGGGCCGAGGTGCTCGGCACCGAACACGCGGACACCCTGGTCAGCCGGCGGGAACTGGCCGTCGGCCTGGGCCGGCTGGGCCGCTGGGACGAGGCCCTCCCGATCTACCGGGACCTGTCCGGCATCCGCGAACGGTCGCTGGGCGACGAGCACCCCGAGACGGTGCTGGCCCACGCCGACGAGGCCCACTGTCTGGAGCGGCTCGGCCAGGTGTGCTACCAAGAGCCATGACGACCTTCGGGCGGGACGTGTACGACGATGTGATCGTGGGCGGCGGGCACAACGGTCTGGTGGCGGCCGCCTACCTGGCCCGGGCGGGCCGCTCGGTGCTGGTACTGGAGCGGCTCGGGAACACCGGCGGCGCGGCGATCTCCAGCAGACCCTTCGTGGGCGTCGACGCCCGCCTCTCGCGCTACTCGTACCTGGTCTCCCTGCTGCCCGACAAGATCGTGCGCGACCTGGAGCTGAGCTTCGCCGTACGCCGGCGCACGGTGTCCTCGTACACGCCGACCGAGCGCGACGGGCGGCCCGGCGGGCTGCTCGTCGGCGGCGGCGAGGAGCGCACCCGGGCGTCCTTCGCCCGACTGACGGGCTCGGACCGGGAGTACGACAGCTGGCGCGCCTTCTACGAAACCACCGGGCGGGTGGCCCGCAAGGTGTTCCCGACCCTGACCGAGCCGCTGCCCACGCGGGCGGAGCTGCGGACCCGGATCGACGACGAGGCCGCGTGGCGGATGCTGTTCGAGGAGCCGCTGGGGCAGGCGGTGGAACGGCACTTCGACGACGACCTGGTCCGCGGGGTGGTCCTGACGGACGGCCTCATCGGCACCTTCGCGGACGCCCACGACCCCTCGCTGGCGCAGAACCGGTGCTTCCTCTACCACGTCATCGGCGGCGGGACGGGTGACTGGGACGTGCCGGTCGGCGGCATGGGCGCCCTGACGGACGCCCTGGCGGCGGCCGCGACCAAGGCGGGGGCGGAGATCGCCACCGGCCACGAAGTGCTGCGGATCGACACCGACGGGGTCAATCCGGCCGAGGTGGTGTTCCGTACGGCGACCGGCGAAGGCCGGGTCGTCGGCCGCACGGTGCTGGTGAACGCCTCGCCGAAGGCGCTGGCCGAACTCCTCGGCGAGCCCCCGGCCGAGGACCCGGCGACGGCACCCGAGGGCGCCCAGCTGAAGGTCAACATGCTGCTGCGCCGGCTGCCCCGGCTGCGGGACACCGCCGTCGACCCGCGCGAGGCGTTCGGCGGGACCTTCCACATCGCCGAGGGGTACGAGCAGCTCGCCCGGGCCTACGCGGAAGCCGCCGCGGGGGAACTGCCGTCCGTACCGCCCTCGGAGATCTACTGCCATTCGCTGGCCGACCCGACGATCCTCGGGCCGGAACTGGTCGAGCAGGGCTACCAGACGCTCACCCTCTTCGGCCTGCACACCCCGGCCCGCCTCTTCGGGCACGACAACCAGCAGGCCCGCGAGGTGCTGCTGACCGCCACCCTCGCCCAACTCGACGCACACCTGGCCGAGCCGCTCACCGACTGCCTGGCCTTCGACGCGGACGGCCGGCCCTGCATCGAGGCGAAGACCCCGCTGGACCTTGAGCGCGAACTGCGCCTGCCCGGCGGCCACATCTTCCACCGCGACCTGTCCTGGCCCCACGCGGACGGGGGCGGCGGCCGGTGGGGCGTGGAGACGGCCCACCGCAACGTCCTGCTGTGCGGCGCGGGCGCGATCCGCGGCGGCGGCGTCAGCGGGGTCCCCGGCCACAACGCGGCGATGGCGGTGCTCGGCCGCTAGAGGCCGTCCCGAACCGGCCGAGGCGGCGGGCCCGTCGGCGTGCCTACGCGGCGGGCTCGATCACCACGATCGGGATCTCCCGGTCGGTCTTGGCCTGGTACTCGTCGTAGGCGGGCCAGTGCCCCACCATCACCGGCCAGTACGCGGCGCGCTCCTCGGCGTCCGCGGTGCGCGCCGTGCCCTGGAGGATTCGCGGCCCGACCTGGATGCGGACCTGCGGGTTCGCGCTCAGGTTGCGGAACCACAGGGGGTGCTCGTCGGAGCCGCCCTTGGAGGCGACGAGCAGGTAGCGGCCGTCGGCCTCGCCGTAGATGAGGGGCGTGCGCACGGGGTTGCCGGAGATGCGGCCGACGGTGGTGAGCAGAAGGGTCTGGGTGCCGTTCCAGTGGTGGCCCTCGGTACCGCCGGAGGCCACGTACTGCTTGACGTGCTCCAACTGCCAGCTCCCGGCCCGGGGGTCGGTCGGGTGGTCCCAGTCGATTCCGGTCGTCATACGGTGTCGCCTGCCTTCGTGTCGAACGGTCAACGAACCTCACCAACGAGTGCCAACGCCCGCGGACGCGCCGTCGATTCCCGCCGGAAGGGTGAACCCGTCGAAGAGGCCGTCCATCGCCCGGTGCGCCAACCCGGTCGGTGTGGCGCGGACGGCGAGGTCGCGCAGGGCCGCGGCGAGGGGGTGGGCGGCGGCGGCGACGCGGCCCGCGCGGCGGGCCCGGACGCGGATGGCGTCGGTGCGGGCGCAGCGGGCCGCGCTGTAGGCGGCGAGGGCCTGCGGTACGCCTCCGGGCCCGGCGCCGTCCAGCAGGTGGGCGAGGACCACGGCGTCCTCGACGGCCTGGCACCCGCCCTGCCCCAGGTTCGGCGTCATGGCGTGGGCGGCGTCGCCGAGCCAGGCCAGGCGCCCGTGGTGGAAGCGGGGGAGCGGGGCCGCGAGGTCGTAGAGGTCGTGCTGGAGCACGGCCGCCGGGTCGATCCGCTGGAGCAGGGCCGGGATCGGGTCGTGCCAGGTGCCGTAGCGGTGCAGGAGTTCGGCGCGGACGTCTGCGGGCCGGTATCCCTCGGGGGCGACGGCGGTGGCGTAGAGGTAGGTCCTCCCGTCGGCGAGCGGGACGGTGCCGAAGCGCTCGCCGCGGCCCCAGGTCTCCGCGGTCGCCGCCCCGGCCGGGCTCGCGGCGGCCGGCAGGACGGTGCGCCAGGCGGTCTCCCCGCTGTGGCGCAGCCCCGGGTGGTCCGGGAAGTAGCGGCGGCGCAGCGGGCTGTGGATGCCGTCCGCGGCGACCACGAGGTCGGCAGAGCCGTCGAGGTCGCCGGCCGAGGTCCGCACCACCGGGAAGCCGTCGGCGCCGTCCACGGTGGTGACCTCGACGCCGTGGCGGACCGTTCCGGCGGGGAGGGCCGCGGTCAGGGCGTCGGCGAGGGCCGAGCGGTGCAGGGCGAGCGGCGGGCCGCCGTAGCGTGCGGCCAGGGCCGCGGTGTCGGCGCGGCTCAGCCAGCGGCCGTCGGGGCGGCGCAGTCCCATGGCGGCCGGCAGGGCGCGGCCCGCCGCCCCGCCGATGTCGAAGCCGATGGCGTCGAAGGCGCGCAGGGCGTTGGGGGCGAGGACGATCCCGGCGCCGGCGGACGCCGGGCCGGGGGCCCGCTCGCACACGGTCACCCGCCAGCCCTTGCGGTGCAGGGCCAGGGCCGCGGTGAGCCCGCCGATCCCCGCCCCCGCGACGACGGCGTGACGCTGAACTGCCGACATGACGGATCCCTGCCCTCCTCCAGGCCTCTACATCTGTAGAGGGTGAACGGTTTTACTCTACAGCTGTAGAGTTGCCGGATGTCCACCCCTCCCCCTGCTGATCGCAGAACGCTGATCGCCGACACCGCGATCGGCCTCGTCGCCGCCGCCGGCCTCCGGGGTCTGACCCACCGCGCGGTCGACGCGGCCGCGGGGCTGCCCGCGGGCAGTACCTCGTACTACTTCCGTACGAGGACGGCCCTGATCGCGGCCTGCTACCAGCGGCTGGCCGAGCTGGACCTCGCGGACGTGGACGACGGCGCCGCCCCCGGGTCCGCCGCCCCGCCCGCCACCGCGGTGGCGCCGGACCGGGACGCGGCCGCGGCCGCGCTGGCCGCGCTGCTGTACCGCTGGCTGACCGCGGGGCGCGAGCGCCAGCTGGCCCGCTTCGAACTCAGCCTGGAGGCGGCCCGCAACCCGGAACTGCAGGACGACCTGCACCGGGCGGGGCGGGGGGCCCGTGCCCGGGCCGCGGGCGTCGCCGCCGCGCTCGGCTCCGACCGGCCCGACGAGGCCGCCGAACTGCTCGTCGCCTGGACCGAAGGACTTCTCTACGACCGGCTGGCAGGCGCCCTCGCCCGCTCCCGCCCCGCCCCCGACCTGGCCGAACTGACCGGCGTCGCCCGCAGGATGCTCGCCGCGGTCCTGGCGGACCCGGCCTGATGCACCGGCCTGACGCGGAAGAGCCCCGCCGCACCGGGGGATGTGGCGGCGGGGCTCTTCCATCGGTACGCACCGGCGGGATCAAGGCGGGAGGGCCGGTGCGTTCCTCCTGGTGGAGTGTGCACACGCTACGCCCGCGGTGGCTGAAAATACACCCCTTCGTATGGCTTGAATCGGAGGCTCGTTGGGGTCAGGATTTTCTGTTCAGGCACCGCCCGGAGTCCGCGCCCACGCCTGCTCGAACATCTCGTGCAGCGGCGCCGTCGGCAGCAGCCGGGTGAACGGCGCGAGGACGTCTCCGCGCCACAGCGGCGACGCCAGGTGGCTCGCCAGCTTCACGGTCTCCAGCGGCAGGTGAGGGGTCTTCAGCTCGGTCCACTCCCCGGGCAGGAAAACCGTCCGCCCTGCCCGCGCCCGCTTCGCCTCCACCACCGCGCCCGTGGCGAGGAGTTCCGCCCGCGCCGTCGTGTGCTGCTTGGCCGACCAGCCGTTCCACCGCCGCACGTTGCGGTCGGTGGGCGCGGCCAGCGTCGCCAACTGGAGGTACAGCGCCGCCGCGTCGGCGCCGGTCCCGAGCTCCCCGGCCACCCGCGCCACCAGCTCCGGACAGGACTGACGCGGGTCCGCCTCGTACGCGCCGACCGCCACCGCCCCCGAGCCCGCGCGGCGCATCATGCGCTCCAGCCCGCCGCCGGCCAGCAGCAGCGCCGCCCGGTCCACCGCGTCGGCGAGCCCGGTGATCGCGCGGATCCGGTCCCGCACCCCGGGGTCGTGGGCCCGGGCCGGACGCAGGAAGGCGGCACCGCCGGGCGCGCACACCACCAGCGGACCGCAGTCGTACGCCGTCACCGGCGGCTTCCCGTTCTCCTCGCGCTGGTCCTCCACCACCGGCAGCCGCTCGGGCCCGAACCGCTCCGCGATCGGCACCGTGCTGTCCGCGACGATCCCGCCGCGCAGCGCCAGCAGCAGTTCCGGCCGGTCCAGTTCGGCCCGCAGCCGCTCGTACACATCCACCGCACCCGCCACCGCGGGATCCCCGACGGGCCGGTCCGTCCACGCCCACACCAGCGCGCTCGCGACCGTTTCGACCGGCAGACCCACCTGCGTGCCGCGCGGCAGTTCCGTCCCGGCCGGGGGGACCGCCCGGACCTCCACCCTGCCGTACCGGGAGGCCGCCAGTTCCCAGCCGGCCGCCTCCACGGTCGCGTCCGCGGCGGCCCCGTAGCCGCCGGCCAGCCGCCGGGCCCACACCTCCGACAGTCCGAGGTCCGCCTCCAGGGCGTCCGCCGCCTCGTCGTGCACCGCCGACCCGGTCCCGAGCAACTCCCGCCACACCCCGGCCATCCGCTCCACGGCCGCCTCGACCCCGCCCGGCCGCCACAGCTGCTCCGGATCCGCGGGCAGGGCCGCCGCCAGCACGGCACGCCGGCCCGCGGCCCCCAACCGCTCGCGCAGCACCTCGTACGACTCGGCCGTCATCGGCGTCGCCCGGTACGGGGCCCTGCGGGCCAGGGCGCGCTGCTCGTCCCGGTCCGGGCGGCCGACGAGACCGGCCACCACCAGCCGGGCCACGGCCGCGCGCACGCCGGTCAGTTCGGCGAAGCGTGCCGCCGCCGACTCCGGGAGCGGCACCGGACCGTGCGCGTCGACCGCGGCCACCAGGGCGCGCAGCCGGGCGGCGTCGTCCCGGTCCACGGTGACGAGCCGCGCCTGCGCGCCCGCGGCCGGCACCGGATCCAGGCCCTGCGGGCCGTCGGCGGCGGGCGCCACGAACCAGCACTGCGACCCGCCCGCCCGAACGGGCGCGGACGCGACCGCGGTCCCGGTGTCCCGCAGTCGGTCCAGCACCTCGGCCGGTGCCCGGCCCACCCACCACCTGCCGCCCGCACGTGCGACGGGCTGGTCCGCCCAGGTGTCCAGGAGCGCCAGCAGGGCGGCCCGCTCCCCGTCCGGCGTCGGCGCCACCGCCGCCCGCCACGCGGCGGCGTCGATCGAGCCCAGCAGCTGTGACCAGTCGTGCGGCGGCGTCGGCGGCGAGAGCCGCCGCACCTCCTCCACGATCGTCCCCGCCAGGCAGGCGCCGTCGGCGGCGAGCGCGCCCAGCGTCGCCGGCAGGGCCACGTCCGCGGTACGCCGCCACGCGCCGCCCCCGCCGTTCGCGACCAGCCCGAACAGCGCCGGCATCAGCTCGGTGTCCGGTGCCGTGCGGCGCGGCAGGGCCGCGGGCCCCGCCAGCAGCAGGCCCACGCGCCGGTGCAGGGCGCGCCGCCGCTCCTCCACCCGGGCGGCCCGCGCGGCCACCGCCGCCACGGCCTCGACCAGCACCGGGTCGGTGACGTCCGGCAACTCCCGGGCCACGGCCGCCCGCAGCGCGCCCGGACCGTCGAGGGCCGCCTCCAGCAGCGCCTGCGCCGCCGCGGCCCCCACCGTCCGCAGCGCCCGGGAGCTCGCGGCGTCCCGGGTGCGCAGCAGGTACCAGAAGGCCGGCGGCAGCGCCGCGCCCCCCGACACCGTGACCCGGCGGGTCGCGGTGCCCCGCGACTGCCCGGGCTTGGGGTGCCCGTCCAGCTCCCACAGCAGCACCCCGTCGGCCGCGTAGGCGCGCACGCCCGTGAAGGTCTGCGCCTCGGCGAGGACCACGTCCTGCGCCGCGCCCTCCGGCGGGGCCCACAGCCCCCACGGCTGCTGGCCGGGCCGGTCGATGTCGAAGCGGGCGCTGCGCCCGTCCACGCTCTCCACCGCATAGTGGTCGGGCGCCGGATCGCGGTGCCCCGTACGGAAGAGGACGCGGGTCCCGACCAGGCCGTCGCGGCTGCCCAGCGGGGAGCCGGGCAGCCCCGCGGGCAGCGGCGCCAGCTGGAGGGCCTCCACGTCGAGGGCCATGCCGGCCTCGGACGGCTCCGCGGCCGGGTCGGGGTTCGCGGCCCGTCCGGGGAAGTCGGGCAGCGCGGCAGCGCCCCGTACTTCCCCGGTGACCGGGTCGACGAGCTCCCAGGGGCGCCGCCCGAAGACGGCGTTGGTCCAGATCCGTGAGCCGTCGCCGAGCTGCAGCTCGTCCCGGTCGATGCCCTCACGGCCGCCCGGGCGCAGCACCCGGTGGCCGCCGTGCCGCCCGCCGCCGTCGGCCGTCTCGAACTGGAAGCCGTACGCGCCGTCCAGGCTGCCGCCGCACGCCACCAGCCCGCCCGTCTCGTCCGGCGTGAACGGCTCGTCGGGGCGGTCGGCCCAGAAGGCGACGTCGCAGTGGTAGCGGTTCCCGGCTGTCCAGCTCACCAGGAAGGAGCCTCCCACGTAGTGCACCGCGTGCATCGTCGCCTCCTCGGGCACCGTGAACCGGCAGGAGCCGCGCACCCCGTCGGGGTCGACGGCGACCGCCCGGTCCCGCCCGAACACCGTGAGCACCGGCCAGGTCGAGGTCATCCCGGCCACCCCGGGCAGCACCGCGTCCACCTCCTCGGCACCGGGCTCCGCCGCGAACTGCGCGTACACGGACTCCAGGGCCGGCCAGGCCAGTTCCTCCGGCAGACCGGCCGCCAGCGAGCGCCGCAGCGCTCCCGCAGCGCCCGCCCCGGCCAGGGCGTCGCCGATCCCGCCGAGCGCCGACACCGTCGGCCGGTCCAGCAGGACCTCCAGCTCGGCCACGGCCTCCTCGGCCCCCGCCATGCCGCCGCCCGCGACCGTGTCGACGAGCTTGCCGACGCGTACGGCCACCCCCTGGGCGATGCCCTCGTTGCCCGGCAGCAGCGTCACCGCCGACCCGGCCCGGCGCACGGTTCCCGCCGGCCACCGGGGCCTCAGCCCCGCGTGGACGGTCCCCTCCAGCCGGGGGCCGAACACCGGGTCCGCGGCGAGCGCGGCGAGGTCCCGGCGGGAGTCCGTTCCCCAGAAGCGCATCCGGACCTCCGGCCCCGGATCGACGACCGGGACTCCGGCTGCGAGGCACGCGTCCAGCACGTCCGCGTCGAAGCCCTGGTAGTGGTGCCGGGTGGTGTGCACCGTGACCGGGGCGCCCGCCGCCCGCAGCCGCGGCCCCAACCGGCCCACCAGGTCGAGGAATTCCGGCGGGAGCGGCTGGCGGGCCACGCCGCCGCCCGACTGCGCCGCGTACTGGTACATGCGGACGAAGTCGCCGACCCACCGGTGCAGGCCGCCCTCCGGGACCACCCGCCCGGCCTCCATCGACTCCGTCGCACCGCACGCGACGAGCAGCCGCAGCCACGCCCCGCCGTCGGTGGCGCCGTCGGGGAAGACCTCCACCAGCCCCGCGGCCACGGTGTCCGCCGGCGGATGCGCCGCCAGGATCGGGGCGGCGGCCGTCAGCAGCGCGTCCGGCACCGACTTCTTCCGGGTGACCGACAAGATCGCGCCCACCAGCCGGGCGACCTCCTCGGTCCCGAGCCCGGCGGTCTTCGCGGAGGCCCGTACCCGCCGCACCAGGTCCGCCGGGAGGTCCGCCGCCGAGCCGGCCCACGCGGTCAGGAACACCTCCAAGGCCGTGTGCGCCGCGGCCGGATCCAGCGTCTCGGCGAGGAACCGCTGATGCGCCCCGAACTCCTTCGCCGGCATGGCACCGCCCTTGGCGAACAGCAGGGCGTTGGCCCGGCGGTAGGCGGCGTCCACCGGCAGTCCGTGGCGGTCCTCCGCCGCCCGGGCCGCCGCGTAGGCCCGGCCGCCCGGGCGGCTCCCGCGGCCGATCAGCCGGTGGCCCACGGTGTCGAAGAACCACGGCAGGTGGGCGGGCGGCAGCCGGCGCGCCCGCGCCGTCATCGTGTCGAGGAACCGGCCCGGCTTGGCATAGGACCGGTTGAGTTCGGCGTCCATGGCCTCGATCAGGTCGCGTGCCGCCTGGGCGGCGCCCGGATCGTGCGCCGCGACCCAGTCGGCGTAGGTGGTCGAGCGGTGCGTGCCGGCGGTGGGCAACAGGGCGTCGAGCGAGGCGATCATGTCCTGGATCGTCGCACGCGCCACCGACAGGGCGGCGCGGGAGGCGTGCCGCCGCCGAACGCGGCGCCGGTTCTAGGATCCCGTCATGATCGCTGAACTGCAGTGCGTGGTCCTGGACTGTCCCGAGCCGCGGGTGCTCGCCGCCTTCTACCGGTCGCTGCTCGGCGGCAACGTCGACCAGCCGGACCGGCGTTGGTCCCTCGACGAGGACTGGGCGACGCTCCACACGCCGTCCGGTGCGGTGCTCGCCTTCCAGCGTGCGGCGGACCACGTGCCCCCGAGCTGGCCGGACCCCGTCCGGCCGCAGCAGTTCCACCTCGATCTGGGCGTTGCGGACCTGGACCGGGCGCAGGAGGAGGTGTTCGCGGCCGGCGGGACCCTGCTCGACGGATCGGACGGACGCGGCTGGCGGGTGTACGCGGATCCGGCGGGGCACCCCTTCTGCCTCGTACGGCACTGATCCGCCGGTCCGCTCAGTCCGCGGACCTGGTCCAGCCGACGGCCTCGACGCGGGCCGCGTCGTCGGGCCGGTCCTCCGCGAACAGCAGCCGGGCCGGTTCCGCCACGCGCACGACGTCCACGTACACCCCCCGGCCGACATAGCGGCCCGTGGCGGTGTGGCGGAACCGCAGCCGTACCTCGCGGCCGGCCCATGCGGCGGTGAGGGGGGCCTCCAGGCGGTGCCAGATGCGTCCGGACCAGCCGCCGACCGAACCCCGCGGCCAGTCCTCCGCGGCGCCGCCGGTGGAGCGCACCGTGGTGAACGGCAGCGGTGCCCAGTCCACCCCGTCCGGCGAGGCCTCCAGGTGCAGGGCGCCCTCGCCGGGCACGGTGTCCCACCACACGGCGCAGCGCAGCCGGGCGGCGGCCGTGGCCGGGGTGAGCGGGGGCAGGGTGAGGGTGCCCGAGCCGCCGGGAGCGGTCCCCGAGAACCAGGCCGCGCCGCCGTGCCGGGTGCGGACGGGGACGGCGCGCGCGAAGCGGTTGCCGACGGCCACCCGCGGGGCACTGCCGGCCCGCCAGGTCCGCACGGGGTGGACGGAGTTGCCCAGCAGGATCAGGAAGGAGTCGGTGGAGGGGTCGAGGACGAGGGAGGTACCGGTGAAGCCGGTGTGGCCGGCCGAGTGCGGGGTGGCCATGGCTCCCATGTACCAGTGCTGGTAGAGCTCGAAGCCGAGGCCGTGGTCGTCGCCGGGGAAGGCCGTGTTGTAGTCGGTGAAGAGCAGTTCGACGGAGGCGGGGCGCAGGATGCGCCGGCCCGCGTAGGCGCCGCCGTCGAGGAGGGTCCGGGCCAGGACGGCCAGGTCCCAGGCGGTGCCGAAGACACCGGCGTGGCCCGCCACCCCGCCCAGGGCGTAGGCGTTCTCGTCGTGGACCTCGCCCCACACCAGGCCGCGGTCCAGGCCGGACCACGGCGGGCGCTGCACCTCCGTGGCCGCGGTGACCCGGCGCCAGGAGAGCGGTGGGTTGTACCGCGTGCGGTGCATGCCGAGCGGAGCGGTGATCTCGTCGTGGAGCAGGACGTCCAGAGTGCGGCCGGTGATCCGTTCCAGGAGCAGTTGCAGCGCGATCAGGTTGAGGTCGGAGTAGCGGTAGACGGTCCCCGGGGTCTCCTGCGGCCGGACCGACCACAGCAGCCGCAGCCGGCCCTCGCGCGTGGACTCCTGGTAGAAGGGCGCCCACGAGCGCAGCCCCGAGGTGTGCGTGAGCAGTTGGCGGACCGTGATGGCCTCCTTGCCGCCGCCGGTGAACTCCGGGAGGTGGCGGCGCACCGGCGCCTCCAGCTCCAGGCGTCCCCGCTCCATCTGCTGCACGGCCAGGATGGAGGTGAACAGCTTGGTCAGGGAGGCCAGGTCGAAGACGGTGTCCTCGGCCATGGCGATCCGCTCGGCCGCGGGGAACTCCCGGACCCGGTCGGTCCGTCCGTCGTACTCCGCGTACCGGACGGCGTGCCCCATGGCCCGGTGCAGGGCGACGGTGCGGCCGCGCCCGGCGAGGACCACCGCCCCCGCGTAGTACGGGTGCTCGGGGGAGGGGCCCAGGAACCGGCGGGCCTCGTCCGCCACCGCCTCCAGGTGCTTCTCCAGCAGCCCGGCCTGGCGCGCGGACCCGTACCGCAGGCGCAGCCCCTGCAGGGCGCGCCGTTCGGCCGGGCCGCCCGAAGCGCCCGCCGCTCCGGGGAGTGCGGCGTGCAGGACGAGCACCCCGCCGAGCGCGAGCAGCCGCGCCCCGAGCCGCCGCCGGCTCAGTGCCCGCCCGGGCAGCTCGCGCACACCGTCACGCTCCTGCTCCTGCTCCTGTCGCGGCTCCCGCTCCCGCTCCCGCTCCCGCCCGTGCTCCGGCTGCCGCACGCGGCCGTCGCGGTGTGCGGGCTCCGCGCCGGACCCGCCGCCGCGCGGTCGCCCGCTGCCGGTGCCGCCCGTGCGCTCCCTGCGCCCCGTACCGGCCTCCGCCACCGCTTCGGCCCCCGTGTCCGCTGCCATGTCCAGCCCTCCTCGTCCGCCACCGGAAACCCGCAGCCCGCGCCCGAAGTCCCTTCCGCAGGGGAGCCGCCCGGCCCCGCGCCGGTGCGGCCGGGCCCCGGCACCCGCCGGGCGCGCCGCGGGTGAGCGGGCCCCGGGCCTCCTGAATCCGCCGGGCGTGCCGCAGGCTATTGGGTATCTGCCCGCACCTCGGTCACCCTCCCCACCGACCGGGCCGTAAAGAATCTGACACTGCATCAGAAAATCTCTTCCCTCGGCCGCCGGGCTGCGGCATCCTGCCGCCCATGGAGACGGAGCTGAGCAGGAAACTGGGAGTCGAGCACGCCATCTTCGGCTTCACGCCCTTCCCCGCGGTCGCCGCCGCGATCACCCGGGCGGGCGGGTTCGGCGTGCTCGGCGCGGTCCGCTACACCGCGCCCGACGACCTGGCGCGCGACCTCGACTGGATGCAGGCGCACACCGACGGCAAGCCCTACGGCCTCGACGTCGTCATGCCCGCCAAAAAGGCCGTCGACGGCATCGGCGAAGCCGACATCGAGGCGATGATCCCGGCCGCGCACCGCGCCTTCGTCCGCGACACCCTCGCCAAACACCACGTGCCCGAGCTCGCCGAGGGCGAGGCTTCCGGCTGGCGCATCACCGGCTGGATGGAGCAGGTCGCCCGCAACCAGCTCGACGTCGCCTTCGACTACCCGATCAAACTCCTGGCGAACGCCCTCGGTTCCCCGCCCGCCGACGTCATCGCCCGCGCCCACGACCACGACGTCCTCGTGGCCGCCCTCGCCGGCAGCGCCAAACACGCCCGCCGCCACGCCGAAGCCGGCATCGACGTCGTCGTCGCGCAGGGCTACGAGGCCGGCGGCCACACCGGCGACATCGCCACCATGGTCCTCGTACCGGAGATCGTCGAGGCCGTCGCACCGCTCCCGGTCCTCGCCGCCGGCGGCATCGGCAGCGGTGAGCAGATCGCCGCCGGCCTCGCCCTCGGCGCCCAGGGCGCCTGGCTCGGCTCCCTCTGGCTCACCACCACCGAGGCCGACCTCCACTCCCGCGCCCTCACCGACAAGCTGCTCGCGGCCGGCTCCGGCGACACCGTCCGCTCCCGCGCCCTCACCGGCAAGCCCGCCCGCCAGCTGCGCACCGAGTGGACCGACGCCTGGGACGACCCGGAGGGCCCCGGCGCCCTCCCCATGCCGCTCCAGGGCCTCCTCGTCGCCGAGGCCGTCTCCCGCATCCAGAAGTACGAGGTCCTGCCGCTCCTCGGCACACCCGTCGGCCAGATCGTCGGCCGGATGAACAGCGAACGCAGCGTCCAGGCCGTCTTCGACGAGCTCACCGGCGGCTTCGAGAAGGCGATCGACCGCATCAACCGCATCGCCGGCCGCATCCGAGAGGCGTGAGCGCCATGACCGCCACGACGTCCACAGCCCCCGCCGCCGACCGGCAGCCGCCCAACGGCTTCTGGGCGCAGGCCGCCGCCGACCCCGCACGCACCGTCCTGACCGCCCCCGGCGGCGAGGAGTGGAGCGCCGGCCGGCTGCACGCCGACGTCAACCGCCTCGTCCACGGCCTGCGCGCCGCCGGGTTGGAGCGGGGCGACGTCTTCGCCGTCGTCCTGCCCAACGGCGCCGAGTTCCTCACCGCCTACCTCGCCGCCTCCCAGGCCGGCTTCTACCTCGTCCCCGTCAACCACCACCTGGTGGGCCCGGAGATCGCCTGGATCGTCTCCGACTCCGGTGCCAAGGTCCTCATCGCCCACGAGCGCTTCGCCGAGGCCGCCACCGCCGCGGCCGACGAAGCCGCCCTGCCCGCGAGCCGCCGCTACGCCGTCGGCACGGTCCCGGGCTTCCGCCCGTACGGCGAACTCCTCGACGGGCAGCCCGCAACACCCCCGGCGGACCGCACCCTCGGCTGGGTCATGAATTACACCTCCGGAACCACCGGCCGCCCCCGCGGCATCCGCCGCCCCCTGCCCGGCAAGCTCCCGGAGGAGACGTACCTCGGCGGCTTCCTCGGCATCTTCGGCATCCGCCCCTTCGACGGCAACGTCCACCTGGTCTGCTCGCCGCTCTACCACACGGCCGTCCTGCAGTTCGCGGGCGCCGCCCTGCACATAGGCCACCCGCTCGTCCTCATGGACAGGTGGACCCCGCAGGAGATGCTGCGCCTCATCGACGCCCACGCCTGCACCCACACCCACATGGTGCCCACGCAGTTCCACCGGCTCCTCGCCCTCCCGCAGGAGACGAAGGACGCCTACGACGTCTCCTCGATGCGGCACGCCATCCACGGCGCAGCGCCCTGCCCCGACCACGTCAAACGGGCGATGATCGACTGGTGGGGCGGCTGCGTGGAGGAGTACTACGCGGCGAGCGAGGGCGGCGGCGCCTTCGCGACCGCCGAGGACTGGCTGAAGAAGCCGGGAACGGTCGGCAAGGCCTGGCCGATCAGCGAACTGGCCGTCTTCGACGACGACGGCAACCGCCTTCCCCCGGGCGAACTGGGCACCGTCTACATGAAGATGAACACCGGCGGCTTCAGCTACCACAAGGACGAGGACAAGACGAGGAAGAACCGCATCGGCGACTTCTTCACCGTCGGGGACCTCGGCCTGATGGACGAGGAGGGCTACCTCTTCCTCCGCGACCGCAAGATCGACATGATCATCTCCGGCGGGGTCAACATCTACCCGGCCGAGATCGAGTCGGCCCTGCTCACCCACCCGGCCGTCGCGGACGCCGCCGCCTTCGGCATCCCGCACGCCGACTGGGGCGAGGAGGTCAAGGCGGTCGTCGAACCGGCGGAGGGCTTCGCGGCCGGCGACGCCCTGGCCGCGGAGATCCTGCACCACTGCGAGCGGCAGCTCGCCGGGTACAAACGGCCCAGGACCGTCGACTTCATCGAGGCGATGCCGCGCGACCCGAACGGCAAGCTCTACAAGCGGCGGCTGCGCGACCCGTACTGGGAGGGCCGCGACCGCGCCATGTGAGCCCGGCAGGGCTCCCCGAACCCCGCCCCCGGCGAGGCGCCGCGGTGTCCCCGCGGCGGCCGGCCACGGGACGGCGGTGTCGTACCCGTCGACCGGCGGCGGGTCGGGCCCGAGGCGACGAGCTCCGGCCGGCCGGGCGGCCGCAGCACGCCGGGCGCCGGCCGGCCCGCCGGACCACGTCCCCGCGCGCCCGGCCCGCCGCGCCGGGCGGGACCGGGCACGCCGGACCTGCCACGCCGGGAGGATCCGTGAGAAACGCCACGTCAAGGCCCTGCGAGCGCGCCGTGCGACGCACCGGAGGGACACTTCTGGCAAGTTGGCGGATATGGGTACGACGAAGCGCAGATCCCCCCTGACCGACTGGACCGTCCTGGTCCCCGTGCTGGCGCTCGTCGCGCTCGTGTTCAGCTGGGGGAGGGAGCTACCCGGCTTCGCCGTGGTGCTCGTCGCGCTCTGCCTGGCCGGCGCCGTCCTGGCGGCCGTCCACCACGCGGAGGTCGTGGCCCACCGGGTGGGCGAACCCTTCGGCTCCCTCATCCTGGCCGTTGCGGTCACCGTCATCGAAGTGGCCCTCATCGTCACCCTGATGGCCGACGGCGGGGACAAGTCCGCCTCCCTCGCCCGGGACACCGTCTTCGCCGCCGTCATGATCACCTGCAACGGCATCGTCGGCGTCTCCCTGCTCGTCGGAGCCCTGCGCAACCGCACCGCCGTCTTCAACCCCGAGGGGTCCGGCGCCGCCCTCGCCACCGTCGCCACGCTCGCCACCCTCAGCCTGGTCCTGCCGACCTTCACCACGAGCAAGCCCGGCCCGGAGTTCTCCACCGGGCAGCTGACCTTCGCCGCCGTCGCCTCACTCGCCCTGTACGGGCTGTTCATCGCCGTCCAGACGGTCCGCCACCGCGACTACTTCCTGCCCGTGGACACCGGCCGGGACGCGGACCCGCAGGCCGACCACGCGACGCCGCCCACCGCCCGCGCCGCCCTGCTCAGCCTCGGCCTGCTGCTGGTCGCGCTCGTCGCGGTGGTCGGCGACGCCAAGGCCGTTTCACCGACCATCGAGACGGCGGTGGCCAAGGCCGGCCTGCCCCAGGCGGTCGTCGGCGTGATCATCGCGCTGCTGGTGCTGCTGCCCGAGACCCTCGCCGCCGTCCGCGCCGCCCGCCGCGACCGCGTGCAGACCAGCCTCAACCTCGCCTACGGATCCGCCATCGCCAGCATCGGGCTCACCATCCCGGCGATCGCCCTGGCCTCCGTCTGGCTCTCCGGGCCGCTCCTGCTCGGCCTCGGCCCCGTCCACATGGTCCTGCTCGCCCTGACCGTGGTGGTCAGCACGCTCACCCTCGCCCCGGGCCGCGCCACCCTGCTCCAGGGCGGGGTGCACATCGTGGTGCTGGCCGCGTACCTCTTCCTGGCCGTCAGCCCATGAGGGGGGGCGGTCCGGGGCCGGGGAGAGGCCGCGGGCGCCGCCCGGTCGAGGGTACGCGGCGTACGCACGGGGTCGGCGGCCGAGAACGGCACCAGCCACAGGCCCGCGGCCGGGGTGGACGCCGTCGGCCTGCGCCAGAACCGGTCGAAAGAGCAGCGCGCCATGGCTGCCGGCGTCGGTCGTACGGTCCCGGCGTGCCGGCACCGCGCACACCGCGAAGACGTCTACCACCGAGCCGTCGGACGCCGTGGCCGTGCCTCCGGGACACGGGGGCTCTGCGCTCCGCCCTGCGACAAGAACGGCTTGAAGTGATCCAGTTCAACCGGGCGGCCGCGGTGCAGACTTGCCACTGAGGATGGAGAAGTGTTTCGACGGCCTTTGGAGGGGGACAGCGTCGTGGACCCTGCTGTCGCAGCTGTCGCGGCCACCGCCGCGACCACGCTCGTCACCGCGATGACGACAGACGCGTGGGACCACACCCGGCGCGGCTTCGGCCGACTGCTCGGGCTCGGCGGGCGGGCCGGGGAGAGCGGCGGCGTCGAGGTGGAGGCCGAGGCGGAGCTGGAGCACGCGCGCGAGACCGTGCTCACCGCGTACGAGCGGGGCGACGCGGCGGCCCTGGGCGAGGCCCACGAGAACTGGGCGGCGCGGCTCGGGGCGGCGCTGGAGGCGAATGCCCACCGCTCGGCCGAGTGCGAGCGGCTGCTGCGCGAACTGATCGCCGGGCAGCCCGGCGCCGACGGCGAGATCCGCGCCCTCGGGGCGGCCCTGCGCGGGTCGCAGACCCACGGGGTCTACAGCCAGGTGATCCAGAGCGGCGGCGCGGGCGCTCAGGGCCCGGGGGCCAGCGTGACCGTAACCAACCACCACCACGGGCCCGGCGCGGCCCAGGCCGGGATTCCCCGCGGAGAGTCTTGACCGAGCCACGCTACGAGCAGTACCTCACCCCCGGTTCGGCCGCCGCGCAGGGCCCGGGCGCAAGGGCCACCGTCAACCACTACCACGGGTCTCCCGGGCCCGGCATCGAGGCGCTGCCGGCGCCGCCGGCCCCGGCCACCGACTGGCTGATGGCGCAACCCAGCCGGCTTCTCGACGCGCGCAGCCGTGTGGTGCCCTTCATCGGCCGGGAAGCCGAACTGGAGCGGCTGCGGCGCTGGCGTGACACCCGCAATGCCCGCCTGTCGGTGCTGCTGCTCCACGCTCCCGGCGGGGAGGGCAAGACCCGCCTCGCCATGGAGTTCGCCGAGCGGTCCCGAGACCCCGGCCGACCGGCCGCGGAACGCTGGCAGGTGCTGCACGCCGTGGTCCGCGACGGCGGCCCCGCCCAGGACCCCGGTACCCAACCGGCCGAGGACGGCGCCGGCGTCCTGCTCGTCGTGGACTACGCGGACCGCTGGGCGTACAGCCAGCTGGAGCGGCTGCTGTCCGAGCCTGTCCTGCACCGGCAGCGGCCCACCCGGGTCCTCCTGATCGGCCGTACGGTCCGCTGGTTCGCGGCCCTGCGCGGTGAACTCCACGACCGGCGCGCCGAGATCGCCGACATGCTGCTGCCGTCCTTGGACGCGGACCGGCTGCGGATGTTCACCGCCGCCCGCGACCGCTACGGTGCGAGCGACCTCTACGACCTGCCGGACACCTCCGCGGTCGCACCGCCCGCCCTTCTGGACCGGCCCGACTTCGGACTGACGCTGACCCTGCAGATGGCGGCGCTGGTCGCCGTCGATGCCCACGCGCGCGGGCGCCGGCCGTCCCTGACCGAACCGCACGAGCTGTCGGCGTACCTTCTGGACCGTGAATACCGGGCGTGGCAGCGGCTGTTCGAGGCCGGCGGGTCCGGACTGGACTACAAGACCCGGCCCGCCGTCATGGCCAGGACGGTGTTCACCGCCGCCTTGACCGGGGCGGTCAGCCACGGCACCGGCGCCCGGGCGCTGCGCGCCCTCGACCTGCCGGGCCATCCGCAGGACCTCCTCCTCGACCACCGGTTCTGCTATCCGCCCGTCGACCGCGACCTGTTCCTGGAGCCCCTGTACCCCGACCGGCTCACCGAGGACTTCCTCGGGCTGTTCACCCCGGGACACGACATCACCGCGTACGACCCGGACCCCTGGGCGGGCGATGTCCCGGCGGCCCTGATGGGCGGGGACCTGGGGCCGGCGGTGGCCCCGCGGGCCGTGACGTTCCTGGCGTCCGCGGCCGCCCGCTGGACGCACGTCGGCCGTCGGGTGCTGTACCCGCTGCTGCGGTCCTCGCCGCACCTCGCGATCACCGCGGGCAGTCCCGCCCTGACCACGCTCGCCGCCCTCGCCGCGCCGGGCGACGCCGGCGGCGAGGGCGACGCGGACGACGCGGGCACCGGCAGCGAAGCCGCGCCGCCACTGGACGCCGATCTGGTGGCGGTACTGGAGGCCGTGGAAGCCGTGCTGCCCTCGGGCCGCCACGTGGACCTGGACAACGGAATCCTCGCCGTCGCCGAGGTGCTGACCGCGCACCGGCTGGCCACCACCGAGGACCCCGCCCGGCGGGCCGTGCTGTACGGGACGCTGGCGTGGCGCCGGGCCAACGCGGGCCGCCGCGAGCAGGCCGTCCTCCCCGCGGAGGAGGCCGTACGGCTGCACCGGGGGCTCGCCTCCGAGGACCCCGCGCACCTCCCCTTGCTCGCGAACTCCCTCGGTGTGCTCGGCGAGCGGCTCTCCGCCGCCGGCCGCTGGGAGGAGGCGCTGTTCACCGCCGAGGAGTCCGTCGCGATCGGCCGGCGCCTGACCGCCGTTGACCCCGCCGCCCACCAGGACCGCCTGGCGGGCGCGCTGACCGGCCTCGGCAGCAGTCTGTCGCGGCACGGCAGGCGGGCGGAGGCCCTGGCCGTCACCGAGGAGGCCGCCGAGCTGTATCGGCGTCTGTCCGAAACGGACCCCGTGTACGGTCCCGACCGGGCCGCGCTCCTCACCCACCTGGGCCTGCGGCTCCTCGACGCCGGCCGCACCGAGGAGGGCCTGGCCGCCAGTGAGGAGGCTGCCGGACTGTACCGGCGGCTGTCCGCCGCCGACCCCGGCGGCGAGCGGCACCACTTCGCGCGCTCCCTCATCAACCTGGGGGCCGCGCTGCGCGCCGTCGGCAGGCTGGAGGAGGGCCTGGAGGTCACGGAGGTGGCCGGCGACCTGTACCGTCGGCTCGCGGCGGCCAACCCCGCCGCCCACCAGCCCGATCTGACGGCCGCGCTGGTCAGCCTCGGGGGGTTCCTCGCGGAGATGGGCCGGGGCGAGGAGGCCCTGGCCCCGGTCGAGGAGGCCGTGGCGATCCAGCGCCGGCTCGCGGAGTCCGACCCGGCCGCCCACAGCCTCGACCTGGCCCGGGTGTTGAACGACCTCGGGAGCCGGCTGCTCGCCCTGGGCCACGAGGAGCGGGCCCTGGCGGTGACGAGGGAGGCCGACGACCTGTACCGGCGGCTGGCTCGCGCGCACCCCACCGTCGACCTTCCCGAACACGTCGCCGTACAGAACCGGTTGGCCCGGGAGCCGGACCGGGTCCGGGAGGAGGCGCTGGCGGCCACGCGCGAGGCGACCGAGTTGTACCGGCTGCTGGCCGACCCGCCGACCGGCGCCGACCTCACCGACCTCAGCACGCGGGCGGGCGCGCTGGGCAGGGTCGGTGAGACGCTGATCGGGCTCGGGCGTTTCGAGGAGGCCCTCACGGCCGTGGAGCGGGCCGCGGCCGTCCACCTCGACATCGGCGACCGGCGCCGCGCGGCCGAGCTGCTCCTCCAGTCGGGCAGCGCCCTGGCAGGCATACGGCGGCAGAAGGAGGCGATCGGCCTGTTCGAACAGGCCGTTCAGCACTTCGACCGGCTGGGCGAACGGGCTCTGCTGGGAGCCACGCTCACCAACCTCGGCACCTCCCTGGCAGCCGACGGCCGCACCGACGAAGCCGTCACCGCCTGCGAACGGGCCGCGGCCATCTTCCGGAGCGGCGGTCCGGGCGGCGGTAGCGCCGGAGCTGACGCGGCCGGTGACCCGAGCCCTTTTGAGATCGCCGCGCTCACCAACCTGAGCAATGCCCTCACAGCCGCCAAGCGGTACGCCGAAGCAGCCGAAGTCAGCCGGCGGGCCGCAGCCCTGAGCGCCGGCGGCGGCCATGACCGCTTCGGCAGCGCGCCGCTCCACAACCTGGGCAACGCCCTGATCAACGAGGGCCGGTTCGAGGAAGCCATCTCGCCCGTCCGGCAGGCCGCCGCCCTCTACCGTGAGGCCGGCGATCGAGGCCGTGAAGCCGATTCCCTCGCCAACCTCGCCGTCGCCCTGCACCGTACGGGTCGACTCGACGAGGCGATCACCACCTACCAGCGCTCGGCCGGGCTCTTCGGAGAAACCGGCGAACGCGGCAAGGAGCGCTGGGTGCTCGACGGTCTCATCCCGGCCCTGATCGAAGCGGAACGCTACGAAGCGGCCGTCGACGCCGCGCAGCGGTCCGCCACCCTCTGCCGTGACCTGGGCGACCGTACGGGTGAGGCGTCCGCGCTCATCAACCTCGGCAACGCCGCCGGGCAGGGAGGCCGTTACGCTGAGGCGGCCACCGCCTGCGGGAAGGCGGCCGCCCTGCTGCGGGAGACCGGCGACCACGAGCGCGAGGGCAATGCGCTGTCCAACCGCAGCGAGGCACTCGCCCGGGCGGAGCGCCACGACGAGGCTGTCGCCGCCTGCGAAGAGGCCGTGGCCGCGTACCGCCGGTCCGGCAATCGGGCGCGGGAGGCCGTGATGCTGCGCAACCTCGCCATCCGCCTCGCCCAGGCCCATCGCTCCGACGAAGCCGTCGCCGCCTACCGGCAGGAGCTCGCGGTCCACCGGGAGACCGGCGACCGCCGGGGCGAGCTGACCGCCCTGCGCAGCCTCTCCCTCGTCCTGGTTTACGAGGGACGGTACGAGGAGGCCGTGCCCGCCTGTCAGCAGGGACTCGTCTACTGCCGCGCGGCCGGCGACCGCGAGCACGAGGGGGAACTCCTGGACCGGCTCGGCGAAGCTCTGGGAGCACTGGGCCGCGTGGAGGAGTCGGCCGCCGCCCGGGAAGGTGCCGTCGCCGTGCACCGGGCCGCCGGCGACCGGGCGGGCGAGGCCGCGGCCTCGGCCGAACTCGGCGTCGCGCTCAACCGATTGGGACGCTACGAGCAGGCCGCCGACGCGGGCCGGCACGCCGCCGAGCTGCACCGGCGGGCCGGTGACCGCGCCCGCGAGGCCCATGCCCTCATCGTCGTCGGCCATGGCCTGGAGCATCAGGGGAAACCGAAGAAGGCCATCCCTGCCTACACCCGGGCGGCGGAGCTGTCCCGCGAGATCGGCGACGCCCCCGCCGAGGCCACGGCTCTGCGCCGGCTCGGCGGCGCCCTCGAAGCGGCGGGCCGGGACACGCAGGCCGTGGCCGTCCTGCAACAGGCCGCGACCGTCTCCCGGGGCGCCGGCGACCAGGAGGGCGAGGCCATGGCCCTTTACCACCTGGGTGAGAAACTGACCAACGCCGGCCGGCTCGAAGAGGCCGTCGTAGCCCATCGGCGCGTCGCCACCGTGTTCCGTGAACTGGACCGCCCGGACCTCGAAGGGTCCGCACTCCTCAACCTGGCCCGCGACCTGCGGGTGTCGGGCCGAGACGAGGAGGCCGTCGCCGTCTACCGGCGGGCCGTGGTCGTCTACCCCCGGACGGAGGACCGGGCGCGGGAGAACCAGCTCCACCTCCACCTCGGCATGACGCTGGAAAAGCTGGGCCGGCGCGCCGACGCCCTCCTCTCGTACGGACGTGCCGCGGAGCTGTTCCACGCCGCGCAGGACCGCACCAACGAAAGCCAGACCCTGTACCGCTACGGCGTCCTGGCCGTGGAACTCCGGCAGTACGGGGACGCCATCCCCGCCCTCGAGCGGTACCTGGCGCTCTGCCGGGACACCGCCGACGGGCAGGGCGAGGGTACCGCCCTGCTCATCCTCGGCGGCCTCCTCGTGGACGTGGGACGGTATGAGGAAGCCGTGACCGTCAACGACCAGGCGGCCAGTCACTTCCGCGCCGAGGGCAGGACCCGGGCGATGGACCTGGCCCTGAGGCACCGCTCCAAGGCCCTCCACGCACTGGGCCGCCGCGACGCCTGACCGGGGGTCGCGACCGCGCGGGGGCTGCGGGTCAGGCGCGGATGCGGTGGGCGCGGTGGCGCTGTTCGGTCGCGAGTCTGTTGACGTGGCCGTGGCCGTGGTGGATCTCCCGGAGGGCGGTGTGCGGTGTGTGCTGGTGTTGCCCTCCTGGCGATCACGGTCAGGCCAGCTGACCTCGGCCGCCGGCGTGGTGGTGCCGCGCGGTCAGGTGACGGAGGCTGAGCTGCTGGCCTACGCCCGGGACAAGCTCGCCCACGTCACGGCCCCCAAGCGGGAGCTGCGGGACCGCTTCGGGGCGCGTGCGGTCAGTCCGGTTCCCGGTGGTGCCGGGCGTCGTCCCGGGGGAGGAGGCCGCTGTGCCGCAGGCGTCGCAGTGTGAGGTGCTCGTGCACGAGGCGGCCGACGAGCGCGCCGCCGTAGACCACGAAGCCGACGCCGACGAGCCAGGACTGGACCACCAGCAGCGTCCCGAACGGGCCGTAGGTCACGGCGTTGGACGCGATGAGCGGGGAGAACACCAGTTGCGAGAAGATCCGCAGCCCCAGCAGCCCGAGGCTGGTCGTCACCGCTCCCGGTACCAGGGCCCGCCAGCGGACCCGGCCGCCGAGCAGCAGACGCTGCGAGGCGACGAAGAACAGGCAGGTGCCGAGGAGGTCGCCGAGCGTGCCGAGGACCGTGCCGAGGCCGTCGTCCGACGGGGCGGGGATCACCACGAGCAGCGCGAGGTAGCAGACCAGCATGGCGAGCCAGACCACGTGCCGCCACATGGTGTGCCACCGGGCGGTCGGCAGGTCCCACACCTTCTCGTAGCCGGTCTGCACGGCCGCCCCGAAGGTCAGGCCGAACACGGCGAGCGCGGCCAGACCGAAGGCGGTGGTCCGCTCCAGCGCCGTGTCCGCCGCGCCGAAGACCATCTCGATGCTGGTCCGCGAGGACGCCGTCACGCCGAGGGCCTGACCGAGCCAGCGGCCGAACCCCGAGCCGCTCCCGGGTGCCGCGGCGGCCACGACCACCAGCAGCGGGACCAGGGTGAGGAAGCCGAGGGCCGCGAAGCCCATGGCCCGGTGCATCAGCTCCATCTCCCGGCCACGGCTCCAGGCCAGCCCGGCGTAGGAGCCCTGGAGCCGGTCGTGGAGCCGCCGGAGGGTCGAGGTCACGCCTCATGCACTACCCGGACGGGCCCGTCGGCTCCCGGGAGCCGGGCACAAATGGGACCGAAGGGGTGGTTTCGAGCGGCTGCTCCGGTTCGTGGGCGGGCCCGGACGGCACACCTTGCCCTCGGCCGGCGGCGCGTCGCCGGCCAGGCAGAGCCCGAAGAGGTCGACGGGGCCCGGCAGCTCACCCCCGGACCGGCGGCGGGCGGCGGGCGGCGTCGCGAGGGCGGGTGCCGCCGGCGGCGCGGCGGACATCGCGAGCCGCCGGGCGGTTCCCCGTCCCCATCCCCGTTCCCGCGCTCGTCCCCGTCCCTGATGCCGCACGGCGTCCGCCGGCCCGGGGGTCCGCCGGTTTGCCGGCCCGGGGGTCTGGGGGCCGGGCTGGGGGCGAGGGCCGGCCTGTCCCCGCGGCTGGCAGGCAGGCCCGCGCCCCCGGCCTGCGCGCGCAGCGGGCGGCAGCCCGTCCCGGGCGGCCGCTGGCGCGGCTGGCCATCCGGTCGAGGGCACGGTGAGGGCAGTCGCCAGCCCGGTCCTCGGAAGCCGGGCGCGCGCAACAGGGCGGAGGCGGCCATCGCCGCGTGCGAGGCGGGCCCGGTACCTGCGGGCCCCCGCTGACGCCCCGCCCGCACCGTCTGGTCAACTGGGGCGCATGACGCGCACCCTGTACCTCCTCTGTTCCGCAGCCCCACCGGTCTTTGACATCGCCCGCGTGATCGAGGACGCGCAGGCACGCGGCTGGGACGTGTGCCTCGGCCTGACCCCCACGGCGGCCCACTGGCTCGCGGAGGGCACCGACGGCCTGGCCGCGCTCACAGGACACCCGGTCCGCAGCCGGTACAAGCAGCCAGCCGATCCGGACGTCTGGCCCGTCGCGGACGCGATCCTGGTCGCCCCGGCCACGTTCAACACGGTCAACGCCTGGGCCCTCGGACTCACCGACCGGTTCGTCGCCGGGGTGGCCGCCGAGGCCATCGGCAAGGGCACTCCGCTCGCCGTCATGCCGTGCGTGAACTCGGCGTTCGCCCGGCACCCGCAGTTCGAGCAGAGCATCGCCGTCCTGCGCGGCGCGGGGGTCCGGGTGCTGTACGGAGAAGGCGGCTTCACCCCCCACCCGCCCGGCCTGGGCGGCACGGAACCGTACCCGTGGACCCTCGCCCTGGATGCCGTCGACGATCTGGCCCGCACGCACCCCCGCACGCAATCCCCGGGCGCACCGTAGATCCGGTCCCACATCGTCGAAGTCCCGCCCGGCACGCGGCGCTTGTCGGGTCACGGCGGTGGAGGCCCACACTCGCTCGTGCGACGCCGGGGCTACGCTCGTGGCATGCCGAACCCCGTACCGTTCAACGACGCGCTGCATGCCGCAGTGGGCACCCCCGAGCAGGCCGAAGTCCTCGACAGCAGTCCGCGGTCACAGGTGTGGCGGGTGCGGCTTGCCGACCGTCGACTCGTGATCGTCAAGCAGATCACCGACACCGGTGACACGCGCGCCGACGCGCACACCCGCTTCGCGCGGGAGGTCGCCGGGCTGCGCCTGGCGGGGCGGGCCACCGGGCCCGCCGTCGCCCCAGCGGTGCTCGCCACCGACCTGCCCTCGCGGGTGGTGGTCCTGGAGTATCTGGAGGACCTCGGCAGGACGGACGACTGGATGCCGGGGTACGCCGAGTCCCTCGCGCGGCTGCACGCCCTGACCGGACCCGCCGACGCGGGCGCGCTACCGGTCTGGTCGGGGCCCACGGCCGCCGACGCGGAGTCCTTCCTCGCCCTGGCCAGGGCGCTCGACGTGCCCGTACCGTCCACGGTTCCCGAGGAACTCGGCGCTCTCCTGGAGCGGTTGGACCCCTCGCCGTACCATGCGCTGCTCCACGGCGACCCCTGCCCCGGCAATGACCTGCGCACCGTCGGCGGCGTCCGCTTCGTCGACTTCGAGCGGGCCTCGCTCGGCAACGGCCTGCACGAACTCGCCTACTTCCGGATCGGCTTCCCCACCTGCTGGTGTGCCATGTCGGTCACCGCGGCGCCGCTCGCGGAGGTCGAGGCCGTCTACCGGAGCACCTGGCGGGGCCTCACGGGGAAGGACGTGCCCGGTGACCTCGCCGACGCGTGCGCCGGCTGGCTGATCCAGGGCGACGCGCTGGTCGAACGGGCCCACCGCGGGACGGCCGACCAGTTCGCGCGGGTGCCCGTCGAGGACTTCGAGTGGGGCCGCGTAACCGCCCGTGAGCGGCTGGTCCACCGCCTGGGCGTGGTCGCCGACATGACCCGCGACCACGATCACCTGCACGCCCTCGGCCGTCTCAGCTCCGCCATGGCCGGGCGGCTGCTCAGCCGCTGGTCGGACCTGCGTCCGCTGCCCCCGCACGACGCCCGCCCCTGGTGACCGCGCGCGGCGATCGGAGCCGTATCGCGGACCTGCGAGAGTGTCCGTCATGGATTCCGAACCGCGCACCGATCTCGCTCGTCACCATGACTCCGGGGGCTGGTTGGCTCGTTTCGCGGGCCGGATGCTGGTGGTGTGTCCGCGGTGCGGGGGCCGTGCTCTCGTGACTGCGGGAGCGTGGCGGCGTGCAGTCGACGATGTCGATGTTCGCTCGGCTGCCGGGGTGGATGAAGGTGTCGGACAATCGAGCCGAGGTGCTGGCGGGTCTGGGGAGGTTGCGGGCGCTGGCCGCACGGATGTCACCGGCCGACCGTTCCGATGCCGCACACGGGCGCGGTGACCGTCCCCGAGCACACCGGAGTATGTACTTCCGGGGCAGCCCTTTTGAGTCCTGAACCGTGATCATGCACATCTCGAGCTCCACTCTTCGATGCGCGGCCTAGAAGCAGTCCATGCGTGAACCGTCGGGTTCCGCCTCGGCGGACCACGTGTACCAGGTCCGGGAGTCCACGCCGAGCAGCTCCGCGGGGTGCGGCTGCGTCCCGTGAAGCTCGCGGAGCATCTCGGGTGAGGCGAAGTCGAGGGTCATGCTCGGCCGGTCGGCGGCCTCGAAGCAGAAGACGGCGAAACCGGCGTCGTACCCCTTGTCCAGGTCGTCGATCGGGCGCCATCCCGCCGCCGACGCCTCCCGGCGGTAGTAGTCCAGCACTTCCTTCCTGGTCCCGGCGTACGCGTAGAACCGTTCCGCGGTGAGCCAGGCGCCGGCGGTGTCGTCGATGCAGTGGGCCCCGGACCATGGATGGCCGTCGACGGCCGCGGCCCCCTCCGGGTGGAGCTCCAGTGCGGGCAGCCGGTCGAGCTCGGCCACGGCAGCGTCCGTTTCCCCGCCGCACGTCTCGAACGGGGGAAGGAGGGAGCACCCGCTCAGGGCCGTTCCCGTCAGCAGGGCCGCCAACAATGCCCGCACGGCAAGCGTGTTCATGGCGGGATTATGACCTTCCCCCGAGAAACGCCCCTCCGCGGGGTCGGCTCTCCCTCCGGTCGGGTCGGTGAGGGGGACGGCTCGGCGATGACCTTCATGGCGGCGGAGCGGTCCTGTCCTCGCCGCGCCTGTCCGCGTGGTCGGCATCGGGGTCGGGGCAGCCGGTGAGGACGAGCAGGGCGGCCAACCGCCGCATTGCCGGCGGTGTGGTGTGTGCGCGTGGCGCCGTGCTGGTCGGTCCCGGCCCCCCACGGAAGCCAACGTCAGGGGGTCGGGGGACGGCCGGGGGCGCGGAGGTCCACGAGTCTTTTGATCTTGCCCACCGAGCGTTCCAGGGTCTCCGGGTCGACCACCTCGACCCGGACGGAGACGCCGATCCCCGCCTTGACCGCCTGGACCACGCCGGCCGCCGCGGCCTCTCGCAGGGCGGTGTCCGACTCCCGTCGGGCCTCCACCCGGACGGTCAGGGTGTCCATACGGCCCTCGCGGGCCAGCCGCAGCTGGAAGTGGGGCGCCAGTCCCGGCGTCCGCAGCAGGATCTCCTCGATCTGGGTCGGGTACAGGTTCACCCCACGCAGGATGATCATGTCGTCGCTGCGGCCCGTGATCTTCGCCATCCGGCGGAAGGAGGGCCGCGCCGTGCCGGGGAGCAGTCGCGTCAGGTCGCGGGTCCGGTAGCGGATGACCGGCATGGCCTCCCTGGTGAGGGAGGTGAAGACCAGCTCGCCGGGCTCGCCCTCCGGCAGCACCGCACCCGTCAGGGGGTCGACCACTTCGGGGTAGAAGTGGTCCTCCCAGATGTGCAGGCCGTCTTTCGTCTCCACGCACTCCTGTGCCACCCCGGGCCCGATGACCTCCGACAGGCCGTAGATGTCCACCGCGTCCATGTCGAGGCGCTCCTCGATCTCCCGCCGCATCTCCTCGGTCCACGGCTCCGCACCGAAGATCCCCGTCCGCAGCGAGGTGGTGCGCGGGTCGATGCCCTGGCGCTCCATCTCGTCCAGCAGGGTCAGCATGTACGAGGGGGTCACCATGATGACCTCCGGCCGGAAGTCCTCGATGAGCCGGACCTGGCGGTCCGTCATCCCGCCAGAGGCGGGCACGACCGTACAGCCGAGGCGCTCGGCGCCGTAGTGCGCGCCCAGGCCGCCCGTGAACAGGCCGTAGCCGTAGGCGACGTGGACGATCTGCCCGGGCCGGCCGCCTGCCGCGCGTATCGAACGGGCCACGACGTCGGACCAGGTGGAGAGGTCCCCGTCGGTGTATCCCACGACGGTCGGCCGCCCGGTGGTACCGCTGGAGGCGTGGATGCGGCGCACCTCGGAACGCGGGACCGCGAACATCCCGAAGGGGTACTGATCGCGCAGGTCCGCCTTGGTGGTGAGGGGGAACAGGGCGAGGTCGGCGAGGGAGCGGCAGTCGTCGGGATGCACGCCGGCCTTGTCGAAGGCCTTCCGGTAGAAGGGCACCCGCTCGTACGCGCGGTGCAGGGTGGCCCGCAGCCGGGTGAGCTGGAGGGCGGCCAGCTCGTCGCGGCCCAGCCGCTCGCCGTCGTCGTGGAATCCCGCCTGCACCGCCATGTCGTCACCTCATCGTGAGAAGGTCCAAGAGCCGACCGATCATTCGGTAGATTGCCAGGGCTTCGCCGGTTCAATCAATTACTCGAACGAGTGATCGTCTGGTCTGATGGCCTCCATGCCGACCTTCACCGCGTACGACGGAACCGAACTGGCCTACCGCACCCTGGGTGAAGGGCCGCCGCTGGTGTGCCTCCCGGGCGGCGCCATGCGCGCCTCCCGCTATCTGGGAGACCTCGGCGGACTGGCGGCCCACCGCACTCTGATCCTCCTCGACCTGCGCGGAACGGGCGACTCCGCCGTCCCGGAGGACGAGTCGACGTACCGCGCCGACCGCCAGGTCGCCGACGTCGAGGCACTCCGCGTCCACCTGGACCTGGAACGCATGGACCTCCTGGCCCACTCGGCCGCCGGCAGCCTCGCCCTGCTGTACGCGGCCGCGCATCCGCAGCGACTGGGCCGGACCGTCCTGGTCACCCCCAACGCGTGGGCCCTCGGCCTGGGGAGCACCGCCCGGGACCGGCTGGCGGCGGCCCACCTCAGGGAGGGGGCCGAGCCGTACGACACGGCCGTTCAGG
>NZ_MQUR01000202.1 GCF_001953875.1 Streptomyces amritsarensis
TCCTGCATGCCATGCAGGCGCTCTACCAACTGAGCTATAGCCCCTTGCCCTGCTTGCCGCTTCGGTTTCCCTTGCCGGTTCCCCTTGGCGACGTCCCAAACATTACACGGTCATGGCCCTGGTCCAAAAATCGGTTTCCGCGAACCGCGGGCCATGTCCGATTTGCAACGATCCGTCACGCTCTCGCGAACTGATAGAAGCGTTTGAGCGTGCAGTGCTCGTCGAGCAGCCGTCCGTAGATCGGCTCCCCTTCCAGCTCGCGGTACGTCTCGATCGGGTCGCCTTTTATGATCAGCGCCCGCGCGCATTCCTCGCACCAGTACTGGTAGTCGGGGTTGACCGGGTCCATGTCCCGCACGATCGGCGTCCCGTTGTTGCACCAGTCGCACCGGCGCCGGTGTGCACCCATCCGTTCGCGACTCCCTCCCGCGTCGGGCCGTCGACTCCCCCTCCGGCCGTCCGATTCTGCCACGCCGGTGCGGGCCAGGTCAGCAAACGCAAAGGGTACAAAAACAAGGATCCCGCCCCCACTTGGGGACGGGATCCTGATTGTGGAGCTAAGGAGAATTGAACTCCTGACCTCCTGCATGCCATGCAGGCGCTCTACCAACTGAGCTATAGCCCCGCTCTCCGCTGCGCTTCCCCCGTCTCCGGTGTTCTTCGCTGCGAACAAGAAGAACTCTAGCCTGTGACCAGCCGGAAAGTGAAATCCGGGTCGCGGGCCCGGTGGGAAGCGGCAGGGAGCCCGCTCAGTCGTCGTCGCCGAGCACCGGTTCCGGCAGGGTGCCGGCGTTGTGCTCCAGCAGACGCCAGCCGCGCGCGCCCTCGCCGAGGACGGACCAGCAGCAGTTGGAGAGACCGCCCAGGCTCTCCCAGGAGTGCGCCTCGAGGCCCAGCAGACGGCCGATGGTCGTACGGATGGTGCCGCCGTGGCTGACCACGACGAGCGTGCCGTTCGCGGGCAGCCGGCCGGTGTGGTCCAGCACCACGGGAGCGGCGCGGTCGGCCACCTCGGTCTCCAGCTCACCGCCGCCCCGGCGCACCGGCTCGCCGCGCTTCCACGCCGCGTACTGCTCGCCGTACTTCTCGACGATCTCCTCGTGCGTCAGGCCCTGCCACTCACCGGCGTACGTCTCGCGCAGCGCCTCGGTGTGCGCCACGGGCAGGCCCGTGACGGCGGCCAGCTCGGCCGCGGTGGCGGCGGCCCGCTTCAGGTCGGACGCGACGATGGCGTCCGGCTTCAGCGAGGCGAGCAGCCGAGCGGAGCGGCGCGCCTGCGCCAGGCCCGTCTCGGTCAGCTCGATGTCCGTGGACCCCTGGAAGCGCCGCTCCAGGTTCCACGAGGTCTGGCCGTGCCGCCAGAGGACGATCTTCCTGCCGGACCTGGCCGCGGTGGCCGCGTGCGTCGCGCTCAGAACAGATCACCGTCCAGGTCGTCGTCGCCCGCCGCCTCCCGCAGCTTGGCGTGCTCCTCGGCCTTGCCGATGGTGAGCTTGGCGTCCTCGGGGAGCTCGATCTCGGGGCAGTCCTTCCACAGGCGCTCCAGCGCGTAGAAGACCCGCTCCTCGCTGTGCTGGACGTGGACGACGATGTCGACGTAGTCGAGCAGGATCCAGCGGGCGTCGCGGTCGCCCTCACGGCGCACCGGCTTGGCGCCGAGCTCCTTCTGCAGGCGCTCCTCGATCTCGTCGACGATCGACTTGACCTGACGGTCGTTGGGCGCCGAGGCGAGCAGGAAGGCGTCGGTGATCGACAGCACGTCGCTGACGTCGTACGCGATGATGTCGTGCGCGAGCCGGTCGGCCGCTGCCTGGGCAGCGGTGGTGATGAGC
>NZ_MQUR01000122.1 GCF_001953875.1 Streptomyces amritsarensis
CCGCCGTCGGAGGCGGCCTCCGCCTCCGACGGCGCGATCCGGCACACGCCGTCGCAGAGGATCTCGGCCCGGCCGTCCGGGTGGACGTCGACGAGCTTGCCGGCCACGTCGGCGCCCGCCGCGTCCGGGGTCACGTACACGGTCAGGACGGTGTCGCCGACGACCGTCAGCGCCGCGGTGAGCGGCTCGCCGGTGAAGCACAGCACGTCCGGGCGCTCCTCCACGCCGCGCTGGTCCAGCGGGCCGCAGTCGCCGCCGGTGAACTGCCCCGGGAGGGCGGTGGCTCCGCCCGTGGTGGGCACGGGGTCGGCGGGGTCGTGGCGGAGCAGGTCGGCGCCGGGGGCCGCCGGTGCGGGGCCGGGCGTCAGCGCGCGGTCACGGAGGTGCAGGACGTGGTCCCGGGTGCCGGGGACGGGCCAGTCGGGGAAGTCCCGCCAGGTGTCGGCGCCGGTGAGGAACAGCCGTACGGGATCGGGCTCCGGGTCCTGCGCCCGCTGCCTCAGATGCCGGTCGAAATGGTCCAGGTGAAGGCCCGTGACATCGATTTCGCGTTCATCGGCGGCCAGCCCGTAACGCCGCTGCGGAAATATGCCGCCGGTGACGCAATGGGACCACGGGCCGACCACCAGACGCGACCGGTTCCCGCACTTCCGCATTCCCTGATAATTCTCCAGGGCGCCGCCGAGGAAAATGTCGTACCAGCCGGTGAGGTGGAGCGCCGGCGCCGTGATCGCCGGATACGACTCGCGCGGGGCGGCCTGCCGCCAGTACGGGTCCCCGGCCGGGTGCTCGCGCCACTGCCGGTAGTACGGGGCCAGCCGGTCCAGCAGCTCCGCGGCCGCCTCCGGGTCCCGGTAGAGCGTGTCGATCCCGTCGACGGCACGGGCCACCTCGGCCAGCTCGGGCCCGGTCAGCCCGGCCCCCTCCAGCAGCAGGTCGTAGAGCACCCAGTAGAGGACGAAGCCCAGCTCGAAGGCGCCGCCCCGATGGGTCCAGCCCTCACCGAAGCCCGATCCGGCCACGTGCGGGGCGATCGCCCGCAGGCCGGGCGGGCGTCTCGTCGCCGCGAGCAGGGCGGCCATCGCCTCGTACGAGCGGCCGAACAGCCCGGCGGAGCCGTCGCACCAGGGCTGCTCCACCGCCCAGGCGACGGTGTCCGCGCCGTCCGCCGCCTCGTGCCAGTACGGCTCGAAGGAGCCGCCGGAGCCGAACCGGCCGCGCACGTCCTGCACCAGCAGCGCGTACCCGGCGCGGACCAGGCGCAGGCCGTCGACGGAGGCCCCGCCCGGGCTGCCGTACTTCCCGTAGGGGGTGCGGCGTATGAGGACGGGAACGGGGCCGGCGGTATCCGGCCGGTACAGATCGGAATTCAATAAGGCGCCGTCGCGCATGGGTATTTTCAGATCGTGTTCCACAACAATTCGCACCCGCCCATATTCCATCAGGACGAGGGAAATGACAATACAGGCCTCAGGAATTCATTTCCTGGAACCGTTCTTCGAAACCGCGCGTACGGATCCGGCGCGGCCGGCCGTGGTCGACAACGGGCTCGTCATCGGCTACGGCACCCTCGCCGCCTGGGTGCTGGAGGTGGCGGGCGCGGTCGCACCGCGCGCGGACGCCCCCCAGCCGCCGGTCGGGGTGGTCGTGCACCACTCGGCCCGCGATGTCGCGGCCCTGCTGGGCGTCCTCGCGGCGGGGCGGGCCTACGTCCCGCTGGAGGCCGGCCATCCCGCGCCCGTGCTGGAGTCCGTACTGGACCGGCTGGGGGTCCGGGAGGCCGTGGCCACCGCCGACACCGGCTGGCAGCCGGCCGTGGAGCGGGTGGTCCGCCCCCGCTGGGCGGATTCCGGGCCGGTGCCGCCGCCCCCGGCGCTCCCGGGCAGCGGGGTACGGCCCGACGATCCGGCGTACGTGCTGTTCACCTCCGGCTCCACCGGCCGGCCCAAGGGGGTCGTGGTGCCGCACCGGGCCCTGGCTGCCGTGGTGCCGCCGCTGCGCGAGCTGTACGGGATCGGCCCGCACTCCACCGTGCTGCACTTCCACGGCGCCGGCGGCGACACCAGCCTGGAGGAGATCCTCCCCACCCTGACCGGCGGCGCCACCCTCGTCGTCGACGACGCGGCGCGCGAGGGTTTCGCGCAGGTCGCCGGGGACCAGGAGGTCACCGTCGCGGTGCTGCCGACCGGCTTCTGGTACAGCCTGACCGGCGACCTCCTGCAGCAGGGCGCCGGTCTGCCCCCGTCCCTGCGTACGGTCGTGATCGGCGGGGAGGCGGTGCGCGCCGACATGCTGGACCGCTGGCTGCGGCTCGGGGCCCACGGGGTGCGGCTGCTCAACACGTACGGATCCACCGAGACGGCCCTGGTCACCCACGCCGTGCAGCTGGCCGGGCCGGGCGCGCCCGGCCTGCCCGAGACCGGCGGCGACCTGCCCATCGGGCTGCCCTTGCCGCATGTCGGCCAGCACGTCGACGACACGGGCGAGTTGTTCGTGTCCGGTCCGGGACTGGCCCTGGGATACCACGCGGCCCCGGCGGCGACTGCGGCCAGGTTCACCGAGGACGGCACAACCCGCTGGTACCGCACCGGGGACCTGGTCTCCGTGGCGCCCGGGGGCGCCCTGGTGTTCCGGGGCCGCTCCGACCACCAGGTCAAGATCCGCGGTCACCGGGTGGACCTGGTCGACGTGGAGGCTGCTGTCGGAAGCTGCGAGGGGGTGCGGGAGGTGGCGGCCGCACGCATCGACCGGGCGGAACACAGCACGCTGGCCGCCTTCTTCGTGCCGCTCGCGGACCACGACCCCCGTGAGGTCGCGACGGGCGTCCGGGCCAGGCTGGCCGGCACGGCTGCCCCGCACCTGGTGCCCAGCCTGCTGGTACCGGTCGCGGAACTGGAACGCACCCACACCGGCAAGGTCGACCGCAACGCCACCAGGGACCGGTACCTGGCCACGACCGGGGCGGAGCGGTGAACGCCGCGACCGGCGCCGCGGGAGCGGCACCCGGGGCGGCATCGAAAGCGCGTGCCGAGGCGCCGGGGCCTGTCGAGGACGCGGCCGCGCCGGGACCGGCCGTACCGGCGTCCGCTGCGCCCGCCGGGGCGGGCTCCGGTGCGGGCGGCGGTCTCGCCGACCTGGCCGCGTACGCCTCCCGCCGCCTGGGCGTGGCCCTCGACCCTGCGACGGCGCGCGCCGACGAGAGCGGCTGGGACTTCCGGGTCACGCATGTCCGTGCGGTGGACGGCGCCTGGTGGATCCTGCGGCAGCCACGCCGCCCGGAGGCCTCGGAGCAACTGGCCTTCGAGGGCGCGGTACTGACCGCGGTGCGCGGCCGGACACCCGTGCCGGTACCCGACTGGCGCCTCCACGACCCTGATGTGGTCGCCTACCCTCGTCTGCCCGGCGAGCCGGCGGGCACCGAGGATCCCGCCACTCTGGTCTACGACTGGTCGATAGACCCGCTGGCCCACCCGGGCCACTACCTGCAACCCCTGGCCCGGGCCCTGGTCGCGGTGCACACGACCGCGCTGGACGGCTCCCCCGCCCTCGCGGGCCGCGGGCCGGCAGACCCCGGCGCCGTGCGCACCAGGATCGCGGAACGGCTCACCCGGGCCCGCGCCGAACTCCCGCTCCCCCCGGCCGGGCTGCGGCGCTGGCGGGCCTGGTTGGACGACGACCGCCTGTGGCCCGGCCGGCTGACGCTCGTCCACGGCGACGTACACCCCGGGCACACCCTGGTGGTGCGCCCGGATTCCGGCCCGCCGGCCCTGTCGGGGCTGCTGGACTGGGCCAATGCCGATGTCGGTGATCCGGCGGTGGACTTCGTCGACATGCTGTACGCCGGCGGCCCCGCCGTCCTGGACCGGCTCCTGGACGCCTACCGCGCGGCGGGCGGCGAGGTCCGCGACGGGATGCGGGCGCACATCCTGGCCCGGGCCTCCTTCCTCTGGGTCCACGTGGCGCTGCGGGGACTGGACACCGGCCGTCCCGCATGGGTGGAGACGGCACTGCGCAGGATGGCGCCGTGAGGGGCCCGGCACCGCACCCGCGGGGGCCGCAGGGCGCGGCGCGTCCCGCGCGCACGACGGGACGCACGCCCGGCGGGACGGCGTACACCCAGCACGGGACGGGAGACCTGCCGGTGGTGCTGGTCGCGGGCGGGGGCGGCGCGGGACGGATCTGGGAACACCACCAGGTGCCGGCGTTGACCGCCGCGGGCCGGCGGGTGGTCACCTTCGACCACGGGCCGACGGCAGCGGCCGGGGCGACCGAACTGGCGGCGCTGACAAGAGAGTTGCTGATCTGGCTCGATCTGCCCCCCTGTGTGCTGGTCGGTCACTCGCTCGGCGCCCTCGCCGTCCAGGAGCTGCTCCTGACCGATCCGCACCTGGCGAGCGGGGCGCTGCTCGCGGCGACCCGCGGCCGGCCCGACGCGGTGGGAGAGGCCCTGGCACGTGCGGAGGCCGCGTCCGCCGCAGCGGGCATCCGGCTGCCGCCGGAGTACGAGGCGTTCGTCCGCCTGGTGCAGAACCTCTCGCCCCGGACGCTGGCCGACGAGAACGCGGCCGCGGAATGGCTCGACTTGTTCGAAATCGCCGCGGCGACCGGCGCGTCGGCCGCGAACCGACCGGGCCCCGCGGTCGCCGACCGGCTGGCCGCATACGGCCGGATCCGCGTCCCCGTCCTGGTGTTGGGATTCGCCGACGACGTCCTGGCACCGGCGCCGCTGGGCCGGGAGGTAGCCTCCGCGATCCCGGGAGCCCGGTACACGGAGCTGCCGGACACCGGCCACCTCGGGTTCCTGGAACGGCCCGAGGCCTTCAACACCGTCCTGCTGGACTTCCTCGCCACCTTGGCCCCGACCGACCCCGGAGTGCCCCATGCCCGTTGAGCCCCACACCCCCGTCACCTCGGAGGTCGAGGTCGTCCACGTCGGCCAGGAGCCGCCGGGCACCTGGGCCGCGGCCGTGTACCTGTGCGGCCCGACCCCCGCCGACCCCGCCGAACCGTCGTGGCGGCCGGGTGCCGTCGACGCACTGCGCTCCGCGTGGCGCGGTGCCGGACGGCTGGTGGTGTTCCTGCCCGAACCGGTCCCCGGCGGCGGCTACCCGGCGTACGGGGACCAGATCGCGTGGGAGGAGGAGGCCATGCGCCGGTCCGACGTGATCCTCTTCTGGATCCCCCGTGACATGGCCACGCTGCCGGGCCTGGTGTCCAACATCAAGTGGGGCTCGTGGTGCGACTCGGGCCGCGCCGTGCTCGGTGCGCCGCCGGAGGCCGAACGCATGGCCTACCTGCTCCACTTCGCCGACGCCCTGGGGGTACCGGTGGAGCGGACGCCGACGGGTGCGGCCGAGGCTGCGCTGCGAGCGGTCGGGCCGGGCCACTCACGCAGCGGCGGCGAGCGGGCGGTGCCGCTGACGGTCTGGCGTACCAAGCCCTTCCGGACCTGGTACGCCGCACGCCGGGAGGCCGGCGACCGGCTGCTGGACGCGCGCGTGGAGTGGTACGCGCCGGCGGCCGGGCCGGACGGGGCCGCCGGCTGGCTGCTCACCGTCACCGTCGCGCCCGCCGACGGCTCCGGCCCCGTCGTGAACCGCCTGCTGGCTGCTCAGGGGCAGGGCATGCTCATGTAGAGCGCCTGCTCGCCCTCGGATTCGGTGCCCAGGTACAGGGCGGTGTCCAAGCCGCAGAGGGAGAATCCCATCCGCCGGTAGGCATGGATGGCCGGGGCGTTGACGTTGGTCACTTCCAGCCAGACGTGGCCGGCGCCCCGCTCTCGGGCGAAGTCCAGCGCGTGTCCCATCAACGCGCGGCCGACACCCCGGCCCCGGTGGTCGGCGGCGACCTCGATGTCCTCGATGGTCAGCCGCCGGTTCCACGGGGAGTAGGAGACGGCGGCGAAGCCGACGAGTGCCTGGGCGGCGCCGACGGCCACGAAGGTGCGGCTGTCGTCGCCCTCGCCGTCCGTGTCCGCGCCGTCCCCCTCGTCGCCTCCTTCGTCCTCGGGGAACACCTTGACCAGCGGCGGGTCCACCGGGACCTCGCGGAGGGCGAAGCCGTCGCCGGTCACGGCCACTTCGAAGACCGTGCTGGTGCTGAAGGACCCGTCGAGGGCCTCGATGGCCTCGGTGTCCTCGGGGCGGGCGATGCGGTACTCGTATGTCGTGTCATTGATCGCGGTCATGGCACGAGACTATGACCGGGCTGATCCGGTAAGGGCGGGTTTCAGCCGAATCGGCTGCGCGGCCCGGAGGCGGGTGCCGAAGGGGGTCTGCACTCCGGCCGGGGTGACGGCCCCCTGCCGTACGAAGGCCGAGAACAGGTCGGCGGACCGGTCCCCGCGACTTCAGGCGGGTCGGCGGGAGCTGCGGGGGCGGGGCGCGGCCGAGCGCTCGCCCGGCCGGGGTCAGTTCGTGCCGAGCATCTGCTTCATCTGGGCGATCTCCGCCTTCTGGGCGGTGATGATGTCGTCGGCGAGTTCCTTGGCGGGGCCGTAGGCGCCTTCCTCCTTCTCTGTTTCGGCCATCTCGATCGCGCCTTCGTGGTGCTTGATCATCATGGTCAGGAACATGGTGTCGAAGGCGGTGCCGGAGGCCCCTCGCATGTCGTCCATCTGGTGGTCGTCCATCATCCCGGGCATGGACGTGGCGTCGCCGTGATCCATGCCGTCCATGCCCTGGGGGACCTCCTCCCCCCAAGCCGTCAGCCAGGCGGACATGGTGGCGATCTCCGGCTCCTGTGCCTGCTTGATCTTCGCGGCGAGGGTCTTGACCTCGTCGGAGGAGGCCCGGGTCTCCGCCATGTCGGACATCATGACGGCCTGGCGGTGGTGCGGGATCATCTCCTGCGCGAAGTCGACGTCCGCCTGGTTGTGCTCGCCCGCCGGAACCGAAGCGGATGCGGTGGGGCTGGCAGTGGTCGCGGCCGAGCCGTTGCCGCCGTCACCACAGCCGGCCAGGAAGAGCACGGGGGCGGCGGCGACGGCGGCCACAGCGGTACGGCGGCGCAGGGAGCGAGTGCGCTTCACGGGAGCTCCTCGGATCGAAGGAATCAAGACATACCTACACGGCGCGGACAGTTCGTGCGCGCGGGCGACGCCGCCGGGGGTGCCGTCACCCCGATGTCCCACCCGTGCGAACCGGGGTGGTGACGCGGCGGAACCGTGCGGTGGCGGCGAGGGCCGCGTACATCAGCGTTCCGGCCGGCACCCGCCCCGTGCGAGGCCGGCGGCCATGCGCGCGGCCACCCTCTGGCGGGGCGTCAGTCCGACGAGGATCAGACGGCGATCGGCGGCGCGGGCGGCGCACACCTGGAAGTACCCGCGACCCCGCGGCCTCGGCGCGGTCGCGAGAGCCTCCCGAACCCGTTGGCGCACCTGGCCGAGCGCCCACCCCTGCCTCGAGGCGTGACGCGAAGTCGCCGACTCGGCGCACCCCGCGCACCTCAGCCCGAGGTGCTGCCGGGAAGGGACGACCATCCCCCCTATTGAAAATGAGTGTCATAATCATATAGAAGTACAGGGTGCTCATCTCACGACAGGTGCTGGAGCGCCCGGCGGTCACAGCCCGGCCCTTCGCGCTCACCGCACTTCGACATCCCGTGGTCTCCGCCCTCCTGGCGGACCACCGCGCCTTGCTCACCGACCTCTTGGACGGCCTGGGCTCACCGCTGCACGTCGTGCTGCCCGAGGTCTTCGAGGAGAACGTCCGCACGCTCCGGCAGGCATTCGCCGAAGCAGGTGCCGCCGCCGACCTCCTGTTCGCCAAGAAGGCCAACAAGGCCGCGTGTTACACCACGTCGGCCGCCACCCTCGGCATCGGCGTCGACGTCGCCGGCGCGCCCGAACTGATCAAGGCCTTGGCCGGCGGCGTTCCCGGCCACCGGATCGGCATATCCGGCCCGGAGAAGGACGACGCGCTGCACCGTCTCGCCGTGCAGCACGGCTGCCTGGTCGCGGTCGACTCGATCAGCGAACTGCGCCGTCTCGCGGCGACCGCTCGGGCCGCACGGCGGCAGGCCGATGTCCTGCTGCGGTCCCGGACGGCCGCCCAGCCCGGGAGCCGCTTCGGGCTGTCCACCGCCGAACGCGACGCCGCCGTAGGCCTGTGCGCGGAACTCGCCGCCGACATCAGCCTCCGGGGATTCTCCTTCCACCTCAACGGCTACTCCCCGGCGGAACGGGCGACGGCGGCGAACGAGATGATCGGACACTGCCTCGACGCCCGGCGGCGCGGCTCGCCCTCCGCCCGGCTGGTCGACATGGGCGGCGGGCTGCCGGTCCGCTACGTCGAACCGCGGCTCTGGGACGACTTCCTCCGGCAGAACGAACCGGCCCACTACCACGGGGCGAAAGACTTCAAGGACTTCTATCCGTACGGCGGGCAGCCCGCGGCCCGGGCAGTGGCCGCGATCATGGCGCACTCTGTCGACGGCGGGCAGAGCCTGGCGGCCAGGGCGGCACGCCACGGCATCCGGTTCGCCGTGGAGCCGGGCCGGGCCCTGCTGGACCAGGCCGGGTTCACGATGTACCGCGTCCAGCAGGTCGACGACCGGCGGGAGTCCGACGGGTACGCGATCGTCACCGTCGCGGGCAGCAGTTTCAGCCTCTCCGAGCAGTGGTTCGGCAGCGACTACCTCCCCGACCCGCTGCTGCTGTCCGCTCAGCCCGGCGCCGCGGAGGTGTTCCCGGCCTGTGTGGCGGGCTCGACCTGCCTGGAGAGCGACATGGTCACCTGGCGGAAGATCGGCTTCCCGCGGCCCGTCCGGCGCGGTGACCACCTGGTCTACCTCAACACGGCCGGCTACCAGATGGACTCCAACGAATCACCGTTCCATGACGCCCCCCTGCCGCGGAAGGTCGTGGTCCGGCTCGGTGACGAAGGTGCCCGGCCGCGCTGGCGGCTGGACGGCATCTGACGCGACCTCGAACCGACCTGACGCGAACAAGCAATGAAGGAGACGCCTCGCATGTCACCCCAGTACGCCCCACCCGGGCAGTTGTGGCTGCTGCCGCAGTCCCAGCAGGAAGGGCTGGACCTCGACCGCCGACAGGTGATCGCTGTCGTCGAAGACGCCTACCGCGCGTTGCGGGCAGGCGGCTCGGACAATCCGGTCAAGACGATCATCGACGATCCGGGCCACCGCTCCCTGAGCTATTCGATGGTGGCCCGGGACGGCGGCAGCGGCACGGTCTGCTTCAAGGCCGTGTACGAGTTCGACCCGCGCCGCAGCCGCGACAGCTACCGGTTCCACTCCTTCGTCTTCCTCGTCGACGACACCACCGGGGCCCCCATCGCGCTGATGGACGTGGTGAAGCTCGGCCCGCTGCGATCCTCGGCCACCACCGCGCTGTTCGCCCGCGCGGCCTGCCCCGATGCCCGAAGCGCCCTGGTCGTCGGCACCGGCGTCCAGGGGCAGGCGGCCCTCCCGATGCTCGTCGCGGCGATGCCGGGGCTGGAGCGGCTGCAGGTGTTCGGCACCTACCCCGAAGGGCTGCGCACCGTTCAGAACGGTGTCGACGGGCGCGAGGTCGAGATCGTCAAGGATCTGCGGGAGGCCGCCGCGGGAGCGGACATCGTGATCGGCGCCTCCGGCCTGTCCGCCACCGAGGAGGTCCGGCGGGAGTGGATGAAGCCCGGCTCGCTCGCGGTGCTCCTCGGGTACGGCGTGCACGCCGACGTGTGCCACGGCGCGGACTACCGGATAGCCACCGACACCGCCCAGATGCACGCGACCTGCGACGACCTGCGGGGCGAGGACGGCAGCCTGCCGCAGGTGGACGCCCAGCTGCCGGACATCCTGCTCGGCCGGGCACCCGCCCGACGCCGTCCGGACGACGTGGTCTTCGCCTACAACAGCGGCATGGCGGTCACGGACGCCGCGCTCGGCCGGTACATGGCCGACCTCGCGCTGGCGGCCGGACGTGGGGAAAAGGTCAACTTCTGGTGAGCACGACCGACACGAAAAGCACGACCGACACCGCGCAGTCCGGCACCGGCTGGTGGGTCGTCAACTCACGCGCGCTGCTCAGGCTCGCGCTCCCCCTGATCCTGACGAACTTCGCGTACGTCGCGCTGACCACCGTGGACATCGTGATGCTGGGCCGGCTCGGCGCGCTCGAGATCGCCGCAGCAGGCCTTGCCCTCGCACTCTTCAACCAACTGCGCACCACCGGGACAGGCCTGGTCACCGGCGTGAGCAACCTGGTGGCCGAGGCCCAGGTGCAGGGCGACCGGCAGCGGGTCGGCGCGCTGCTGTTCGCCGGGTTCTTCTGGGCGACCGTGTGCGGGGTGGTGTTCTGCGCGGCCCTCTGGCTGGTCGGCCCGCTCCTGGTCCTGCTGGGCCAGGACCAGGCGGTGGTCGACAAGGCCGGCGAGTTCCTGATGATCCTGGCGCCCGGCATGCTGCCCTGCCTGTGGTTCCAGAACCTGCGGCACTTCACCACCGGCCTGAAGCGGCCCGGCCCGCTCCTGGCCATCACCCTGGCTTCCATCGGCGCGACCGTCGCCCTGAACCACATCCTGATCCACGGCGAGTTCGGCCTGCCCGCCTTCGGATTCGCGGGTGTCGCGATGGCCACCGTCACGGTGTTCCTGTTGTCCTTCCTCGCGTTCATCGTGGTGGTCCTTCGCGACGGCGCCCTGCGCCCCTGGCTCACCTCACCCGACGCACGGCGGTGGGACGGTGACGCGGTCCGCTCCGTGTGGCGCCTGGGCCTGCCGATCTCGGGCACCTACGCCTCCGAGGCCGCCTTCTTCAGCGTGCTCACCCTTGTCATCGGCACCCTCGGCGTCAACGCCCTGGCCGCGCAGACGGTGCTGAACCAGATCGTCTACATCGTCTTCATGATCTCCGCCGGGCTCTCGCACGCGGCGTCCATCCACATCAGCGAGGCCGGCGGCCGCGGGGACTACGCGACGGCCCGCCGCATGGGGCTGCTCGGCACCGCCTGGGGTGTGACGGCAACGCTGCTGATCGCCGTCGCGTACCTGGCGATCCCGCGTCCGATCGTGTCCCTGTTCATCTCGGCCGAGCACGCCGGCAACGCGGACATCGTCGCCCTGGCCGTGACCGGACTGCTCATTGCCGCCGTCATGCAGGTCTTCGACGCCATGCAGAACATCGGCAACGGCATCCTGCGCGGCGTCGGCGACACCGCGGGCCCCTTCCGGATCTCCCTCGTCGGGTACTGGCTGATCGGGCTCCCCGCGGGCTACCTGCTCGGGGTGACCGCCGACGGGGGTGTCGAGGGCGTCTGGATCGGCCAGACCGTCGGCCTCGCGGCCACCGCCGCCCTCCTCATGGCTGCCTTCCTCCGCCGCGTCGGGCGGCTGCACCGCGCCGCCTCCAGCGCCCCCGTCCCGAACTCGGAGTCCTCATGAAGCACGCCGCCGCTCCCACCGCATCGGCCTCCCTGATCCGCAGAGAAGTGGCGGGCCTGCCCCGCTACGACCCGGGCGCCGACCCGGCCGAGGTGGCGGCCCTCAGCCGCTCCTCCCGCATCATCAAACTGTCCAACAACGAGAGCCCCTTCGGCATCTCACCGGCGGTCGCCGAAGCGATCCGGCTGGGCCTGGCCGACGGCGTCTCCCGCTACCCGGACCCCACCGGCAGACGGCTGGCCGAGGCCATCGGGACGAGCCTCGACGTGCCCGCCGAGCGTGTCGTCCTCGGCAACGGCTCGGAGAACATCCTGGAACTGCTGTGCCAGGCCGTACTCGACCCAGGTGACCTGGTGGTCACCCAGGCGCCCGGGTTCAGCCTGCACGAGACCTTCCCCCGCGTCATGGGCGCCCGGGTCGAGAAGGTGCCGGTCACCGGCGAGTTCGGGTTCGACGCGGAGGCCTGGAGCACCGCGCTGGCGGCCGGCCCCAAGCTCGTCTTCCTCGCGAACCCGTGCAACCCCACCGGCGCCGTGCTCAGCACCGGCCAACTGGAGCACGTACTGGCCGCCACCCCGGCATCGGCCCTGCTGGTGCTGGATGAGGCGTACGGCGAGTTCGCCCGCCTCGACCCTGAGTACCCCGACGCCTTGGAGGCCCTGCGCGGACAGGACCGGCCGTGGATCGTGCTGCGCACCTTCTCCAAGGCCTACGGCCTGGCGGGCGTCCGCGTGGGGTACGGCGTGGCCTCCGATCCGACCCTGGTCCAGGCGCTGGACCGGGTGCGCACTCCGTACAACGTGAACCACCCGGCCCAGGAGGCCGCGATCGCCGCGCTGGGGGACCACGCGCATCTGGCGGACACGGTCCGCCGCACCGCCCTGGAGATCTCCAGGGTCACCGGCCGGTTGGAGCAAGCGGGACTGCGTGTGGTCCCGTCGTCCACCAATTTCCTCTTCATCGACACCGGCCGCCCCTCCGATCGAGTCGCCCATGAACTGCACCGCGCCGGAATCATCGTCAAGGCGTGGCGCGAGCCCGGATACGAGACCTACATCCGAGCCTCCCTGTCGACCCCCGAGGACAACGACGTCTTCATCCGGTCTCTGACCGCCATCTGTGTGAAGGACAAGCCGTGATCGCCAGCAAGATCTCCGACCTGATAGGGCGGACGCCGCTGCTGAAGCTGCCCGTCGCGGAAGGCGGGGCGAGAGTCCTGCTGAAGCTGGAGCAGTTCAACCCCACCGGAACCGCCAAGATCCGGATGGCCAGGAACATGGTCGACGAGGCGGAGGAGGCCGGGCTTCTCGCTCCCGGAGGATGGCTGGTGGAGTCCACCTCCGGCAACACCGGTCTCGGCCTGGCGCTCGTCGCGGCCGAACGCGGGTACAAGTTCACCGCCGTGGTCGACAACCACTCCAGCCCGGACAAGCTGCGCGGCATGGTGGCCTACGGGGCCGACATCCTCAACGTCGCCGGGGACGAGGAAGGACTCGCCACCGCCGAACGCGACACGACGGCAGAGCGGCTCGCCGTCGAACACGGCGCGTACTGGACCGCCCAGCACCGCAACGAGGGCAACCCCAACGGCTACCGGCCGCTCGCCCGCGAACTCCACGACGACCTGGGCGACGACATCGACTACCTGTACGGGGCTGTCGGCACCGGCGGTTCACTGTGCGGCACCGGACGCTTCCTCCGCGAGCACATCCCGGATCTGAAGATCATCGGTGTTGAACCGTCGGGCTCCGTCGTCTTCGGCGGCGAGGGCGCGCCCTACCACCAGTCGGGGACGGGCACGCCGGCAGGCTCTGAAATCGGCTGTGTCGTCGACTACGAGGTCTTCGACGAGGGGATCAAGGTCGGCGATGCGGAAGCCTTCGAGACCTGCCGCTACCTGGCCAGGAACTTCGGCATCCTGATCGGCGGCTCGGCGGGCGGCGTCGTCTACAAGGCCCTGGAACGGGCCCAGGACGCGGGGCCCGGCACCACGATCGTGGTGCTGGTCTGCGACGGCGGCGACAAGTACCTGGACACCGTCTTCAACCACGACTGGATGGCGGCCAACGACCTGTTCGACGAGCAGGTCGTCCGCCGGCTCGCCGCGATGCTGCGGTAGCGCCCCACCCGACCGGACGTCCCTGAACTGCCCGGCGAATCCGGTCCTTCTCCCCCGAAGTGCGGTACGGCCACGACCGTTCTTCCCCCTACCGACGAACTGGTACCTTCCTGTTAATGAAAACGAAAACGATAACCACAACGGCTTTGGCTCTGATGGTCCTCGCTGTTACGGGATGCTCCGCGAAGCCGGCTTCCGACGACGGCAAGCGCACTGCGACCACGCAGACGGGCGCGACGACGGCCTACCCGTTCACCCTCAAGAACTGCGGCACCGACGTCACCTACAAGGCGGCGCCGCAGAAGGTCGTCACCCTCAACCAGACCGCGGCCGAGATCCTCATCCACCTGGGTGTGGGCGACCGGATCGCCGGCACGGGCTACGAAATCGAGAAGCCCCCGGCCGCGATCGCCGACCAGTACAAGAAGATTCCCCTGCTGTCCGCGGCCGGGCAGGAGATCAAGCACGAGAAACTGCTGGAGGCGCAGCCGGACTTCGTCTACGGCTCCTTCGCCAGCATGTTCACCGCCGAGCAGTCCGGCGACCGCAAGCAGCTCCACGACCTGGGCGTGCCGACCTACCTGACCGAGTTCGACTGCTCGTTCCACGAGAGCGTGGCCGGCGCCGACTTCGACATGCTGTACGAGGAATACCGCCGGCTGGGCAGGATCATGAACGTGCCCGCAGCCGGGGAGAAGCTGGCCGACGAGCAGCAGGCCGTTGTGCAGAAGGCGTTGGGCACCGTCAAGAAGCGTGACACGCCGCTGAAGGTGATGTGGTTCTACTCGACGTACGAGGGCACTCCGTGGGCCGCGGGCCCCGGTGGTCTGCCGCAGCACATCTCGCAGCTCGTGGGGGTCGAGAACATTTTCGCCGACGCGAAGACCAAGTGGGCGGAGGTGAGCTGGGACGAGGTGGCCGCCCGCAATCCCGACGTCATCATCCTGGCCGACCTGACCCGGGGCGAGCCCAACGACACCGCCAAGGAGAAGATCGATCTCCTCAAGAAGGACCCCCTCACCAGCAAGCTGGCCGCGGTGAAGGGCGACCGGTTCATCTCCATCCCCGGCTCCCACATGGATCCCAGCCACGGCAGCGCGTCCGTTGTCCCCGCGCTGGTCGACGGCCTGAACAGGCTTGGGTGACCTACCGCCATCATGACGAGTCCACACAAGACCGCCGCGCCCACCGGAACCGCCCTCACCAGCCGTGAGAGCGTTCCGGTGCGCCGGCGGCGCGCCTCGACGGCGGCACTGTTCGTCCTGGCCGGGACCGCTCTGCTGGTCTCGGTCATCGCCGCGTCACTGCTGGGGAGCGCCGACATCCGACCTCTGGACGTCGTCTCCACCATCATGCGACACGTCGGCCTGGATGCCATCGCCCCCGCCCCGCCCCTGCCCGGCCTGCTGGACGCCCTGGTGTGGGAGTCGCGCTTCCCGCGGGTGCTGCTCGCCGCCGCCGTCGGTATGGCCCTGGCGGTCTCCGGCGCGGTGCTGCAAGCCGTGACCAGGAACCCGCTGGCCGACCCCTACCTGCTGGGAGTCTCCTCCGGTGCCTCCACCGGCGCGGTCGCCGTACTCCTGCTGGGCATCGGCGGCAGCATCTCCCTGTCCACGGGCGCCTTCGCCGGCGGCCTGGCCTCCTTCGGCCTGCTGCTGCTCCTCCTCGGCGGGGGACGCGTCGCCAGCCCCTCCCGCGTGGTGCTGACCGGCGTACTCGTGTCCCAGTTCTTCGCCGCCCTCACTTCGGTCATCCTCATGGTCAGCGGGGACGCGAACTCCACCCGCGGCTTCACCTATTGGCTGCTCGGCACCCTCGGCGGCGCCCGCTGGGAAGGGGTGACCGCCACCGTCGTGATCATCCTGGTCGGGGTGTTCGCCATCCAGTTCTTCGCACCCGCCCTCGACGCCTTCACCTTCGGCTGGGACTCCGCCGCCGCCCTGGGCATCAACGTCACCGCCGCCCGCGTCTGGCTGATGGTGCTGACGTCCGTCATCACCGCGGCCGCCGTCGCCGCTTCCGGCGCGATCGGCTTCATCGGACTGCTCATCCCGCACGCCGTCCGCGTCCTGGCAAGCCCGACCCACCGCACGCTCCTCCCCCTGTCCGCGATCACCGGCGCCATCTTCCTCATCTGGGTGGACGCATTCGCCCGGACAGCGTTCTCGCCCCACGAACTGCCCGCCGGTGTCATCACCGCGCTCCTCGGCGCGCCCGCCTTCGCGCTGATCCTCAAGCGTCTGGAGTCCTGATGGGGACCATCACCGCCACCCGGCTCTCCTGGTCGGTCAAAGGCCACCGGCTGCTGGACAGCATCGACATGGCCGCACGCGACGGCAGGACCGTCGGCCTCCTCGGCCCCAACGGCTCGGGCAAGTCGACACTGCTGCGCCTGCTCGCCGGCCTGCGCCGCCCCGACGCCGGAACCGTCCACTACGACGACACCGGCCTGCACGAGTTGCACCGCCGGGTGCTGGCCCGCAGGCTCGCCGTCGTCGAACAGGACGTATCCGCCCACCACCACGTCACCGTCCGCCAGGTCGTGGAACTCGGACGTACGCCCTTCCGCGGCCGCTTCGACTCCCTGACCGAGCACGACCGGCGGATCGTCGACGCAGCACTGGAACGCACCGACCTCACCGGCAAGCAGCAACGCAGCTGGTCCACTCTCTCCGGAGGGGAGAAGCAGCGCACCCAACTCGCCCGGGCCCTCGCCCAGGAGCCCCGGGAGATCCTGCTCGACGAACCCACCAACCACCTCGACATCCGCCACCAGCTCGAACTCCTCGACCTGCTGACCACGCTGGACGTCACCTGCGTCGTCGCCCTCCACGACCTCAACCTCGCTGCGCGCTACTGCGACCACGTCGTCGTACTGGACCACGGACAGGTGGCCGCCGCGGGCACCCCGGAGGCCGTACTGGCCCCGGATCTGATCCGGTCGGTCTACGGAGTGGACGTGCTGGTCGACCGTGAACACACCACCGGCGCCCTCCGCATCACCTACCTGGCCGCCACAGCCACCCGGCCTGTGCGGCTGTCGACGCAGGCAACGTCCACGTGTGCGCCGACTGGGTGAACGAAGGCGGCGGCGGGGCGTAAGACCTTCGCCGGGCTCGGGGCTGGCACGGAAAGCCGGTTCTCGCCCAAGCCCTCAGGCCGTGCACGTGCGTCGCAGGAGCAGCAGCCGCTGCACCAGTACGCCGCCGGTGCGAGCTCCACGGAACCTACCGGCAGGCGACGCGTGGTGGATGCGACTCCGGGTCGAGGTCCTCGCGCAGGGCGCAGCAGCGGAGGCACTTGATCGTCTTGTCGCTGCCCATCGTGGGATCTCGGCGAGCGCCGCGACCCGGGTACTATATGGCAACGATTTCCATTATCGTTAACCTCTGTGATCGAGAAAGGTGGCTGCACCCATGTCGGCCCACTGTCAACTGACCGGCGCCAAGCCGGGCTTCGGCAACAACATCTCCCACTCGCACCGGCGCACCTCGCGCCGCTTCGACCCCAACATCCAGCGCAAGCGCTACTGGCTCGCCGGCGAGGGGCGCCATGTCCGCCTCACCCTGAGCGCGAAGGCGATCAAGACCGTGGACACGATCGGCGTCGAGGCCGCCGTGGCCCGGATCCGTGCGCGGGGAGGGAAGGTCTGATGGCCAAGAAGAGCAAGATCGCGCAGAACGACAAGCGCAAGGCGATCGTGGAGCGGTACGCGGCCCGGCGGGCCGAGCTCAAGGAGGTCATCCGCCACCCGTCCTCCACCACGGCCGAACGCGCAGCCGCCCAGGCGGAGCTTGGCCGACAGCCGCGCAACGCCAGCGCCACCCGCGTACGCAACCGGGACAGCGTCGACGGCCGCCCCCGCGGCTACCTCCGCAAGTTCGGCCTCTCCCGCGTCCGCACCCGCCAGCAGGCCCACGCCGGATTCCTGCCGGGGGTGACGAAGTCATCCTGGTAGAGGGCGACCCCAACACCGGGCAGTACGTGAGCCGCAGGGCAGCGCAGCCAGCGAAAACGGCAACCACGCACGCCTAGCCTGGCTCCCGTCCGCGTGCGGCACCCCTCGGCCCGCGAGGGAGACGACGGGGCCGCACGCGGACGCCCGGGGACCGAGACACCCCTCCCCGGCCCGGTTCGCCAACCCAACCTGCTGCCCGCGGAAATGATCGGGCAGGGTACGAGCGCCGCGGCCAAGAGCGACGGCCCTGCGGTACGGACCTGTCCGGTCGATCATGTGGGTGCGGAACTTCCACACGATCCCGTTGAGGACCATCCGGTCGTCCAGCCGGGGCCGCCCCAGCACAGGCCGGGGCAGCAACGGACGTATGAGGTCCCACTCGGCATCGGACAGTTCACGGCGACGTATCACCACTCCATGATCCACAACCCAAGATCACTTTGACGACAGGCTCTAGTGACGGCAACGTGGGTGCTCACCTGCGGCCGCCTTCACACGCGCGTATCGACTGAACGCTTCCATGCTGTCCGGGGTGAACGGGTACCGCTCCGTGAACCGCTGCAGTTCCGGCTCCGGCACCCAGTCGTGCCACATCACCTCTTCGGGGTCGGGCTCCGGCCCGGTGAGCAGCATGGCCTCATGGATGCCGAGCCAGTGCGGGCTCAGCCCGATCCGGTTCAGGAACTTGAGGACGAAGGGGCTTCCGCCCTGTCCGACCGGATCGGTCCGGTCCGGCGAAGCCGGGGCAGCTCGGTGGGGCACGCGGCTCTCGGACGACCGCCACGTCGGCGAGCAAAGCCCACCCATCGCTGATCAGCGCTGTTGCGTGCGGGCTCCGAAGGCCGTCACAGCGGCAGTGGCGGCGAGGACGGCAAGCAGTGCGAACAGGGCGGGGTGGCCGCCGAGGGGTCCGGCCAGGACTGCTCCGGCGAAGGGCGCGAGGGCGGCGGCCGCGTGGGCCGGTGCGCCGAGGAGGCCGGAGAGTCGGCCGTAGTGAGTGGTGCCCCAGCGGTCTGTGACGGCGGTGGCCTGGAGGAGGGTGAGGTTGCCGCGGATCACCCCTGCAAGGACGGACACGGCGACGAGGAGCGCGTACGGGCCGGCCACGACGGCAAGCGCTGCGGTGGTGACGGCGCCCCCTGCGATCAGGGTGACGGTGCGCGCGGTGACACCCAGGCGGCGGGCGAGCGTCGCGTACAGGGTCCGGCCGAGGGTCTGTCCGGCGCCGCCGAGGCCGAGGGCCCACGCGGCCTGGGTGGTGGTGTAGCCGCGTTCGATCAGGAGGGGCACGAGGCCGATGACGACGGCGTACATGGCGAACGCGGACAGGGTGAAGGTGACGGCCAGCATCCAGAACGCGCGGGTGCGCACGACGTGTTCATGGCCGCCGGTGACGTGCGGCGGGCTCGCGGGGGCTGGCGGCCAGGGGGCTTTGAGGGCGATGGCGTGGGCCGGGACGGTCAGCACCGCGAGGATGCCGGCGAGGACGGTGTAGGTGGCGCGCCAGGACATGTGGTCGGCGAGGATCGCGGTCAGGGGTGCGAAGACGGTGGAGGCCAGTCCGCCGGCGAGGGTGACGATGGTGAGCGCGCGGATGTGGTCGGGGGCCCACCAGCGGGTGAGGGCGGCGAAGGCGGGCTGGTAGAAGATGGCGGCCATCGCAGCCCCGGCGAGCAGCCATCCCGCGAAGAAGGCGGGCAGGTCGGGGGCTGCGGCGATCACCAGCAGGCTCAGCGAAGCCAGGACGGAGCCTGCGGTCATGACGGTGCGGGGGCCGCGGTGGTCCAGGACGCGGCCGACGTAGATCCCCGCCATGGCGGAGACGACGAGGGCGGCGGAGAACGCCGCGGTGGTCGCTCCCGCGCTCCAACCCGTGTCGGCGGTGATGGCCGGGTTGAGGACGGGGAAGGCGTAGTAGACGACGCCCCAGCTGGTGATCTGGGTGAGGCAGAGCGCGGGCAGGACGGCGCGTGGCCGCGACCGGACCTCCGTCCCGGTCGCGGCCACGCCGC
>NZ_MQUR01000157.1 GCF_001953875.1 Streptomyces amritsarensis
CCGCCTGCGGCGTGCGTGCGGCCCGGCCCCGCCTGCGGCGTGCGGCCCTGCCGCGGCGTGCGGCATCCCCGGCCCGGCCCCGCCCCCGGCCCGGCCGCGCCGTGGCGGCCCCGGTTTCGGTCCGCGGGCTTGGCGCAGGCGGCCGGGGGGTCAGCGCACCTGGATGAAGTCCTCCGCCGAGCGACCCGGCCGCCGCGGAGGGGCCGCCGCCGGGTGGCCCACCGCCACCGTCCCCATCGGGTCCCAGTCCTGCGGCAGCTCCAGCACCTCGCGCACCACGTCCCGGCAGAACATGGTCGAGGACACCCACGCCGAGCCCAGCCGCTCACCGGCCAGCGCGACCAGCAGGTTCTGCACGCCCGCGCCCATGGCGACCACGAACATCTCCCGCTCCGCGGTGTCCCGCCGGGCGTGCCCGTAGTGGTGCGCCCCGTCCGTCACCAGGCACGGCACCACCAGGTAGGGGGCGGCCCGCAGCACGTCCCCGCGCCGTACCCGCTTCGCGATGGACTCCTCGGGCTTGCCGTCCGAGCGCAGGTCGGCGATCCACGCGTCCCGCATCGCGTCCAGCAGCCGCAGCCGCGAGGCCTCGGACTCCAGCAGCACGAACCGCCACGGCGTCGTGTGGTGCGGAGCCGGGGCGGTCACGGCCGCCGCCACCGCCCGCCGCACCGCGCCCGGGTCCACCGGCTCCGCCGTGAAGGCCCGTACGGTACGGCGCTGCGTGACGGCCTCGCGCACCGCCTCCGAGGTGCCCAGCCGGAACATGTCGTCGGCCGGCGGGCGCACCAGGTCCCGTGCCGTCGCGCCCTCGGCCAGGACGTGTGCCAGTCCGCGTACGACGGCCACCGGCAGGCCGGCCGCCTTGCCCTTGACCAGGTCGCCGGCGGCGGCGAGCTCGTCCGCCGTCGCCACCACCGTCGCGCTGAGCGGATTGCCGTGGGCGTCGGTGGCGCCCCGCAGGTCGTCCAGGACCCGCACGCCGGCCGAGCCGATGGCCACGTCCGTCAACCCGTTGCGCCACGGCCGCCCGAACGTGTCCGTCACGACCACGCCCACGTCCACACAGAGCGCGTCGCGCACCCCGGCGCGGATCGCGGCCGCCGAGGCGTCGGGGTCTTCGGGCAGCAACAGCACCGTGCCGGGCGCGGTGTTGGAGGCGTCCACGCCGGCCGCGGCCATCACCAGGCCCTGCCGGTTCTCGACGATGCGCAGGGGGCCCCGGCGCGCGACCACCCGTACGGTCTCCGCGTCGATGGCGGCTTCGCGCGAGTCCGCCCGCACGATCCGGCCCTCGGCCTTGGAGACGATCTTCGAGGTGACGAGCAGGACGTCACCGTCGCGCAGATCGGGCGCGGCCGTCGTGATCAGCTTGGCCAGGTCGTCGCCCGGCCTGACCTCCGGTATCCCGTCGACGGCCCGCACCTCGTACGAGGGGGCCGCCGTCACCGGGAGGCCTCCGCCAGGTCCAGGGCGGCGCGGGCCATCTCGGCGGTGGCCTCCGGGTCGGTCATCATCAGCGGCACCGCACGGCAGGTGATGCCGGCGGCCTCCACCACGGCGACGGCGTCGGCGTCGGAGGTGTCGACGAGCCAGCCGTCGAGGAGCTCGGTCCCGTAGTGCAGGGCGACCGCGGCGGCCGTGGACTCCACGCCCACCGCGGCGAGCACCTTGTCGGCCATCCCGCGCACGGGTGCGCCGCCGACGATGGGGGACAGGCCCACGACGGGGGCGTCGGCGGCGGCGATGGCCTCCCGGATGCCGGGCACGGCGAGGATCGTGCCGACCGACACCACGGGGTTGGACGGCGGGAAGACGATCACGTCGGCGGCGGCGATGGCCTCCAGCACGCCGGGCGCGGGCTTGGCCTGCTCGGCACCCACGGGTACGACGGCCTCCGCGTCCACCGAGGCGCGCAGCCGGACCCAGTACTCCTGGAAGTGGATGACGCGGCGCTCACCGGTGCCGGCCTCGGTGATCGCGATGTGGGTCTCGACCCGGTCGTCGGACATGGGCAGCAGCCGCACGCCGGGCTGCCAGCGGTCGCAGAGGGCTTCGGTGACGGCGCTGAGCGGGTAGCCCGCGCCGAGCATCTGCGTGCGGACGATGTGGGTGGCGAAGTCGCGGTCCCCGAGGCCGAACCAGGTGGGTCCGACCCCGTAGGCGGCGAGTTCCTCCTTGACGGTGAAGGACTCGTCGGTGCGGCCCCAGCCCTGGTCCTCGTTGATGCCACCGCCGAGGGTGTACATCACCGTGTCCAGGTCGGGGCAGACCTTGAGCCCGAAGAGGTGAATGTCGTCACCGGTGTTGCCGATGACAGTGATGTCCGCGTCGGGCACCGCCGACTTGAGTCCGCGAAGGAACCGGGCGCCGCCTATACCGCCGGCCAGAACAACAATGCGCATGCACCGAAGTCTCGCAGGCCCATCGGGCTCAGGCGGGGACGGACTCGGATTCGGCCGGGGAGCAGCTGTGCATCGGCATCTGGGTCAGTCCGGGGAAGTAGACGTGCAGGCTGACCGCGCCGTCGAGGGTGTCGTTGACGACCTCGTGGGCGTAGCCGGGGGCGAAGACGCGCTGGCCGCCCGCCCGGTGGGTGAGCCGTCCGCGAGAGGTGTGCTCGGTGAGCTCGCCCTCCAGGACCGTCAGGACGCCGGAGGAGGCGCCGTGGTCGTGGAGGCCGCTGCCCTGGCCGGGGACCCAGCTGAGCAGCCAGACCTCGTAGCCGGGGCCGGTGCGCAGCCGGTGGTACCAGCGGGTGGTGGCGTCGTACTGGACGAGGTGCTCCCAGGAGGCGCGGTCCTCGGCGATGGAGCGGGCGAGGCCGACGAACTCGGCGACGGTGGCCGGGTGTTCGCGGGCGGGCTGGAGGAGGTGCTGGACGGCGAGGATGTCGCCGGCGATCTGCAGGTCGCTCTCGACGGTCGGGGTCGTGGTCGCGGCGGCGGGAGCGGCGGTGGCGGCGCTGGTGGTGGTGCTGTTCATCGGGGGGTACCTCGACGGATGTCAGTCGTGCTGGCGGTCGCTGTGGGGGAGGGCCGGAGCTCTGGGGAGCCGAGGCTCCACGAGCATCAACAGCAGCAACAGCAACAGCGAACCTGGGCAGCGCACAGGAACCCACGAATGGGGGTCCGGGTGGCGGCTGCGGGCGCTGACATGCGAACAAGGAGAACGGGTCCGGGGTCCGGCTGTCAACCCAATGTCCGGTTTGGGGGAAAAGTTTCACCTCATCCGGTTACTGTGTGCGGAGAAAGGTTTGTGCAGTCTGCGGCGGGGGAGGTGGCGCTGCGCCGGGGCTCAAACCTGATCTCGCCATGTCGTGACCTGAATGTGATCTACGCCGCTCTTCGGCGCGGGCCGCAACCCCGCTTCCGGGTGGCGCGTGGATTACGGATGAAGGTGACATCTGATGACGCCGATGGCATGTGTCACGATTTTTGGCGATATGAACACTTTCTGCATAGGCTTGGTTCCGCAGAGTGAATAAGGGGCCCGATAGCAGATCCCGGCTTGACTGCCCCGGAGCCACGCACTTGTAATTTCACTCGTGTCGTTACGTAGCAATGAGTGACGACGTGACCACGGGGACGCACCAACAGAGCGAGGGGCGCACATGACCGAGCTGTTTCAGGAACTGCTGGTCGAGGAAGCGGACGAGGAGCTCGGATGGCAGGAGCGCGCCCTGTGCGCCCAGACCGACCCCGAATCCTTCTTTCCCGAGAAGGGCGGCTCCACCCGCGAGGCCAAGAAGGTCTGCCTCGCCTGTGAGGTCCGCTCCGAATGCCTCGAGTACGCCCTCGCCAACGACGAGCGATTCGGCATCTGGGGCGGCCTGTCCGAGCGTGAGCGCCGCCGCCTGAAAAAGGCAGCCGTCTGACACCGCCGGAGCACCACCGGCCCGGCGCCCGCAGCGCCCCGCACGACATATCCGAACATCCGGGCACGGCGTCGAGCGTGACGCGCAGCCGGACGAAGAGCACCGCACACGGTCCGCCTCCTGCACCTTCCCCGCAGGAGGCGGACCGCTGCTTTGGCAGCCGTTAGGGTGGGGCGCTGTCCAGCAGCCTCCGAGGGCACACCACCCCCGGACCCCCGGCCGGAGGGCCCGTACCGCGATGTCCCTGCACAGCCAGTCGACGGCCTCCTACCAGGCCCCCGTCACACCCGAGTTCCCCCGGCACGTCGTCACCGCGGTCCTCGTCGCCCACGACGGCGCCCGCTGGCTGCCCCGGACGCTCGCCGGCCTCCTCGGCCAGGAACGCCCCGCGCAGAACCACGTCGCCGCCGACACCGGCAGCGCCGACGAGTCCGCGCGGCTGCTCACCGAAGCGCTCGGTGACGACCACGTCCTGCACCTGGCCCGCCGCACCGGATTCGGCACCGCCGTCGACGAATCCGCCCGCACCGCCGGCACCCTGACCCCCGAGGACCTCCCGTACCTCAAGCGCCCCAGCGGCTGGGACCCCGTCAGCCGCACCTGGCGCGACGACGCCTACGACCTCCCCGACCTGCCCCACGGCGAACCCGTCCAGTGGCTCTGGCTCCTCCACGACGACAGCGCCCCCGAACCCGACGCCCTCACCGAACTGCTCCGCGTCGCCGACGACAACCCCGACGCCGCGATCATCGGCCCCAAACTCCGCGGCTGGTACGACAAGAAGCAGCTCCTCGAAGCCGGTGTCACCATCACCCGCAGCGGCCGCCGCTGGACCGGCCTCGACCGCCGCGAACAGGACCAGGGCCAGCACGACCAGGTCCGCCCCGTCCTGTCCGTCTCCACCGCCGGCATGCTCGTGCGCCGCGACGTCTACGACGAACTCGGCGGCTTCGACCGGCGCCTGCCCCTCATGCGCGACGACGTCGACCTGTGCTGGCGCGCCCAGAGCGCCGGCCACACCGTCCTCGTCGCCCCCGACGCCGTCATGCGCCACGCCGAGGCCGCCGCCCGCGAACGCCGCACCGTCGACTGCGCCGGCCGCACCACCGCCGGCCCGCACCGCGTCGACAAGGCCGGCGCCGTCTACACGATCCTCGCCAACAGCTCGGGCCGCGCCCTGCCCTACGTCCTGCTGCGCGTCCTGTTCGGCACCGTGCTGCGCACCCTCGCCTACCTCATCGGCAAGGCCCCCGGCCAGGCCGTCGACGAGATCACCGGCCTCCTCGCCACCCTGCTGCGCCCCGGCCGCCTCCTCGCCGCCCGCAAGGCCCGCCGCCGCCCCGCCGTGCCCGCCTCCGAACTGCGCCAGCTCTTCCCCCCGCCGGGAGCCTCCCTACGGGCCAACGCCGACCAGCTCGCCGCCTACTTCGGCGGCGACCGCGGCACCGATTCCGCCCCCGCCGGCCGGCACGGCGGCGCCAGCATCCTGAACGCACCCGGCGAGGACGGCGACTACCAGGAGACCGAGCGCTTCGCACGCCTCAAGCGGATCGCGCGCAACCCCGCACCCTTCCTCTTCGGACTCCTCCTCCTGGTCTCCCTCGCGGCCTGCCGCGCCCTGATCGGCGGCGGCTCCCTGATGGGCGGCGCCCTGCTGCCCGCCCCCGCCGGCGGCCTGGACCTGTGGAGCATCCACACCGACGGCTGGCACCCCGTGGGGACCGGCTCCACCGCCTCCGCCCCGCCCTACCTGGCCGCCCTCGGCGCCTTCTCCACCCTGCTCCTCGGCTCCACCCAGGCCGCCCTGACCCTCCTGCTCGTCGGATCCGTCCCGCTGGCCGGGCTCACCGCCTACTTCGCCTCCCGCCCCCTCGTCGAATCCCGGCTGCTGCGCGCCTGGGCCGCCACCGCCTACGCCTTCCTGCCCGCCGTCACCGGCGCCCTCGCCGGCGGCCGCCTCGGCACCGCGGTCCTCGCCGTCGTGCTCCCCCTCATCGCCCGCTCCGCCGTCGCCGCCTTCGGCCTCGGCGAGCCGGCCGCCGGCGAGCAGCGCGGCGGCTGGCGCGCGGTGTGGACGTACACGCTCCTGCTGACGCTGGCCACCGCCTTCACCCCGATCGTCTGGCCGCTCGCCGCCCTCCTCGGCGCCGCCGCGCTCGTCTCGCGCCGCGACCGGTGGAAGACGTACGGCCTGCGCCTGCTCGCCACCCTCGCCGTCCCGCTCGTCGTCCTCGCCCCCTGGTCGCTGGGCCTGCTCACGCACCCCGGCCGCTTCCTCCAGGAGGCCGGAGTGCCCTTCGGAGCGGGCTCCGCGGGCGCACTGGACCTGCTCGGCATCAGCCCCGGCGGCCCCGGCACCGGCGCCCGCCTGCTCCTCGCCGGCATCGTCCTGGCCGCACTGGCCGCCCTGCTCCGCACCGACCGGCAGTTCGCCGTCCGCACCGCCTGGGCCACCGCCCTGGCCGCCCTCCTCCTCGCGGTCCTCGCCAACCGCACCGCCTGGGCCGGACCGGCCACCCTCGTCTACGGAATCGCCCTCCTCGCCGCCGCCATGGTCGGCGCGGACGGCGCCAAGGACCGCGTCGCCGCCCGCAACTTCGGCTGGCGCCAGCCGCTGGCCGCACTCATCGCCCTCGCGGCCGCCGCGGGCCCGCTGATCGCCGCGGCCACCTGGATGGTCGCCGGCGCCGACGGCCCGCTCCAGCGCCGCGACCCGGTGCAGGTACCGGCCTTCGTCGCCGACGCCGGCGGCGACGACAACCAGACCCGCACCCTGCTCCTCGACCTCGCCGCGCCCGGCACGGTCTCCTACAGCCTCGTCCGCGGCCCCGGCGGCCGCCTCGGCGACGCCGAGATCACCGCCCGGACCGGAGACGACCCCCGGCTCGACAAGGTCGTCTCCAACCTCGTCGCCGGCTCCGGCGCCGACCAGTCCAGCCAGCTCAGCGCCTACGCCATCCGCTTCGTGATGTTCCGCCCCGGCGGGCCCGAGGACATCCGCCGCGTCCTCGACGCCACCCCCGGCCTGAGCCGGCGCCACCAGCAGGACGGCACCGCGCTGTGGGGCGTCGAGCCCTGGCTGCCGCGCGCCGTGATCGTCTCCGCCCAGCAGGGCGAGGCACCGATCCCGGTCGCCGCCGGCCCCGTGGAGGTCCACGGCAAGATCCCCGCCGGCGAGGCGGGCCGCGTCCTGCGCATCGCCGACCGGGCCGACGAGGGCTGGCAGGCCACCGTCGACGGCAAGCCGCTCAAGCCCAAGACCCTCGACGGCTGGGCCCAGGGCTTCGAACTCCCCGCCGGCGGAGGCCGCCTCGACCTCGTCCACGAACCCTCCCTGCTGCGGACCGCCTGGAACTGGACCCAGGGCCTGCTCGCGCTCATCCTGCTGGTGATGGCCCTGCCCGGGCGGCGCGCCGAACTCGACGACGACCTGCCCGAGGAGGAGGCCGCGCCCGCGGCCCGCCCCGGCCCGGGAGAGCCCGGCGAGGGCCGCCGCGCCCGCAGGCTCCGAGCCGAGGCCGAGGCAGACGCCGCCCCCGGACCCGTGGAGACCGCGGTCGCCGCCGACCCGTACGCCCAGATCCCCGCGCAGCCGGTGTACGGCGAGGACGCGTACGCCTACCAGGCCTACCCGGACCAGGGCGGCTACGCCTACGAGCCGCAGCAGCCGCAGCAGCCCCAACACCCGCAGCAGCCGCAGCAGCCCCAGGAGCAGTACCCGTACGAGCAGTACCCCGGGTACGGCCAGCAGCAGGGCGGCGCGGCCTACGACACCCCGTACCCGCAGCAGCACCAGCCGGCCCACCACCAGGACCAGCAGCAGTACCCCTACCCGTACGAGCCCTACGAGCCGTACCCGCACCACGACGTCCACGCCCAGCACGACCCGCGTCCTGACGGGAGCCCCCAGCAGTGAAGCAGCGCGCACCCCTGACGCTGGCGGCCGTGACGGCGGCACTGGCCGCCCTCACCGGCGTGGCCGCCCTCACCGCGCCCGCCCCCGCGGGCGGCGCCCCCGACGGCAAGGCGGCCGCCTCGGCCCGCATGCCGGTGGAGCGGTCCCTGCTGGTGTGCCCGGGGCCGAGCTCCTCGGACATCGCCGAGACCACGTACACCTCGTTCACCCCGGGCGCCCCCGCCGGGGAGGGCAAGGGCTCGGCCCGGCTGCTCGGCGCCACCAAGGACGCCAAACCCGTCCTGGAGCCCAAGGAGCCCGGCAAGCCCGTCGGAGCCACCGCCAACGGGGCCGACGCCCCCGCCCTCACCGGCAGCGCCGACGGCGTCCTCGCCCCCGGCTGGACGGCGCAGCTGACCACCAAGGTCTCGGTCGGCCGGGCCCGGGGCGTGCTCGGCGTGGGCTGCACCGAGCCCGGCACCGACTTCTGGTTCCCCGGGGTCAGCACCGCCAAGGGGCGCGAGGACTACGTCCACCTCACCAACCCCGACGACGCGGCCGCCATCGTCGACATCGCGCTCTTCGGGCCCGACGGCCTGGCCAAGCCCGACGCGGGCGCCGCCGAGAACATCCGGGTCGACGCCAAATCCACCAAGACCGTCCTGCTGTCCTCGCTGCTCCCGGCCACCCAGCTCGCCGACGCCACCGCGCACGTGACGACCCGCGCGGGCCGGGTCGGCGCCTCCGTGCAGGTCGCCGAGGAGAACGTGGGCGCCGACTGGCTGCCCGCCTCCACCGACCCGGCGGGCTCACTGGTCCTGCCCGGCATCCCGGCGGACGCCGCCTCCGTCCGGCTGGTCGCCTTCGTACCCGGCGAGGAGGACGCGGACGTGAAGGTGCGGCTGGCCGGACCGGGCGGCGCCATCAGCCCGGCCGGCAGCGAGCAGCTGCACGTCAAGGCGGGCATGACGGCGGTCGTGGACCTCAAGGACCTGACCCGCGGCGAGCCCGGCTCGCTGCTGCTCACCCCGGCGGACGCCAAGAAGACCGCCCCGCTGGTCGCGGCGGTACGCGTGGTCCGCGGCAGCGGCGCCAAGCAGGAACTCGGCTTCGTCCCGGCCACCCGGCCCGTCGGGGCCCGGGCGACCGTCGCCGACAACCGGCCCGAGGAGAACACCACCGTGCTGTCCCTGACCGCGCCGAGCGCCGAGGCGAAGGTCAAGGTGACGGCGTCCCCGGGCACCGGCGGCGGTGAGCCGGCCTCCCAGGAGGTCACGATCAAGGCGGGCACCACACAGACCCTGACCCTGGCACCCGCCGGCGGGAAGGGCTCCTACGCCCTCACCGTCGAGACCCTCTCGGGCGGCCCGGTCCACGCGGCCCGCACCCTGTCCCTCCCGAACGACGGCATCCCGATGTTCACCGTCCAGGGCCTCTCCGACGACCACTCCACGGTGTCCGTCCCCCAGGCCGTCCAGGACCTCTCCGTCCTGACCAGGTGACCGCCGGGCCCCCGCCGCGTCCGGACCGGTCGGTCAGTCCTGGCCGTAGCGGGGGTCCACCGTCTCCGGAGTGAGCCCGAGCAGCTCCGCCACCTGCTCCACGACGATCTCGTGGACCAGCATCGCCTTCTCGTCGCGGGTCTTGGTGCGGATCTCCACCGGCCGCCGGAACACCACGATCCGGGCCGGCCGCCCCTGCCGGGGCTCCGACACCGCACCGAGCGGCACCGCCTCGTCGTTCCAGCCGCCGTCCGCCCCGCCCGGCGGCCCCGGCACGTCGCCGACCAGGAACTCCACGTCGGACAGCTGCGGCCAGCGCCGCTCCAGCCGCTCCACGGAGTCCCGTACGAGATCCCCGAACAGCTCGGCCCGGCTCGCCGCCAGGGGCACCTGCGGCGGGGCCAGCGGACCGCGCATCCCGCGCCCGTGCCGGTCCCGCCGGCGCGTTCTGGGCTCGACGGGGGCCCCCGCGGGAGGCTCGGCGGGGCAGGGGGGCAGAGGGGTGTCCGTCACCCCCGCAGGGTAGCTCCGCGCACGACACGGGGGAGTGAGCAGCGGTGGAGTCGTCGCGGCCCGGTCAAGAGTGCGGTACCGTCCAACGTCGTGAGCCTTGTACGTCGCTGTTCGCGCACCGCGTGCGGCCGCCCTGCCGTCGCGACACTGACGTACGTCTACGCCGATTCGACCGCAGTTCTCGGCCCGCTCGCCACATACGCCGAACCCCACTGCTACGACCTGTGCGCCGAGCACTCGGAGCGCCTGACAGCCCCGCGGGGCTGGGAGGTCGTCCGTCTGTCCGACGGGTCCGGTCCGTCGCGCCCCAGCGGCGACGACCTCGAAGCCCTGGCCAACGCCGTCCGCGAAGCCGCGCGCCCGCCGGGCCGCGCGCCCGGCCCCGGCGGATCCGGCAAGGGCGGCCAGACCACCGGCGAGACCCGCCGTGGACACCTGCGCGTCCTCAGATCGCCCGATTCCTGACGCCCGGGTCATCTGCGGGACAGCTGCCGGTTCAGGGTAGGTTTTGCCGGACCGCACAGAACCTCAGGAGGGCAGGCAGTGGCCGCAGATCTTTCGAACATCGTCAAGGCGTATGACGTGCGTGGCGTTGTGCC
>NZ_MQUR01000117.1 GCF_001953875.1 Streptomyces amritsarensis
GGCCGGGGCCGGACACCCCGCGGTGTCCGGCCCCGGCCGACGGCTCAACCCGGCAGGCGGGTCACTTCTTGCGGCGGCGCCCGCCCGCGGCCTTCTGCGCCTTGCGGCGCTCGGCCCGCGTCATCCCGTCGCCCGCGTCGCTCTCGAAGTCGCCCTCGATCACGCCGCCCTCACCGTCGACCGTCGGCGCGGAGAAGTGCAGCCGGTCCGGACGCTGCGGCGCGTCCAGCCCCTTCGCCCGGATCTCGGGGCGGGCGGCCGCGGCCGCCGGCTCCTTCGTCAGCGACGGTGCGGCGTCCTGCACCGGAAGCTCCTCGACCTGCTGCTCGACCTGGACCTCCAGGTTGAACAGGTAGCCGACGGACTCCTCCTTGATGCCGTCCTGCATGGCGTTGAACATGTCGAAGCCCTCGCGCTGGTACTCGACCAGCGGGTCCTTCTGGGCCATCGCCCGCAGGCCGATGCCCTCCTGCAGGTAGTCCATCTCGTACAGGTGCTCGCGCCACTTGCGGTCCAGCACCGACAGGACCACGCGCCGCTCCAGCTCGCGCATGATCTCGGAGCCGAGGGCCTTCTCGCGGGCCTCGTACTGCTCGTGGATGTCGTCCTTGACGGACTCCGCGATGAACTCGGCGGTGATGCCGGCGCGGTCGCCCGCGGCGTCCTCCAGCTCCTCGATGGTGACCTTCACCGGGTAGAGCTGCCGGAACGCGCTCCACAGGCGCTCCAGGTCCCACTCCTCGGCGAAGCCCTCGACCGTCTCGGCCGCGATGTACGCGTCGATGGTGTCGTCCATCATGTGGCGGACCTGCTCCTGGAGGTCCTCGCCCTCCAGGACGCGGCGGCGCTCGCCGTAGATGACCTCGCGCTGGTTGTTGAGGACCTCGTCGTACTTCAGGACGTTCTTGCGCGTCTCGAAGTTCTGGGTCTCGACCTGCGACTGGGCCGACGCGATCGCCCGCGTCACCATCTTGTTCTCGATCGGCACGTCGTCCGGCACGTTCGCCATCGCCATGACGCGCTCGACCATCTGGGCCTTGAACAGGCGCATCAGGTCGTCACCCAGCGACAGGTAGAAGCGGGACTCGCCCGGGTCGCCCTGACGGCCGGAGCGGCCGCGCAGCTGGTTGTCGATACGGCGCGACTCGTGCCGCTCGGTGCCCAGCACGTACAGCCCGCCGAGCCCCTTGACCTCCTCGAACTCCGCCTTCACGGCCGCCTCGGCCCGGGAGAGCGCCTCGGGCAGGGCGTGCGCCCACTCCTCGATGTGCTCCTCGGGGTCCAGGCCGCGCTGGCGCAGCTCCGCCTCGGCGAGGTCGTCCGGGTTGCCGCCGAGCTTGATGTCGGTGCCTCGGCCGGCCATGTTGGTGGCGACGGTGACCGCGCCGCGGCGGCCGGCCTGGGCGACGATGGTCGCCTCACGGTCGTGCTGCTTGGCGTTGAGCACCTCGTGCGGGATGCCGCGCTTGGAGAGCTGCTGCGAGAGGTACTCGGACTTCTCGACCGAGGTCGTACCGACGAGGATCGGCTGGCCCGTCTCGTGCTTCTCCGCGATGTCGTCGACGACGGCGGCGAACTTCGCGACCTCGGTCCGGTAGATCAGGTCGGGCTGGTCCTTGCGGACCATCGCGCGGTTGGTCGGGATCGGGACCACACCGAGCTTGTAGATCTGGTGGAACTCGGCGGCCTCGGTCATGGCCGTACCGGTCATGCCCGACAGCTTGGAGTACAGGCGGAAGAAGTTCTGCAGGGTGATCGTGGCGAGGGTCTGGTTCTCGTCCTTGATGTCCACCCCTTCCTTCGCCTCGATCGCCTGGTGCATGCCCTCGTTGTAGCGGCGGCCGGCGAGGATACGGCCCGTGTGCTCGTCGACGATCATGACTTCGCCGTCGATGACGACGTAGTCCTTGTCCTTCTTGAACAGTTCCTTCGCCTTGATGGCGTTGTTCAGGTAGCCGACGAGCGGGGTGTTCACCGACTCGTAGAGGTTCTCGATGCCGAGCCAGTCCTCGACCTTGGCGACACCGGCCTCGTGGATGCCGACGGTGCGCTTCTTCTCGTCGACCTCGTAGTCGCCGGTCTCCTCGATGCCCTTGAGCGGCTGGCCGGCCTCGCCCTTGGTCAGGCGGGTGACGAGCTTGGCGAAGTCCGCGTACCACTTCGTGGCCTGGTCCGCGGGGCCGGAGATGATCAGCGGGGTGCGGGCCTCGTCGACGAGGATCGAGTCGACCTCGTCGACCACGGCGAAGTTGTGGCCGCGCTGGACGAGCTCGTCCTTCGACCACGCCATGTTGTCGCGCAGGTAGTCGAAGCCGAACTCGTTGTTCGTGCCGTAGGTGATGTCGCAGTTGTACTGCTCGCGCCGCTGCGCCGGCGACATGTTCGCCAGGATGCAGCCGACGCTCAGGCCCAGGAACTTGTGGACGCGGCCCATCATCTCGGAGTCGCGCTCGGCCAGGTAGTCGTTCACCGTGATCAGGTGGACGCCCTTGCCGGACAGCGCGTTCAGGTACGCGGGCAGGGTGCCGACGAGGGTCTTGCCCTCACCGGTCTTCATCTCGGCGACGTAGCCCAGGTGCAGCGCCGCGCCGCCCATGAGCTGGACGTCGTAGTGGCGCTGGCCGAGGACGCGCTTGGCCGCCTCGCGCACCGTCGCGAAGGCCTCGGGCAGCAGGTCGTCCAGGCTCTCACCGTCCTGGAAGCGCTGCTTGTACTCGTCCGTGAGAGCCCGCAACTCGGCGTCGGAGAGGTTGACGAAGTCCTCTTCGATGGAGTTGACCTGGTCCGCGATGCGGTGCAGTTTGCGCAGGATCTTGCCTTCGCCTGCACGCATGAGCTTGTTGAAGACGGACACCGAGGTTTGTCTCCTTGCCGGTCGGGCCTGGGCACTGTACGTACACGGGCACGGCAGGTGGGCCCCACCGCAACGGCCATCGTAAGCGAGGACGCGGCCGCGTCGGGAGGTCCGCCGTTCCCACGAGGGCACGGGTGCCCGGATTGAGAACGTACGGGGGACGCCGAAGGTGCCGCACCGCCCGGGGGGATTCCCGGAAAGTGTTCGCCCCCGGCGCCGCCGCGGCAGCAGAATCCGCGCATGGAGCCCACCACGCTGACCACCGAGCGCCTCGTCCTCAGCCCCTTCGCCCCCGCGGACGCCCCCGAGGTGTACGCCGCCTGCCAGGACCCGGAGATCCAGCGGTGGAACGAGGTCCCGTCCCCCTACCGGCGGGCGGACGCGGACACCTGGGTGAGCGAGACGGTGCCGGCCGGCTGGCGCGAGGACACCGCGTACAGCTTCGCGGTCCGGCTCGGGGCGGCCGGCCCGCTGGTGGCGGCCCTGGGCGTGCACCCCCGCGGCGAGTCCGTGTTCGAGGTCGGCTTCTGGGCGGTGAAGGAGCACCGGGGCCGGGGCTACGTCACCGAGGCGGTCGGCGCCGCCGCCCGCTGGGCCTTCGCCGAGCTCGGCGCCGGACGGCTGGAGTGGCGGGCCGAGCCGGGCAACGCGGCCTCCCGGGCCGTCGCCGAGAAGGCCGGCTTCCGGATGGAGGGGGTCCTGCGCGCCGGGATCTCCCACCGCGGCACCCTGCGCGACTGCCGCGTCGGCGGCCTGCTGCCCTGCGACCTGGACCTGCCCTCGCGGCTGCCGTACCTGCCGTCGCCGACCCGCTAGTGCTGCGGCCGGCGGTCCGCGGCGGAGCCTCGACCACCGCGACCCGCCACGCGTGTCGATGTCAGTGGCACGCCCTACGCTTCGGCGCATGACCAGCCTGCCGCCGCCGACCGTGTCCCTGTCCGCCGACGAGGCCCGCCGCATCGCCCTGCGCGCGCAGGGCTTCCTCGGAGCCCCCGACCGACGCGGCGGGGTCCGCGGGGTCCTGCGCCACCTGGGCGCCGTCCAGCTCGACACCATCTCGGTGCTGGCCCGCTCGCACGAGCTGATCCCGTACGCGCGGCTCGGGGCGGTCGGCCGGGACGCGGTGGAGAAGGCCTACTGGACCGACCGGCACGCCTTCGAGTACTGGTCGCACGCGGCCTGCATCCTGCCGATCGAGGAATGGCCGCATTTCGCCTTCCGCCGCCGGGCCAACCGGGCGCGCGGCCACCGCTGGCACATCCTCGAGGACAAGCAGCACTCGACGCGGGCGGTCCTGGACCGGTTGCGGGCCGACGGCCCGCTGACCTCGACCGAGCTGGGCGGCGCCAAGAACGGCGGCGAGTGGTTCGAATGGTCCGAGACCAAGATCGCGGTCGAGTGGCTGCTCGACACCGGCGAGGTGGTGTGCAGCGAGCGCCGCGGCTGGAAGCGGGTCTACGACCTCCCCGAGCGGGCCGTGCCCGACGCGCTGCTCCACGACGACCTGGACGACCGCGAGTGCCTGCGCCGGCTGGTCGCCCTGGCGGGCCGCTCCCTCGGCGTCGGCACCCGCGCCGACATCGCGGACTACCACCGGCTCAAGGGCGAGCAGTTCGACGCGGTGGTCGCGGACTCCGGGCTGGTCCCGGTGGAGGTGGAGGGCTGGGGCAAGCCCGCCTGGGCGGACCCCTCAGCCCTCGCGACGGCTCCTCGGGGCCGCCACCGCACGACGCTGCTGTCCCCCTTCGACTCCCTGGTCTGGGACCGTCCGCGCACGGAGCGGATCTTCGGCTTCACCCACCGCCTGGAGGCCTACGTCCCCAAGCCGAAGCGGATACACGGCTACTTCGCGATGCCGCTGCTGGCAGGCGGGCGGCTCCAGGGGCGCGTCGACCCGGCCCGCGAGGGCCGCACGCTCGTCGCGCGGCAGCTCTCCCTGACCTCTCCCGCGGCCGCGGCCCCGATGGCGCGGGCCCTGCGGGAAGCGGCGGAGTGGGTCGGCTGCGACGCGGTCCGTGTGGAGCGCGCGCAGAACACCGCCGAGGCCGCGTCGGTGACGGCCGAACTGGCGGCGCTGGGCACCTGACGGGACCGCCGCGCCGCGGGAGGCGGCCGGGATGCCTAGCGGATCTCCAGGATCTTCTCCCGCATCGCGTAGACCACGGCCTCCATCCTGGAGTGCAGCTGGAGCTTCTCCAGGATGTTGCGGACGTGGTTCTTCACGGTGTTCTCGGAGATGAACAACTCCTTCGCGATGTCGCGGTTGTTCATGCCGGTGGCCACCAGCTTGAGGACCTCCAGCTCGCGGTCCGTCAGCCTCGGCGCCGGCACCAGCCGCCGCTCGTCGGTGCGCTGGATCATCGACTTGAACTCGGTGAGGAGCTTCGACGCCATCGACGGGCTGATCTGCGACTGGCCGTCGGCCACCGCCCGGATCGCCGTGGCCACCTCGTCCGTGGAGATCTCCTTGAGGAGGTAGCCGGTCGCGCCCGCCTTGATCGCGTCGTAGAGGTCCGCCTCCTCGTCGCTGATCGTCAACATGATGATCTTCGCGGAGGGGGCCACCTCCTTGATCGAGGTGCACGCCTCGATGCCGCCGCGCCGGGGCATCCGCACGTCCATCAGCACGATGTCCGGCAGCAGGTCGGCCGCCTTGTCGACCGCCTCCGCGCCGTCCCCGGCCTCGCCGACGACCTGGATGTCCTCCTCCTGCGCGAGGACGATCTCCAGACCCCGCCGGAAGAGCGCGTGGTCGTCGACCACGAGGACCCGGATGGGCTCCCCGGCCGGCGCACCGTCGGTTTCCTCCGACGGGTCCGCCCCGCGGCAGGCCGCGCCGTCGTCCGCGCGTACCGGACCGAAGCTGTCCGCCATCGTCCCTCCCCCTGCATGGTGCTGAGCTGCCGGGCCAACCGGACACGTTCCGCAGCCGGTTGACTGCCCGCCATGATTCCATGCCCGCACCACGGCGCGGGGGATGCCGGCGGAGCTGCTGGCGCATACCCGTCATGCAGGTGCCCCCGCGGAGGCGCCGGAGCGTCCCGCGGGGGCAGCGAACGGTCTGCTCAGCCGCCGAGCGCGCCACCCGCGCCGCCCCGCGGCTCCTCCGAGCTGGAGGCCCCGTCGGGGTTCACATGGATGACGCCGTAGTCGTAGGCGTGACGCCGGTAGACGACACTGGGCAACTTCGTCTCGGAGTCGACGAACAGGTAGAAGTCGTGGCCGACCAGCTCCATCTCGTACAGAGCCTGGTCGAGCGACATGGGCGCGGCCGAGTGGGTCTTCTCGCGGACGATGAGCGGGCCTTCGCCCTGCACTTCGATGGATCCGATCCGGGTGATCGGAACCCCGTCCGTCTTCTCCTCGGTGACCGGCTGGCCACTGCCGTTGAGCGACGCGGCGCCCGGCACGACGTCGGCGACCTCCGCCGCCGAGAGCCGGCCGTTGCCACGGCGGGTGTAACGCTTGTCGTGCTGCTTGCGCAGCCGGGCCTCCAGCTTGTCCTGGGCGAGGTCGAGCGCCGCGTACGCGTCGGCCGCGGCGGCCTCGGCCCGGATCACCGGGCCCCGCGAACGCAGGGTGATCTCCACGCGGTCGGAACGGTCGGCCTGGCGCGGGTTGTGCTCCTTGGACACCTCGACGTCCAAGCTGATCACCTTGGCGTCGAGCTTCTGGATCCGCTCCGGATTCAGCTTCTCGGCCACGTGCTTGCGGAACCGCTCGGGCACCTCGGTCTTGCGGCCCTTGACGACGATGTCCACGCAGAACTCCGTTCCCGGATAGCTCCGCCCGACGGGGCGAAGCGTCTCCCTTTCGCACCAGACTCCGGTGAAGGCCGGAGCCTCGGACTTGGCGACTTTCACCTCCTCCTCCCCCATCGGCAAGATCTACACCCCACCGACTTCGGAGTCGAGAGAACAGCCTCCTGAGTTCCTTACAACCGAACATATCCCTGTATGACGGTTGTCGGCACCCGCTACCGGCACGTACTTCCAGTCCAGTGGCCGTTCCCTCGTACTACCTGCAACGATGGGCCTTCCCCTCCAGTTCCAAATGTATTCACGGGATTTTCCGCCCCGAGACGTTGCAGGTCATCGCGCCCCCGCCCCGGGAACCCGCGCGAAGGAGTTGGCCGGCGCGGCGACCACCGCTGCCCGCAGCACGGCTCCCGGCCCCGCCGCCGGTCCCGCCGCCAGGCCGGCCGCGCGCACCGCCCGGGCCGCCTCGGCCAGCGTCGCCCCTGTGGTGACCACGTCGTCCACGAGTACGATCCGGGCCCCGGCCGTCAGCCGCGCCCCGTCCCGGCGCACCGCCAGCGCCCCGGCGAGGTTCTCCCGGCGCTGCCGGGCCCCCAGGCCCGCCTGGTCCGCCACCGCCCGCCGCAGCCGCAGTACGGGCGCCACGCGCGCGCGAACCCCGGCCCGCCGCAGCCGCCCGGCCGCGGCCAGCGCGATCCTGCGCGCCGGATCGTGCCCGCGCGCCCGGACCTGCCGCCGCGCCGACGGGACCGGCACCAGCGCCACCTCATCCCGCCCCGGCCCCGTCCCGCCCGCCAGGACGGCCGCCGCCAGCGCGGCGCCGAGCACCCCGGCCAGCGGGAGCGCCCCGCGCTCCTTGTGGGCCAGCAGAACGGCGCGTACGGCTCCCTCGTAGACCGCGGCAGCCTGTACCACCGGCAGCCCCTCGGGACGCGGAGACGGCCGCACCAGGCCCGCCACGGCCCCGCTGAGGGCGCCCCGGCAGTCGGCGCACACCAGGACGCGGGCGGCACCGCACCCGGCGCAGTCCACCGGCAGGACCAGCCCGGCGAGCTCCTGCCACCACCCCCGCATGGCTCCACACTGGCGGCCCGGCCCCCGGGGCGCCACCCCTGTGGACGATCGCCGGCAGCCCCTGGGCCGGTGGACCACAGGCCGCACGCCCCGCCCCACCCGCGCCTCAGCCCGGGCGGACCGCGGACCGGCCGCGCCTCAGCCCGGGTGGGCCGGGGACCGGCCGCGCCTCAGCCCGGGTAGACCGGGGACCGGCCGCCCGCGGCCACCGTGCGCCACTGCGCCCCCGGCGGCAGCCAGACGATCCCGTCCTCCGAGTACGCCACGACCGGCTTCGGCTTCGACTCGTCCTCCGCCGCCGCGACGGCGACCTCGGACAGCCCCGTGGCCCCCGGCAGGCTCGCCGCGACCATCGAGCCGTCCGCCAGCATGTAGCGGGCCTGCTGCACCCCGCCCTTCTCGCGGCCCACCACCAGCAGCCGGCCGCGCGGCGCCCAGCTCATCGCCGTCACGTCCGCCATCTGCGGGGCCGCCGGACGCAGCTCGCGCACCGACACCGCCGACACGTCGCCCTTCGCGTCGGGCCTCTCGACCCGGCCGATGTAGAGGATCCTGCTGTTGGCGTCCTGCTCCAGCAGCAGCGCGATCCGCGCCCCGTCGGCGGACGCCTTCAGCGACACGATCCGCCGGTTGTCGAGCCCCGCCACCTGCACCCTCTCGGGCGTCCCGGTACCGCCCGGCACCCGCCACAGCCCCGGGTGCTGCGGATCCCGGTCCGCGACCCACAGGTCGCCCGAGGCGTCCCAGCTCGGCGCCGTCAGCGTCTCCGCCTTGCCGCCCCTGCCGATCGGCACCTGCGCCGGCATCGGCCCGCCCCCGACCAGCGACACCACGTACAGCCCGTGACCGTCCTCCGAAACCACCGCCGCGCGCCGCTCGTCGTGCGAGACCGCAGCCGAGCTGACCTTGAACACGGGAACGGTCGCCAGCGGCCCCGGCACCGGCTCGGTACGGGTCTGCTGGTCCTCGCTGCTCACGTCGAGCTTCATCCGGACCAGCCGCTTCTCGTTGTCCACGAAGTACTGGAACTCAGGGATCTTGGGCCGGTTGGCGATCGCGTCCGCGCTCACCGAGGTCACCGAGCACAGCGACGACGTCTTGTCGTCGGAGGAGCGCAGCAGTTCGACCTGGTCGAGCCGGGACCCCGTCAGGTCCTTGACGGTGTAGAGGAGTTGGGTGGCCATCTTCTTGCACTGCGGCTGCGCGATGTTGCCGACCTTGTCGTTGAGCGGCACGCGCAGCGTGTTCTGGCCGTCGTACGAAAGGGACTTGGTGCCCGTGCGCAGTTCCGTACCGGTGGGGAAGCTGGACTCCACGACCGGCGCGAGCCACCGGGACGGCCCGGCGAGCAGCGACTGCACGGTCTGCGTGGTCGGGTCCATCCGCGAGTCGGGGTCGGTGCGCTGGCGCACGTAGACCGGGTCGGCGACGAGCGTGCCGCCCGCGAAGTAGTACTTGTTCACCGGCATGTAGATGCGCTGGAAGTCCGACTCGCTGAGCACCAGTCCGCTCGGCGGCGTCGAGATGCGCCACTGCTTGTCCTCGTCCTGGACGAGCTGCAACTGCTCCTCGTACTCCCGCGCCCCGGTCTGCGGCTGGTACGCGCTGTGCTCGTCGACGGTCGCGAGCTTCTTGCCGGTCACCTTCCAGCGCGGCCCCTCGGGGTCCTTCTCGCCGCGGACCGCGACCCGGCTGAGGCCGGAGGAGAGCACGGTGACGGCGGAGCTCGGCTTCCAGGACTTCGCGGCGGCCGGCGTCAGGTATTTGCGGGCGGTCTCCAACTGCGGGTCGTCGCTGGTCATCGCCTCCAGGAAGCCGTCGACGATCTCCGCCGGGGTGGCCTTGTCCGCGGGCGGCACGCCGAACACCCGCACCTGCGAGTCCACGCCCTGCGAGGCCTGCACCGCGCGGATCTCCCCGCTGTCGGGCATCGAGGCGCAGCCCGCCAGGAGCAGCCCGGCCGCTGCGAAGGCGTGCGCCCGCACCGTGCGCAGGCGCCGGCCCCTCACCCGTGCGCTCCCCCACCGCGCGTCCACGGGCTCACCGTCCATCGGCTCGATCCTCCTGTTGTGCCTGCTCGGCCGGGCGGGCCACGACCCGGGCCCCGTTCCCCGGCAGGGCGGTCGGGTCGGCGGGCACCGACTGCGCTCCGGCGACGGGCGAGCGCGGCGGTATCGGCGAGCGGTCCCCGGCCTCCGCGGCCGGGCGCTGCGCCCCGGTGTCCGACGCCGCCGCGGCGTCCGCGGCGGCCCTGGCCCGGTTGGCCCGGGAGTCCTCGGGCTCCAGCGGGATCGGCGAGCCCCGCAACGGCTCGTCCGCCGTGCGCGGCAGTGTCAGCCGGAACTGCGAGCCGCCGCCCGGTTCGCCCCAGGCCTGCAGCCAGCCGCCGTGCAGCCGGGCGTCCTCGACGGCGATGGACAGGCCGAGGCCGGTCCCGCCGGTCGTGCGCGCCCGCGCCGGGTCGGCCCGCCAGAAACGGTTGAAGACGCGGGTCGCCTCGCCGGGCTTGAGCCCGACGCCGTAGTCCCGTACGGCGACGGCGACGGCCCCGCCCGCGGACGCCAGCCGGACCACCACGTCCCGTCCCTCACCGTGCTCCACGGCGTTGACGACGAGGTTGCGCAGCACCCGCTCGACGCGCCGGGAGTCGGCCTCGGCGATCACCGGCTGGGAGTCGCCCAGGACCCGGATCCGGGTGCCCTTGTGCTCGGCGAGCGGCTCGGCCCCGTCGATGACGCGGCGCACCACCTCGCGCAGGTCGATCGGCTCGGCCTCCAGGGCCGCCGCGCCGGCGTCGAAGCGGCTGATCTCCAGCAGGTCGGCGAGGAGCGACTCGAAGCGGTCGAGCTGCCCGGCGAGCAGTTCGGCGGAGCGCGCGGTCACCGGATCGAAGTCGACGCGCGCGTCGTGGATGACGTCGGCGGCCATCCGTACCGTCGTCAGCGGGGTGCGCAGCTCGTGGCTGACGTCGGAGACGAACCGGCGCTGCATCCGGGACAGCTCCTCCAGCTGCTGGATCTTGTTCTGGAGGTTCTGGGCCATCTTGTTGAAGGCCTCGCCGAGGCGGGCGATGTCGTCCTCGCCGGTGACCTTCATCCGCTCCTGGAGCCGGCCCGCGGAGAGCCGCTCGGCGATCCCGGCGGCCATCCGTACCGGGCTCACGACCTGGCGCACGACGAGCCAGGCGATACCGCTCAGCAGGACGACGACGAACAGCCCGGCGGTGGCGATGGTGGACTTGACCAGGTTGAGGGACTCCTCCTCCTGCGTCAGCGGGAAGAGGTAGTACAGGTCGTACGGGTCCCCGTTGATGTCGGTCAGCCGCTTGCCGACGACCAGGGCCGGCTCGGGCTCCTTCTGGTCCGCCCCGCTGGTGTAGCGGATCTCCGAGAACGTCTTGAAGGTGCCGGTGGCGTGGTTGACGGCCCGGCGCAGGCTGATCGGCACACTGGCCGTCGGGTCCACGTTCCCGGAGGCGCGGGCGCCGCGGACGCCCTGCGCGCCCGGCTGGGGCTGCTCGCCGGTCCCGGCACCGAGCGCGGCCACCTCGAAGGCGGTCTGCCCGCCACTGGCCAGCTGCTTGACCAGCGAGTTCATCCACGTACTGGCATCACGGCCGACCTTGTTGTCGGTCGCGTCGGGCCCGTCCACGGTCGCGGGGGTGTTGGCCTTCTCCTGCGCCACCGCGAACCCGCCCGCGGCCTGGCTCTGCGCGGCCTCCTCCTTCGCGTCGAGGAGACCCTTGCTGACCTGCGCGATCACGACGAAGCCCAGGGCGAGGACCACGGAGAGCGAGATCAGCAGGGTGGCCGCGACCACCCGGAGCTGGATGTTGCGGCGCCACAGCCGGACAGCCGGAAGCAGCGGCCGTCGTACGAGGCGTACGCACAGCCGCAGCATCCTGCCGGCGGGTGCCCCGTCGCGGAGCAGCCTGCCGGTCCAGAGGCGGGAACCGCCCCGGACCCTGCCCGTGGTGCCGGACTGCACGTCAGCTGGGTCCGGCCTTGTAGCCGACACCGCGCACCGTCACGACGATCTCGGGGCGCTCCGGGTCCTTCTCGACCTTGGAGCGCAGACGCTGCACATGCACGTTCACCAGCCGGGTGTCCGCGGCGTGCCGGTAGCCCCAGACCTGCTCCAGCAGCACCTCGCGGGTGAAGACCTGCCAGGGCTTGCGCGCGAGCGCGACCAGCAGGTCGAACTCGAGCGGCGTCAGGGCGATCGAGATGCCGTCGCGCTTGACCGAGTGCCCGGCCACGTCGATGACCAGGTCACCGATGGCCAGCTGCTCGGGCGCGGGCTCCTCCGACCGGCGCAGACGGGCCCGGATACGGGCCACCAGCTCCTTCGGCTTGAACGGCTTGACGATGTAGTCGTCGGCCCCGGACTCCAGGCCCACGACCACGTCCACCGTGTCGCTCTTGGCGGTGAGCATGACGATCGGCACGCCGGACTCGGCCCTGATCAGCCTGCACACCTCTATGCCGTCCCGACCGGGCAGCATGAGGTCCAGCAGGACCAGATCGGGCTTCGCCTCCCGGAAGGCGGCCAGCGCCTTGTCACCGTCCGCTACGAACGACGGCTCAAAACCTTCTCCCCGCAGCACAATGCCGAGCATCTCGGCCAGCGCGGTGTCGTCGTCGACGACGAGGACGCGTCCCTTCATGGTTGACATCATCCCATTAGCCAATCGTGACAAGGCGGTGAGCTGCCCCACAGCCAAAAGGGCTGGAAATCGCCCCTCGGACCTGCGTGGACATCGGCTCGACCGGTCTGACCCGGATCCGGGCGACAATTGAAGGTACGGGCTGCCGGGCATCCGGGGGGACGGCTGGTCCGTTCGGGGCCCTCACGTGGCACGATGGCAGCGACCAGCGCCCCCGCCGCAGCAGGTGGATGTGAAGGAGCGACGATGAACGACTCTCCGGGCTGGGCTACGCCCGGATCCTCTCCGTCCGACGGCGATCGGCAGGGTTCCCCCGCCGACCGGCCGGGCGACGACGGCGGCGCGCAGCAGCCCGCACGGCCCGCCGGCGACCCCAAGTGGTCCGCCGAGCAGCCGCCCCCCGGCCAGTGGTCGAGCCCCGGCGCGACCCCTCCCGGCGAAGCCCCGCCGCCCCCGGCCCAGCCCGCCGGCGGCTGGGGATCCCGGCCCGGCACCCCGTACGGCGGCCAGTACGCCTACCCGGGCGGCCCGGGCCAGTGGAACCAGCACCCCGCCGCCAAGCCCGGAGTGATCCCGCTGCGCCCGCTGGGCCTCGGCGAGATCCTCGACGGCTCGGTCGCCACCATGCGCACGCACTGGCGCTCGGTGGTGCCCATCAGCCTGGTCGTGGCCACGGTCATCCAGGTGATCAGCGTCCTCGTGCAGAAGTACATGCTGAGCGACCTGCCGCTGAGCTCGGCCGAGGACATGACCGCCGAAGAGGCGATCGACACCCTCGGCAGCTCCCTGGCCGTATCGGTGGTGAACCAGTTCATCCAGGTCCTCGGGACGATCGTGGTCACCGCCATGCTCACGATGGTCTTCAGCCGGGCCATCCTGGGCCAGCACTCCTCGGTCTCCGCCGCCTGGCGCGAGGCCCGTCCCCAGCTGCTGCGCCTGATCGCCCTGACGCTGCTGCTGGCCCTCGGCATCATCCTGATCGGCGCCGTACTGGTGCTGCCGGGCGCCCTCGCGGGCAACATGGGGCTGGCCGTCGTCGGCTTCGTCGCCTGGCTGCCGCTCATCATCTGGCTCGGGATCAAGTTCAGCCTGGCCTCTCCCGCCCTGATGCTGGAGAAGAGCACCGTCATCAAGGCCTTCACGCGCTCCTCGAAGCTCGTCGGCGGCGCCTGGTGGCGCATCTTCGGCATCACGCTCCTGACCGGCCTGATCGCCTTCATGGTCGCGCTGATGGTCGTGGCACCGTTCCAGATGGTCGGCATCTTCGCCTTCGGCGGCGGCATGGACGCCCTGGAGGACGGCAGCGCCCAGACCGCGTGGGGGCCGCTGATCTTCTCCGGCATCGGCCTGATCATCGCCCAGACGATCATCATGCCGATCCAGTCCGGCGTCACCGTCCTCCTGTACGTCGACCAGCGCATCCGCCGCGAAGGCCTCGACCTGGAGCTCGCCCGGGCGGCCGGCATCGAGAACTACGGCACGACCGGAGGCTGACCCACCGATGATGAGCACGGGGGGCCTCATCACCCGCACCGCGGCACTCCTGCCGGGCGCGGAGACACCACCGGTCACGACACCGCGCACGCCCGCCCAGGAGGCGGCGGAGCGCGAGCTGTCCAAGCCGATGTACCACGAGAACGACCCGAGCCTGGTGGACCGCGCCCTGCGCGCGTTCTTCGACTGGCTCGACGACCTGTTCGGCGCCGCCTCCGGGGCGACCCCCGGTGGCGCCGTCGGCCTGGTCGCCATCCTCCTCCTGGTCGTCCTCGCCGTCGCCGCCCTGTGGTGGCGGCTGGGCTCCCCCAGCCGCACGGCCGCCTCCGCGGGCACCCTCTTCGCCGACGGCGTCCGCAGCGCGGCCGACCACCGCACGGCCGCCGAGGCCCACGCCGCCGCCGGCCGCTGGACGGAAGCGGTCCAGGAGCGCATGCGCGCCGTGGTCCGCTCCCTGGAGGAGCGCACCCTGCTGGACCCGCGCCCGGGCCGCACCGCCGACGAGGCGGCGGCCGAAGCAGCGGTGTCCCTGCCCGACCACGCCGCCGGCCTGCGCGCCGCCGCCCGCACCTTCGACGACGTCACCTACGGCGGCCGCGCCGCGGACGCCGACGCCTACGCCCGCCTGCGCACCCTCGACCTCACCCTGGACCGCGCCAAGCCGCTCCTGACGGGACCCACCGCATGACCGGCCCGACCCCGCCCCCCACCGAAGACTCCGACGGAGCCGGAAGCGTGCCGGGATCCACCACCGGCGGTTCCGGTGGGGCCGGGTGTGTGCCGGGGCGCTCCCCGCAGGGCGCCGAACGCACCGCCGCCGCGCTTTCCGACGCCGAGGGCCGTTCGGCGGCCGAGGCGACGCCCGGCCCCGCCGGAACCGCCCCCGCCCCGGGACCCCGCCCGGCAGCCGGCCCGGAACGGCGCCGGGACCCCCGCCCGGCGGCCGCCCCGGCCACCGGCGAAGCCACCGCCGAAGCCCCCGCCGCGGAGCCCGGCCGAGCCCCCGGCCAGGGAACCCGCAGGGTCCGCCGTACCGCCGCCGTCCTGGCCGTCCTCGCCGCCGGCGCCGTCGTCCTCGCCGTCCTGAACTCCGGCACCCGCCACGGCCACCTCGACCCCCGCTCCGCCGACCCGTCCGGCAGCCGCGCCGTCGCCGAGCTCCTCAAGGAGCGGGGGGTCACGACCCGTGTCGTCACCACCGCCCGCGAGGCCGCGGACGCGACCGGCCCCCGCACCACCCTCCTCGTCACCGCTCCCGACCGGCTCGGCGCCACCCAGCGCAGCGTCATCCGCTCGGCCATCGACCTCTCCGGCGGCCGTACCGTCCTGCTCGCCCCCGGCGACCACAGCCTCTCCGACCTGTCCCCCGGCGTCCGCACCGAGGGCGACGCCACCGCCGACGACCTCGACCCGCGCTGCCCGCTGCCCGCCGCCGACTCGGCCGGCCGCGCCGGCACCGGCGGCGGCCTCCGCTACACCACCACCCTCCCCGGGGCCACCGCCTGCTACCCCAGCGGCGGCCATCCCACCCTCCTCGTCCTCCCCACCGGCACCACCGGCGGCGACACCGTCCTCCTGGGCTCCGAGACGATCCTCCTCAACGAGAGCCTCGCCGAGGAAGGCAACGCCTCCCTCGCCCTCCAGCTCCTCGGCTCCCGCCCGGACCTCGTCTGGTACCTGCCGTCCCTCGCGGACGCCGACGCGGACGCCGGCTCCGGCGACGAGGACAAGACCCTCTTCGAGCTGGTCCCGGCCGGCTGGTCCTGGGCCCTGCTCCAGCTCTTCCTCGCCGCGGTCCTCGCCGCCCTGTGGCGCGCACGCCGACTGGGCCCCCTCGTCACCGAGAAACTCCCCGTCGCCATCCGCGCCTCCGAGACCACCGAGGGCCGCGCCCGCCTCTACCGCAAGGCCGGGGCCCGCGACCGCGCCGCCACCGTGCTGCGCGCCGCCACCCGCGAACGCCTGGCCGCGCTGGTCGGCGTACCGCCCACCCGGGCCCACGAACCGGCCGCACTGGTCCCGGCCGTCTCCGCCCGCCTGACCGGCGGCCCCCGGGACGTGACCGCCGTCCTCTTCGGCACCACCCCCTCCGACGACGCGGCGCTCGTCGCGCTCGCCGACCACCTCGACGCCCTCGAAAGAGAGGTCCGCACGTCATGACGTACCCGGCCACCGAGTCCGCGGCCGCGACCGCGGACAGCGCCCGCGCTTCCCTCGAAGCGCTCCGCACCGAGATCGGCAAGGCCGTGGTCGGTCAGGACTCCGCCGTCACCGGCCTCGTCGTCGCCCTGCTGTGCCGCGGCCACGTCCTCCTCGAAGGCGTTCCCGGCGTCGCCAAGACCCTCCTCGTGCGCGCGCTGGCCGCGTCCCTGGAACTGGACACCAAGCGGGTCCAGTTCACCCCGGACCTGATGCCGAGCGACGTGACCGGCTCGCTCGTCTACGACGCCCGCACCGCCGCGTTCTCCTTCCAGGACGGCCCGGTCTTCACGAACCTCCTCCTCGCGGACGAGATCAACCGGACCCCTCCCAAGACGCAGTCCTCGCTCCTGGAGGCGATGGAGGAGCGCCAGGTCACCGTCGACGGCACGCCCCGCAGGCTCCCCGAGCCGTTCCTCGTCGCCGCCACCATGAACCCGGTCGAGTACGAGGGCACGTACCCGCTGCCCGAAGCCCAGCTGGACCGCTTCCTGCTCAAGCTCACCGTGCCCCTGCCCTCCCGCGAGGACGAGATCGGCGTCCTGCGCCGGCACGCCGCCGGCTTCGACCCCCGCGACCTGAAGGCCGCCGGCCTCCGCCCCGTCGCCGGCCCGGCCCAGCTCGAAGCGGCCCGCGAGGCGGTCGCCCGGGTCTCCGTCTCCCCCGAGATCGCCGGCTACGTCGTCGACCTCTGCCGCGCCACCCGCGAATCGCCGTCGCTCGTCCTCGGCGTCTCCCCGCGCGGCGCGACCGCGCTGCTGGCGACCTCCCGCGCCTGGGCCTGGCTCACGGGCCGCGACTACGTCACCCCCGACGACGTCAAGGCCCTCGCGCTCCCGACGCTGCGCCACCGCGTGCAGCTGCGCCCGGAGGCGGAGATGGAGGGCGTCACCGCCGACGCCGTCATCACGGCGATCCTCTCCCACGTCCCCGTCCCGCGCTGATGGCCCTCACCGGACGCGCCGCCCTGCTGGCGGCCCTCGGCAGCATCCCGGTCGGCGTCCTGGAGCCGAGCTGGGCGGGCATGCTCGCGGTCAACGGCCCGATCGCGCTGGCCTGCGCGGTCGACCACGCCTTGGCCGCACCGGTACGCGGCCTGGTACTGGCCCGCTCCGGCGACAGCTCGGTACGCCTCGGCGAGCGGGCGGACGTCCACCTGAGCATCACCAATCCCGGCAACCGCACGCTCCGGGCCCGGGTCCGCGACGCCTGGCCCCCGAGCAGCTGGACCCCGGGCACGGAGGCGGCCGCCTCACGCCACGAGGTGCGCGTCCCGGCGGGTGAGCGCCGCCGCCTGACCACGCGGCTGCTCCCCACCCGCCGCGGCGACCGCCACGCCGACCGCGTCACCATCCGCTCCTACGGCCCGCTGGGCCTGTGGGCCCGCCAGGCTTCCCTGGCTGCGCCGTGGACGGTTCGCGTGCTGCCCCCGTTCACCAGCCGCAAGCACCTTCCGTCCCGGCTGGCCCGGCTGCGTGAACTGGACGGCCGCACCAGCCTCCTGACCCGCGGTGAGGGCACGGAGTTCGACAGCCTGCGCGACTACGTGCCCGGGGACGACACCCGTTCCATCGACTGGCGTGCCACGGCCCGCCAGCACAAGGTGGCCGTCCGCACCTGGCGGCCCGAACGCGACCGGCACATCCTGATCTGCCTGGACACCGGCCGCACCTCGGCGGGCCGCGTCGGTGACTCCCCGCGCCTGGACTCCTCCATGGACGCGGCCCTGCTCCTCGCGGCCCTGGCCACCCGCGCCGGCGACCGGGTGGACCTCCTGGCCCACGACCGCCGTCCCCGCGCCCAGGTCCAGGGGCGTGCGGCCGCGGACGTCCTGCCGTCGTTCGTGAACGCGATGGCCGCCCTCGAACCGGAACTGGTCGAGACGGACGCCCGCACCCTGGTGTCCACCATCCTCCGCAATGCCCCGCGCAGGTCCCTGGTGGTCCTCCTGACGAGCCTGGACGCCGCCCCGATCGAAGAGGGCCTGCTCCCGCTCCTCCCGCGTCTCACGCAGCGCCACACGGTCGTGCTGGCCTCGGTGGCCGACCCGCACGTCGCGGCGATGGCCGCTTCCCGGGGCGGTGTGGACGCGGTGTACGAGGCCGCGGCCGCCACCCAGACCCAGGCCCAGCGCCGGCGCACGGCCGACCAGCTCGCCCGCCACGGCGTCCACGTGGTCGACGCCACCCCCGACACCCTGGCCCCCACCCTGGCCGACGCCTACCTCTCCCTCAAGGCCGCAGGCCGCCTCTGAAGGAACTGCGCAGCCAACGTGGTGCGGCTGCGCCGCCAGATCGAGGCTCAGACCCCGGACGTCATGGCCCTGAACGACACGAACATGGGCGACTCTCACACCGGCCTGACCAAGGTTCTTCCGGGCTCGGCGCTGCGGCACTAGGTCTTGTCCGGCCGATCATGGAGTTGAGCCGGCAGATGCTCTGCATACGGGGTGGCTCGCTTGGGCCGGCCAGGATGGTTGCAGAGTAGTCCTGCTGGGGTCACACCCGCTGTGTTCGGTGGCCACTGTCCTGGCTTCTCATGTTGGGCATGAGGGGGGCGGATTCCTGGGGGACCTCTCTACCAGAGGCAACGGTGTCAGCCCACACAACTAGGGTTGCTGACCACCGACCTCAAGGGGCTTCACCATGGGCATTCATCCCGACGTCGCCGTACTGCTCGACCTCGTGCCAGCAGACTTCGCAGGCGGTGAGCAGATCGACTGGGCTGCGGCCGAAGTCGCGCTGGGCACCAGGCTACCGAGTGACTACAAGGCTTTGCTGGACACGTACGGCGTGGGTGATATCGGAGAGCTCGTCATTCTGCCCCCGCTCCCGAGTGACGTGCGCGGGTGGGAAGGGTGTCACATCGGAGGCATGACGGACGGCCTGCGCGGGCTCTGGGAGGACCGCGCAGGAATCCCAGACGTGACGCTGGGTGCCGAGGCCGTCCTGCCCTGGGGTTCCGGGATGAACGCCAACGAGATGGCTTGGCTCAACAACGACCCAGATCCGGATAAGTGGCCTGTCATAGCTTGGCGCCGGCACCACTTGTGGGGCGAGTCGCCGTGGGCCCTGTTCGACTGCAACATGGTCCAGTTCATCACCCGCATGATGCTGGGCCAGTTCGACGCCTGCCCACTCGGCGATGCGTCGCTCTGGAAACGGACAGACACCTTCGTCAGCTGGCGAGAGCAACATCGACGGCTCAGGGCCGGACTGGACCCTGCCACAGGCGAGCCCAATCCATACGCCCACATGTACCCCATCACCGAGGACTGGCCCTGATCAGGACCGGAGCCAGATCGCGAGGGCTGCCGCTGTCGCAGTGCCGAGGAAGACGTAACCGCGCTTGTCGTAGCGAGTCGCGACCGCCCGGTACTGCTTCAGTAGGTTGATTGCCCGCTCGACAGTGTTGCGCTTCTTGTAGCGGGCCTCATCAAAGCCGGGCGGCCGCCCACCGCCTGTGCCCTTGCGCAGGCGGGCCCCCTGGCTGTCGGTCTTCTCCGGGATGGTGTGGCGGATTTCCCGCCGTCGCAGGTACTCGCGGATGGGGCCGTTGCTGTAGGCCCTGTCGGCCGCAAGGCTGTCGGGCTTCTTGCGCGGCCTGCCCAGGCCAGACCTGGGCACCCGGATCTTCTCCAGGACCGGTTTGAACTGGGTGCAGTCGGCCCGCTGACCTGGAGTAACGATCAGGGACAGCGGGCGGCAGCGGCCGTCCGCGCTCAGGTGGAGCTTGCTGGTGAACCCGCCGCGCGAGCGGCCCAGGCCCTCACCTTCAGCACCACCACCAGGCGGGCGACGAGACTCTGCCACGGCGTCTCGTCCTGCCACAGGCGGTGGCGTTCATAGACGGTCTTCCATGGCCCGAACCGTTCGGGCAGGTCACGCCACTGCACCCCTGTTCGCACCCGGTGCAGACCCGTCGATCACCTGCCGGTGATCCCGCCACCTGCCACAGCGCCCGTTGCTGACTGGTAGGAACGGCCGCAGCCGTTCCCTTTCGGCATCACTCAGATCGCCCCGCCCCATGCCCACAGGAACGACTCGGGCATGGAGTAGTCACATGATCGGCCGGACAAGTCCTAGTACTGCCAGCGAGGCTGGGTGCCGTCCAGGCGGCAATGGATCAGGCGCCCGTTGCCCGCGTGGGTGGACCGCCCCAGGTCGGCCTTTCGGCAGAACTGACCTGCGTTGTAGCAGTTCCCGGCGTTGGAGACGATCTCGCACTCAGCCTCGGACGGCGGGGGCGGCGCCTTGGTTGTGGTCGGCGCTGCCGGCTTCGTCGTCCGTGGTGGGGCGGCCGGCTTCGGACCGGCCGTACGTGTCGCTGCGGGAGCCGGCGGGCTCGGCACCGAGGTCAGCGAGGGGGGCGCCGATGGCGTGGGTATCGATGAGGGAGAGGGGGAAGGCTGGGCGGACGTCTGCGACGTGGCCGCCGACGAGGCGACCGGTGGCAGCGACACCGCCGGCCCGTCGCCCTCCGCCGGCCCGCAGGCGACGGTGACGCCCGCGACCAGCAGCCCGACCAGCAGCCGCTTCGCCCTCCCCCTCGTGCGTCTTCCGCCCTGCTCGTCTCTGCCGGCCGCTCTGCGCATCCGTGCCCCCACCTCAAGCTGGTCGAAGGAGGCACATCATATGAACACCTGTTCCACTTCCGCCGGGTTTCCCGCGAACTGGGGCCTGAACGCAGAAAAGCCCCGCACCAGAAGGTGCGGGGCTTTCCCA
>NZ_MQUR01000204.1 GCF_001953875.1 Streptomyces amritsarensis
CTAACTTGTTCTTTAACGTCCGAGGTCGAACGATGCCTCGTACTTGATCACTCGGTTCGGTATCCGCCGTACGCGGAAGCGGCCTTCGTCTGGATCATGTGCTCCGACCAAGGAAACACTCACATCCAGCGCGAAGGCCGTGGGGATGAGTCTGCTGCATCGTGGTGCCGGGCGGGAGCCGCTGGCGGAACTGTCACGCTTCCGAGGCGAGTTCTACTCCTGTCTCACCGCCCGTTCGGATGCACTGTTCGAGCTGGCAGACGCGGTTCTGTGCGGTGACGGGCCGGTGAGATCACTGGCCGAGCTGTCGCTCGTGGGCGAGCACCGCCGCGGTCACGGAGGGCTCTATGCGGCGCTCGCCCGTGGCTGGGTCGAGGCGGATCGGATGCGGCGGGCCCTGGCCTCGGTGCCGCTTCCGCGGGCTGTCGACGGCCGGCTGGTCCTGGCCGTTGATGTCAGCTGCTGGCTGCGGCCGGACGCGCACACCTCGCCGGAGCGGATCCTGTGCCACACCTATGGCCGGGGCAAGGACCAGCACATCCCCGTTCCTGGCTGGCCGTATTCGATCGTCTGCGCGCTGGAGCCGGGCCGCAGCTCGTGGACCGCGCCGCTGGACGCGCTGCGTCTGGCGCCCGGGGACGACACCGCCACCGTCACCGCCCGGCAGCTGCGCGAAATCATCGAGCGGCTGATCACCGCAGGTCAGTGGCAGGCCGGCGAACCGGACGTCCTCGTCATCGCGGATGCCGGTTACGACGCACCCCGCCTGGCCCACCTCCTGCGGGACCTGCCGGTCCAGGTCCTGGCGCGGATGCGATCGGACCGGGTCCTGCGCCGTCCCGCACCCCAGAGGCAGCCCCACACCATGGGCCGTCCGCCCCGGCACGGCGGCGAGTTCGTCTTCGGGCAGCCCGACACCTGGGACACCCCGGACACCGAAACCATCACCCGCACCCGCCTCTACGGCACCGCCCGAGCACGCTCATGGGACCGGCTCCACCCCAAACTCACCCACCGCTCCTCCTGGGCGGCGGCCGACGGCACCCTCCCGATCGTCGAGGGGACGGTGATCCGCCTGGACATCGACCACCTGCCCAGCGGAGCCACACCGAAGCCGGTCTGGCTGTGGTGGTCCGGCACCGACGCCGACCCCGTCGGCGTCGACCGGCTCTGGCAGGCCTACCTGCGGCGCTTCGACATCGAGCACACCTTCCGCCTGTTCAAGCAGACCCTCGGCTGGACCTGCCCGAAGATCCGCACCCCCGAGGCGGCGGACCGGTGGACCTGGCTGATCCTCGCCGCCTACACCCAGCTCCGCCTCGCCCGACCGCTGGCAGCAGATCTCCGTCGGCCGTGGGAGAAACCGGCACCCGTCGAACGCCTCACCCCCGCCCGCGTCCGCCGGGACTTCCGCCACATCCGCCCGAAGACGAGCTGCCCAGCCACTGCACCGAAACCCTCCCAGCCCGGACCCGGCAGGCCACCAGGGCGCAAGAACAGCCGACCCACCCCACGACACGACGTGCACACGGTCCGCAAACCCGACATCACGAAACCGAAAACGAAGAAGTCGACGACCCCTCGCCCACGCCGCACAGGTTAAAGATCAAGCTAAGGGCTGTCCCG
>NZ_MQUR01000155.1 GCF_001953875.1 Streptomyces amritsarensis
CGAGGAGACACCCCGGCGGCGGCCCCCCGACCCAGACCGAACCCTGCCCCGCCACACCCCACCAAGCACACCGCCGAACCACCCCCACAACACCCCGCACCGGGATCCAGCCGCACACCCCCGAGCACCACGCAGGGCCCGGCGCCGAGCCGAGGGGCACCGCCGAACCGCCCGCACGACACCCCTGCCGGGGATCCGGCCGCTCACCGCCGAGCCGCCCGCCGGGCACCCCGCAGCAACCCCGCCCGGGGTCCCGCCGAGCCCGCCGCACGACACCCCCCGCCCGGATCCAGCCGTACACCGCCGAGTACCACCCACTGGCCCGGCGCCGAGCCGAGGGGTACCGCCGAGCCCGCCGCACGGCACCCCCCGCCGGGAGCGAGCCGTACACCGCCGAGCCGCCCGCAGGGCACCCCGTAGGGGCCCGGTTCGGGCGATATGTGACGCTTGAGCCGTGCGCATCCTCGTGGTCGAAGACGAAGAGAACCTCGCCGAGTCCCTGCGGCGCGGCCTGTCCGCCGACGGGCACATCGTCGACGTCGCGCACGACGGCCACCGCGGCCTGGACCTCGCCCTCGCCGGCGGCCCCTACGACGTCGTCCTGCTCGACCTGATGCTCCCGGGTCCCGGCGGCCACGCCATCTGCACGCGCATGCGCGCCCACGGCGACACCACCCCCGTCCTGATGCTGACCGCCAAGGACGGCGACCACGACGTGGCCGAGGGGCTGGACGCCGGCGCCGACGACTACCTCACCAAGCCGTTCTCCTTCGTGGTCCTGGCCGCCCGGATCCGGGCCCTCGCCCGCCGCGCCGGAGCCGGCGACGACGGCGGCGGCCCCCTCCAGGCCGGCGACCTCGTCCTGGACCCGCGCGGCCGCCGCTGCCGACGCGGCGGCCGGGACATCGAGCTCACCGCCCGCGAACTCGGCGTGCTGGCCTGCCTGATGCAGCAGCCCGGCCGCGCCGTCGCCAAGCAGGACATCCTGGACGAGGTCTGGGACCCCCCGCAGGCCGTCGACCCGAACATCGTCGAGGTGTACGTCTCCTCGCTGCGCAAGAAGATCGACGCCCCCTTCGGCCGCCGCTCGATCCTCACCGTCCACGGCACCGGCTACCGGATGGCCCCCGACGGTGGCTGAGCCGCGACGCGGCCCCGGCGGGACCCGCACCGCCCGCCGCGGGCGACCCGGCATCCGGGCGCGTACCGCCGCGGCGGCCGCCGTCGCCATGGCCGCGGTACTGGCTGCCGGCGGGCTGTGGCTGTACGCCCTGCTGCGGGCCAACCTCGTCGACAACACCACCGGCCGGACCGAGCTCGCCGCCCTCAGGGCCGCCGCCCAGCTCGACTCCCGTACCCCGCCGCCGCCCGGCGGACGGCTGACCGCACCCGAGAACGGCGTGGACCTGGTCCTCGTACGGGACGCCGCCGGCCGGACCGTCGCCGCGACCGGCGGCGACCCGGGGCGCGCCCCCGCCCTGGACGGCGCGCCGCGTCCCGGCCCCGGGGAGGACTCCCGCTCGGCGGTGCTCCCGCCCGAGCACCCCGGCGGGCACCGGCGCGCGGTGGTCGCCGTCGCGGCGCCCGGCGGGCACACGGTGTACGCCGTGACCGTGCTCGGCGACGTCGACGACGCGACCGGTGCCGTCGCCGTGGCACTGCTGGCGGGCGCGCCCCCACTGATCGCCTTCGCCGCGGCCCTGGCCTGGTGGGTGACCGGCCGGGCGCTGCGCCCGGTGGACGCCATCCACACCGAGCTGGCGTCGGTGACCGCCAGCGAGTTGGACCGGCGGGTCCCGGATCCCGGCGGGGCGGACGAAATCGCGCAGCTGGCCCGGACCGTCAACGCCACCCTCGACCGGTTGGAGCACGCCGACGCCCGGCAGCGGCAGTTCACCGCGGACGCCTCGCACGAGCTGCGCAATCCGCTGGCTGCCGTCCGGTCCCGGCTGGAGGTGGCGCTGGCGGCGGACCGCCCCGACCGCGAGTCGGTCGCGGCCGCGCTGGCCGAAACCGATCGGCTCCGGCGGATCGCGGCGGACCTGCTGCTGCTGGCCCGCCTCGACGGTGGGCCGCCGCCCCGGGCCGAGCCCGTGGACCTGGCGCTGCTCGCCGCGGAGGACGCGGCCCGCCGGGGTGGCGCCCGGGTCGCGCTACGGCTGGACGCCCGGGCACCCGTACCGGCCGCCGGGGACCCGGCGCGGCTGGAGCGGGCGCTGGCCAACCTGGTGGACAACGCCCTGCGGCACGCCCGCTCCGAGGTCGCCGTCCGGGCGGCCGAGGAGGACGGCTGGGCGGTGCTGGAGGTCACGGACGACGGCCCGGGCATCCCGGACGCGGACCGGGAGCGGGTCTTCGAACGGTTCGTACGGCTGGACGCGGACCGCAGCCGGGCCGGCGGCGGCACCGGACTCGGCCTGGCCATCGCCCGGGAGGTCGCGCGGGCGCACGGGGGCGACGTACGCGCGCTGCCGACGCCGGCCGGGGGCGCGCGGCTGGTGCTGCGGATCCGCCGGCGGGGCGGGGACATGGGGCGGCAGCCCTGAACGCCCCTTCAGGAACCTCAGGATTCCTTCAGCCGGTCTGCCCCACGATCGACTGGCATGAGCGCGCACCGGAGGAAGACGAGGACCCGACGCCGCCCCCCGTCCCGACGCCGGCGGCTCGGCCGCACGCTGCTGGTCGCGGCCTGCGCGCTGGCGGTGACGGCGGGCGGGGGCGCCTGGTACCTGTACCGGGACCTGGCCGCCGGCATCGGCAGCTCCAGGGCCCTCGACGGAGCCGAGAAGTCGAAGTTCGGCGACACCAACATCCTGCTCATCGGCCTGGACAGCCGCCGGGACAAGAACGGCGAGAAACTGCCGGCGGAGGTCCTCGACCAGTTGCACGCCGGCAGTTCGGACATCGGCGGCTACAACGCGAACACCCTGATCCTGCTGCACGTGCCGGGGGACGGCGGCCGGGCGAAGGCCTTCTCGGTGCCGCGCGACGACTTCGTCGACATACCCGGCCACGGCAAGGACAAGATCAAGAAGGCGTACGGGCTGGCGAAGGCCCGCAAGGAGGGGCAGCTCGCCGCAGCGGGCGTGAAGGACGCCCGGGAGCTGGAACGGGAAGGCCGGGAGGCGGGACGGGCGGCCCAGATCGCAACGGTGCGCGGCTTCCTGGGGGTGCCGGTCGACCACTTCGCCGAGCTGAACCTGGCCGGATTCCACCACCTCGCGCAGGCCCTGGGCGGCGTACCGGTGTGTCTGAACAAGGCGGTGAAGGACACCTACTCGGGCGCCGACTTCCCGGCGGGGCCGCAGACCCTCGACGGCCGGCAGTCGCTCGCCTTCGTGCGCCAGCGGCACGGTCTGGACGGCGGCGACCTGGACCGGACGAAGCGGCAGCAGGCCTTCCTCGCGGGTGCGACGAAGAAGCTGAACTCGGCCGGGACCTTCACCGACCCGGTGAAGCTGATCAAGCTGATCGATGTCGCGAAACAGGACGTGGTGACCGACCAGGGATGGGACCTGCTGTCGTTCGTGAAGCGGGCGAAGAGCCTGTCCGACGGCAGGGTGCAGTTCACGACACTGCCCGTCGAGCGCTTCGGAAGGAACCTCGGGGAGGACATCAACGTCGTAGATGATATGAAGATAAAGCGCCTCATTGCAGAGCAGATCGGACCCAAGGCTTCCGCAAGCCCCGGCGCGCCGAGTGCCGAGGCCGGTTCGGCCGGCTCCGCACCGGGGGCGCGCGAGTCCGCACCCCCACCCGCCTCTTCGCCCTCCCCGTCCACCCCCGAGGACGGCGGCGGCATCCCGTGCGTGGACTGAGGCCCCTGACGGCGGCGGGCGCCCGCCGCCGCACCGAGGCGCTGCTCCTCGTCCTCGTCGTCGCCATCGCCGTCTTCGGGCACGCCGCCGCGGGCCTCGCGATGAACGGCGAGCTCCCGCCCAACCTCGCCGGCTTCACCATCTCCATGACGCTGCTGTCGCTGGTGGGGCACCTGGGCGTGCGCCGCTTCGCGGCCTACGCGGATCCGCTGGTCTTCCCGCTCGCCATGCTGCTGACCGGGCTGGGGCTGGTACTGATCCACCGCCTCGACCAGGGCTACATCGAGCGCTGGAACTCCGACGCCAACGCCCCGGGCCAGCTGCTGTGGACGGTGGTCGGCGTCGCCGCCTGCATCGCGGTGCTGGCCCTGCTGCGCGACCACCGCCTGCTCCAGCGGTTCATCTACATCACGATGGCGGTCGCGCTGGTGCTGCTGATCGCACCGGCGTTCTTCGGCGCGGACACCTACGGCGCCAAGCGGTGGATCATCCTCTTCGGCTTCTCGATCCAGCCCGGCGAGTTCGTGAAGATCATGATCGCGATCTTCTTCGCCGGCTACCTGGTCATCCACCGCGACTCCCTCGCCCTGACGGGCCGCAGGTTCCTCGGCATGCGACTGCCACCGATGCGCCAGCTCGGACCCCTCATCACGGTGTGGATCCTCTCGATGCTGGTGCTGGTCTTCGAGCGGGACCTGGGCACGTCCCTGATCTTCTTCGGCGTCTTCGTGGTGATGCTGTACGTCGCCACCGAACGCACCGGCTGGATCGTGTGCGGCCTGCTCATGGCCTCGGCCGGGGCCTTCGTGGTCGGTTCGACGGAGCCGCACGTCAAGGCGCGCGTGGCGGCGTGGCTGAACCCGCTCTCCGTCTACTGGGAGAACCCTCCCCCGGGCGTCACCTCGGACCAGTCGGCGCAGGCGCTGTTCAGCTTCGGCACGGGCGGCATCTCAGGGACCGGCCTCGGCATGGGACACCCCGAGCTGATCAAGTTTGCCGGCCGCAGCGACTTCATCCTCACCACCGTGGGCGAGGAACTCGGCCTGGCCGGGGTCATGGCCGTACTGGTCCTCTACGCGCTCCTCGTGCAGCGCGGACTGCGCATGGCACTCGGCGCCCGCGACCCCTTCGGCAAACTGCTGGCGGTGGGCCTGGCCTCGGCGCTGGCGCTCCAGGTCTTCGTGGTCGCCGGAGGCGTCACGGGCCTGATCCCCCTGACGGGCAAGGCCCTGCCCTTCCTGGCCAAGGGCGGCTCGTCCCTCCTGGCCAACTGGATCATGATCGCCCTCCTCCTCCGCATCAGCGACAGCGCGGAACGCCAACGCGAGGCGGACTCCCGAGGCCCGGCGGAAACGACGCTCACGCCAGTGGTGCGGGTGTAGGGGGTACGGGATTCCACGCCCCGGCGCCTTCACCCCCGCGGCCCCACCACCCCGGGCCGGTGGCTGCCCACCCACCCCCTGCGTCGGGGCGGTGGTAGGGGGGCGGGGTTTCGGCGGGGCGGGGTCGGTGAGGTGCTGGGGGTTTCCCGGCGGTCCTATCGTCTTCCGGTTCGTGCCGGTCCCTCAAGGGCGCTCCTTCGTCGCGTCGCTGCGCGATGGCCTTCGGCCACCCTTGACCGACCGTCCCGCCCCGGAAAATACGAGGACAGCCGGGAAGCCCCCAAAGGAACGGGCCGGACGAGAGATGACCATCGGGGCGTCGGCGCTGCCCGGGCGGAGCCCGGAGCGCCTCACATCGCTACGCGCTCCTGCCCGAGGGCGTCTGCCTGTCTCTGTGGCTCGACATAGGCCGCCTCAGATCGCTACGCGCTTCTCGATCACGCGACTACAGTCCGTCGGGGGGCTGGTCGTAAGCCGCAGATGCGTTGTTGCGCTCCGCTGTAACTAGGCTGACCGCATGACGATTCGCGCTGTGGTTTTCGACGTTGGCGAGTGCCTCGTGGACGAAACCAGGGAGTACGGCACGTGGGCCGACTGGCTGGGAGTGCCCCGCCATACCTTTGCAGCGATGTTCGGCGCCGTCATTGCCCAAGGGCGCGACTACCGTGAAGTGTTCCAGCCCTTCAAGCCTGGCTTCGACCTGACGGCCGAACGCGAGGCCCGCGCCGCGGCGGGTCAGCCCGAGCACTTCGACGAGAGCGACCTCTACCCTGACGTCCGGCCGGCCCTCAGGGCACTCCGTGAGGCAGGTCTCTGGCTGGGCATCGCGGGGAACCAGACGGTGCGGGCCGGTGGGATCCTGCGCTCGCTGTTCACCGACGACGTCGACCTCATCGGGACGTCGGACGACTGGGGTGCCAGCAAGCCGGATCCCGAGTTCTTCGTCCGCGTCGCGAAGGTCGTACCGTTCGCCCCGGAAGAGATCCTCTACGTGGGCGACCGCGTCGACAACGATCTCCGCCCGGGCTCCGCGGCGGGCATGCGCACCGCGCTCATCCGCCGTGGCCCGTGGGCGACGATCCAGTGGAACAGCCCTGAGGCGCTGGAACTGCCGACGTTCCGGGTCGAATCCCTCGAAGAACTGCCGACCCGGATCGCAGACTTCAATTCGTCAGAGCACTGAGCACCGAACCCCATCCGTAGAGCCGGTCGTCCAGGTCACGGACACACCGCTCGTGCTGCCACGGTACGAGCGCGCGCCTCACATCGCGGACGCGTTCCAGTCCGGTCGCGTACCAGTGCGTTTCGAGGAGGTCGAGCGCGCGCAATGCGTACTCCGCGGCGGCCTCAGGGTTGCTCGCGGCAGCTTCTACCGCCCCTAGGTCTCCGAGGATCACCGTGCGCTGCTTGTCGGAATCGGCAGGCAGATCGGCCAGGGCGCGGAGCAGCGTTTCCCGGGCTTGCGGCAGACGCCCCGCCTTGAGCTCGGTATTGCCCTTGAACGCGGCCAGTCTCACGACCGAGAACCAGTCCATCCACTCCGGGCTCGCGTGCGCGCCTCCGGCAGCGAGCACGTCCTCGCCGTGGGCGATCAGGTTGAGCGCGGTCCTGTGTTGCCACAGCGGGTCTCGCATTCGGCCTCGACCGCGTCCAGCCATGCCAGGAACTCTGCGGACGCCGGTGCCCGGCGGGCGTAGGTCCGGGCTGCGATCATCCGTTCCGATGCCGCGAGCCGGTCCCCTGACCATCCCGGTACGAAGGCCATGTGCGCCAGGATCGCGCTGCCGAGGAGCGGGTCGTCGGCCTCGCCCGCTGCCTGCAGCGCCTGGACCCAGGTGTCTCGCGCGCGGTCGGGTGCGCGCTGGTCGAAGAACTCGATCCGCCCTGCGAGAAGGTGACTCTCCGCCAAGGCGGCGGCCAAGGTCTGGTGTGTCTGTCCGGCTGTGGCGGGGAGCAGGGCCTCCCCGAGTCCTGCATGTGCAACGACGGCCGGGTGGAGCGTGGCGGGCGCAACGCTCCAATAGAGCTGCCGGTGAGCACGGGTGACCGCGAGATAGTCCGAAGCGACGCTTGCGGGCTGCGTCGCGTTCCGGGTCCGGACCGCGCCTCGGGCCGGCGGTGCCAGGCGGGCGGGCGAAAGCCCCGACTCGGTGGTCCCGGGACGCCGTTCGAAGCCGAGCTGTTCCATGTCCTGCCCCAGGAGTTCTTGGAGTGCGCGGCGGGCTTCGGGGTAGGGCCAGGGCGGCGTTTCGGACTCCCACCGTTGGACCTGCTTGATACCGACGTTCACGCCTCTGCGAGCAAGGGCATCGATGAGGTCTTGCTGTGACCCCGGTATCCGGCGGCCAAGCGGGCCGCGCGTAGACGCGCGTTGCCCGTAGGACGTGGCATCTCATCCTCCTTGTGAAAGCGGGATGGTGCCACTGTTCCAGGATGTCGCATCCATTTCCCGTGATTCACCGCATCGAGCGCACAGAAGTCTCTTTATGCGACGTCAGAAGTCCCAGAGAAGTCCTCGGCAAGCGACCTTTACGAGTCCAGTCTTGACTTACCATCCGCTGCCCACAGTAGGGAGCAACCCGTGACGAGCCCCACCCCTCGCGGCGTTTGGAGCCTCGACATCCCGGACAGTCCGAGCATCGGCTTCGCCGCGGTGCGCCAGCCCAGTCCCGAGCTCCTGGCGCGCGCACAGGCCGGCTTCGCGCGCTTCACCGCCGCCGACGAGGTCGAGAGCGATGAGTGAGCAGTACGAATACGTGCCGCACCTGCCCCTGCGGCGCCGTGTCCGCGACATCGCTTCCGGCGCCGAAGGCGAGTTGATGGCCGTGATCAACGAGAACGTCTCGGACACCGGGCTCGCATGCTGGATGGAACTGGCCTATATCCGTGGTGCATCCGGACTGGAATTCACCACCTCGGTCGCCAACGTCGTGCCCGCCGTTGACGGGCAGGCGTGCTCGTAACCAACGATGGCGCGGACGATTCGCCCGTCAGGCGTCGAAGTCGTATTCCAGGACGTAGGAGGCGGAGTCCAGGGTCATCTCGTTGACCTCGACGGCCCGTCCGTCCTCGGCGAACGCGGTGCGGACGATGCGGATGACGGGCGTACCCGTGGCGAGGGAGAGGCGGTCGGCCTCGTCGGCGGAGGGCATCCGGGAGCGGATCTCCTCGCGGAAATGGACGGGGCCGTGACCCAGCTCGGCCAGCCGGGCGTACGTCCCGCCCGGGCCCGTCTCGCGCTGGGTGATGGGGGAATCGGCGACGATGTCCGACGGCAGGTACGACGTCGCGAAGAGCACCGGCTTGCCGTCGAGCACGAAACGGCGGCTGCGCGCCCACACCTGGGTTCCCGGCGTGATGCCGAGCGCGTCGCAGACGCGGTCGTCGGCTTCTTCTTCGCGCACGTCGATCTGGTCGACGACCAGTTCCCGGTCCTCGGAGTCCGTCGACCAGATGGAGCGGCCCGAACCCCACTGCTCCTGGGCCAGCCGTTGGAGGCCGCGCCGCCGCAAGGGCCTGAACGCCCGGACGAAGACCCCGGCGCCCTTGCGCGCCTCGGCGAGGCCTTCGTTCTGGAGGACGCCGAGGGCCTGGCGGGCGGTCATCCGGGCGACCTCGTACGCGGCCATGAGGTCGTTCTCACCCGGAAGCCGGTCGCCCGGACCGTATTCGCCGGCCTGGATGGACTTCCTCAGCGCGTCAGCGATCCGCTGGTACTTCGGCTGCCGAGTAGCGCCCTGGCTGGTCATGAAAACGATCACTCCCTTTCCTCTCTAGACACCCTAGGGCGAGAGGTGGGCCGCCGCACGCATCAGCCCGGTGGCCCATTCGGGCGTAGTTCTCTAGAGACGCATTGCGAACGGACGGCGGATCGGGTGTAGTTGGGGATGTCTCTAGAGAGGCTGCCGTTCCGGCAGCTGCGGATGAGGGGTGGTCTGCATGCCTCAGCACCGTGACGTCCGGTGAGCGAGCGGTACGAGCACGTGCCGCACCGGCTCCTGCATCGACGCGTCCGCGACATCGCCTCGGGCGTCGAGGGTGAGCTGGTGGCCGTGGTCAACGAGAACGTCTCGAACGCCGCCACCGCGCACTGGGTGGAGCTCGCCTACATCCGCGGCGCGTCCGGGCTGGAGTTCACCACGTCGGCCGCCAACGTCGAGCCCGCGGACTGAGCCCCGGGGCACGGGCCGACGTACTCGAAGACACCGCCGTGCGGGTGCCGCAGGACGGCTCGGCGGTCGTTCGGGGTGCGCTGGACGGGCACCACGACTTCGGCCCCCGCCTCCGCGACCGCGAGGTCCAGATCCGCGACGCACTGTCGTACGACCACTGAATCGACAGCCATGGCCGGCATCATCACACGGCACAGCTCAACGACCTTGCAGAAGAAGAGTTACTGCACGCCGTCTGGCCGGGCACTGTCCTGTGGCGCACGATGACGGGCATGTGGTTCTTCCTGGCGCCCCTCGTCCTGATCGTCGTGCTCGCCTGCTGGGTCGACTGGAGGGCGCGGCGGCGCAGGGGGCGCGTCCGTGACGGAACGGCCATGTGGCGCGATGTTCGCGATGCCCGACGCGACGCGCGTGCCTGGGAGGCCGGCTCTCTGGGACACAGCGGCGAGGACACGTCGTGGATGAGGAGGCGGAGACCCTGATCGGACGCTGCTGCCGCCGGGGCCCTACGCCCAGTCGGCTCCGAGCGCCATCACCATGAGGGAGAGTCCCGCATAGACGAGGCCGAGCATCGCCACGCCCTTGAGGCCGGCAGAGAGGCCGATCCCGAACGTCGCACCGGCCGGCACGACCCGCTCGGGGCACTCCGGCAGGTACCGCACGGGCACGGTGTCGCCGACGGCGTAGGGGACATGGGCCACCAGCTCGGCGCGTACGTCCCGTCCTTCCGGCGTCAGGAATCCCAGGATCAGCCGCCACTGGCTGGTGGTGTATCCGTCCGAAGAGCGGTTGTGCACCACGTACGCCCCCAGGCAGGGGGCCTCTGCCACCACCCCCTCCCGGATGGTTCTTCGGTTCACCAGCGCCACGCGCACCATGGAGACCAGTCCCGCAATACCGAGGGCGGCAACCAGCAGCCCGATCACCACCGAGCCGGGCCCGTACGTCGCGCCAGAGGAAGCGTCCCGCCCTCCTCACCGAAGTCCCCACGCACGCGCCTGTACACGGGAACGGCTCCCGCAGAAATGCGCTGGCATGGTCAGAGGTTCCCCACCCAGGGGGCCGCAGACGCCGTCTCGGAGGAGCGCGTAGCGATCTGCGGCGGTCTATGTCCCGCCCAAGAGGCCCGCTGACGCCGTCGGGGAGGAGCGCGTAGCGATTCGTGGCGGCTTATGCCCAGCCCCAGGCGGTCTGCGGACGCCCTCCGACGGGAGCGCGTAGCGATCTGGGGCGCACCGGGCTCCCGCCGGGCCCCTCCGACACGCCGATGGTGTCTTGAACCCCCGGCCCGTCCCTTTGGGGGCTTCCCGGCAGTCTTTCGGATTTCCGGGGCGGGA
>NZ_MQUR01000152.1 GCF_001953875.1 Streptomyces amritsarensis
CCGCCGCGGCGGCCGCCGCGCCCGGCTCGGCCGCGGGTCCGGCACCGGCGCCCGCGGCATGCGTGCGTACGGCCTCGGTGGCGGCGATGGGCGCCTTGCCGTGGCCGGCCTCGTCCGTACCTCCGCCGGAGGCGACGGGCTGCGGGCCCTCCTGGGAGGTGGGGTACTCCGTCACGCGTGGAATTCCGTCCGTTTGCGCTCGATGTGCGCTGCACTCAACTCGGTCAGTCGCGGTATACCCGCTCAGCGGCCCGGGCACCATCGCCCAGAGGTTCCTCGCTCGAACTTCTCCCCCGGCATGCGGCCGGGAGCTCCCCGGGCGGACCCGCCGCCCCGTCGTCGCCTCTCCTCGTGTGCCGACCTCCGGTCAGATCCCGTGTGCAGAAAGACACTTGCCGATGTGCGGCCCGACCGCACCGTCGCGCGTGCGCGACCTCGCGGAGGACGATCCTACGTTTGAACCCCGGGGGCGCATCAAGGGTCTCATGAGGTCATATGCGCCGGGGTGCGGTCCCAGTCCTCGGGCAGGGCCGGAATCCGCCAGGTCGGATCCGGCCGCCAATCCTGCCAGCCGGCCGAGAACGGAGCACCCCATTCCTCGATCAGGGCGACCGCCGCACTGCCTGCCTCCCGTACCCGCCCGGCCTGCTCACGGCCCATCAGGCCGGACCGCTGGGCCTGGGCGAACTCGTCCTCGTCCAGCCACTTCCAACTGCGGTCGGGATAGACGGCGATGTCCAGGAAGTGGTCCTCGGAATCCACTCCACCGGCCCATCTCGAGCGCGGCTCCTCCAGGTTCACGTACCAGTTCTTGAACGTCCAGCCCGATCCCCAGAACAGCCAGACCGACCACGGGTCCCCGGGGCGGGCCAGCTTCAGCACACCGCCGCCGAACCAGCGCGAACGCACGGTCGTGCGCGGCACGGTGTACCGGGTGGCGAGCGGTTCCTCGTGGACGGGGCTGCCGTCGGCGAGGACCGGCTTGACGCATTCGGTGCCGGGGGCCATCCAGACGGCGAGCATCTCGTCGGTGTCCTGCACCACGGTCACCGGGCGGCAGATGTGCACCGCGCCCTTCAGCCCCGGGGCGTGGTCGCGGTAGCGCCACAGGATCTGGTCCCCGGGCGACCAGCGCCCGCCGCGCGCGGGACCCGGCTGCGCGCCCGGCGCCCGGCTGCTCCCGGGCTCGAAGGTACCTGTCATGCGCAGATCTTAGGGCGGGGGCCCCCGCGCCCGCTGCGGTGCAGGTCACGGAGCGATTCGCGGCCGAGAACGACCGGATCCGGCCCCCACCCCCGGGGTGTCGGCGGCCGGTCAGGGACGCGTCATGCGCAGGACGTCCAGGGCCTCGTCGAGCTGTTCCAGGGTGAGGTCGCCGCGTTCCACGTAACCGGACTCCAGGACGACCTCCCTGATCGTCCTGCGCTCGGCGAGGGACCTCTTGGCCACCTTCGCGGCCTCCTCGTAGCCGATGTAGCGGTTGAGCGGGGTCACCACGGAGGGCGAGGACTCGGCGTACTCCCTGGCCCGGGCCTCGTCGGCGGTGATCCCGTCGACCGTGCGGTCGGCCAGCAGGCGGCTCGCGCCGGCCAGCAGCCGGATCGATTCGAGGAGGTTGCGGGCCATCACCGGCAGCATCACGTTGAGTTCGAAGTTGCCGGACGCGCCCGCCACGGCGACGGTGGCGTCGTTGCCCATGACCTGTGCGGCGACCATCAGGACGGCCTCCGGGACCACCGGATTGACCTTCCCCGGCATGATCGAGGAGCCGGGCTGGAGGTCCGGCAGACTGATTTCGGCCAAACCGGTCCGCGGGCCCGACGCCATCCAGCGCAGATCGTTGCAGATCTTGGTGAGCGAGACGGCGACCGTGCGGAGCATGCCCGAGGTCTCCACCAGCGCGTCCCGCGCGCCCTGGGCCTCGAAGTGGTCGCGCGCCTCCGTCAGCGGCAGCCCGGTGGCGATCGCCACCTCGGCGATCACGGCGGCCGAGAAGCCGGGCGGGGTGTTGATGCCGGTGCCCACCGCCGTCCCGCCCAGGGGGAGTTCGGCGAGGCGGGGCAGGGACGCGCGCAGCCGCTCGACGCCGTAGCGGATCTGGGCCGCGTACCCGCCGAACTCCTGGCCGAGGGTGACCGGGGTGGCGTCCATCAGGTGGGTCCGGCCCGCCTTGACCACCCGGTCGAACTCCACCGCCTTGCGTTCCAGCGCGGCGGCGAGATGCTCCAGCGCCGGGACCAGGTCGTTCGCGACGGCGGCGGTGGCGGCGATGTGGATGGACGAGGGGAAGACGTCGTTCGAGCTCTGCGAGGCGTTGACGTGGTCGTTGGGGTGGACGTCCCGGCCCAGGCGCTCGGTGGCCAGGGTCGCGATGACCTCGTTGGTGTTCATGTTGGACGAGGTCCCCGACCCGGTCTGGAAGACGTCCACGGGGAAGTGCTCGTCCCAGCGCCCGTCCGCGACCTCGGCGGCGGCGGACCGGATCGCGTCGGCGACGTCCTGGTCCACCACGCCGAGGCGTGCGTTCACGAGGGCGGCCGCGCCCTTGATCCGGGCGAGGGCCTCGATGTGGGCCCGCTCCAGCCGCTGTCCTGAGAGGGGGAAGTTCTCCACGGCGCGCTGCGTCTGCGCGCGCCACTTGGCGTGCAGGGGCACCCGCACGTCGCCCATGGAGTCGTGCTCCGTGCGGAACCCGTCGGCCTGCTGATCGTCTGTCATGTCTGTTGCCTCCCAAAAAAGTTGAGCAATTCTCTTGTTGGAAGTGTTCCCAACTCCCCTACTGACCAGTAAATACCGTGGGTAACACCCATATCCCGGGAGGCGTCCATGGCACGTGCCCGCACGAAGCCCACGCTCAGATCTACCCTCGCCGCCGTCGCGGCGTTCGCGGCCGCCCTGGGGGGCGTCACCGCCGTCACCCCCATGGCCCAGGCGGCCACCGCCTCCGGGGTCGTCAAACCCCTCCCGCCCGAGCTGGAGGCGATCCGCGCCGCCGAAGCCGTCACGATCTACGGCGACCCCGCCGTGCGCCCGCCGGCGGACCGCAGGACCGGCCTGATCTCGCTCGGCGACAGCGAGATCTCCGGCGAGGGCGTCGGCACCTACGACCCGGCGACCAACACCCCGAACAACCAGTGCCACCGCTCGCCCGACGCGGCGATCCACCGCACCGGCATCCCGGCCGACCTCACCTTCAACGTCGCCTGCTCCGGCGGCTACACCGGCAACATCAGGATCGGAGGCAGCAAGCAGTACGCCGACGAGCTGGTGCAGAGCGACAGCCTCGCCATCAAGGCCCGCAACACCAGGATCAAGATGGTCCTGCTGGTCGCCGGCGCCAACGACGACCTCCAGTTCGGCCCCGTCATGACCGACTGCGTGACCCGCTGGATCCTCAGCCAGGGCACCTGCGAGCCCAAGTACGCCCCCGGCTGGCAGGCCCGCGTCGACGGCCTGAGGCCCAAGGTGGAGGCCACCGTCGCCGACCTCAGGACGGTCATGCGCGACGCCGGCTACGCCGACGCCGACTACAAGCTCGTCGTGATGGGCTACCCCAGCCCCATCGGCCCCGACTTCCACGACAACCCGAACTTCCCCGGGAAGCTGCCCGGCGGCTGCGCCGGCTACGACTCCGACGCCACCTGGGGCCGCAACTACGCGGTGCCCACCTTCCAGAAGGGCATGCGCGCCGCGGCCCTGGCCTCCGGCGCGATCTACCTCGACAACTCCCGGCTCTTCCACGGCCACGAGGTCTGCATGGAGGACACCTGGGCCCGCGGGCTCTACCTGGACCTCGGGGACCACTTCCCGTGGGACGAGAACACCGCCCGCCAGTCCTTCCACCCCAACTACCGCGGACACGGGGCCTTCGCGTCCTGCCTGACCCAGCTCTACGACTCGGGCCTGCGCGAGGCCTCCTGCGCCGACCCCGCCAGCACCGGCACGCCCGTCCTCCAGGCCGGGGCCTGGGACGACAAGTTCAAGCCGCTCAGGAACGAGGCCACCGGCACCTGCCTCGACTCCTTCGGAGGCTCCAGCGCCAACGAGACGAAGATCGTCGGCTGGGACTGCCACGGCGGCCGCAACCAGGGCTGGTGGTACGACACCGCCCGCAAGTCCGTCCACATCGAGCTGACCCAGGACCGCTGCCTCGACGCCCCCGGCGCCAACTACGGCTCCGGCACCGGCCTGATCATCTGGAACTGCCACGGCGGAGCCAACCAGCAGTTCTTCCGCGACGGCGCCACCCTGCGGCCCGCCGCCGCCCCGGGCATGTGCCTGACCGTGGCCGCCGCCCGCGAACCGCTGCGCCTGCAGACCTGCACCGGAGCCGCGAACCAGCGCTTCGGGGCATAACCGCCCCGCACCACCGGACCCCCCACGCCCGGCCGGCGCACCCCGGCCGGGTGCCCCCGTACCGCCGGCGGTCACAGGGAGCCCAGGTACTCCCGCACCTCGCGCGGCCGGTTCGTGATCAGGGTGTCCACGCCGAGCCGCACGCACAGCTCCACATCCTCGGGCTCGTCGACCGTCCACACCCGCACCCGCAGCCCCTTGGCCTTCAACCGCCCCACCAGCCCCGGATCCTTGCGCACCAGGTCGATGCCCGGTCCGGCGTGCCCCGCGAACGGCGGCCGCACCGGACGCAGCCGCCGCTCGATCAGGTACACGGCCGGCAAGCCGGGCGCGAGCCGGTTCAACCTGATCAGGGCGTTGCGCGAGAAACTCATCACCTCGACCAGCCCCGCCCGGCCGTCCGCCAGCCCGTGGTCCTTCAGCACCCGCACGAGCTCGGCCTCCAGACGGCCGCCCGCCCGCGTGGGGTGCTTGGTCTCCACGGCCAGCCCGACGGGCCGGTCCGCGGCCAGCGCCTCCTTCAGCAGATCCTCGAAGAGCAGCACCTGCGCCCCGCGGTGCGCCTCGCCCTTCCAGCCGCCGAAGTCGAGCGCGGACAGCTCCTCGTAGGTCATCTCCGAGACCACCCCGCGCCCGTCCGAGGTCCGCTCCACGCGCCGGTCGTGCACGCAGACCAGCCGGTGGTCGGCGGTGAGCCGTACGTCGCATTCGAGGGCGTCGGCACCGTCCGCGACGGCCTGCCGGTAGGCGGCCAGAGTGTGCTCGGGGTGCTCGTGGGAGGCCCCGCGATGGGCGACGACCCGGACGGCGCGGGCGGTACGGAGCTGCGTGTGCGTCATGCCCCCGACGTTATCCGGATGCACGGGGCGCCCCGGTACCGCATCCTGCCCGGATGGCGTCGCCGCCCGGGCGGCGGGGTACCGGGCCACCCCCGTGGAGGCCCGGTACCTGACGGCTCCCGCCGCGGCGCCGGGGGAGCCGGGGCGACCTTGAAGCCCCCCCGGCTGCATCGGCCGAACAGCGAAAACCCCGAGGGGCCCTCTGTCGTTCGGCAGAGGGCCCCTCGTCGCAGGAGCGGTGCTACAGCCCCGGTCCGCGGACGGGGATGTGGGTGAACGTCGGCTCGGGGGCCGGATTCTGGAAGAAGTCGTTGCCCTTGTCGTCGACCACGATGAACGCCGGGAAGTCCTCGACCTCGATCTTCCAGACGGCCTCCATGCCGAGCTCCTCGTACTCCAGGACCTCGACCTTCTTGATGCAGTCCTGGGCCAGGCGCGCCGCGGGGCCGCCGATCGAGCCCAGGTAGAAGCCGCCGTGCGCGGCGCACGCGTCCGTCACCTGCTGGGAGCGGTTGCCCTTGGCCAGCATGACCTTCGAGCCGCCCGCCGCCTGGAACTGCTCGACGTAGGAGTCCATGCGGCCGGCCGTGGTCGGGCCGAAGGAGCCCGACGCGTAGCCCTCGGGGGTCTTCGCGGGGCCGGCGTAGTAGACCGGGTGGTCCTTCAGGTACTGCGGCATCTCCGCGCCCGAGTCCAGCAGTTCCTTGATCTTGGCGTGCGCGATGTCGCGCGCCACGACCAGCGGGCCGGTCAGCGACAGGCGGGTCTTGACCGGGTGCTTGGTCAGGGTCGCCAGGATGTCGTCCATCGGCTGGTTCAGATCGATGGAGACGACGTCCGAGGACTGCGACAGGTGCTCGTCCGTGGTGTCCGGCAGGAAGCGGGCCGGGTCGCGCTCCAGCTGCTCCAGGAAGACGCCCTCGGCGGTGATCTTCGCGGTGGCCTGGCGGTCCGCCGAGCAGGACACGGCGATCGCGACGGGCAGGGAGGCGCCGTGGCGGGGCAGGCGCACGACGCGGACGTCGTGGCAGAAGTACTTGCCGCCGAACTGCGCGCCGATGCCGATCTTCTGCGTCAGCTCGAAGACCTGCTGCTCCAGTGCCTCGTCGCGGAAGCCGTGGCCCAGCGGCGAGCCCTCGCGGGGCAGCTCGTCCAGGTAGTGCGCGGAGGCGTACTTGGCGGTCTTGAGCGCGTGCTCGGCGGAGGTGCCGCCGACCACGATCGCCAGGTGGTAGGGCGGGCAGGCCGCCGTACCGAGCGAGCGGATCTTCTCCTCCAGGAACTTCATCATGGAGGCCTCGTTGAGGACCGCCTTGGTCTCCTGGTAGAGGAAGGACTTGTTGGCCGAACCGCCGCCCTTGGCCATGAAGAGGAACTTGTACGCGCCGCCGTCGGTCGCGTACAGCTCGATCTGCGCGGGCAGGTTCGAGCCGGTGTTCTTCTCCTCCCACATGGTGAGGGGGGCCATCTGCGAGTAGCGCAGGTTCAGGCGGGTGTAGGCGTCGTAGATGCCGCGCGAGAGCGCCGCCTCGTCGCCGCCCTCGGTCAGCACGTTCTGGCCGCGCTTGCCCATCACGATCGCCGTGCCCGTGTCCTGGCACATCGGCAGGACGCCGGCCGCCGCGATGTTGGCGTTCTTGAGGAGGTCGAGCGCGACGAACTTGTCGTTCGACGAGGCCTCCGGGTCGTCGATGATGCGGCGCAGCTGCGCGAGGTGCGCGGGGCGCAGGAAGTGCTGGATGTCGTGGATGGCCTCCTCGGCGAGCTTGCGCAGCGCCTCCGGCTCGACCTTGAGGAACGTACGGCCGTCAGCCTCGAAGGTGGACACGCCCTCGGCGGTCACCAGCCGGTAGGGGGTGGTGTCCTCGCCCAGGGGCAGCAGGTCGGTGTACGCGAACTCCGGCATTGGGGCCATTCCTCACTCTGCAGACAGCACTGACGACCAGATTGGCAGCGCAGTCCTCCAGCGTAGGACCTCCCGCCCGGCGTGTGTTTGTGAGGTAAGGCTCACTCGCACCGACTCGGTAGTATCGCGATCTATCGTGTCTCGCTATGCTGGCGTCGTGGACCTGGAAAAGCACCCCGCCGCCCCCGCGCCCGGCCCCGCCGCGCTGCGCGCCTCCGACGCCGACCGGGACCGGATCGCGCAGGTCCTCGGCGACGCCCTCGCCGAAGGCAGGCTGACCGCCGAGGAGCATTCCGAGCGCCTGGACACGCTGTACGCGGTCAAGACCGTCGGCGAGCTGGAAGCGCTCGTACGGGATCTGCCCGCGCCCGGCGGCGTCCACACCCCGGCCCCGTCCGCGTACGCGGGGGCCGCCGGCCAGGCCGCGGAGACCATCGTCGCCGTGTGCAGCAGCTCCAGCCGCAAGGGCCGCTGGCGGCCCGGCGCTCACACCCGCGCGGTCTCGGTCATGGGCGACATCACCATCGACCTCACCGAGGCGGTCTTCGAACAGCAGGTCACAGAGATCAATGTGACGTGCGTCCTCGGGAACGTGGAGGTCCTGGTCCCGGAGAACGTCACCCTGCGCGGCTACGGCAGCGGGGTCCTCGGCAACTTCGAGGTGCGCGGCGAGGGCCGAGGCGAGACCGACCCGCAGGCGCCCGTCGTGATCGTCCGCGGCTTCTCCCTGCTCGGCAACATCGAGGCGCGGCCCAAGCTGGGCGCCCGCCTCGTCGACCTGGCCCGCAAGCTGCGGGGACGCCGCGACGGCTGAAACGCGGCCGGGACGGGGCGGTGGCACGCGGCGGCGGCCAACCCGGATGCGGAGGGTCTCGTTTCGGACGAACCCCGGGCGCCCGGTGGCACGCGGTGCATAGGGGCGCGTACAGCGGGTAGGGACAGGTGCGTCGTCTCTCGCTCACGTATACGTCGTCAGGAGTAGACCGTGCCGCATCCGCCGCATCAGTCCCTGCAGGTAGCCGCCGTGAAGAGCCTTCAGGGTCCTGCGGCACGCCCATCGGCCGTGCCGCAGCCGCGGGTGCCGGCGCCGGCCAGGGCGGCGGAGGACGGCCCCTGGCACGCGGAGGCGGTGTGCCGCCGCGACGAGGCGGGGCTGTTCTTCGCGCCGTCCAAGGAGCCGACCGCCGCCCGGCTCTCCCGCGAGGAGGCCGCGAAGCGCGTCTGCGCCCGCTGCCCGGTGATGGTCGCCTGCCGCGAGCACGCGCTGCTCCAGCCCGAGCCGTACGGGGTCTGGGGCGGTCTCACCGCGGCCGAGCGCCGGGTGGTGCTGGCCCGGATGCGGCGCCGCTCCGCCGAGCTGCGCCAAGCCCCCGGCGCGGGGTCGATAGCCGCGGCGGGCTGAGCCGGCCGCCACCGTCGCCGACCGGGCCGGTCACGCCGCCAGGGCAGGCCGCTGTCCGCGGCACGCCGCGGACGCACGGCCACGGACGGCCCCGCGCGGCCACGGTCGGCCCCGGGGCGCGGCCACGGTCGACCGCGATGCCCCGTGCTCCCGTGCGGCCCGTGCGTCCTCCACGTCTCGTACGCGGACACGCGAGAGGGGCGGTCACCCCCGCACAGGGTGACCGCCCCTCTCGCGTTGTGCCCCCGCCTGCTACTGGGCGCGGTCGAAGTCGATCGCGCTGTACGCGCGCAGCTTCGACAGGCGGTGCGTGGAGTCGATCTTCCGGATGGTGCCGGACTTGGAGCGCATGACCAGCGAGGACGTCGTGGCGGTCTCGGAGCGGTAGTGCACACCGCGCAGCAGCTCGCCGTCGGTGATGCCGGTGGCGACGAAGAAGACGTTCTCGCCCGAGACCAGGTCGGTGGTGGTGAGCACGCGGTCCAGGTCGTGGCCGGCGTCGAGGGCCTTCTGGCGCTCGGCGTCGTCCTTCGGCCACAGCTTGCCCTGGATCACGCCGCCCAGGCACTTGATCGCGCAGGCCGAGATGATGCCCTCGGGGGTGCCGCCGATGCCCAGCAGCAGGTCCACGCCGGTGCCCTCGCGGGCGGCCATGATGGAGCCGGCGACGTCGCCGTCGGAGATGAACTTGATGCGCGCGCCGGTCTCGCGGATCTCCCGGACGATGCCCTCGTGGCGGGGGCGGTCCAGGATGACGACCGTGACGTCCTCGGCGGCCATGCCCTTGGCCTTGGCGACCCGGCGGATGTTCACCGAGACCGGGGCGTTGATGTCGACGAAGTCGGCGGCCTCGGGGCCGGTGACCAGCTTGTCCATGTAGAACACGGCGGACGGGTCGAACATCGTGCCGCGGTCGGCGGCCGCCAGGACGGCGATGGCGTTCGGCATGCCCTTGGCGTTCAGGGTGGTGCCGTCGATCGGGTCGACGGCGATGTCGACCTCGGCGCCCGTGCCGTCGCCGACCTGCTCCCCGTTGAAGAGCATCGGGGCTTCGTCCTTCTCGCCCTCGCCGATGACGACGACGCCGTTCATCGAGACGGTGGAGATCAGGGTCCTCATCGCGTTGACCGCGGCGCCGTCCGCGCCGATCTTGTCGCCGCGGCCGACCCACCGGCCGGCGGCCATGGCGGCCGCCTCGGTGACCCGTACGAGTTCGAGCGCGAGGTTGCGGTCGGGGGCCTCCGGAGAGACTTCGAGCTGGGGCGGCAGGTTGTGCTCGGTCATCGGAGCGCACCTTTCTGTACGGCGACGGCCGGGAAGTGAGGGTGCTGGAACTCTATCGGTACGTCGACATATTGAGCAGGGCGGGTCACGTATGAGCGGAATATCGGTCATTCGATTGTCCTGAGCGAACGCCTTGCGCCCCGTGCGGGAGACCGGGCGCGGATGGGGCCCGGATCGGGCCGGGACGGGGTGGGGCGACTCAAGGGTGCGCCGCGCGGCGCGCCCGCGCGACCCCGGCGGTGATCGCCGGCCGGCGATGCGGGACGATGGTGCCGTGGCAGGTATGAAAGGCAAGCAGACGGTCTGGGACATGGTCCGGTCGCTGGCGGTGATCGGAGTCGTCGTCGCCGGGATCTACCTCTTCGTCCCGCATGACGACAAGGCCGATCCCACACGCACGGTCGACTACCGGGTGGAGACCATCACGGCCCGGCGCGCGGCCCCGTACCCGGTGGCCGCCCCCGTGGGCCTGCCGGAGCAGTGGCGCGCGACCTCGGTGACGTACGAGCGCAAGAACGCCGACGCCTGGCACCTGGGCTTCCTCGACCCGCAGCAGCAGTACGCGGCGGTCGAGCAGTCCACCGACACCTCCGTGAAGTACCTGGAGCGGGTCACCCAGAAGGCCACGGCCTCCGGGCAGACCCAGCAGGTCGGCGACACGGCCTGGGAGCGCTGGGACGGCGAGAAGTACGACGCCCTCGTGCGGCGGGAGCAGGGCTACGTCACGGTGGTGACCGGCACCGCCTCCTTCGAGCAGCTCGGCGCGCTGGCGGCGGCACTGGAGTTCAAGCAGGGCCGCTGAGGGCTGTCCCGTCATCCCCGGCGGCGCGGCCCTCGCCGGCCATGAAGCGCCAGACCAGGGCGTGCCCCAGCACGATCAGGCCGATCAGCATCAGCGCCTCGGCCTGGATCGGCCGCAGCCCGAACGGCTCGGCGAGCTCGGGGAAGGCCCCGACCACCGCGATCAGGGCGTAGAGCAGCGCGGCCGCGGCCTGCTGCCAGATCAGGAACCGGTTCCCGCGCGCCCGCGCCAGCAGCCGCAGCGTGCAGACGCAGCCGATCAGCGCGAGGACGACGAACGCCGCCCGCCAGATGTGCGGCTGCTCGGTGCCGCCGATCTGGGCGAACAGGCCCATCAGGGCGGGCAGCAGGAACGACAGGTAGATCCCGCCGACGACGCGCCGCAGGGCGGGGTCGCGCATCCAGTCGTGGTGGCTCTGGACGACGTTCCACCACAGCCCGACCAGGGTGAAGCAGGTGGCGGAGAACAGGGCGTAGAAGGTGCTGACGTCCATGGACGACGAGGGTGGCAGCCATCGCGTCGGCCGTGCCCGTGCCACGCCCGTCGCCGCCCCGGATTCCGCCGGTACGGACCAGGCGGGTGGGACGGGCCGGGCGGGCGGGGCGGCTGCGGCGGACGTGCGCGAAGGGCCGTGGCCCCCGGTGGTCCGGGGG
>NZ_MQUR01000128.1 GCF_001953875.1 Streptomyces amritsarensis
GGCCGGGAGCCCCGGCCGGTGCTCCACGCACCGGCCGGGGCTCCGGCCAAGCTCAAACACGCCCGTGCTCGCTCACGCGGCTACGACATTCACCGCTTCCGCAGGCGCCTTGATGGTCACTCGTTCCGGACCGGTGACCGAAGCCATCGAGACCGAATTGAGCATCGGGCGGACCGGTACGGTGACCGGTTCGCTTGCCGCGGCCGACTGTGCCAGCTCAGCGAGCGACAGTTCATCACTGACTTCGCGCATCAGCTCGGACATCCGTACGTCCAACGCGTCGCAGATCGCGGAGAGCAGCTCGGAGGATGCCTCCTTCTGCCCCCGCTCCACCTCGGAGAGATAGCCGAGCGAAACTCGGGCCGACGAGGAGACTTCGCGCAGAGTACGGCCCTGGCGCTGGCGCTGCCGACGCAGCACGTCACCCAGCAGGCGACGGAGCAGAATCATCGGTGGCTCCCTCCTCTGACCGTGTAGCCGCATCCTTCACGCCCCACCGTACCGCCTCGCGCCGCGGCCGTGCGGGGAGCGATGTCGTGTTCACTCAGGGCTGCAAACATCAAATCCCCCCGTTCTGTTCCGTATCCTGCCCCCGCGCATTCTCACGGAGTTCGTCCGCGAGAAGCTCGAGCACTGTCCGTGCACTCTCCCTACGGATTTCCGCGCGGGAGCCGTTCAACCTCAGACGGACCGTTTTCCTGCCCACCGGACCGTCCACGGCGACGAAAACCGTTCCCACCGGCTGCCCGTCCTGCGGGTCGGGGCCGGCCACGCCGGTCGTCGCGATCCCCCAGGACGCGCCCATGACCCGCCGCACACCGGCCGCCATCTCGGCCGCGACCTGCGCGTTCACCGCGCCTTCGGCCGCCAGCAGGTCCGCGTCCACTCCCAGGACCCGGTGCTTGATCTCCGTCGCGTACGCGGTGACCGAACCGCGGAACGACCGGGAGGCGCCGGGGACCGCCGTGAACTCCGCCGCGACCATGCCGCCGGTCAGGGATTCCGCGACCGCGACGGTCTGGTCACTCTCCGCAAGGAGCTGGAGCGCGTACGCGGCGGGCGTGCGCCCCCCGCTCGCTCCGGCGCGCCCCCGCGCCACCGGAGACTCCCCCGCCTCGCCTGTCACCGCGCGGCCCGCTCCGCGGCGAGACCCTGGCGCCGGAGCACGATCGCCTGGCGGATGTAGTCCAAACCGGTGACGACGGTCAGCACGACCGCGATGGCCATCACCCAGAAGCGCATCGTCGCCAGCGCACCGGTCAGGGCCAGGACGTACATGCCCACGGCCGTGCCCTGGGCCAGCGTCTTCAGCTTGCCGCCGCGGCTGGCCGGAATCACGCCGTAGCGGATGACCCAGAAGCGCAGCAGCGTGATGCCGAGCTCCCGTCCGAGGATCACCCCGGTCACCCACCACGGGAGGTCGCCCAGCCAGGAGAGGCAGATCAGCGCCGACCCCATGATCGCCTTGTCGGCGATGGGGTCGGCGATCTTGCCGAAGTCCGTGACCAGGTTGTACGTCCGGGCCAGGTGCCCGTCGAAGATGTCCGTGATCATGGCGACGGCGAACGCCGCCCAGGCCCAGGCCCGCCAGGCCGGGTCGTAGCCGCCGTCGGCGAGCAGCAGCAGGACGAATCCCGGCACCAGCACGAGCCGGATCATCGTCAGGATGTTGGCGATGTTCCACAGGCTGGCCTGATTGACCGCCGCGGCCCCCAGCTTCGCGCCGGGTACGGGCCGGCGGCCGGTCCCGCCCGCCGCAGATGCCGGGACACCGGTCATCCGGCCGCCTCCTCGAGGTCCAGGTCCAGGGGCTCGGCCACCAGGTCCACTCCCAGGGTGCCGACGACCTTCGCCGTGACGATACGCCCGGGGACCAGGCCCGTGCCGTCGGTGAAGACGACCTGGCCGTCGGTTTCGGGGGCCTGGTGCGCGGCGCGCCCGTAGGCGCCCTCGCCCTCCTCGGCCTCGTCGAACGGGACGACCGTCTCCACCAGCACTTCCAGGGTCTCCCCGATCCGCTCCTCCGCACGCTGGGCGGTGAGCTCCTCGGCGAGGCGCTGCATGTGCGCCAGGCGCTCGGCGATCGTGTCCTCGTCCAGCTTGTTCTCGTAGGTGACGGCCTCGGTGCCGTCCTCGTCGGAGTAGCCGAAGACGCCGATCGCGTCGAGGCGGGCGTGGGTGAGGAAACGCTCCAGCTCGGCGAAGTCGGCTTCGGTCTCGCCGGGGAAGCCCACGATGAAGTTCGAGCGGACACCGGCCTGCGGGGCCTTGGAGCGGATGGTGTCCAGCAGCTCCAGGAAGCGGTCGGTGTCGCCGAAGCGGCGCATGGCGCGCAGCACGTCGGGGGCGGAGTGCTGGAAGGAGAGGTCGAAGTAGGGCACGACCTTGGGGGTCGAGGTCAGCACGTCGATCAGGCCCGGGCGCATCTCGGCGGGCTGGAGGTAGCTGACCCGGACGCGCTCGATGCCGTCGACGGCGGCGAGCTCGGGCAGCAGGGTCTCCAGCAGGCGGATGTCGCCGAGGTCCTTGCCGTACGAGGTGTTGTTCTCGGAGACCAGCATGATCTCCTTGACGCCCTGCTCGGCGAGCCAGCGGGTCTCGCCCAGCACGTCGGCGGGACGGCGGGAGATGAAGGACCCGCGGAAGGACGGGATGGCGCAGAAGGAGCAGCGCCGGTCGCAGCCGGAGGCCAGCTTGACCGAGGCCACCGGGCTCTTGTCCAGGCGGCGGCGCAGCGGGGCGCGCGGGCCGGAGGCGGGCGCGACACCCTCGGGCAGGTCCGCGGGGGCCTCGGCGGGCTCCTCCGCGGGCGCCTGGGCGTGCCCGGGGAGGGCGACGTCGGCGGCCTGGCGCGCGGCGGGGCTGATCGGCAGCAGCTGGCGGCGGTCGCGCGGGGTGTGGGCTTCGACACTGCCGCCGCTGAGGATGAGCTGGAGGCGGTTGGAGATGTCGGCGTAGTCGTCGAAGCCGAGGACCCCGTCGGCCTCGGGGAGGGCCTCGGCGAGCTCCTTGCCGTAGCGCTCGGCCATGCAGCCGACGGCGACGACGGCCTGGGTCTTGCCGTGATCCTTGAGATCGTTGGCTTCCAGCAGGGCGTCTACGGAGTCCTTCTTGGCGGCTTCGACGAAGCCACAGGTGTTGACGACGGCTACGTCCGCGTCGGCGGCGTCCTCGACGAGCTCCCAGCCATCCGCCGCCAAGCGGCCTGCGAGCTCCTCCGAGTCCACCTCGTTACGGGCGCAGCCAAGAGTGACAAGGGCGACGGTACGGCGTTCGGGCATGGACTCAAGACTACTTCGTCCCGGCGCGGGCCCCAGCCGCACGTCCCCGCACACCAAGATCCCCGGGGTGCTCGCAGCACCCCGGGGATCTCGGTTCACGCCTTCCGCCCTGGGGCGGCCCCTCGGTCAGCCCGCCTGCGGCTGGCCCTGGGAGGGGTCCTCCTTGGTGTAGGTGAGCCGTTCCACCTGACCCGGCTGGAAGTCGTCCTTGATCTCCTTGCCGTTCACGAAGAGCTTCACGACCCCGGCGTCGCCGAGTACGAGGTCGACGGACTCCTTGTCCGTGAAGGTCTTCGACTCGCCCTGGACGAGGGTTCCGTCGAAGAGGAGCCGGCCCGTGGAGTCCTTCGCGGAGATCCAGCTCTCGCCCGTGTCGGCCGTCAGGACGACCGTGACGAGATCCTTGGGCGCGGCGGCGATGGCGCTGTCCGAGGGCTCCGGCTTCGCGGCCGGCGGGACCTGCGAGGGCTGCGCGGCCGGCTTGCCGCCGGTCTGCGTGGGTGCGGGCTTGGGGGAGGCGGATCCCTCCGCCACCGGGCGCTTTTCCTTCTCGGCGTCGCCGCTGAAGGCGGTGAAGCCCACGAAGCCGATCACGGCGACGATGGCGGCGACCATGGCCGCGGTCCAGTTGGGCCGCTGCCGCTCGGGACGGATCCGCTCGGCCTCGAACATCGGCGCGGCGGGCGTGGGTGCCGGCCGGCCGCCGTGGGCCGCGTCGTAGCTCTCGACCAGGGGTGCCGGGTCGAGGTGGACGGCGCGGGCGAGCGTCCGGATGTGACCGCGGGCGTAGACGTCGCCGCCGCACCGGGTGAAGTCGTCCTCTTCGATCGCGTGCACGATCGGGATGCGCACGCGGGTGAGGGAACTGACCTCGTCGACTGTGAGCCCGGCGGCGATCCGGGCCTTCTTGAGGGCCGTCCCGATGGACGGCTCTTCGACGGAACGTTCGACGAGACGGTCCTCGGACCGGTCGTCGGTCGAAGGCCGGTCTTCTTCGGGGGAGTTGGAGTTGCCGATGGACACAAGGGCGCCTTTCGAGCGTGTAGCCACCTGCTGGATGTCCAGTCTAGGGGGGTGACGAAAGGGTGGAGCAACCGGAGGGTGCCCTTCCTACGCCATACGAATGGCGACGGGAGGTCCCCTTCGGCGTGGCGGCCCGACGCCGTACGCGCGTCGTGCGCGGCGCCGCCCCTCCGTTCAACTTGACGCGGGCCCAAGGGAAACGGTTGCCCGCGATTTCACTACGAATGCGTCTCGCCGCGGATGACCGCCAGCACCCCGTCCAGCTCGTCGGCCTTCAGCAGGACGTCCCGCGCCTTCGAACCCTCGCTCGGGCCGACAATGCCCCGCGACTCCATCAGGTCCATGAGCCGGCCGGCCTTCGCGAAGCCCACCCGCAGCTTGCGCTGGAGCATCGAGGTGGAGCCGAACTGGGTGGTGACGACGAGCTCCGCCGCCTGGCACAGCAGGTCCAGATCGTCGCCGATGTCCTCGTCGATCTCCTTCTTCTGCTTCTGCCCGACGGTGACGTCGTCCCGGAAGACCGGCGCCATCTGGTCCTTGCAGTGCTGGACGATCCCGGCGATCTCGTCCTCGGTGACGAAGGCGCCCTGGAGGCGGACGGGCTTGTTCGCACCCATCGGCAGGAACAGCCCGTCGCCCTTGCCGATGAGCTTCTCGGCACCGGGCTGGTCGAGGATGACCCGGCTGTCGGCGAGGGAGGAGGTGGCGAAGGCGAGCCGCGAGGGCACGTTCGCCTTGATCAGTCCCGTCACCACGTCCACCGAGGGCCGCTGGGTGGCGAGCACCAGGTGGATGCCGGCGGCGCGGGCCAGCTGGGTGATGCGGACGATGGAGTCCTCGACGTCGCGCGGGGCCACCATCATCAGGTCCGCCAGCTCGTCGACGATCACCAGCAGGTACGGGTAGGGGCTGAGCTCCCGCTCGCTGCCCGGCGGGAGCTTGATCTTCCCGTCCCGGATGGCCTGGTTGAAGTCGTCGATGTGGCGGTAGCCGAAGGCGGCGAGGTCGTCGTAGCGCAGGTCCATCTCGCGCACGACCCACTGGAGCGCCTCGGCGGCCCGCTTGGGGTTGGTGATGATCGGCGTGATCAGGTGCGGGATGCCCTCGTACGCCGTCAGCTCGACCCGCTTGGGGTCGACGAGGACCATCCGGACGTCCTCCGGGGTGGCCCGGACCATGACCGAGGTGATCAGGCAGTTGATGCAGGAGGACTTGCCGGAGCCGGTGGCGCCGGCGACCAGCACGTGCGGCATCTTGGCGAGGTTCGCCATGACGTAGCCGCCCTCGACGTCCTTGCCGAGCGCGACCAGCATCGGGTGGTCGTCCTCGGCCGCGTCCGCGAGGCGCAGGACGTCGCCCAGGTTGACCATCTCGCGGTCGGTGTTGGGGATCTCGATGCCGACCGCGGACTTGCCCGGGATCGGGCTGATGATCCGGACGTCGGGGCTGGCCACGGCGTAGGCGATGTTCTTGGTCAGGGCCGTGATCCGCTCGACCTTCACGGCCGCGCCGAGGGTGACCTCGTAACGGGTGACCGTCGGGCCCCGGGTGAAGCCGGTGACGTCCGCGTCCACCTTGAACTCGGTGAACACGTTGCGAAGGGCCGCGACCACGGCGTCGTTGGCGGCGCTGCGGGTCTTGCCGGGGCCGCCCTTCTCCAGCAGGTCCAGCGAGGGCAGGGAGTACGTGATGTCCCCGCGCAGCTGGAGCTGCTCGGCGCGCGGCGGCAGCGGCTGGGCCTGCGGCGGAGCCTTGGTCAGGTCGGGTACCGCCAGTGTGCCGGAAGCCGCCGCGGTGGTGGCGTGCGGTTGCTCGGCGGACTCCGCGCCGGCCGCGGGAGCGGCGGGTTCGGCGGAGCGCCCACCGCGGGCGGTCGGCACCGGAGCGGTGACCTCCACGCCCTCCCGCTCGGCGGTGATGCCCTGTGTGAGGTCGGCGACGAGCGGGGAGGGCGGCATTCCGCCGTAGACGGCCCCGTCGAGGGCGGCGGCGGCCGCCGCGGCCACGTCGACGGCGTCCATCTCCCGGTCGATCGCCGGCCGGGCGGCGGTCTTGCGCGGTCGGCGCCGCCGGGCCAGAGCCTCCTCCTCGGCGGAGTCCGCGGGGTCGCCGGAACCGGCGCCCGAGCGGGCCCGCCACTGATCCGGGTCGTGCCGGGCGGCGGGGCCGCCCGCGGCCTCCTCCCCGTAGCCCTCGTCGTACTCGTTGGGGGCGATGATCCCGAGCCGGATGCCGAGCCGGCGCAGGCGCTGCGGGATCGCGTTGACGGGGGTCGCGGTGACCACGAGCAGCCCGAAGATCGTCAGCAGCACCAGCATGGGAACGGCCAGCGGCGCGCCCATGGTGAAGATCAGCGGCTTGGAGGCGCCCCAGCCGATGAGCCCGCCGGCGTTCTGCATGGCGGTGGTGCCCTCGTCGCGGCCGGGCGCTCCGCAGGCGATGTGGACCAGGCCGAGGACGCCGATGACCAGGGCGGACAGCCCGACGCCGATCCGGCCGTTGGCGTCGCTCTGTTCGGGGTGGCGGATGAAACGTACCGCCATGACGCCGAGCAGTATCGGCACGAGCAGGTCCAGCCGTCCGAAGAGACCGGTGATCAGCATGGTCACCAGGTCCCCGACGGGGCCGCTCAGGTTCGACCAGGTACCGGCCGCGACGATCAGCGCGAGAGCGAGGAGCAGCAGCGCGACGCCGTCCTTGCGGTGGGCGGGGTCGAGGTTCCTGGCCCCGTGGCCGATACCGCGGAAGACCGCGCCGACCGCGTGCGCGCAGCCCAGCCACAGGGCCCGCACCAGTCGCAGCACACCGCTCGTCGGGGACGGCACGGGCTTGGCCGCCGCCTTCCTGGCCGGGGCGCGCTTGGCGGCCGCGGCCTTCTTCGCCGGGGGCTTGCGTGCGGGGGCCGCCTTCTTGGCGGGCGCCGCCGTACGGCCGGTGCGGCCCTTCGCGGTGCCCGCTGCGCTCGGGGAACCCTTGCCGGACGTACGTGAGGCCATGGGCCCGAGGTTACCGGTGCGCGCGCCGGTGGACACGCGTGCCCACCCCTTCACCCGTTCGTGTCGTCGCCGGGGTAGGGACTTTGACGCTCCGCCAAGCCCGACGCGGACGCGGTCAGTTCTGCGAGGGAAGCGCCGGAGCGCCCCCGGCGCTCCCGGGCTCCAGCGCGTCCAGTGCCCGCCGCAGCCCGGTGAGTTTGCGTTCCAGGTGCGCCGCGGTCGCCACGACCCCGGCGTCGGCCGCGTCCTCGCCGAGCTGCTTGCTCAGCGCCTCGGCCTGCTCCTCGACCGCCGCGAGCCGCGCGGAGAGCTCGGCCAGCAGGCCCGCCGTCTCCTTGCCGGCGTCCATGCCGTTGGAGCCGCTGCCCTCCAGCTGGAGCCTCAGCAGGGCCGCCTGCTCCCGCAGTTGGCAATTCTTCGTATACAGCTCCACGAAGACGGAGACCTTCGCCCGCAAGACCCACGGATCGAACGGCTTGGAGATGTAGTCGACCGCACCAGCCGCGTAGCCCCGGAAGGTGTGGTGCGGACCGTGGTTGATCGCGGTGAGGAAGATGATCGGGATGTCCCGGGTCCGTTCCCGCCGCTTGATGTGCGCGGCCGTCTCGAACCCGTCCATACCCGGCATCTGGACATCCAGCAGGATGACCGCGAAATCGTCCGTGAGCAGCGCTTTGAGCGCCTCCTCCCCCGACGACGCCCGGACCAGTGTCTGATCGAGCGCGGAGAGGATGGCCTCCAACGCCAGCAGATTCTCCGGCCGGTCGTCGACCAGGAGGATCTTGGCCTTCTGCACCATGCCCTGTCCTCCTCGCCCCGGCACGGGGCCTCCCCGGCTCCTGGCACCGGCCTGTGCGCCGGGCCCCGCCCCAGAGGACGACACCCGTGCGCCGTCCGTCCTTGTGCCGGTCATCGTAGCCCCAGTCCCGAGGTCGCCACACCCTGTCACCAAGATGTCACTGTGCACGAAGCAGAAACGCGGTGGGAGAGCAGAAGGTTCCCCGTTCACCGCCCTTCCACACCCCACGGCCACAGCGTGTCAGCGGTCGGCTCCCCCGCGCTCTTGCTCCCGTCACTTGCCCCGCATCCACTGCTCCATGACCGACAACAGGTAATCCGGGTCGACCGGCTTGGTGACGTAGTCGGAAGCACCGGAGTCGATCGCCTTCTCCCGGTCCCCCTTCATCGCCTTGGCCGTGAGCGCGATGATGGGCAGGCCGGCGAACTGCGGCATCCGCCGGATCGCCGAGGTCGTGGCGTACCCGTCCATCTCGGGCATCATGATGTCCATCAGCACGACCTTCACGTCGTCGTGCTGCTCCAGGACCTCGATGCCCTCGCGCCCGTTCTCCGCGTACAGCACCGCCAGCCCGTGCTGCTCCAGCACGCTGGTGAGCGCGAAGACGTTGCGGACGTCGTCGTCCACGATGAGCACCCGCTCGCCGCGGAAGTCGTACGTCCGCGCCACCGCCGGAACCTCCTCCTGCGCGGCGTCCCAGGCATCCTCCGCACCCGCCGCCTTCGGCTGCCCCGGCACCGCGGTACGCGGCTCCAGATCGCTCAGCGCCTTGCGGCGGCGCCGGAACAGCGCGGCCCCGCCCTGTCCCGCGCCGGCCTCCGGCGGCGCGGACCGCACGGGCTGCGGCGGCGCCGCCGGCGCGGCCGCGGGCCCGGCCGGCAGCACCGGCAGCCCGGGCTGGGCCCCGTCGAGGGACCGGCGGTACAGCTCGCCGCGGGCGCTGCCGGGCGTGGGCGGCGCGTATCCCTGCGGCGGCAGCTCGCTCGGGTGCAGCGGCAGGTACAGCGTGAAGGTGGAGCCGCGGCCCGGTTCGCTCGCCGCGTGGATCTCACCGCCCAGCAGCCGGGCGATCTCCCGGCTGATGGACAGCCCGAGCCCGGTGCCGCCGTACTTGCGGCTCGTGGTCCCGTCCGCCTGCTTGAAGGCCTCGAAGATCACCAGCATCTTGCTCGCGGCGATCCCGATGCCGGTGTCGGTGACGGAGAAGGCGATCAGGTCCGCGTCCGCCTCCCGCAGCGAACCGGCCTCCAGCAGCTGCTCGCGGATCTCGGTGGGCACATCGGCCCCGGCGGGCCGGATCACCAGCTCCACCGCACCGGTGTCGGTGAACTTCACCGCGTTCGACAGCAGGTTGCGCAGCACCTGCAGCAGCCGCTGCTCGTCGGTGTGCAGGGTCGCGGGCAGCTCCGGGGAGACCCGCACCGAGAAGTCGAGGCCCTTCTCGGCCGTCAGCGGCCGGAAGGTCGCCTCGACGTAGTCCACGAGCTGGACCAGCGCGATCCGGGTCGGCGAGACGTCCATCTTCCCGGCCTCGACCTTGGACAGGTCGAGGATGTCGTTGATCAGCTGGAGCAGGTCACTGCCGGCGCCGTGGATGGTCTCGGCGAACTCCACCTGCTTCGGCGAGAGGTTCTCGTCCGCGTTGTCGGCGAGCAGCTTGGCCAGGATCAGCAGCGAGTTGAGCGGGGTGCGCAGCTCGTGCGACATGTTCGCCAGGAACTCGGACTTGTAGCGCATCGAGACCGCGAGCTGCTCGGCGCGCTCCTCCAGGACCTGCCGGGCCTCCTCGATCTCGGTGTTCTTCACCTCGATGTCGCGGTTCTGCTGGGCCAGCAGTTCGGCCTTCTCCTCCAGCTCCGCGTTGGCGGCCTGGAGGGCCTTCTGCCGGTTCTCCAGCTCGTCGGAGCGCTCGCGCAGCTGCTCGGTCATCTCCTGCGACTGCTTCAGCAGCATCTCCGTCTTGGAGTTGACGCTGATGGTGTTGACGCTCGTACCGATCATCTCGGCGATCTGGCTGAGGAAGTCCTTCTGGATCTGCGTGAAGGGCGTGAAGGAGGCCAGCTCGATGACGCCGAGCACCTTCCCCTCGAAGAGCACCGGCAGCACGATCACGTGTGCCGGCGGGGCCTCGCCGAGGCCCGAGGAGATCTTCAGGTAGCCGGGCGGGGTGTTCTCGACGAGGATCGTCCGCTTCTCCTCGGCGACCGCCCCGATCAGCCCCTCCCCCGGCCGGAAGGAGATCGGCATCTGCCCGCCCGCGTACGCGTAGCTGCCGCGCATCCGCAGCTCGTACGAGCTGTCCGCGCCGCTCTCCGTCCCGATGTCGGTGGTGCCGCCGGCCGGCACCGCCAGGAAGAAGGCGCCGTGCTGCGCGGAGACCACCGGCGTCAGCTCGCTCATGATCAGCGAGGCGACGTCGTCGAGGTCGCGGCGGCCCTGCATGAGCGCGGAGATGCGGGCCAGGTTGCCCTTGAGCCAGTCCTGCTCCTTGTTGGCCAGGGTGGTGTCGCGCAGGTTGACGATCATCGTGTTGATGTTGTCCTGGAGGACCTGGATCTCGCCCGCCGCGTCCACGTCGACCTTCAGGCTGAGGTCGCCGCGGGTCACCGCGGTCGCCACGGCCGCGATCGCGCGCACCTGCCGGGTGAGGTTGCCGGCCATCTCGTTCACGGACTCGGTCAGGTCCCGCCAGGTGCCGTCGACGTCACGGACCCGGGCCTGGCCGCCCAGGATGCCCTCGGTGCCCACCTCGCGGGCCACCCGCGTCACCTGGTCGGCGAAGGAGGAGAGCTGGTCGACCATCGTGTTGATGGTGGTCTTGAGCTCCAGGATCTCGCCCCGGGCGTCGATGTCGATCTTCTTGGTCATGTCGCCCTTGGCGATGGCGGTCGTGACCATGGCGATCTGCCGCACCTGACCGGTGAGGTTGGAGGCCATGAAGTTCACCGAGTCGGTGAGGTCCTTCCACGTCCCCGAGACGCCCGGCACGTGCGCCTGCCCGCCGAGCCGGCCCTCGGTGCCCACCTCGCGGGCCACCCGCGTCACCTCGTCGGCGAAGGACGACAGGGTCTTCACCATCGTGTTGACGGTGTCGGCGAGCTGCGCGACCTCGCCGCGCGCCTCGACCGTCACCTTCTTCGTCAGGTCGCCGTTGGCGACGGCCGCCGAGACCTGGGCGATCCCGCGCACCTGGGCCGTCAGGTTCCCCGCCATCGTGTTGACGTTGTCGCTGAGGTCCTTCCAGATGCCGGTGACCCCGCGGACCCGCGCCTGACCGCCGAGGATGCCCTCGGTACCCACCTCGCGGGCCACCCGGGTCACCTGCTCGGCGAAGGAGGACAGCTGGTCCACCATCGTGTTGACGGTCGTGACCAGTTCGAGGATCTCGCCCTTGGCGTCGACGGTGATCTTCTTGGAGAGGTCGCCCATGGCGACCGCCGTCGTGACCTCGGCGATGTTGCGCACCTGCGAGGTCAGGTTGTTGGCCATGAAGTTGACGGACTGGGTGAGGTCCTTCCAGGTGCCGGAGACACCCTTGACCTCCGCCTGACCGCCGAGGATGCCCTCTGTGCCCACCTCCCGGGCCACCCGGGTCACCTGCTCGGCGAAGTTCGAGAGCTGGTCGACCATCGTGTTGAGCGTGTTCTTCAGCTCCAGGATCTCGCCCCGGGCGTCCACGTCGATCTTCTGCGACAGGTCGCCGCGCGCCACGGCCGTCGCGACCTGGGCGATGTTGCGCACCTGCGAGGTCAGGTTCCCGGCCATGCCGTTCACCGAGTCCGTCAGGTCACGCCACACGCCGGCCACGCCCGGTACCTGCGCCTGCCCGCCGAGGCGGCCCTCGGTACCCACGTCCCGGGCCACCCGGGTCACCTGCTCGGCGAAGGCCGAGAGCTGGTCGACCATCGTGTTGATGGTGTTCTTCAGCTCCAGGATCTCGCCCCGGGCGTCCACGTCGATCTTCTGCGACAGGTCGCCGCGCGCCACCGCCGTGGTCACCTGCGCGATCTGACGCACCTGCGAGGTCAGGTTCCCGGCCATGAAGTTGACGGAGTCGGTGAGCTCCTTCCAGGTGCCCGAGACCCCCTCGACCCTGGCCTGGCCGCCGAGCCGGCCCTCCGTACCCACGTCCCGCGCCATCCGCGTGACCTGGTCCGCGAAGGACGACAGCTGGTCGACCATGGTGTTCACGGTGTTCTTCAGCTGGAGCATCTCACCGGAGACGTCCACCGTGACCTTCTGCGACAGGTCGCCGTTGGCCACCGCCGTCGTCACCTGCGCGATGTTGCGGACCTGCCCGGTGAGGTTGCGGAAGGCGGTGTTCACCGAGTCGGTGAGGTCCTTCCACGTGCCCGCCGCCCCGGGCACCTGGGCCTGACCGCCCAGCTCGCCCTCGACGCCGACCTCGCGGGCCACGCGCGTCACTTCCGCACCGAAGGACTGGAGCTGGTCGACCATCGTGTTGACGGTGTTCTTCAGCTCCAGCATCTCGCCGGCGACGTCGACCGTGACCTTCTGCGACAGGTCGCCGTTGGCCACCGCCGTCGTCACCTGAGCGATGTCGCGCACCTGGGTGGTGAGGTTGCGGAAGACCGTGTTCACCGAGTCGGTGAGGTCCTTCCACGTCCCCGCCGCCCCCGGCACCTGCGCCTGACCGCCCAGCAGGCCCTTGGCGCCGACCTCGCTGGCCACGCGCGTGACCTCGTCCGCGAAGGTCCGCAGCGTCTCCGTCATCTGGTTGATCGTTTCGGCCAGCTGCGCGACCTCGCCGCGCGCGCTGACCCGCACCTTCTGCGACAGGTCGCCGTTGGCGACCGCCGTCGTCACCTGCGCGATCCCGCGCACCTGGGCCGTCAGGTTCCCGGCCATGGTGTTGACGGAGTCGGTCAGGTCCTTCCACACACCTGCGACGCCGGGCACCTTGGCCTGGCCGCCCAGCTCGCCCTCCGTGCCCACCTCCCGGGCGACCCTCGTCACCTCGGAGGAGAAGGAGGACAGCTGGTCCACCATGGTGTTCACGGTGTTCTTCAGCTGGAGCATCTCGCCGGCCACGTGCACGGTGACCTTGCGCGACAGGTCGCCCTTGGCGACCGCCGTCGTGACGAGGGCGATGTCACGCACCTGCGCGGTGAGCCGGTACGCCATCGTGTTGACGGAGTCGGTCAGATCCTTCCAGGAACCGGACATTCCGCGCACCTGGGCCTGGCCGCCGAGCTTGCCCTCGGTACCCACCTCCAGCGCCACGCGCGTCACCTCGTCGGTGAACGCGGACAACTGGTCGACCAGGTTGTTCACGGTGCGGCCGACCTTCAGGAACTCGCCGCGCAGCGGATGCCCGGCCCCGTCGGCGGTCTGCGTCCGCAGGTCCATCCGCTGGTCCAGGTCGCCCTCGGCCACCGCCGACAGCACCCGTCCCACCTCGGACACCGGTCGTGCCAGGTCGTCGACGAGCTGGTTCGAGGCGTCGATCGCAGCCGCCCAGGAGCCCTCACAGGCGCCCGTTTCCAGCCGTTCGCTGAGCTTGCCCTCACGGCCCACCATCCGCCGGACCCGGGACAGCTCCCCTGTCAGGTGGAGGTTGCGGTCGGCGACCTCGTTGTAGACGGCGGCGATCTCCGCCATCACGCCTTCGCCGGACACCGTCAACCGCTTGCGGAAGTTTCCGTCCCGCATCGACACCAGGGCCGTGAGCAGCCGGTTCAGAGCGGCGGTATCGACCTCTGTCGTGCCGCCGCGCCGGGACCGCCCGCCCTTCGGCCGCGTCCCCGTACGCCGCACCACTGCGCCAGACTCCACCGTGTCCCTCCCGAAAGGGTCGACCGCTGTTCCACCGGACACCTGGCTCATCACAAGCCGGCTCTACAAGCCTGCCCAGTGTTTCACCCTGGCCGAACCCGGCCATAACACTTCGGCACCATCGCACACCCGCCGTACCCTGCGAGTGGATTCCCGGACGACGGCACCATGCCGTCCGCGAAGGTAAGTAACCTGGCAACCGATGTCCAACCGCGTCGAAGGAGATTCGTGATCACGGCACGGGCGGCTGCCAGCTTCGACCCCCTCGGGCGCTCGGTCGCCGCCGCTCGCGCGTTCGTCCGCGACACCCTGCAGGGCTGGGGCTTCGCGGACATCGTCGACGACGCGGTGGTCCTCACCAGTGAGCTCGTCACCAATGCCGTGGTCCACGCCGGAACCAGGGCCGAGGTCCTGTGCCTGCGCACCGAGGACGGCGTGCGCGTCGAGGTCGCCGACCGCTACCCGGAGCGGGGGCTGCCGCTGCGGCATCCCGGCGAGCGCCCGTACGCCGACCCCGACCGCGAGAACGGCCGCGGGCTGATGCTCTGCGCCGCCCTGGCCACCCGGTGGGGCGTCGAGTACACCGCCACCCACAAGCACGTCTGGTTCCGCCTCGATCTGCCAGACCGGCCGGTCGGTACCCGCTCTGCGGGCCCGGTCGTCCCGGACCGGATGCTCCCTCTCGCCGACAGCCGGGTCCGCGTCGCCGTCCTCCAGGTCGATTCGGCCGACGCGGTCTCCGCCTGGAACGAGGACGCCGAGCACATCTTCGGGCACCCCGCGGAGAAGGCGGTGGGCCGCCCGCTCGCCGAGCTCGCGGCCTGGCCGCAGACCCCGGGGACGGGGACCGGCATCGCGGAGGCCCTGCGGCTGTCCCGCTGGGAGGGCAGCTACGGCGTCCGCGGAGCCGACGGCCGCGTCATCCCGGTCTACGCCTCGCACCTGCGGGTCCGCGACGCCCACGGCGAACCGTCCACCGTCTGCCTCCTCGTCCACGACGACGAGCGCGCCCTGCTCCAGAGCCCGGTACGGGTGCCCTCGGGCGACGGCGGCCACTTCACCGAGCCCCGCGCCGCCGACCCGTTCGAGGTCTTCATCGGCTCGCCCGCCCCCGACGACCTCGACGGCCTGCTCCAGCGCACCGTGGAGCGGGCCCGCGACCTGCTGGACGCCGACGCCGCCTTCCTGCTGCTCGCCACCGACGACGAGACCGAGCTGGAGGTGCGCGCCACCACCGGTCTGCCGTCCACCCGCCAGCGCTTCGCCCGTGTTCCCGTCGAGGCCGGTACCAACCGCTACGGTTCCGCCCGCATGCCCGCCGTCCACGACGACCTCGTCGCGGTGCCCGGGGCGGTTCCGCTCCTGGACGCCACCGGCATGCGCTCCGCGGTCACCGTCCCCCTGAAGGTCGAGGGCCGGCTCACCGGCTCCCTGGGTGTCGCCGCCGAGAGCCCCGGCCGCTACTCGAACGAGGAGGCGCTCCACCTCCAGTTCGCCGCCGACCGCATCGCCCTGGCGGTGGAGTCGGCCCGTCTCGGGGAGCTGGAGCGGCTGCGCCGCGGCTCGCTGTCCTTCCTCGTCGAGGCCTCGGACCTGCTGGCGGGCACGCTGGACCGGGACCAGACCCTGGCCCTCATGGCCCAGATGACCGTCCCGACCCTCGCCACCTGGTGCGCCGTCTACACCATTGCCGACCAGTCCTCGGACCCGTACCTCAGTTACGTCCTCCACGAGGACGAGGACCGCATCGACGGTTTGAAGGACCTGCTGTCGCGGGTCAGCCCGCCCGAGCCGGTCCGGGAGGCCGGCGCCCGCCCGTGGCCGGACGCCACCTTGGCGGTCGGCGGCGAGACGGTGGTCCTGCCCCTCCTCGCCCGCAACCGCGTCATCGGGATGCTCACCCTGGGCAAGCCCCGGGAGGAACACTTCCGCCAGGAGATCCTGGAACTCGCCGAGGACCTCTCGCGCCGGGCCGCGCTCGCCCTGGACAACGCCCGCCTCTACTCCGAGCGCACCGCGATCAGCCGCTCCCTGCAGCGCAGCCTGCTGCCGCCGGGCTCCCCCGCCATCCCGGGCATGGAGGTGGAGGTCATCTACCGCGCGGCCGGCGAGGGCAACGAGGTGGGCGGCGACTTCTACGACGTCTTCCCGATCCGCGACGGCGCGTACGGCTTCGCCATCGGCGATGTGTGCGGCACGGGCCCGGAGGCGGCTGCGGTGACGGGCCTGGCCCGGCACGCGCTGCGCCTGCTGGCCCGCGAGGGCCTGGGCGGTCCGGCCGTCCTGGAGCGCCTCAACGCGGCCATCCTCGACGAGGGGGCGCGCAGCCGCTTCCTCACCCTCCTCTACGGCGAGCTTCATCCGCAGGCGGACGGCGGCGCTGTGATGAAGGTGGTCTGCGCGGGCCACCCGCTCCCGCTGCGCCTGCGACCGAACGGCATGGTCGACGCGGCTGCGGATCCGCAGCCGCTGCTGGGTGTGATCGACGACCTGGAGCTGTACGAGCAGACCGTCATCCTCGACCCGGGTGACGTCCTGTTGTGCGTGACGGACGGTGTGACCGAGCGGCGTGAAGGCAGCCGGATGCTCGGCGACGACGGCCTCACGGAGGTCCTCACGACGTGCACGGGGCTGACGGCCGGTGCGGTCGCCTCCCGGGTGCTGCGCGCGGTGGAGCGGTTCGCGGCCGAGCCCGCCTCGGACGACATGGCGATCCTCGCCTTCCGCGTACCCCAGCCGCGGACGGGCGATTAATCGCGGTGCGGATGGTGGCGGGTGTGGGCTAGCCTCGGCGCCCATGCCGACTCCTCGTACACGCCCTGATTACACCGCCGACGAACGCACCCAGCTGCTGGGCTGGCTCGACATGCACCGTTCGATCATCCATTGGAAGTGCGAGGGCCTCTCCGCCGAGGACGCGCACCGTCCCGTCCTGCCGTCTTCTCCTCTGATGACGGCGGCGGGTCTCGTCTCCCACATGCGGTGGGTCGAGCACTGCTGGTTCGAGGTGATGCTGATGGACCGGCCCTCCGACACCAATCCCCAGTTCGGGGATGTGGAGGACGCGGACATGCAGGTGGACGGAGTCCCTCTCGGCCGGCTCCTGGAGGAGTACGACCGCCAGTGCGCGGTGTCGAACGAGATCCTGGCGTCGCTCTCCTTGGACGACACGGGCCGCAATACGCAGTTCAAGGCCGGTGCTGCCTCGGTGCGCTGGGTGATGCTCCACATGATCGAGGAGACCGCCCGCCACGCCGGCCACTTGGACGCGATCCGCGAGCTGGTGGACGGCGAGAGGGGCTACTACTGATGCCGTGAACGCAAAAAGGCCCCCGCCAGATGGCGGGGGCCTTTTTGTTTGGAGCCCTTTAACGGAATCGAACCGTTGACCTTCTCCTTACCATGGAGACGCTCTACCGACTGAGCTAAAAGGGCGGGTTGTTCGGCGGCGTCCTACTCTCCCACAGGGTCCCCCCTGCAGT
>NZ_MQUR01000186.1 GCF_001953875.1 Streptomyces amritsarensis
TGATCGGCCGGAGCCCGGCCCGCAACTCCTCGGCGGTCAGCGCAAGGAACGGGTGGAACGGATAGCCGCTCTCCCGCCCCACCTTGTCCATCTGCCATTCCATGACGGACCAACCCCGCGGGTCGGCGACCGACCGCTCCATGACGGCGCAGACGTCCTCGGCCCAGTCCTCGTGCAACCGAGGCCCGCTCCAAGCGAAGGTGTAGACATCCTCCAGAAGCCGCAGCAATGCCGCTTCCCAGGTGATCTTGTCGAGGTGGCTCATCAGGGTGCCGGGAGGTCTTTCGGTCGGGGCGCGGGCATCGACGTGTAGATGACGTACGGGGGATCGAGGCTGGAATCGTACTTGAGGACGGTATTGACCCACGTGACGCCGACCGGCTTCGCGCTGAGGCCGTGATCCTTGTACCCCGTCCCAGGGATCTTGCCCGGGGACCCGTCCTGGTTGTCCGTGGCCTGCTTCGAGATGTAGTTGCCGCTGACCTCGCGGTTGGGCGTTTCACTGGTGAAGGACTCCCTGTCACCGTTCTGCGGGTTGGAGGCGAGCCACGCGTCGATCTCGGATTGCTTCAGTCGCAGGTTCTGCTCGGTGAGCCGCTGCGCGTCCCCGATCGTCTTGAAGCTCGACGAACCACCGATGCTGGGCTTGGCACCCTCGGGCCACGTGTTGGACGCGCTCGACTGGTCACGCAGGCGCTGCGCGAGCTGCTCGTCGGTCTTGCCCACGTGCTTGTCCAGGGTGTGACCACCGCCGAGGTACTCGTTGGCGGCCAGGTCGAAGGCCACGTTGCCGTTCGAGCCCGGAACGGTCCACTGCTGCTCGTGCTTGAAGTCGTTGAGCGACCGGGCGCCGAAGCCGTGGGCGCGGGCGACGCCGGCCTCGAACTTCGGGGCACTCATGTGCGCTTCGTCCAGGACCTTCTGGAGCGCCTCCATGCGCGTGGTGAGGCCGTCCACGATGCCGGTGTACTCGTCCACGATCCGGTTGAGCTTGGCCTTGTCCAGGTTCAGGACCGTGTTGACGTCGAACTTCAGCAGGAGCCCGACGGCGCCACCCGCCCCGCTGGCCACGCTGGTGACCGCGCCCGCGATGGTCTTGAGACTGGGCTTCTCCTTGGCCTTCTCCAGGTCGTCGAGGATGCTCATGGCGGCCTTCTTCATGGCCCGCTTGAGCTCTTCGAAGACGTCGTGGTTCAGCTCGACGGCGGCTTCCGCATACTCGCGCAGACAGTCGCTGATCTTGATCGCCACGTCGGCCAGGACGGCCATCACCGGCTGACTGCCCGTGGCCACCTGTGCCCCGTGCGGGCCGGTGGTGTGCGCCCACTGGTAGCCGTGCCGGGACGGACCGGACTGCCCCCAGGCCGTCGCACCCCACAGCGCACTGCAGAACGTCCGCATGGCGGCTTCCCAGTCGGCCCGGCCGTGGTTGGTGATGGTGCCGATGATGCTCGTCAGCTCGGCCGCCGTGTTGCCCGGGACGGTCGAGGCGTTCATCCAGCTGTGGCAGTGCGAGTTGAGGTAGTGCTGCTGCGGGAAGGGGTAGACGTCCGCCACTTTGCCGACGCGGAAGATGTTCTTCGCGGCGGGCTGCAGAACATCCCGGACGATCTCCGGTATGCCCTCCATCGCCCCGCGGATCAGGTCGTCTCCGCCGTCGTTGTCACCCCACTTGATGTCGGGGACGCTGGCGAACTTGGGGTCCTTGTCGATGACCGTGGGCAGGGGGCGCTGCTCCGCGGCCTTCCCGGGCTTGGGATGGGCCGCCGCATCGGCCTTGGTGTAGGCGTTGGCGGTCTCCGTGAAGCCGACGGCGACACCACCGATGCTGACCACGCTCTTGCCCAACACCTCCAGCCAGCGGTTGCCTATCTTCTTGTAGGCCTGTGCGAACTTCTCGGCGCTGGTGCCCGCCCCACCGGCGTCCGGGTACTTCTGCAGCTCCTGCACGAGTGTGTTCCCACCTCGCATCATGGGGTCCTGCTGACCGGCGACCCGGCCGGAGACGGTCCACAGGCTCGACGGCTTGACGTCGATGTTGCCGCCTCCGGCAGGCGGCTGCGCCGGGGTGGGGCCCGGGGTGGGGCCGGCCATCAGGCGCCGCCTCCCCAACCCTGGAGCACGGATTTGTTCGCCGCCGCGTAGTTGAGGTGTCCCTTGACCACGACCTCGTGGAGCCAGGCTTGTGCGGCCTTGAGGTCCTGGGCCGAGCGATCCCATTTGTCGAGCTCGTCGATGAAGGCCTGCCGTGCCTCGCCGTCCCAGCTCATAACGGCCTTCTTGGTGCGCTCGTAGAGCAGGTCGAGCTTCTCGTTGAGGTTCTTGAGGATCTCCTCCAGGTCGCCGGAAAGGCGCTGCAAGGTGGCGAAATCGACGGTTATACGGTCGTCGTCCGACATGGTGGGGCTGTTCCTCGCTGCTCTCAGATGTCCTGCAGACGGCTCTGCGGAGCCGCTGGAGCCTGGTCGGGCACGGTCAATTCCTCGGCAGACGCCGCCACGTCCTCCTGGTTTTGTACACGCTTGAACGCGGCCAAGATCTCCAGTTCCTGGGCTGTGAAGCCGTCACGAGCGGCCCGGGTGGCCTCTTCGAGGAGGGCGAGCACCTGCCGGATCCGCACGGCGTCCTCTGCCGCTCCCCGATGCAAGGAGCGGTAGGCCGTAGCCGTGGGACCCTGCCAGCCGGCCGCGATGCTGTCGACCACCCGGTCCATGTCGCGGATCTGCCGTTCCAGATGGCCTTGCATCTGGTCCAGGTCGTCAGCGAGCCGGGTAAGGCCGTCCTCCGAAACCCTCAGATCGCTGTCCTGCATGTCCACCCCTCGCCAGCACTGCCGTGCCGAATTCGTACGTACTGCCTATGAGGTTCGCATATTGTCGAACTGCACGCCTGAGTGCGCGTACTCAGGCGTGTCGGCCAGAGACGGCGTGAACCCCCCAGGCCCACATGCGTACTTGACACGTCGACGCCCGAAGGGTTCTTGCTGCAAGCCGGGGAGCTGCGGGTGGCCGACTCGGTCTCACGGGAAGCTGCGCTACTCAGGCTTCCGGCCGGCTCGCCCGTGCCTTCCGAACCGGCCGATGAATCAGCCTTCCGCCCGCCCGGTCTGCCCATGTCAGCTCAGATGAGAGGCAGACGCGGTCGTCGAGGAGCGCGTAGCGGCCGATCCACCGCCCCGCGCTCACAGCGCGTTGAACGACCAGAAGACTCCGACCTCGTCGGCGGACACCGCGATCAGGCCGAGGTCCATCATGTAGCCGGTGAAGGGGTGGCCGCTTCTGAGGTCCTGTGCCAGGAAGTCGGGTGCGTCGCTAGTACGGGCGAGGCGGGAAGAGGTCCAGAACGCCGCGTCCGGGCCGAAGCGGTCCAGCACGATCCGGGCGTCCGCCAGCACCATGTCCCGGTCTTCCCTCAACCGGACCGGGTTGCTCTCGAAGAACCACTCCTGCGCGAGCGAGGCAAGCAGCTCGACGGCGGCTCCGGCCGTGATCGGCCGGAGCCCGGC
>NZ_MQUR01000127.1 GCF_001953875.1 Streptomyces amritsarensis
GGTGGAACCCCGCCCGCCCGGGTTCCACCGGCGCCGCCGCCATTCAGCGCAGTTCGCCCTCGCGCAGCGCCCGGAGCGGGTCCGTGTAGTCGTACGTGCCGACCAGCCCGCCGCGGATACCGGTCGAGTCGTGGGCGGTGTACCCGAGCAGGGAGAGCAGCCGGTCGGACAGTCCGGCCGCGCGGGCCGGGGGGATGGCCAGCATGATGTTGTCCACCGGTCGGAGCCAGCCCGCGCAGTAGCTCAGGGTCACCCCCCGACGGTGCTGGTCCGCGGTCCGGTTGGCGCCCCCGCCGTGCAACAGGTCGCCGCGGAAGAAGAGGACGTCCCCCGGCTCCATGACCGCCCGGCGGATCAGGGAAGGGTGGGGGCGCTGTTCCAGCGGCCAGTCGTGGCTGTCCGGGACCACACGGGTCGCCCCGTTCTCCTCCGTGAACGGGGTCAGGGCGATCATCGCGCTGACGTTCCAGGGGTGTTCGCCGCGCTCCAGGTGCGGCCACCACGAGCCGGTGTCCCGGTGCAGGATCTGCGAGGACTCGCCCGGACCGATCTGGATCACCTCGGCGGCGCTCAGCAACGCCCCGTTGGACCACTGGGACAACAGGCGCTCCACACAGCCCAGCAGCTCGGGATGGGTGATCAGGTCGTGGGACGCCTCGATCTTCGCGGGAAGGGCGTGGATGCGCAGGGTGCGCCGGCCGAGGAACAGGTTGTACCGCTCGGACGCGGTCCGCGGCGCCAGCCGTCCCTCGTCCGCCGCGATCCACTCGTCGACCTCGCGGTTGAACAGGGCGACCTGCTCCTCCCCGATCAGCCCGGACACGATCGCCGCGCCGTGCCGCCGGGCCGCCTCGTCGATCGCGTCCCAGTCGTAGGGCGCACGGAACACGGGGATGCGGTCCGTGGCGGGCCCGTCCTCCGGCCGTGTCGTCCCCTGTGCCGCTGTCACCACGCGCACGCCTCGCTTCCTGTCCGGGCCCTCGCGGCCCTGCCGGGTCCGACCCCATCACGCCGCTTCCGTACGCTGCATCCGTCTGCCGGAGGACCACCGGGTCACCTTTCCGACGACCCCCGGCAACCGCCTGCGCGCCGCCGTCACCGCCCCGTCAACTCGCCCCCGAACAGGGGCTATGGTGCAGGGAAGTGATCTCGACGGGTGCCCCCGTCCACCCCACCCCCCTTTTCCCGGCGGCTCCGCAGCCCCCGCCCGCGGCCCCGGCCGCCACCCACCACAGCGACGCAGAGAGCAGCCTGCCCATGCCACTCCAGCCGGCCACGGACACGGACACGGTGACGAGCATGACCGGCGGCCGGGCCGTGGCACGGGCCCTGGCCGCACACGGGGTCGACGTGCTCTTCGGCATCCCCGGCACCCACAACCTCGAGGTGTACGCCCACCTGCGCCGCTACGGCATCACGCCGCTGACCACCCGGCACGAACAGGGCGCCGCCTACGCCGCGGACGGCTACGCCCGGGCCGGCGGCCGCCCGGGCATCGTCCTGACCACGACGGGGCCGGGCCTGCTCAACACGGTCGCGGCCGTCGGACAGGCCCACTCCGACAGCGTCCCCCTGCTCGTCCTGTCGCCGGGCATGCCGCTGCGGCATCCCGCACTGCCCACCGGGCGGCTGCACGAGGCCCCCGGCCAGCAGCGGGCCATGGAGGGTGTCACCGCCTTCAGTCACCGCGTCACCTCGGTCGGGGAGATCGACACCGCGATCGCCCGGGCCTTCACGGCCTTCCGCACCTTTCGGCCCCGGCCCGTGCACATCGAGATACCGCTCGACCTCCTGGAGGAGCCCGGGCCCGTCGCGCCGCGGCCCCGAGGCGTTGCGCCGACCGCCCCGGCCGGCGCCGAGACCGGTGAACTGCGGAGGGCCACCCAAAGGCTGCGCCGCCCGGGCCGCCCCGCCCTGGTCATCGGGGGAGGAGCCCGCGCGGCCGGGCCGGCCTGCACCCGGCTCGCCGAACTGCTCGGCGCCCCGGTGGTCACCACGGCCAACGGCAAGGGCACCGTCGCGGAGTCACATCCGCTGTCCCTGGGAGTCTCCCTGCACACCGACACCGTGCAGCGCTGGCTCGCAGCGTGCGACACCGTCGTGGCGGTGGGCACCGAATTCGCGGAGTCCGACTTCTGGCGGACGCCGCCGACGCCGGGAGGCGTTCTCGTCAGGATCGACATCGACCCGGACCGGATGTACGCCGATCCGCCCGCGGACATCGCGCTGACCGGCGACGCGACCACGGTGCTCGACGAACTGCTCCGCCGCGTGACGGAGCCCTGCGAGGACGCCGACGCCGCCGCGCACCTCGCCCGGCGCCTGCGCCGTAGCGCACGCGAGGAGCAGGCTGCTCGCGACGCCCGCTGGATCCCCCACCTCGACGCCCTGCGCGGCGTCCTGGCCGACGACGCCGTCCTCACTTCGGACAGCGCCACGGCCTGCTACTACGGAGCCCTGCCGCACCTGCCGATCGACCCCCCGGGCCGCCTGCTGCACCCCACCGGATTCGGCACCCTCGGCTATGCCCTGCCGGCGGCCATCGGCGCCGCGACCGCGCACCCCGGCCGCCAGGTGGTCGCCCTGAGCGGCGACGGCGGGTTCCAGTTCACCGTCCAGGAACTCGCCACCGCCGTCCAACTCGGCCGTCCGATCCCCGTTGTCGTCTTCGACAACGGCGGCTACGGGGAGATCCGCGACCAGATGGTGGCGCGCGGCGACGCACCCGCCGCAGTCGACCTGCCGTCCCCGGACCTGCCCGCACTGGCCCGCGCGTACGGGGGCGACGGCGTCGTCTGCCGGACGCCGGGCGAACTGGCCGCCGCCCTCACGAACGCGCTGCGCACGGCCGGACCCACCGTCATCGTCGTACCGGAGGAGACCGGAGCATGAACACCCCCCCGACCGCACACCGTCCGAACGCGCCCACCGGCGCCGCCCGCCCGGACGGACCGCTGATGCAGGTCACCTGGACGGACCACGTCACCGGGAAGAACGGCTTCCTGGTCGTCGACCGGCTCGTCCGCGGTGTCGCGAGCGGCGGCCTGCGCATGCGGGAGGGCTGCACCCTCGCCGAAGTGGGCGAGCTCGCCAGGGCGATGACGCTGAAGGAGGCCATCCACTACGACCCGGGCGCCCGCTACGTGCCGCTCGGCGGCGCCAAGGGCGGCATCGACTGCGACCCGGGCGACCCCGAGGCGTACGGGATCCTCGTCCGGTACCTGCGGGCCATGGCGCCGTACGTCGAACGCTTCTGGACGACCGGGGAGGATCTCGGGCTCAGGCAGTCGCACATCGACCGAGCCGTGCGGGACGCCGGGCTGACCAGTTCGGTGCAGGCCGTGTTCCCCCTCCTCGCCGACGAGACGCAGGCGCGCGCCCGGCTCGCGGCCGCCTTCGCCGTGGAGGAGCACGGCATCGGGCTCGACGAGCTCGTCGGGGGCTGCGGCGTCGCCGAGGCCGTGCTCACCGTCCTGGACCGCGACGGCGTCCCCCACCGCGGCACCCGCGCCGCCATCCAGGGGATGGGCACCATGGGCGGCGCCACCGCCCGGTTCCTGACCCGGGCCGGGCTGAAGGTGGTCGCGGTCGCCGACGCCCGGGGGACGATCACCAACCCTGACGGGCTGGACGTCGAGGCGCTGCTCGCCGCCCGGGACGCCCGCGGCGTCGTGTCACGCTCCGCCCTGCGCCCCGCGGACACGTGCCTGCCCGGCGGCGCGTGGCTCACCACCGAAGCGGAGGTCCTCGTCCCCGCGGCGGTCTCCTACTGCATCGGCCCCGCCGAACAGGCCCGGATATCCGCCCGGTACGTGGTCGAGGCGGCGAACCTGCCCGTGCTGCCGGAAGCCGAACGTCTCCTGGCGGCGCGCGGGATCACGGTCGTCCCCGACGTCCTCGCCAACTCCGGTACGAACGCCTGGTGGTGGTGGACCCTCTTCGGGGACATCGGCCCCGACGCGGACGAGGCGTTCGCCAAGGTCCGTACGTCGATCCGGCGGCTCGTCACGCTCGTCCTGGACACGGCCGCGGCCGACGGCACGCCACCCCGCGCCGCGGCGCGCACCCTGGCCCGGCACCACCTGGCCGCGCTGGGCGAGGTACACGGCACCTACGCCTGAGGGACCGGCCGGCCTCCCCCGGGTCCGGCCCGCCGACTCCTGCGGTGCCGGCCCGCCCCAGCAGCCGGATCCTCCACGGCCTGGGCCGCGGCGCTCCACGGTGGCCGGCAGCTCCCGCCCCATGGAGGAGCCGATGAGCGCCCGGCCCGACCGCACTTCACGCGGGCGCCTGCCTCTCCACGAACTCGGCACCGATGTCCCGCAGGCGGGCGTGGAGCTCGGCGAAGACCGCCGCTGACCGGTCGCCCGGCCAGCCCGCCGGGAGCAGCTCGCGCGGCAGGCCAGGGTCGGCGTACGGCAGGCGGCGCCAGCTGTCCAGCGCGAGCAGATAGCCGCGGTAGGCCTCCTCCGGTGCCGGCCGGGGGCCCGACTGGAGGGCGCGCAGGCCCGGCTCGTGCAGATCGAGGAATTCCTCGTGCTGCTTGGCCAGCGAGGCCAGGTCCCACCAGCGGGCCACCGCCTCGGCGGCCGGCGCGAAGCCGAGATGGCTGCCGCGGAACAGTTCCACGTACGGCGTCAGGTGCAGCCGCTCCAGCGTGTGCGCGGTCTCCTCCGTCAGCCGCGCCGGGGCGATCCACACCCCCGGCGCGACCGCGCCGAAGCCGAGCCCGGCCAGCCGGGAGCGCAGCAGGTGCCGCTTGGCCCGCTCCTGCTCGGGTACGGAGAACACCGCCACCAGCCACTCGTCCGAGGACTGCGGGCCGCCGTAGATGCGGCGGTCGCCGTCGTCCAGGAGCCGGCGCGCCTCACCGGACAGCTCGTACGCCGCCGCGCCGTCCGCGGCGCGCGCGGGCAGCAGGAAGCCGCGCCGCTTCAGCCGGGACACCGACGAGCGGACCGACGGGGCGTCGACCCCGGCCGCGCCCAGCAGGCGGACCAGCGCGGACACCGGGACCGGGCCCTCGAAGGCCCGCCCGTAGGCTCCGTAGAACGTGACGATCAGGGATCGCGGAGTGTGCTGCTCGACCACGGCTTCACTCTAGGGCGTCTCGCCGGCCGGGCGGGGTTCCTTGATCGCGCAACCGGAAGCGCTGGAGCTTGCCCGTGGCGGTGCGCGGGAGCGCCGGCAGGAAGACGAAGGAGCGCGGGCACTTGTGCGGCGCCAGCTCCGCCCGCATGAAGGTGCGCAGGGCCTCCTCCGTCAGGACCGCCCCCTCGCGGGGCACGGTGTACGCCACGACGATCTGCCCGCGTCGCTCGTCCGGGCGGCCCACCACCGCCGCCTCCACCACGTCCGGGTGGCGCAGCAGGGCCTCCTCCACCTCAGGGCCGGCGATGTTGTAGCCCGCCGAGACGATCATGTCGTCGGCCCGGGCGACGTAGCGGAAGTAGCCGTCCGGGTCGCGCACGTAGGTGTCGCCGGTCAGGTTCCAGCCGTCCCGCACGTACTCCGCCTGCCGCGGATCGGCCAGGTACCGGCAGCCCACCGGGCCACGTACGGCCAGCAGTCCCGGCTCGCCGTCCGCGACCGGCCGGCCCGCCCGGTCCACGACGCGGGCCTCCCAGCCGGGCACCACCCGGCCGGTCGTGCCGGGGCGGATGTCCTCGTCGGCGGCGGAGATGAAGATGTGCAGCAGCTCGGTCGCCCCGATGCCGTTGACGATCCGCAGGCCGGTGCGTTCGTACCAGGCCCGCCAGGTGGCGGCGGGCAGGTTCTCCCCGGCCGAGACGCAGCGGCGCAGCGCGGACAGGTCGTACATGCCCACGTCGTACGGGCCGAGGGCGTCCAGCATCGTCCGGTAGGCGGTGGGCGCCGTGAACAGCACCGTCACCCGGTGCTCCGCGAGCGCGGGCAGCAGCCGGCGCGGCACCGCGTCCTCCAGCAGCAGCGCGCACGCCCCGGCGCGCAGCGGGAAGACGACGAGCCCGCCCAGGCCGAAGGTGAAGCCGAGGGGCGGGCTGCCCGCGAACACGTCGTCGGGGCGGGGCCGCAGCACGTGCCGGGAGAAGGTGTCGGCGACGGCCAGCAGGTCGCGGTGGAAGTGCATGCAGCCCTTGGGCCGTCCCGTGGTGCCGGAGGTGAAGGCGATCAGGGCGACGTCGTCGGCGGAGGTCGGGACGGCGGGGAACGGCGCGTCGTGGCGCTCGGCCAGTCTCAGCAGGTCGTCCGGGGCGCCGCCCCCGTAGGCGGTGATCCGCAGCCCCGGCACCTCGGCCTTCACCAGGTCGTCCAGGACGTCCGCGTGGCACAGGGCGTGCCGCACCCGGGCCATCTCGCACACCGTCGCCAGCTCCTGCGCGCGCTGCTGCGGCAGTACGGTGACGGCCACCGCGCCGGCCTTCATGACCGCGAGCCAGCAGGCCGCGAGCCAGGGGCCGGTGGGCCCGCGAAGGAGCACCCGGTTGCCGGGGACGACGCCGAGGTCGGCGGTGAGCACGTGGGCGAGGCGGTCCACGCGCTCGCGCAGCCCGCCGTACGTCCACACCGCGCCGGCGCCGTCGCGGAAGGCCGGGCGGTCGGCGCCCTCGGGGCCGAACCGGGCGATGGTGGCGTCGAGGAGCTCGGCGCCGCAGTTCAGCCGGTCCGGATAGGCCAGTTCGGGCAGATCGAAGAGGAGCTCCGGCCAGGCGTCCGCGGGTGGCAGCCGGTCGCGGGTGAAGGTGTCGACGTGAGCGGAAGGCTTGAGGTCCAAGGCGGGTTCGCCCCCCTTGCAGCGGTCCGGATGGGGTGGGGCCGGCCGTGCGGTCGTTTCTCCCGGCGACCGCCGGGAGGTACTCCTCGGAGCGTATCGTGATGGTGACGGCAGTCAACAGGACGCGATAGATGCGGGGACATTCGGATGACCGGATTCGCGCTCGGGGTGGACCAGGAGGAGTGGTGCGGGCGGCTGCGCGCACTGTCGGCCGAACGGCTGAGGCCGCTGGCGGAGAAGGGGGAACCGGGCCGGGTCAACCGGCCGCTGCTGGCGGCGCTGGGCGAGCTGGGCCTGCTGGAGCGGGTGTTCGCCTCGGGCGCACTCGAACTGTGCCTGCTGCGGGAGTCCCTCGCCTACGGGTGCACGGAGGCCGAGACCGCGCTGGCCCTCCAGGGACTGGGGGCGTATCCGGTCCTGCGGGCGGGCAGCGAGGCGCAGAGGGAGCGCTGGCTGCCGCAGGTCCGGGCGGGCCGGGCCGTGGCCGCCTTCGCGCTGAGCGAGCCCGCGGCGGGCTCGGACGCGGCGGCGCTGACGCTGGCCGCGGACCCCGATCCGGCGGGCGGGGGAGGCTGGCGGCTCAGCGGGGAGAAGTGCTGGATCTCCAACGCACCCGAGGCGGACTTCTACACCGTGTTCGCCCGGACGGGTGAAGGACCGGGCGCGAAGGGGGTGTCGGCGTTCCTGGTCCCCGCGGACCGCGAGGGCCTCGCCGGCGAGCCGCTGGACATGCTGTCGCCGCACCCCATCGGGTCGCTCCGCTTCGACGGGGTCCCGGTCGGACCGCACGACCTGCTCGGCGAGCCGGGGCGGGGCTTCCGCGTCGCCATGGACACCCTGAACCGCTTCCGGCCCAGCGTCGGCGCGTTCGCGGTCGGCATGGCCCGGGCCGCGCTGGACGCGACGCTCGCCCACACGGCGGGGCGCACCGCGTTCGGCGGAACGCTGAGCGACCTCCAGGCGGTGGCGCACCGGGTGGCCGAGATGGCCACCCGCACCGAGGCGGCCCGGCTGCTCGTTTACGCGGCCGCCGGGGCCTACGACCGGGGTGCGGCCGACGTCCCGCAGCGCGCGGCGATGGCGAAGCTGCTGGCCACGGAGACGGCCCAGTACGTGGTGGACCACGCGGTCCAACTGCACGGAGCGGTCGCCCTGCGGCGGGGCCACCTGCTGGAGCACCTCTACCGGGAGGTGCGGGCGCCGCGGATCTACGAGGGGGCGAGCGAGGTGCAGCGCACGATCATCGCGAAGGAGCTGTACGGGGCGTTGGGCGGGGAGGGCCGATGAGCCTCGACCGGATCAACCCGGCGGAACTGTCGCCCGCGACGGGCTTCTCGCACGCGGTGGTGGCCACGGGGTCGCGGCTGGTGTTCCTGGCGGGTCAGACGGCGCTGGACGGCGCGGGCAAGGTGGTGGGGGAGACCCTGCCCGAGCAGTTCGAGACGGCCCTGGCCAACCTGCTGTCGGCCCTGGCCGCGGCGGGCGGCGCCCCGGCGGACCTGGCCCGGGTGACGGTGTACGCGGTCGACGTGGCCGCCTACCGGTCGCACGCGGCCGAACTGGGCCGCATCTGGCGGCGGGCGGCCGGCCGCGACTACCCGGCGATGGCCGTCATCGGCGCGGTCCGCCTCTGGGACGACCGGGCCCTGGTGGAACTGGACGGCGTGGCGGTCCTCCCGTAGCCGTGCCCCTGCGGGGTGCTCTGCGCGACCACGCCAGCGGCCACCGGCGCCCCGGCTCCGACTGTCGGTGGCTTCGCCGGGGCCGCTGTCCCGGCTCGGGCCGGTTGCGGCTGCCGGTGCCGGTGGCTTCGGCGGGGCGGGGTTCTTGGCGCGGGGTGGTGTTCGGGGCGGTGTTTCGGCGGGGCGGGGGTTCCTGGCCGGGTGGCTGCGGGTGCGGGTGCGGGTGCGGGTGCTTCGGCGGGGCCGTGGCCCCTGGCCGGGGGTGGCCGGTTGCCGGTGCTTCGGCGGGGCGGTGGCTCCTGGCCCGGGGTGGCTGCGGGTGCCAGTGCCCCTGCGGCGCCGGGGTTCCTGGCGCGGGGTGGTGTCCGGTGGGGTGTTTCGGCGGGGCGGGGGTGGTTCTGTGTGGTGCGGTGCCCNNACACTCCGCCGTGTCCCCACCCCACGCCCCCGCTTCGACAACCCACCCGCACACGGCCCCGCGGTGCCGACACTGCGAGGCCATGGCCCGGCCGGGATGCCCTTCGGGGACCGGGCTCGTACTGCTGGAGTGGGGACGGGGAGGGGTGTCCCCGCAGGACGAGCGCGCGACCACCGCTGATGGCCGTGATGGCTCGCGGGCGCCGAGCCGAGGAGATACCCCTGCGCGGCACCGCGACCGGCCCGGACCGAGCCCGTATCCCGCCCGCCGGGCACGCCCCGGGCCGGCCAGAGCTTCGGCCTCGGGGCGACCCCGCCCCCGCCCACACCGCGAGGCACGGTCCGGCCTGAATGCCCTTCCCGGAGCCGGGCTCGTACTGCTGGAGTGGGGACGGGGAGGGGTGTCCCCGCAGGACGAGCGCGCGACCACCGCTCACGGCCGAGACACCCCGCACGCGCCGAGCCGAGGAGATACCCCTGCGCGGCACCGCGACCCGCCCGCACCGAGCCCGTATCCCGCCCGCCGGGCACGCCCCGGGCCGGCCAGAGCGTCGGCCTCGGGGCGACCCCGCCCCCGCCCGCTCTGCGAGACCATTGGCCCGGCCTGAATGCCCTTCCGGGGACCGGGCTTGTACTGCTGGAGTGGGGACGGGGAGGGGTGTCCCCGCAGGACGAGCGCGCTACCACCGCTCACGGCCGAGACACCTCGCGGGCGCCGAGCCGAGGAGATACCCCTGCCCGGCACCGCGACCCGCCCGCACCGAGCCCGTATCCCGCCCGACTGGCACGCCCCGGGCCGGCCGGAGCCTCGACCTCGGGGCGACCCCGCCCCGCTCGCGGGCGCCGAGCCGAGGAGATACCCCTGCGCGGCACCGCGGCCGGCCCGCACCGTTGCGGGCCGACCCGGGGCAGCCTGGATCCGGTTCGGCGGCGGAACGTACCGGCCCGGCCTGTCCCGCTTCGCCCCCTGCGAAGGGAACCGCTTTGCCCCCCATACCGCCCGGCACGGCCTAGCGGCGGGTCATCGAGGTGATCGTCAGCGGGCCCAGCCGGGTTTCGCGCAGGGCGGTGTAGCCGAAGTGGCCGTACAGGGGGACGTTCGACGGGTCGGCCGTAGTCAGGTAGGTGTCGTGCGCGGTGGACAGGACGTGGTCCAGGAGGACGCGGCCGGCTCCGCGGCCGGTCAGGTCCGGGCGGACCCCGATGAACTCCAGCGTCCAGGAGCCCGGCGGCGCGCCTGCTTCGGTGGCGCGCAGGTAGCGCAGCGTCCGGCCGAGGGCACGGGGCCCGCAGTGCCGTACGGTGCGGGCCGCCCAGCCGGCTCGGGCGGCGGCCGAGGGGGTGGCGCCCGGCGGGGTGAGGACGGCCGCGGCCAGGAGGCGGCCGTCCGGCCCGACGAGCGCCGCGCGCCGGGCCCCGGCGAGGCCGGCGTGGGTGCGCAGGGTGCTGCGGAACCAGTGGGTGCGTGCGGTGGCCGAGTCGCCGCAGATCCAGGAGACGGCGGGCTCCCGGGCGAACGCGGAGGCCAGCAGGTCGGCGCAGGCGACCGGATCGGGGTCGGTGTCGATCCGCCAGGAAGGCTCAGGCATCGCGCGCCGCCCCCTCCAGCGGGGCCTCCGGTACGAGGTGGCAGACGAGCAGTTTGAGGAAGAACAGCGGCGCGAACCAGGCGAGCGCTGTCGCCACCGGCAGCCAGAACAGGTTGACCAGGACGGCCGCCATCAGCACGGCCATCGCCACGGGCCGCCGCAGGTGGACGGGCGCGAACTCCACGGCCGCCGCGCCGCCGAGGAGCAGTGCGGCGTTGCCCAGCGTCCAGTCGAGGTCGCCGTCCAGGACGAAGAGCCCCATGGCGGCGAGGTGGACGAGGTGTGCGGAGACGAACAGCAGGCGTGCGCGGCGGGCCGCGGGGTCGGCCCGGTGGTACCAGCGCTTGGCGGCGTTGGTGGCGTTGGTCAGGACTCCGCCGATCAGGTCGAGTCCGGCCAGGGCCACCACGACGAGTTGGGCGGTGGACCAGTCGCGCGCCGCCCCCGAGGACCACACCCCGGCGGCCAGCAGCAGCGCGCAGCCGAGGAGCCCGACGGTTTCCACCACGTTCTCGGAACGGGACTTCCCCGGTCCCATGAAGCGTTCCAGGCGGCCGGCGAGGCCGGGTGGGGTGGCCGGTATGTCCCAGGAGATCCGCAGGTCAGTGCGCATCGTTCGGCTCCTGTCCGGCGGCCGGCGCGCCCCACAGGCCGCACAGCAGGGTCCACAGCTGCGCCCCCGGATCGCCCGTGCCGGGGGCGGTCGTCATGCGGGCGAGGGCCCAGGCGTCGGCGGCGCGGATGACCGCCGCGGTCGCCGAGACCATCAGGTCGTGGTCCACGTCGGCGCGGATCAGGCCGAGTCGGCGGCCGTCGGCGACCAGGGCGCCGAACCAGTCGAGCCACGGGCCGCCGCAGGTGCGGCCGATGGCGGCGTCGGCGAGGGCCAGGTCGTCGGGGTGGCCGCCGAGGTGGGTGGCGAGGGCGGTGGAGCCGGCGGCGAACCGGGCGGTGAAGTCGTCCTCGTCGTGGGCCGGTTCCCAGGGGCCGAGCGCGTCGAGCAGGCGGCCCAGGACCCCGTCGAGTACGGCGTTGAGGAGGTCCTCCCGGCCGTCGAAGTAGTGGTAGGCGGCGGTCTTGGAGACCCCGGCGGCCTCGATGATCTTGTTGTAGGAGGCGCCTTCGGCGCCGTGTTCGGCGAAGTGCCGCCGCGCGGCTCCCAGGATGTGCTCCCGGCGCTCGGCGGGCAGGCGGTCGAAACGGGGAAGTGGCATGCACTCATGATACGCACCAGTGGGGTGTACCGCTAGTACACCCCACTGGTTCAGGCGTGATGGTCCTCCAGGAGGCGGGCCATCCAGTCCTCGATCCCCGCGACCGTGCGCGGCAGCGCGCCCGACATCAGGCGGGCGCCGTCCGCCGTGATCACCAGGTCGTCCTCGATGCGGACGCCGATGCCCCGCAGCTCGGCCGGGAGGGTCTCGTCGTCGGGCTGGAGGTACAGGCCCGGTTCCACCGTCAGGACCTGGCCCTCCTCCAGGACCCCGTCCAGGTAGGTCTCCGCCCGCGCCTTCGCGCAGTCGTGCACGTCGAGCCCGAGCATGTGGCCGCTGCTGCACAGCGTGTACCGCCGGTGCAGGTCGCCTTCCGCGTTCTTCAGCACGCCCCACTCGGCCAGCCCCTCGGCGATCACCCGCATGCCGGCCCGGTGGAAGTCGCCGAAGCTCGCCCCCGGCCGCAGTGCCGCCATGCCCGCCTCCTGGGCGGCCAGGACCAGTTCGTAGACCTGCCGCTGGACGGGCGAGAAGCGGCCCGACAGCGGGAGGGTGCGGGTGATGTCCGCGGTGTAGAGGGTGTCCGTCTCCACGCCCGCGTCGAGGAGGAGCAGTTCGTTCCCGTCCAGCCGGCCGTCGTTGCGGATCCAGTGCAGGGTGCACGCGTGGGCGCCCGACGCGGCGATCGTCTCGTAGCCGGTGCCGTTGCCCTCGGCGCGGGCGCGCAGGCCGAAGACCCCCTCGATCCAGCGCTCCCCGCGCGGGTGCGCCAGTGCGCGCGGCAGGGCCCGTACGACGTCCTCGAAGCCCGCGGTCGTGTGGTCGACGGCCAGCTGGAGCTGCTCGACCTCCCAGGCGTCCTTGACCAGGCGCAACTCCGAGAGCGCCGCGGCCAGTTCCGCGTCGTCGGCCGCGTGGCGGCCCTCCGGTGCGCCGAGGGAGTCCAGGTGCGCGCAGCGGATGCCGGTGAGGCGCTCCGCCTCCGCCAGGTCCGGGCGGCGCCCCACCCAGAACTCCCCGTACCGGCGGTCCCGGTAGAACTCCCCGTCCCCGTCCGCCCGCGGCGAGCGGGGCCGCAGGTGGAGCACGGCCTCGTGGGCGTGCGGGCCCGAGGGCTCCATGACCAGGACGTGGCCGGCCTGGTCCTCGCCGGTGAGCCCGGTCAGCCAGGCGTACGCGCTGTGCGGGCGGAACCGGTGGTCGCAGTCGTTGGAGCGGACCTTCAGCTCGCCGGCCGGGATGATCAGCCGCTCGCCGGGGAAGCGGGCCGAGAGCCGGGCCCGGCGGGCCGGGGTGACGTCGTGGGCCGCGACCCGTGCGGAGGCGGGCAGCGGGGAGGCGGCCCAGCCGCCCGCCATGAACCGGGACAACTCCGGTGACACCGGACGGTCGTGGCTGCCCGTGTTGAGGCGGGCGGGGGAGTCGGTCACGGGGGCTCCTTCACGGAAGACGCGAACTGGTGGGCGCACAGGTCTTGTCAGTGCAATTTCACATTACTATGTTACAGCTCACACCGCGGCACGTTAATCCCCGTCAAACGCCGCGTGACGCAGGGCAGTTCACGCACCACCCCCCACCTCACCCTCTCCGAACAGGAGTTCTCGGTGCTCAAGCACAGAGCTGTGCGCTCTTCCCTCCTCGCCTCCGCCGTGGCGGTGACGCTTCTCGCCACCGCGGCACAGGGCACCACGCAGGCCGCCGAGTCCGCGGCCCCCGCCGCGTTCACCGGCGCCCCGGCCGCCGCCCCCGCCACCGCGGCCCACGGCCCCACGGGGAATCCGTTCGACGAGGTCGACCGCTTCGCCGACGCGAAGGACAACGCCCCGGCTCCCGCCCCCGCCCCGGGCGGCCTGAACATCTCCGGCCAGGTCCCCGGCGCGGCCCCCGCCAGCGCGGCCGCGCAGGAGCTGGAGAAGCGGGGCCGGGCGGCCGCGTCGGCCCCCACCGCGAGGAGCGTCGCCGCGGGCGTCCCCTGCGCCCTCGACGGGATCACCAGGCTCACGCCCGAGCAGTTCGCCGACTTCCTCGCCGACCAGGCCGTGCTGGCCGACGGCTGCCTGCGCGGCCTGATCTGGACCTGGGACGCCCGCCTGGCCCCCGTGATGTCGGACGCGCACGTCCAGGCGGTCTCCCGCCGGATCTCCGCCCTGGCCGCCGCGCACGACGGCCGCAACTCCTCGCACCTGGAGGAGATGTTCACCTACCTGCACGCCGTCGCCTACCACGACTTCTCACGCGACGAGATCGACGTCACCGACGCCCCGACCACCGCCGCGATACGCAAGGCCATCGACGACTACGGCAACGCGGCGCGGACCTTCGACGTCACCCCCACCAACGCCCGCACCCTGCGCGAGGCCCTCTACGCCGCCGGCCCCGGCCTGCGCCAGCACCAGCTGGGCCTGGTGAAGAAGGTCCTGGCCACGATGGACCCGGCCCACCCGGCCACCCACCTCGACCCCGGTTGGGCCGGCGCCGTGCTCGCCGCGCTCTCCACCAACTACCTCGGCGTCTACCCGGGCAACCAGGACACCGCCTTCCACGCCGCGGTGGCCGCCGACCCCGCCTACCGCGCCGCCTTCAAGGCCTTCGCCGGCTACACGCACCTCAAGGGCACGGCCAACGCCTGGGTGGTGCGCGACGCGCTCAGCGAGTACGCCCGCTTCGGCCAGGTCGAGGGCCTGCGCGACCAGATCGTCGCCGACCTCGGTGCGATGCTCGGCCCCCTGAAGGCCGGCTTCGGCGACGGCAGCGAGCCGTGGGCCAAGGTCGTGTCCTGGCTCAACTTCTACGAGGCCTGCAAGCCGTACGGGGTGTGCAAGGAGGACATCGAGAAGCGGATCTTCCCCTACACCTACACCTACGACAACGGCGCCATCAAGGTCCGCACCGGCCTGGACCGGGCCACCGTCGACCAGCTCTACTACGCCAGCAAGCAGGTCAAGGCCCAGTACCACCGCGTCCTGGGCACCGACCAGCCGCTCGCCGGCGACCCCAACGACACCCTGAACATCGTGCTCTACGGCTCCCGTGCCGACTACGTCAACTACCACCCCATCCTGACCGGCTACGACACCAACAACGGCGGCATCTACATCGAGAACGGCGCCACCTTCTACACCTACCAGCGCCGCGTCCCGCAGGACTCCTCACTCACCCTCGAGGAGCTGTTCCGCCACGAGTACACGCACTACCTCAACGGCCGCTTCGCCGTCCACGGCTTCTTCGGCCAGGGCCCCTGGTACGAGGGCGACCGCACGACCGCCATGGACGAGGGCACGGCCGAGTTCTTCGACGGCGCCACCCGCGACAACGGCATCGCCGTCCGCAAGTCCCTCGTGAAGAGCATCATCAGTGACACGGCCGGCGGCGGGCCGCGCATGAGCGTCGAGCAGCTGCTGAACGCCACCTACGACGGCGACGGATTCCGCTTCTACAGCTACGCCGGCACCTTCTTCGAGTTCCTGTGGACCGAGAAGCCCTCGCTGCTGCGCGAGATGTACACCCACCTGCGCAACAACGACGTGGCGGCGTACGACGCCTGGCGCCACCGGCTGGGCGCGGACACCTACCTCCAGCGCGACTACGACCGCTTCCTGGACGCGCAGATCGCCAAGGTCGACCAGCTCTTCGTGCCCAACACCGCCTTCACCCCCAACGACCAGCTGCGCGACTCCGCGCTCGCCTCGGTCAAGTCGGCCTTCGCCACGGCCACCTACAACACCCCCGACTGCGTGGAGAACGGCGACCCCGGCAAGCGCCGCTTCACCTGTACGGGCCGGATCACCGCGAACCTGAAGAACTGGCGCAGCGACGACCAGAACTTCAAGGACATGTCGGAGACGGTCGACTACTTCATCCTCGACCGGGCGGGCGCCGCCTCCAACAACCTCGCCGACATGAACTGCTCCTTCGGCCCGCCGGAGATCTGGAGCAACAAGGTCGCCGCGACCTCGAACTACAGCTGTGAAGGGCCGCTGCGCAGCTGACGGACACCGGACCGGTCCCGCACCTGAGGAGGGTGCGGGACCGGTCTGGGCAGCCACTAAAGAATGTGACATATTACTGTCGTGCTCAAGAGACACTCCCTGGACGCCGTGATCATCGGCGCCGGCGTCGTCGGAGCGGCCTGCGCCTACTACGCGGCCCGCGCCGGACTCTCCGTGGCCGTGGTCGACCGCGGACCGGTCGCGGGCGGCACCACCGGTGCCGGCGAAGGCAACCTGCTCGTCTCCGACAAGGAGGCGGGTCCCGAGCTCGACCTCGCCCTTCTCTCCACGCGGCTGTGGACCGAGCTGGCCGCGGTCCTCCCGCCGGAGGTGGAGTACGAGCCCAAGGGCGGGCTCGTCGTCGCGCCGGACGAGGCCACCGTGAAGGCCCTGCGCGCCTTCGCCGAGGGGCAGCGCGCGGCCGGGGTCGACGCGGTCGAGGTGCCCGCGCACGCCCTGCACGACCTGGAGCCGCACCTGGCCCCGGGTCTCGCGGGCGGATTCCACTACCCGCAGGACGCGCAGGTCCAGCCGGCGCAGGCCGCGGCCCGGCTGCTGGCCGCCTCGGGCGCCGAGACCCACCTCGGCGAGGAGGTGACGGAGGTCCTGCTGGACGGGGACGCCGTACGGGGGGTCCGCACGCCGCGCCGCGAACTCCTGGCCCCCGCCGTGGTGAACGCGGCCGGCACCTGGGGCGGGCACATCGCCTCGCTGGCCGGCACCGACCTGCCGGTCCTTCCACGCCGCGGCTTCGTCCTGGTGACCGAACCGCTGCCGCGGGTGGTCCGCCACAAGGTCTACGCCGCCGACTACATCGCGGACGTCGCCAGCGGCTCGGCCGCCCTGCAGTCCTCGGCCGTGGTCGAGGGCACCCCCTCCGGGCCGGTCCTGATCGGCGCCACCCGCGAGCGGGTCGGCTTCGACCGGAGCCTGTCGACCGAGGCGCTGCGACGGCTGGCCGCCCAGGCGGCGGCGCTCTTCCCCGTACTGTCCGACGTACGGGTCCTGCGTACCTACCACGGTTTCCGCCCCTACCTGCCCGACCACCTCCCGGCGATCGGCCCCGACCCCCGCCGGCCCGGCCTGCTGCACGCCTGCGGCCACGAGGGCGCCGGCATCGGCCTGGCCCCGGCCACCGGGCTGATGATCGCCGCCGCGCTGACGGGGACCGAACTCCCGCTGCCCGCGCACCCCTTCCGCCCGGACCGCTTCGGCACCGGCGCGGCGGGAGCCGAAGGCGGGCCGGCGTGAGGCCCGGGCAGCCGCCGACCGCCGCGGCCCGTGCGCACCCGGCGGGGCCGGACCGGACCGCCCGGTGCCCCGCCCCGGCCCCACACCACTGCCCGCGGTGCGGCGCAACCCACCCGAGGAGGACCCCCTGATGCGCAGCCCCCGCTCCCTGGTGGGCGGCAGCCCGCAAGCCCGCTTCACGGTCGACTTCGACGGCCGGGAACTGCCCGCCCTGGAGGGCCAGAGCGTCGCCGCGGTGCTCTGGGCCGCCGGGATCCTCGCCTGGCGGACCACCCGCGAGGCCGGCGCGCCCCGCGGCGCCTTCTGCGGGATCGGCAGCTGCTACGACTGCCTCGTCACCGTCAACGGCCTACCGAACCAGCGCGCCTGCCTGGTCCCCGCCCGGCCGGGCGACGCCGTCACCACCCAGGAGGGAACCGGCCATGCCGACCTCGCCGTCTGACCCGGCTGACGCCGCCGCCCCGGCGGTGTCAGGCGAACCGGCTGGGCCGCGCGCCCACGCCGCCCCGGCCGAGCCGGTTGTACCCGCCGCGCGGCCCGGTGCCGCCGAGCCGGACCGGCCCTCCGGGCAGTCCGGAGACGCCGAGCCGGCCGGGTCCGCCCGGCAGGCTGCGGCCGATGCGCCGTTCCGATCCGGGGAACGGCCGCAGTCCACGCAGCCGTCGGATGCCTCTGAGCCGGCCGTACCCGCCGTACGGGGCGGTGCGGAGCCAAACCGGTCCTTCGGGCAGTCCGGCTTCGCCGAGCCGGCCGGGCCTGTCGGGGCTGCGCCCGCCGATCGGGCCGCGGCGGGCGGGTCTGTCGGGGCGGGGCC